>CAMDCO010000005.1 GCA_945890495.1 Bordetella parapertussis | reverse complement strand
CACCATGGGTTTTTCCATCCTGCTGGGTGCGGTTTTCCTGTTTTTCTTCTACGGCGTAGCCAAGAGCGCGAAGGCTGGCGTCCCCAGCGGCATGCAAAACTTCGTCGAATGGGTTATAGAGTTCATTGACGGCGCCGTGCGTGGTTCATTTACGGCTCGGAACAACATGGTCGCTCCCCTGGCGCTGACCATTTTCATCTGGATCTTCCTGATGAACGCCATGGACCTGTTGCCGATTGACTGGATCCCGGGTTTGGCCACGATGATAGGCCTTCCGTATATGAAGGTGGTTGCGACCACGGACCCCAACGCTACCTTTGGTATGTCCCTCTCGGTCTTTTTCCTGGTGCTGTACTACAGCTTCAAGATGAAGGGCGTGGGCGGCTTTGTAGGTGAGTTGACCCTGCAACCCTTTGGAAAATGGGGCCTGCCGGCCAACCTCTTGCTTGAGGGTGTCAACCTGATTGCCAAGCCCGTTTCGCTGGCCTTGCGGTTGTTCGGCAATATGTACGCCGGTGAGATGATCTTTATCCTCATCGCCCTGATGTTCTCCGGTGGCGCCGTGCTGGCGTTGACGGGTGGTGTGCTGCAGTGGGCGTGGGCGGTGTTCCACATCCTGATCATTACCCTGCAGGCCTTCATCTTCATGACGCTGACCATTGTCTATATGGACATGGCACATCAGGAACATCATTAATTCATTCATCTTTGACTTGTTGAAACAGGAGTAACAAATGACCGAAGTTCAAGCTCTGCTCTTCATCGCCGGCGCCATCATGATGGGTCTCGGTGCCCTTGGTGCCGCCGTTGGTATCGGCATCCTCGGCGGGCGTTTCCTGGAGGGCGCTGCGCGTCAACCGGAACTGATCCCGATGCTGCGTACCCAGTTCTTTATCGTCATGGGTCTGGTCGACGCCGTGCCGATGATCGCTGTCGGTCTGGCCATGTATGTCCTGTTCGCGGTTGCAGCCTAAGTCATTGCCTGACACGCAGAAAGGTAGGCTTGGGGTATGAACATTAATATGACCCTGATTGGCCAGTCCATCACCTTTGCGATTTTCGTGTGGTTCTGCATGCGTTTTGTGTGGCCGCCGATCGTGGCCGCCCTTGAGGCGCGCCGCAAGGAAATTGCCGATGGCTTGGCAGCAGCAGATCGCGGCCGCCACGAATTGGAGTTGGCTTCGAAGCGTTCGGTCGAGTCCTTGCACGATGCCAAGCAGCGTGCCTCCGAAATCATTGCGCTGGCCGAAAAACGCGCCGCTGAGGTAGTCGATCAGTCCAAGCAAGATGCAAGGGTCGAGGGTGAGCGTCAGCTGGCCTTGGCACAGGCCGAGATTCAGCAGGAAGTGCACCGCGCGCGTGAGCAGTTGCGTGAGCAGGTTGCAGGTCTGGTTGTGGCCGGTGCAGAGCGAATCCTGCGTCGCGAGGTCGATGCTAAGGCGCATAGCGCCTTGCTCGAAGAGATCAAGAGCGGGATCTAACCATGGCCGAATTGACCACGGTAGCGCGCCCTTACGCAGAAGCGGTGGCCCAGTTGGCGCAGGATGGCCAGTCTTGGCAAACTTGGTCCGAGACGCTGGCCTTGTTGGCGGGGATTGTCTCTGATCCACAAGTGCTGGATATGGCGCATAACCCGGCCATTCCCGGTGCGCGTGTGGTGGATTTGCTCTTGGCGGTGGGCGGTGATCGCTTAACGGCCGATGCCGCCAACCTGGTCCGAATCTTGGCCGAGAACAAACGCCTGCCTTTGCTGCCCACGGTGGCGAGCCTCTTTGAAGAGGCCCGCGCCAAGGCGGCGGGTGAGGTGGATGCCCATATCACTAGCGCGTATCCGTTGGAGGCCGCCCAATTGGCTGGCTTGCAGGAGCGGCTTGAGGTGCGTTTGGGCCGTAAGGTTCAGGTCACCAGTTCGGTGGACGCGGCCTTGATTGGTGGCGTTATTATCGCCGTGGGCGATGAAGTGATGGATGCCTCGGTGCGGGGCAAAATCGCCGATCTCGCGGTGGCCATGTCGAGTTGAAATTTTAGATTTGCCGGTTCGCGGATGGTCCCGAACGGGCTTAAAAGATTGATGAAAACCCGGAGTCAGTATGCAACTTAACCCCTCTGAAATCAGCGCGCTGATCAAGAATCGGATCCAGAATATGGAGACCGGTTCCGAGCTTCGCACCCAAGGAACCGTGGTGTCGGTGACGGATGGCATCGTGCGTATCCATGGTCTAGCCGAGGTGATGCAGGGCGAGATGCTCGAGTTCCCGGGCAACACCTTTGGTATGGCATTGAACCTCGAGCGCGATTCTGTTGGCGCGGTGGTGCTGGGTGAGTATGAGCACATTTCCGAGGGCGATACGGTCAAGTGTACGGGCCGCATTTTGGAGGTGCCGGTGGGCCCCGCCTTGATTGGCCGGGTGGTGAATGCCTTGGGCCAACCGATCGATGGCAAGGGCCCGGTGGAGGCCAGCGAGACGGCACCGGTTGAGAAAGTGGCCCCGGGCGTGATTTCGCGTCAGTCCGTGGCGCAACCGATGCAGACCGGCCTCAAGTCCGTAGACGCGATGGTCCCGGTAGGCCGTGGCCAGCGCGAACTGATCATTGGTGACCGCCAGACCGGCAAGACGGCCGTGGCGATCGACACGATCATCAATCAAAAGGGTACGGGCGTTATCTGTATCTATGTCGCTGTGGGCCAGAAGGCCTCCTCGGTGGCCAATGTGGTGCGCAAGCTGGAAGAGCATGATTCCATGGGTCATACCATCATCGTCTCAGCCACCTCCTCCGATCCCGCGGCTATGCAGTTTATTGCCCCGTATGCGGGTTGCTCGATGGGCGAATATTTCCGCGATCGCGGCCAAGATGCGCTGATTGTTTATGATGACCTGACCAAGCAGGCCTGGGCCTACCGTCAGATATCCCTCTTGTTGCGCCGCCCTCCGGGCCGCGAAGCCTATCCTGGCGATGTGTTCTATCTGCACTCCCGTCTTCTTGAGCGCTCCTCGCGGATCAATGCCGCCGAGGTAGAGAAACTGACTAAGGGTGCCGTCAAAGGGCAAACCGGTTCGCTGACCGCGCTGCCGATCATCGAAACCCAAGCGGGTGATGTGTCAGCCTTCGTGCCGACTAATGTGATCTCGATTACGGACGGCCAGATCTTCCTGGAAACCGATCTGTTCAACGCCGGCATTCGTCCCGCCATTAACGCCGGTCTATCCGTGTCCCGTGTCGGTGGCGCAGCCCAGACCAAGGTCATTAAGAAGTTGGGCGGCGGCGTCCGTCTGGCCCTGGCCCAGTATCGTGAACTGGCGGCCTTTGCCCAGTTTGCCTCTGACTTGGACGAAGTGACCCGCAAGCAGCTTGAGCGCGGCAAGTTGGTGACCGAGCTGATGAAGCAGGCGCAATATGCCCCGATGACGGTTTCGGCCATGGCGTTGACCCTGTTTGCCGTGAACCGTGGTTACTTCGACGATGTGCCGACGCCCCGAGCGCTGGCTTTCGAGGCCGCCCTTTTCTCCTTCCTCAAGTCCAAATATGCGGGCTTGATGGATAAGATCGAGCAGGCTAAGGATATCGACACCGAGGCCGAAAACGACTTGGTCGCTGCGATCGAAGATTTCAAGGCCAACGCCGCGTATTGATGCGGGCAAGCAGATAAGGGCACACCATGGCAGCCGGTAAGGAAATACGCACCAAGATTAAGAGCGTTGAAAACACGCGCAAGATCACCAAGGCTATGGAGATGGTTGCGGCGTCGAAGATGCGCAAGGCGCAGGAGCGCATGCGGCAATCACGCCCCTACGCCGAGAAAATCGCGCAAGTGGCCGCTCACTTCTCACATGCGCACTCAGAATACAAACACCCCTTCTTGGCCAAGCGCGAGACGGTTCGTCGGGTGGGTGTGATTGTTGTGACGACCGACAAGGGTCTGTGCGGCGCGCTCAATACCAATGTCTTGCGGAAGACGGTCAGTCGCATGCGCGAATGGGATACTCAGGGTATTGGCGTGGATGTGTGCGCGATTGGTAACAAGGGGCTGGGTTTTATGCAGCGCCTGGGTGCCGATGTCCTGTCTCAGGTCACGGGGCTGGGTGATGCGCCGCATATGGAGCGTCTCATTGGTCCGGTACAGATCATGTTGCAGGCCTTTGAAAGCGGCAAGATCGATGCGCTCTATTTGGTCTACAGCCGTTTCGTGAACACCATGAAGCAGGAGACGCGCATGCAGCAGGTCCTGCCGTTGACGGATGAGGCGGCGTTGGACAAGGTTGAGAAGCATTGGGATTACATCTATGAACCCGATGCCAAAAAGGTCGTGGACGCCCTGATGGCCCGTTATGTGGAGTCGTTGATCTACTCGGCTGTGGCAGAAAACATGGCTTGCGAGCAATCGGCACGCATGGTGGCCATGAAGTCTGCCTCAGACAATGCCAAGGATGTGATCGGGGAGCTGAAGCTGGTCTATAACAAGACTCGCCAGGCGGCCATTACCAAAGAACTTTCCGAGATTGTGGCCGGTGCGGCTGCAGTTTGACGGGACTGATTTAGAACTTTTTCAGGAAACTGAGCGATGAGCCAAGGAAAAATCGTACAGATCATCGGCGCTGTGGTGGACATGGAGTTCCCCCGCGATGCGATGCCCAAGATCTATGACGCCATTACGATGGAGCAACCTGCACTGACCTTTGAGGTTCAGCAGCAACTGGGCGACGGCGTGGTGCGTACCATTGCCATGGGCTCCACCGATGGCTTGAAGCGGGGTTTGTCGGTACAGAGTACAGGCGCTCCGATTCAGGTTCCGGTGGGTCAGAAGACCCTGGGCCGCATCATGGATGTGCTGGGTAACCCGATCGATGAAAAGGGTCCGATTGGAGCGGAAGTCCACTGGGGCATCCACCGCAAGGCCCCGGCCTATGTGGATCTTGCTCCGGCCATGGAAATCCTTGAAACGGGCATCAAGGTCATTGACCTCATCATGCCGATCGCCAAAGGCGGCAAGGTGGGCCTGTTCGGCGGCGCCGGCGTGGGCAAGACCGTGACCCTGATGGAACTGATTCGTAACATTGCCGTCGAGCACAGTGGTTTCTCCGTGTTCGCTGGCGTGGGTGAGCGGACCCGCGAAGGCAACGACTTCTATCATGAGATGAGCGAAGGCGGCGTGCTTGACAAGGTCTCGCTGGTCTATGGCCAGATGAACGAGCCGCCGGGCAACCGTCTGCGCGTAGCGCTAACCGGTCTGACCATGGCGGAATACTTCCGCGACGAAGGCCGCGATGTGTTGTTCTTTGTCGACAACATCTATCGCTACACCCTGGCCGGTACCGAAGTGTCAGCCTTGCTGGGACGGATGCCGTCTGCCGTGGGTTACCAGCCGACCCTGGCCTCTGAAATGGGTGCCTTGCAAGAGCGGATTACCTCCACCCGCACCGGCTCGATCACCTCCTTCCAGGCCGTCTATGTCCCTGCGGATGACTTGACCGATCCGTCACCGGCCACGACCTTTGCCCACTTGGACGCCACCCTGGTTTTGAGTCGTCAGATTGCGGAACTGGGCATCTACCCGGCCGTGGACCCGCTCGATTCGACCTCGCGCCAGCTTGATCCGCTGGTGGTGGGTGAGGAACATTACTCCGTGGCGCGTTCTGTGCAGGGCACCCTGCAGCGCTACAAGGAACTGCGCGACATCATCGCCATTCTTGGCATGGACGAGCTGGCTCCGGAAGACAAGCTGATCGTGTCACGGGCGCGTAAGATCCAGCGCTTCTTGTCGCAGCCCTTCTTCGTCGCCGAGGCCTTTACGGGAGCGGTGGGCAAGTATGTGGGCCTGAAGGACACCATCGCCAGTTTCAAGGCGATCGTTGCGGGTGAATATGACCACTTGCCGGAACAGGCCTTCTACATGGTGGGCTCGATCGAAGAGGTCGTTGAAAAGGCCAAGACCCTTCAGTAAGGGTTAAAGGAGTATTCCGATGGTCATGACTGTTCATGTGGATGTCGTCAGTGCGGAAGCGTCGATCTATTCCGGCTTGGTCGAGTTTCTGATCGCGCCGGGGGAAGTCGGTGAATTGGGTATCTATCCTTTTCACACGCCCTTGATTACCCGTATCAAACCCGGCTCTCTGCGTCTGAAGCCGGCGGGCCAAGACGAAGAGATTCTGATCTATGTTTCGGGGGGCATCCTTGAGGTGCAGCCCGGCTCGATTACCGTTCTTTCTGATACGGCGATCCGTGGAGCAGACCTTGATGAAGCACGCATCTTGGAGGCCAAGCGCGCCTCTGAGGAAGCGATGCGAAATCGTGAGTCTGAGATGGACTATGCCCGCGCCCAAGCCGAACTGGCCGAGGCCGTGGCACAGTTGCAAACCCTGAGCAAACTGCGTGGTTCGCGGCACTGATTGCATCGCAAAAACCATAAAAAGGCAGCTTCGGCTGCCTTTTTATGGTTTGGAAGAACCAAGGAAATCTGGGACAGCATCCACTATCATCCCCAGATCTAAACATGAGGCGTACACCATGCAACGCATTCTGATGCTGTCTTTGATGGGGCTGATGAGCTTGATGGCTCACTCCGCCGAAATCGTCGTCGAAAAAAGCACGATCCGTGCAGCGGATGGCGGCGAGGTGCCGGTCACCGTGGCGCGGCCAGCAGGGCCCGGGCCGTTTCCACCGGTCTTGTTCATCCATGCCAAACGCGGTTGGGACAGCGCTGAAGAGGCCCACATCCGAGAATTGGCGGCGCAGGGCTTCTTGACCGTGGCGCCCGATTGGCAGAGCGGACGCATGATCGAGCGCTGGCCGTCAGCGCACAACCCGGAGACTGAGCTGGATGTCGAGGCGGGGTTGGATCTGGCGCGTAGCCATCCCTTGGCCTGCCGTATCCCGGTGGGTCTGGTCGGCCAGTCGCGCGGGCCGTATTACGCCATCCGTCTGGCCGCCAAGCGCGGCGCGGACATTGCCGCGATCGTTAGCTATTATGGCCATATGCAAAGCCCTAACGCGCCGGAACCGGATCAGTTGTTTCGGGTTGCGCCGGAGGTGATGCAACTCCATACCCCCATGCTGTTCCTGATTGGCGAAAACGATTTTGAGTTGCGCCGCATTGTCGGAGGCCGGGCCTTTTATGCCCTATGGGAACGGGGCGTGCCGGTGGAGTACCAAGTGTATCCGCTGGCGCGGCGCGCCTTCGATTTTCGCCAAGATGCCGGTCCGGAAGAAAAGATCGCGGCCCGCCATGCTCGGCAAAAGGCCAAGGATTGGTTGTATCGCTGGATGAAACTCGATGCCGCAGGGCGTTGCCCAACGCCGAAATAAGCCACCCCGAAAATCTTCGCTACGCTCGACCGCCCCCTTCAAGGGGCAAGAAACGCTTGGGGCGGACCGCGAGTTTCTAATATGAAACTCGCGAAGCGACTTCTCGATGCTCCCCTCTCCCCTTGCGGGAGAGGGGTTGGGGGAGAGGGGAACGGGCATGACTTTCATGCTCTGGGGCGTCTTTCCAAAGTCATGTCCGTTAGCGTGAAACACACGATCATTGGCGTAGGGGCAACCCCCCGTGGTTGCCCTGGTTGGGCAGGCACGAGGACGGCCACTGCAATCGGTTTCATGATTTGGGGTGGCATGAATGCCATGAAAGTTGAGAGGGTTAAGCGTTTACAACGGGCGGCCCTTATAATGAGCGCAGCCTCTCTTTGAAGACTTGATATGGCCGCACTCAACATTGTCATACTCGCCGCCGGCCGTGGCACGCGGATGCATTCTGATCTGCCCAAGGTGCTGCATCCGCTGGCAGGAAAATCCCTTCTGGGCCATGCGCTGACCGCTGCGGATAGCCTCCAACCCGACAAGATCTGTGTAGTTTATGGTCACGGTGGCGAGGCGCTGCCTCAGGCCATGGCCCGCCCTGATCTGGCTTGGGCAAAACAAGAGCCGCAATTGGGTACGGGCCATGCGGTGCAGCAAGCCGTTCCGTATCTTGATCCGGCTGCGGCGACCCTGATCCTCTATGGCGATGTGCCCCTGATCCGGGCCGAAACGCTGGCGGCCATGCGGCTGATCGCCGACGAGGGCGCGCTGGCGCTGTTGACGGTGCGTCTGGCTAATCCTGCGGGCTATGGCCGCATCGTGCGCGATGCGGACGGACAGGTGCTGCGCATTGTTGAACACAAGGATGCCACGGCCGAGGAGTTGGCGATTGATGAGGTCAACACGGGCATCCTCGCCGTGCCGCCGGGACGACTTTCCGGCTGGCTGGCGCGCGTGTCCAATCAAAATGCCCAGGGAGAGTATTACCTGACTGACATCATTGCCATGGCGGTGGCCGATGGCGTGCGTGTGGAGCCCTGCCATCCTGCGGCCGAGTGGGAGGTGCTGGGGGTCAACAGTCGCGCCCAACTGGCCGAGCTGGAGCGGCGTCACCAAGCCAATCTCGCTCATGCGCTGCTGACCGCCGGTGTGACCTTGGCCGACCCGGCGCGCATCGATATTCGTGGCCATCTTTCCTGTGGCCGCGACTGCTTCATCGACATCAATTGCCTGTTTGAAGGTACTGTAACCATGGGCAATGGCGTGAAAGTGGGTGCTCACTGCGTGATCCGTAACGCGACCCTGGCGGATGCCGTTGAGATCCAGCCCTTTACGCATATCGATGGCGCGCAGGTGGGCGAGGCCAGTCGCATTGGCCCGTTTGCGAGGTTACGCCCGGGTACCGAATTGTCGGCAGAAACCCACATTGGAAATTTCGTCGAGATCAAAAACGCCCAAGTGGGGTTTAATTCCAAGATCAATCACTTATCCTATGTGGGCGATGCGACGGTGGGCCGTAAGGTCAACATCGGTGCGGGTACGATTACCTGTAATTACGATGGCGCCAACAAGCATCGTACAGTTATTGAAGACGAGGCCTTCATCGGCTCGGATACCCAGTTGGTCGCGCCGGTGACGGTCGGTCGGGGCGCTACGCTGGGGGCGGGTACAACACTAACAAAAGATGCGCCGGCGGGGCAATTGACCCTGTCGCGTGCCAAACAAATATCCCTGAGCGGATGGAAGAGACCCGTCAAGAATGTGAAGTAAGGGGCTCTAAGATGAAGTATTGGTTGTTGAGTGCGTCGTTGGCGTGTGCGGGCGCAAGCGTTGTGCAGGGGGTTGCCGCAGAAGAGGCGCTGTCCATTGCAACGGACATAAAGTCCGTGAGCACCTTTAGTTCCGTGGTGAACCCGGTGGTGACCCCGAAGGACCCGGTGGCGGCGGCGCGCACGGCGTTCAACATGTTTGATTACACCGTGGCGCGGCAGGCGTGGGAGTCTCTGGCGGCCGAAGGTCACGCGGATGCGCAATATGGCCTCTACCAGATTTATTCGAGGGGGCTTTTGGTTGATCCTGAGCAAGGCGTGGCTATCAGTTGGCTGAAACTGGCCGCACGCCAGGGCCATGCGGCTGCCCAGTTTTATCTCGGCCTCTCCTATCTGCGGGGCGAAGGCGTGGAAAAGGATCTGGAATGGGCCTGGGTTTGGTTCAGCCGCGCCGAGGCCAAGCAATTTCCGACAGCCACCCGGGCGCGTGACTCTGTCGAAAAACGCCTGACCCCGGAGCAGTTGGTGGCCGCACGCAAGCGTTTGGCTCAATAAGGCTCATGCAATGCCGCCCGACGCGCGCGTGATCGCGTACACTTGCGGCCACTGAATCCATAGGAAAGTCGTATGTGCGGGATCGTGGGTGCCATTGGTGCGGGTAATTGTGTTCCGGTCCTGGTTGAAGGGCTGCGTCGGCTGGAATATCGGGGTTACGACTCGTGTGGCGTTGCCGTCGTCGCGGATGGCCGATTGCAGTGCAGCCGTACCACAGCTCGCGTAGCGGATCTCAAGACACAGACAGAACAGCTCACGGGGGGGCTGGGTATCGCCCACACGCGCTGGGCCACGCATGGCAAGCCGGATACCCTGAATGCCCACCCACATGTCTCACGCGACCTGATTGCGGTCGTGCACAACGGCATCATCGAAAATTATGAAGACCTGCGCCGGCGCCTGCAGGCCATGGGCTATGTGTTTGAGTCGGAGACCGATACGGAGGTCATCGCCCATTTGGTTCACCTCGCGTATACCACGCCGGATACGGCATCGGCGGGCGATCTTCTGGCCAGTGTACGCGCGGCCGTGGCCGAGCTTCATGGGGCCTACGCGATTGCCGTCATGGCGGCTGATCAGCCCGATACGCTGATTGGCGCGCGTTCCGGTTCGCCGCTCGTGGTTGCGGTGGGCGATGGAGTGCATTTTCTCGCCTCCGATGCCTTGGCGGTCGCCGGCAGCGCGACACAAATGGCCTTCCTTGAAGAGGGCGATATCGTCGCGCTGGGCGCCTCGGGTCTGCATATTGAAGACGCGCACGGACAGCCTGTAACGCGCCCCATGCAGGCGGTGCAGGCCATTTCCCTCGCGGTCGAGCTGGAGCCCTACCAGCATTACATGCAAAAGGAGATCTTTGAACAGCCGCGCGCCGTGGCCGATACCCTGGACGATATTCTGCACATTCAGCCGGATCTCTTTGGTGCCGAAGCGGCGGCGCATTTTGCCGCCATTGACAGTGTCCTCATCCTCGCCTGCGGGACCAGTTATTACTCTGGTTGCACGGCTAAATACTGGCTTGAGGCGGTGGCTGGCATCCCCTGTCAGGTCGAAATCGCCAGCGAATATCGCTATCGCACGACGGTGCCTAACCCCAATGCGCTGGTCGTGGTCATCTCGCAATCGGGAGAGACGGCCGACACCCTGGCCGCCCTGCGCCACGCCAAGGCCCTAGGACATAGCCACACCCTTGCCGTCTGTAATGTCGCCAGCAGCGCCATGGTGCGCGAAACCGCCCTCTCCTTCCTGACCCGTGCCGGCGTCGAAATCGGCGTTGCTTCGACCAAGGCCTTTACCACACAACTGGTGGCCCTCTACCTGCTGGCCCTGACGCTGGCCAAAGTGCGCGGCCGACTGGATGCCGCGTCTGAACCCGAGACCATCCATCAGCTCCGTCATCTACCACAGGCCCTCAACGCGGTACTGGCCCTGGAGCCGCAAATCATTGCCTGGTCCACGGCCTTCGCGCGCAAGGAGAACGCACTCTTCCTTGGACGCGGTTTGCACTATCCGATCGCGCTTGAGGGTGCGCTTAAGCTCAAGGAAATCTCCTATATTCACGCCGAGGCCTACCCGGCCGGCGAGCTCAAGCACGGCCCGCTGGCGCTGGTGACGGAGGCCATGCCGGTGGTGGTGGTGGCACCCAACGACGCGCTGCTGGAAAAACTGAAGAGCAACATGCAGGAGGTGCGTGCGCGGGGCGGTCAGCTTTATGTCTTTGCGGATGCCGATACCCAGATCGCCAGCAGTGATGGGATCCATGTTATCCGCTTGCCAGAGCATTACGGCGATCTGTCACCCATCCTCCATGTCGTCCCGCTGCAGCTCTTGGCTTACCACACCGCCTGTGCGCGGGGCACCGATGTCGACAAGCCGCGTAATCTGGCGAAGTCCGTGACGGTGGAGTAGTTCCCGCGCCCTGATTAAACCCCGTGTTTACATTAGAAGTTGATGCCACAAACATCAACGAGTCGAAGCAGGGCGGGAATCCCTTCCCGTTGGTTCGGCCTCAGAGCGCCATTGAACGAACCGGCGACAACCCCGCCGGAGGAGGATTGTCGGCATAGGAATGCCGACCTACGAAAGGGGTCTAATGGAGGGTCTGGGTTAAATCAACGGACGCCCAGCCCCCTGCCCCCTGCCCTGATCATCGATCGGTGTTTTTCAGGGGTGGCGTGTGCGGGTGGAGCGAAGCCGGTTCCCAATCGAGCCAGTCTTCCCCGAATAGTTCGACGGGGTGTTGTGCGCGGACGGCCCCGTTGCCGCAGAGCATGGCATCGACGGCGCAATATTTGTCACAGCCCCAGCAGATACGCTCGGGGTACTTGGGGTGGGTCGGGATCTTCTTGGCCATGCCGTGGCACGAGCCGTGGCGGGATTTAGGGCTTCGTACGGGGGTCGTGCGCCCGCATCCGGGTGGTGGCACCCCACAACTCTTCGAGGTTGTAGTGCTGGCGGGTGACCGGATGCATGACATGCACAACAATGTCGCCGGCATCGACCAGGATCCATTCGGCGCCGTCTTCGCCTTCCGTGCCGATGATGTCGCCTCCGGCCTCCTTGATCTTTTCTCGGACATGATCGGCCAGCGCGCGGACCTGACGGTTGGAATCACCACTGGCGATGATCATTTTTTCGCACAGGGAGGTGAGGTGGGCGACATCGAGCACGGTGATGTCCTTGCCCTTGATGTCTTCAAGGGCGGCAATGGCGATTTTGGTGAGTTTTTTGGTATCCATGGGGTTTTTTGGCGGTAGAGGTCGTGTTGGTTTAGATAGGCCCGTACGCTGTCGGGTACCAAATAACGCACGCTTTCGCCCTTGTGACAGGCGCTGCGAATGCGGCGAGCGGCAATATCCATCTGAGTGATGGGGTGTAGGTAAATATGGCCAGCCGGCGTCATTTCAAGATCGCTAGGGCTTGCGCTAAAACGCAGGTCGAGTGCTTGGCGCAGGGCGTCGGGTAGGCTGTCATCCCAGGTTTGGGGGCTAAAACCCGGGCGATGGGCGATGGCAAGGTGGGCCAGATTGAATAGTTCGGCCCAACGGTGCCAGGTCGTCAGGCCCATGAAGGCATCGCTCCCCAAAAACAAGACCAGTGGTGTGTGAGTGCCCACTTCTGCTCGCATGGCCGTTAATGTGTCAACCATGAAGCAGGGGTCGGTGCGGTGGATCTCTTGTTCGTCGAGACTGAAGCGGGGGTTGTCCGCGATGGCAAGCGCGACCATGTCACGCCGGGCGGCGGCACTGGCCTGCGGTGGATGGCGATGGGGGGGCGTTCCGGTGGGCAAAAAACGCACTACGCTGCACCCTAGTGCCGCACCCAATTCGTCGGCCAAGCGCAGGTGTCCTAGGTGTATGGGGTCAAAAGTACCTCCAAAGAGGCCAATCGGAGCCGTCATTACCGAGGCGGGCTTTGTTTGCGGCGGATATGCTGCAACATGAGGGTGGCGACCTGAACGCGATTATGCAGGCCAAGCTTTTGCATGATGTGGGCCAGATGGTTGCGCACGGTGTTGTCGGACAGATGCAGGCGGGCGCCGATGACCTTGTTGCTGAGGCCCTCTGCGACCGATTCGGCGATCTCGATTTCGCGTGCCGACAGGCGTGCAAGCGGTGCATCGACCTGCCCATTCGTCAGTTTTTGCAGGATGTGGGACGGGAATGCGGTGCTGTCCTTGAGGACCATGCTGATGGCCATGAGGATCTGATCGCTGTCGGAGGACTTGAGCAGGTAGCCGTCCACGCCGGCCTCAACGGCGGCGCGAATCTCGACATCGTCGTCTTCCACGGTCAGGATAATGGTCTTGGTGCCCTGCGCCTTCAGGGTCGGAAGGAGTTCGAGACCGTCACCATCCGGCAGGCTGCGATCGACGATGGCGACATCGGCGCGCGCGGTTTCCAGCCAAGCGCGTGCGCTGGCCAAGTCGGCGCAATCAGCCGCCACTTCCAAGTCGGGGCTCGCTTCGATCAGGCCGCGGATACCCATGCGTAGCAAGGGGTGGTCGTCAATGATCAGGACACGAATGTTTGTCACGGTCAGTGATCCTTACTTCGATTAGTACATGTGGATCATAACGGATGCGCGGGCAATAAGGGGGGCCTCTCCGCGCACGGAGTTATTTACCCAGATTTTTGAGTTCTTGGGCAATCAATTCATCCGCGACCCGTAGCACCCCCGCATAGCTGCCGGCCATGGACGGAGAGGTCAGGTACTTGCCGTTAATGACGAGGGCAGGCACCCCATCCAGCCGGTATTCCTGGCTGATTTGCTTGGCGCGGTTGGCCTTGGTATGGACGCTGAAGGATTGGAAGGCGGCCTTTAGTTTGTCCGGATTCACACCGTGGGGGGTGGCCCAGCTGATCACACTTTCGGGTGTGTTGAAGCGGCGCCCTTCGTTGTGGAGGGCGTTGAAGAGGGGGCCATGCAGGCGCGGGATCTCGCCCAGGCTATCTAGCGCGTAATACGCCTGGGTCAGGGTCATCCAGCTCTCGCCCAGCACCGCCGGTTGACGGATGAGCGTCACATTGCGCGGCAGTTTCTTGGCCCACAGGAGGAGTTCGGGCTCCAACTGATAGCAGTGTGGGCAGCCGTACCAGAAAAATTCGAGTACCTCGACCTTGCCCGGTGTGGTGGTGGCATGGGCGGGCTTGATCTCGATATAGTCCTTGCCCAGTTGGGCGGCGTGGGCCGATAGGCTCAACGCAGTGCAGAGCGTCAGGAACAGGGTGATCAAGGGGCGCAAAAAGGGGTGGGACATGAGGGCCTCGGCAGGTGGCTATGAATCAAGGGGGCTAGGGAAACACCGGCTCTTTGATAAGACGGGGGGTGAGATTGTTGCGGTTGAGCAGGCCCTCGCTCTCGCGAGCCAAGGCCTCGGTCTTGTAGGGGCCAACCCGGACGCGGTAGGTTGTGCCATCGTTGCTGGGGCTAATGACGACATCCAGATTGAGGAGTAACAGGCGGCCTCGCAGGCGGCGGGCATCCTCTTCCTTGCGCAGGGCGGCGATCTGTAACCACCAGATCTCACGCGGCTTAATCGGAGGGGAGAGGGTCGGCGTCTTATTTCTGACAAAGACGTCCTCGATAGTGTCGGTCTTTGGGGTCGGTTTACTGATCGGGGCGGCCGCGGCCGGACGCGCAGCGGAGACGGTCGCCGTGACGGGGGGCACAACGCGGGCCGCAGGGGCCTTGGGCGAGGGCGAAATGCTTTCCATCGGCGCGGGGTTGGGCTTGGGCGGGGGACGATGCTTGGGCGCCGGGTCCTTGGTCGAGGGGATCTTGGGCGCCGGGGCGGGCGTTTCTGCTTCCGGTTTTGAGGCCAGCCACTGGGTGATGGCAAGGGTGAGGACAATCCCTAAGGCCATGCCAGCAACCAAGATGATCAGGGTGCCACGCCCAGATTTGCGGCCATGGGCGGCGGGGGTGTGGGTAGCGGTTTTGAAGTCGCGCCGCGCCATGAGGGTTTACATGGAGTCCGGTGCTGAAACGCCGAGCAGCGCGAGGCCGCTGCGCAGGGTCTGCTGCGTCGCGGTAATTAAGGCTAGGCGGGCGTTCTTCAGGGCTTCGTCATCGACCAAGAACTGGCAGGCCGTATAAAAACCATGCAGGTCAGCGGCCAAGTCTTTTAGATAGTAGGCCACGCTATGCGGTGCGAAATCGCGTCCGGCATCGGCGCACATGGCCGGGAACTCGGCCAGCCGTTCCAGCAAGGCTAGGGCCTGGGGTTCAGACAGCAGGCTCATATCGGCCTGGGCCAGATCGCTGCGGTTGCCGTCCCAAGCGGCCAATACGCGACAGATGCGCGCATGGGCGTACTGGATGTAATAGACCGGATTTTCGTTCGATTGGCTCTTGGCGAGGTCGAGGTCAAAGTCCAGGTGTTGCTCGGATTTACGCAGCACATAGAAGAAGCGGCAGGCGTCGTTGCCCACTTCGTGGCGCAGTTCGCGCAGGGTGACGAACTGGCCCGAACGGGTGGACATGGGCACCTTCTGGCCGTCGCGGTAGAGCACGGCGAATTGCACCAGGGCTACGGTCAGGCGTTCGGCATCGGCCCCGGCGGCGGTCAGGGCGCCTTTGACGCGCGCGATGTAGCCGTGGTGATCGGCACCCCAGATGTCGATGACACGATCAAAACCGCGCTCGAACTTGTTGAGGTGATAGGCAATGTCAGCGGCGAAATAGGTGTAGATGCCGTTGTCGCGCTTGACCACGCGATCCTTTTCGTCGCCAAAGGCGGTGGAGCGGAACCACAGCGCGCCATCTTGTTCGTAGATGTGCTTGTGTTGCTGAAGTTGTGCCACGGCCTTGTCGATCAGCCCGGCGTCATGCAGGGTGCGTTCGGAATACCAGTGATCGAAGGTGACGCCAAATTCGGTCAGGTCGTTGCGGCAATCGCCCAGTTGTTCGGTGAGGGCGTAGCCGTGCACGAAGTCATAATCGGCACCGAGCAGGGCCTTGGCGCGGGCGATGAGGTGATCGAGATGCGAATCCGGATCGGTTGCCACATCCGGTGCGCTGGCATAAACCTCGGCAGCGGCGCGGCGGTAGCGGTCGCCATGGGCCGACTGAATGCCGCGCGCCATGTCGCGCACATAGTCGCCCTGATAGGCGTTGGGTGGGAAGGCCAGCGTCTCGCCCTGTAATTCCAGATAGCGTAGCCAGGTGGACAGCGCCAGGATGTCCATCTGCCGGCCGGCGTCGTTGACATAGTATTCACGCGCGACCGTGTAGCCGGCAAAGTCGAGCACATTGGCCAGGCTGGCACCAAACGCCGCGCCGCGCCCGTGGCCGACATGCAACGGGCCCGTCGGGTTGGCAGAGACAAATTCGACTTGGATGGATTGTCCGGCACCGGTTGCGCTACGGCCAAAGTTGGCACCGGCGGCGAGGATGTGCGGGACGATGGC
Organism: Bordetella parapertussis; assembly: GCA_945890495.1. Lineage (GTDB taxonomy): Bacteria > Pseudomonadota > Gammaproteobacteria > Burkholderiales > Thiobacillaceae > QYQG01. Next base: position 68,002 of record CAMDCO010000005.1, on the reverse strand, counting down.
TTGGCGCGCGCTGGGATGAAGGAAGAGATTGATGAAGCCGGGACCGGCGATCTCGGCGCGTGCGATCACGGGCGAATCGAGCGCGGCAAGCAGTTCGGCAGCGACCTCGCGCGGGTTGCGTTTCAGGGCCTTGGCCAGTTGCATCGCCAGGTTGCAGGCGTGATCGCCATGGCTGGCCTGGCGCGGGCGCTCAATGGTGATGGCGGCATCGCTGCCGGGCGCAATGTGATCACGGGCGCGGGCAAAGGCAAGGGAAAGTTGGTGTTTGGGATCGAGATAGGTCATGGCGCAGCCTTAAGGTTGCGCGATTATAGCCTCGACAGCCCCTGGCGCGGGTTACTAGAATTCGGCCGGATCCACATCCAGCGACCAGCGCACGCCTCGCGTCGGCAGGGTTTTTAACAGCGTGACCCAGCGTTGCAGGTAGGCCTGCAGGGCCTCGCGGTGAGTCGATTGCACTAACATCTGGGCGCGTTCGTGATGGGCAATGCGCGTTATGAGGGCGGGGACCGGGTCGAACAGAAGGACGGGGTCGGGGCTGGGAAGACAGGCCTTGGCGGCCTCCAGAAAGGCCATTGTTGAGGTCATGTGGGCGGCCTCGGCGCGCAATATGGCCAGATGCATGAAAGGCGGCAGGCCGGACTCGCGTCGTTCGCGCAAGGTGTGCTGGGCAAAGCCCGCATAGTCGTGGTGGCGTAGCGCGACGAAGAGGGGGTGCTGCGGCCAGTCGGTTTGGATCCAGACGGTGCCGGGTTTTTCAGCCCGCCCGGCGCGCCCGCTGACTTGCATGAGCTGGGCGAAAAGACGCTCACTGGCGCGAAAATCGGGGGCCTGCAAGGCGTAGTCGACACCGATTACGCCGACTTGAGTGAGGTCTGGGAAGTCGTGGCCCTTGGCCAGGATCTGGGTGCCGACGATGAGGTCAACCTCGTGGCGCTGGATGGCCTCGCGCATGGCGGCAAAGGCCCCTTTTCGGCGGGTGCTATCGCGATCGACACGCAGGATGCGTGCCTCGGGAAAGCGTTCGGCGAGGGTTTCTTCCACCCGTTGTGTGCCTTGTCCACCCGCACGCAGATCATGCGAGCCACAGCTCGGACAGGCCGGCGGGACCGACTGCTCATGGCCGCAGTGGTGGCAGAGTAGACGGTCGCCGGGCGGGCCTCGGTGGAGGACTTGATGCGCGGTACAGCGGGGGCAGTCGACAATATGCTGGCAGGCCTGGCAGATCAGGGCCGGGGCATAGCCGCGCCGATTGATGAAAACCAGGCTTTGTTCGCCGCGCTTGAGACCGGCCTCAAGGGCCTCGGTGAGGGTGCGCGACAGGCCTTGGCGTGGCCGGTCGGTGCGAGAATCAACGAGGCGAATTTCGGGCAGGGCGGCCCCGCGTACGGCTCGTGTGGCCAGGGTGTGCCGCTGATAGCGGCCGCGTTGGGCGTTATGCCAGGTTTCTAGCGAGGGGGTTGCAGAGCCCAGGAGGATCTGGGCATGGGACTGGCGGGCGCGCCAGATGGCCAGATCACGGGCCGAATAGCGCAGGCCCTCGCCTTGTTTATAGGAGGTGTCGTGTTCTTCATCGACCACGATCAGGCCCAGGCGGGTCAGCGGCGCGAAGAGGGCGAGTCGGGTGCCGAGGACAATATCCGCTTCGCCATTCAAGCAGGCCAGCCAGGCCGCCAAGCGTTCGCCATCGGCCAGCAAGCTGTGTAGCAGGACGACGCGCCGATCGGGAAAGCGGTGCAGGATCCGCTCGGTGAATTGCGGCGTGAGATGGATCTCCGGGACCAGAATAAGGACCTGTTGACCTGCGGCCATAAAATCGGCGCTGCGTTGCAGGTAGATCTCGGTCTTGCCGCTGCCGGTAATCCCGTGGATGAGATGGACCCCGAAGCCATGAGATTGGCGCAGGGAGGCCAGCGTTGTCGCCTGTTCGTCGGTCAGAGGGGGCGAGACGGCGGGGGTGCTATCGCGCGTCGGGAGGCAGGCCTCCACCCAGCCTTCCCGGAGCCAGCGGGTGAGTAGTGTATTGAAGGGCTTGAGCGCTTCCCGGGGTTGTGCCCCACTGTCCAGTTGGGCCGCCAAGGCTTGCTGGGCGTGGGCGTTGGATTTGAGGGTCGCGCTGTGCTGCCGCCCGGCCTCGGTCAGCCGATAGGCGGGCGGTGGCGGCAAGCGAAAACGCGGCTGGCGCAGGGCGGGAGGCAGGAGCGCTAGCAGGGTGGCACCGAGGGGAAACTGATAATAGTCTGCCGCAAAGCGGGCCATCTCGATCAGATCGACCGGCAGGGGAGCGAGGTCGCGATCAATGCGGTGCAGGGGTTTTAGCGTCGCCTCTAAGGCAGCATCATCGAGCTCGCCCGGTTCCACGAGGGCGACCAGAATCCCGACCTGCAAACTTTCTGCACGGCCCTTGCCGAAGGGTACGATGACCCGCCGTCCCACATCGCCGGGTTCGGCGTCGTTCGTTCGATAGTCAAAAAGACGAGCCAGAGGGATGTCAATGGCGACCTGTGCAATGCGCTGCGTCATAAACCAGCCAACACCCTATCCAAGTTAAAGTAAATTCTTCGAAGACGAGCGAACTGCTTGACCCGACTGGTACGAAAAACTTATCCACAAATCCTGTGGATAAGTCTGTGCAAAACAGGACTTAAACACGCTCAACCCCTTCTCGAATCAAGGCCCTTACGCCCTTGCGCACAATTTGAACAAAATATTAAATCGTGCAAAAACAATATGTTACATTTAATTGACAGAGGCTTGGTATTTGTGTGAAGCCGAGGACGAAGGGTATATCCCAATGTGCGTAAGTGTTTGCTGTTATGCTGCATTAGAGAGCCATTAATCACCGGACGGGCGTTTAGATTCGTCCGCTGGAGAGAGCGTATTCAGCAGGCTGTCCAAGATCGGGCCCGCCTCTTGAGCGTTGGGGTGGTTGAGAATCAGAACCAAGGTGTGCCATCCGTTGGCCCCAGCATGGCGTCCGTCTTGTAGATAACCGGCCCAGGCGCGAACCCCGCGCAGGCTCCCGGTTTTGAGATAGGCGCGGCCGATCAGGTGGGGCGGGGACGCGCGTTTTTGCAGGGTTCCGTCGATGCCCAAGGCCGGCAAGGAGGCGGCAAATTCGAAAAACCAAGGCTGTGCACGGGCCCAGTGCAGGAGCTGACCCAGACCTGCGGGGGTCAAGCGGGCCTCGCGGGACAGTCCGGCGCCGTTATCCATGACGAGTCCCGGTAGGGTGAGCCCACGCTGGGCAAGCCAGGCATCGACGGCCCGTTGCGCCTTTTCGGGGGTGGCAGGGGCCCCAAACTGGGCGGCACCCAGATTCAGGAACAGCATGCGGGTCATGACATTGTTGCTGTGTTTATTGATGTCGCGCACGATCTCGGCCAAGGGGCGCGAGGCAAACTTGAGGAGGCTTCGCGCGGTCTCCGAGGTCGTCCCGTGGCGGATCTGCCCGTCGAGGCGGCCACCGAGTTCTTGCCACAGGCTGGCGATATGGAGGCGGTTGTTGTCGGCGGGGGGGAGTAGATTGAACCAAGCCGTTCGTGTGCCACAGGCCAGGGGATAGTCACCCTGCAGATGAATCTCGTGGCCCTGGATGATCGGTTTCAGGCGTTCCTGCCACCCGTTGCAGGCCCCATTGCCGAGGCGTACCTCCGCCTTGATAGTCAAGATAGGCGGTTCGGCGCGGACCTCGATGCCCCCATTTTGGGGGGTAAAGGTCAGGGCCAGGGTGTTGTAATTAAATAGCAAGGCGGCTGGTGGAGCGTTGTAGGGGCGCTCTGCGGCGCCATCGAATTCGGCCGGGTTGGGGAGGCTCAGGGCATAATACTGGTCATCTAGGATCAGATCGCCGCGGACGGTTTGCAGTCCACGGGCGCGCAGGGTGCGCAACAGGGCGGAAGCGCGCTCGGTTGTCAGGGTGGGATCACCGCCGCCCCGGATATAGAGTGAACCGTCCAAGATGCCGTTCTGGATCGGGCCATCGACCAACACCTCGGTCTGGAAGGTGTGCGCGGGGCCGAAACGGTCTAGGGCGGCTAGGGTGGTGACGAGTTTCATCACCGAGGCCGGGTTGAAGAGGTGCTGTTCTTGATGGATGAGGCTGGGCTCGGTCTGGCCGCTCGGTTGTACCCAAAGACCGACGGCCTCGGCAGGGATGTTGGCGCGTGCGAGGGCCTGAGCGATGGGTAAGGGTAAGGGCGCGGTTAAGGCTGCCTGCGCTGGGAGACCCAGGCATAGAGCGGCGAGGCATAGAGCGGCGAGGCACGGGGAGCGTCGTAAGGCGGTGGGCATCAGAAAGGCCTTGGTGTGCGGTGTTGGCATTGTAGCGGTGGAGTCTGGAGAGCGGATGTCCTTTGAAGTGGCACCTTCCCGAATCTTGCGCGCCCTCTTGTGGGGCCTGCACGGATTGGCTTGGCTGGCGATCGGCTTGGCGGCACTGCCTTGGGCCGTTCAGGGCTTGGCCGCGATGCTGGTCGGCGCGTCGCTGTTCGGGTTGCCACCCTTGCGAGGTTATCGTTTGCGGGCAGATCCCGATGGGGTGTTGCACTACAGCGCAGGGATTGCGCCCGACGCCCCATGGGTGGCCTGCCAAGTGGATGGGGCCAGTCATGTCACCCCGCTGTATTGCTCCTTGATCCTTAAGGCGCAAGGGGACGGACAACCGCCGGGCAAGCAAGGCCGCGTTTTGATCCTGCCGGACAGCCTGTCCGGCGATGATTTCCGCCGCCTGCGCGTCTGGCTGCGTCGATGGGGCGCGCATGCGCACTGAACAACCAGAAGCGTCCAGGGTGACGCCGATCGAGACCCTCAATCCCGAAGGTAGTTTTGTTGTCGAGGCCTGCGCGGGCAGCGGTAAGACCTGGCTTCTAGTGTCGCGCGTGTTGCGGCTCTTGTTGGCGGGCGAACCGCCCTCCGCCTTGTTGGCAATCACCTTTACGCGCAAGGCGGCGGGCGAGATGCGGGCGCGGCTGGACGAGTGGCTTATGTACCTGGCCTGCGAGGCAGACGAGCAGGTCTTGGCATTCCTGCGTGAACGCGGCCTTTCCCTGACGGAGGCCGAGGCCGCGTTGCCGAGGGCGCGTGGCCTGCTGGAGCGGGTGGCACAGGCGCGGCCGGGGCCGATGATCACGACCTTTCACGGCTGGTTTCTGCACTTACTGGCCCGTGCCCCGTTGGTCGAACGAGTGCCCAGTCAGATCCTTGACGACACGGCCCTGCGGATCGATGAGGCTTGGCAGACCTGGCTGGAGACCCTGCGCCACGCGGACAAGGTGGCCTTGCATGCGCATCTGCAAGCCCTGTTCGCCGCCCCTGATCTCAGCTTGCAAACCCTGAAGGAGCGCCTGCACAAGTTTCTTCCCGTATATAGCGACTGGTCGGCTTGGGCCGAGGGGCGAGGCGATCCGGTGGCAGAGAATCTTGCCGATCTGGCGGCCATGCTGGGGGTGCGCGCAGGTGAAGAGCCGCTGGCCGATCGGGTGCACTCGGTGGCCTTTCAGGAGGCCTGCCGGGAGTTCTTGCCTTTGCAGGCAAAGAACGGCGGCGTGCGGGGAGGTGAGCGATTACTTCGTTTACAACAGGCTATTGATAGCGGTGCGCCAGAGTCATTCGTGGCGGCATTGCTGAGCACGGAGCAGGAGCCCTATCGGGACGTCAAGCCGAGCAAGGCGATGGAGGGTCGGCTTGGCGCAGCGGGGATGGCGCGCTATTTTGAGCTTTACGAATTCTTGGCCGAGGCCCTGCAGCAGGCCTTGTCCCGCCAGCGCGATGTCCGCGCCCTTTGGCTACAGGGCCATTGGTTGCCGCTGGCGGTTGATCTGGCCGCGCATTATCAGCAACAGAAGGCGCAACGCGATGGCCTCGATTACTCGGATGCCGAATGGTTTGCGGCGCGCCTGTTGCACAGCCCGGACCATGCCGATGCCCTGTTGGCGCGCCTAGATGCGCGTTGGCGGCATCTGTTGTTGGACGAGTTTCAGGATGCCAATCCTGTGCAATGGGGGATCTTGCGTGTCTGGCTGGAGGCCTACGGGGCCGATGGCGATCGCCCGACGGTCTTTCTGGTCGGCGATCCAAAGCAGTCGATCTATCGTTTTCGGCGGGCGGATGCGCGCTTGTTCGAGGCGGCGCGGCAGTTTCTTGAGACCCACTTTGCGGCGCGTACGGCGGCAGAAAACCACACCCGCCGCTGCGCGCCCGCTATTGTGGACTGGATTAACCAGACCTTCTTGCCGCTGGGCGAACGTTATCCGCGCTTCACCGCGCACATGGCCCATGCGCTGTCACGACCGGGTTCCTGCCAGCGTTTAATCTTGCCAACGGCTCCAGCGCCGGAAACGCCCCCGCGTCAGGGCCTGCGCGATCCCTTGCGTGAGGCCATCGCGGAGACGCCGGATAACCGGGCCGATGAGGCCGCCGCCGTCGCGGTCCATATCCAAGGCGTGGTAGGCCGAATCGAGGTTGAGTTTGGTGAGGTCGGACAGATCCGGAGGCGGCCGGCGCGCTACGCGGATGTGTTGGTGTTGTGCGCCAAGCGCAGCGGTCTGGAGGCCTTTGAGGCCGCTTTTCGCGCGGCGGATATTCCCTATCTGACCGGTCGGCGGGGTGGCCTGTTGGACGCGCTGGAGGTTGAGGATGTCCTCGCCCTGCTGCGAGTTTTGGTTAATCCTGAGGATGACCTGGCCTTGGTGCAGGTCTTGCGTAGCCCGATCTACGGCTGCAGCGAGGCCGATCTGTGGCTGTTGGCGCACGGCGATGGCTCGGAGTTGGCGCCGATGGGCCCGTGGTTGATGCGTTTGCAACAAAGTCAGCAACAAAGTCAGCGGGAACAACCGGGCCTGTCGAATGCCTTGCAGCGCGCGGCCCGCCAGTTGACGGCTTGGCGAGCGATGGCGACCCGCCTGCCGCCGCACGATGTGCTCGACCGGATTTATCACGAGGCCGATCTGGAGGCGCGTTATGCCGCCGCGCTGCCGCCCGATCGCGCGCCTTCGGCGTTGGCCAATCTGCGCGCCCTCCTCGCCCAAGGTCTGCAACAGGGCGGTGGCCGTTATCCCAGCCTGCCGCAGTTTCTCGATCGGCTGACCGCCCTGCGCCGCAAGGCGGGCGACGAGGCGCCGGATGAGGCCCCCGTCGCGGTGGGTGATGTGGTGCGCATCATGACCATCCATGCCGCCAAAGGGCTGGAGGCGCCGATCGTTTATCTCATCAAGGCGGACGAAAAGCCTGACCGTAGCGTTCCGGATATCCTCGTTGACTGGCCGCCGGACTCGGAGCGCCCGACCCATTTCTCCTTGATGGGTACGAAGGGGTGGTTTGGCCATGGCCGAGATGCCTTGCTGGAGGCCGATGCGGCCCTGGCCGAGCGCGAGCGCTACAACCTGCTCTATGTGGCCATGACCCGCGCCCGGCAGGTCTTGGTGCTCAGCGGCAGGCTGAGTGGCAAGGCCCTTCAACCGCCGGAAGGGTCGTGGCTGGCCTTGGTGGGAGATCGGGAGGCGGGGCCCGGGGATCTGGAGGTGGGCCTCGGGGATCTGGATAGGGAAGCCGCCGGCCATGGCGCATCCGAGACGCTATACACAGAACCCCGGTGGCTATCGGCCCTGCCAGACTTGAAGCCCGTCGGAGAACGCCTTGCGCCGCCGGCGGCCGAGACCGAGTTTGGTATTCGTGTGCATCGTTATCTAGAGCTCCATGACGATTTTGAGGGGCCTGCCCTGCGCGAACGCCTGGGCTTGTCGGCGGACGACTTCCGAGCGGTCGCCGAGGCGGGCGAGCGTATGCGTAGCAGCCCGGCAGCACGGCGATTTTTTGATCCGGCGCAGTGCTTGGAGGTGCGCAATGAAATGGACTTTGTGGATGCAGCCGGGGCCTTGGGGCGTATCGACCGGCTGGTGCGCCAGGCCGATGGTTGGTGGATCCTTGACTACAAGACGGGCGGATTGAACGAGGCCGATCTGGCCTGTCGTTCTGAACCGCACCGAGCGCAGATGGAGGCCTATAGGGCGGCGGTCATGCTGATCTATCCGGGTCAGCCGGTGCAGGCCGCCCTACTCTATGGCGACGGCCAAGTATTTGTCATGCCCGACTCGGGCGGCAACGGCTAAAATTACCGCGAACTTATCCTCTGTAAGGTAGCCTCATGCCCGTTAATCTCACCGCCCCCGATCCCGCCGCCCTGTTGCCCGTGCCTGGCATTGAGCTCGGCATTGCCTCTGCGGGCATCAAAAAGCCCGGCCGTAAAGATGTGCTGGTGATGCGTGTTGCACTCGATTCAGAGACCGTCGGTGTGTTCACCCAAAACCGTTTTTGCGCCGCACCGGTGACGGTATGCAAAGAACACCTGCATAACGAGACTGGCATTCGTGCCCTCGTGGTTAATACCGGCAATGCCAACGCCGGCACGGGTGAGGATGGCCTGATGCGCGCCCGCGAGACCTGCATCGCCGCGGCCAATTTACTCGGCCTCAAACCCGAACAAATCCTGCCCTTCTCCACCGGCGTCATCCTCGAGCCCTTGCCGGTCGGTAAGATTATCGCCGCCTTGCCGGATGCCATTGCCGACCTCAAGCCAGCGAACTGGGCGCAGGCGGCCGAGGCCATCATGACGACCGACATCGTGTCCAAGGCGGCCAGCCGTCGCCTCAACCTGGGCGGCGTCGATTTCGTCATCACCGGCATCGCCAAAGGCTCCGGCATGATCCATCCCAACATGGCCACCATGCTGAGTTTTCTCGCCACCGACGCGCCGGTCTCCTGTGAAGCCCTGGAAGCCATCCTGCGTCACGCGGTCAACAAGTCCTTCAACTGCATCACCGTCGATGGCGACACCTCGACCAACGATTCCTGCATCCTCACCGCCACCGGCGCTACGGCGGCCCCCGTCATCCTGGACGATGGCGATGCCCGCTTCCCGGCCCTGCGCGACGCCATCACCGAGCTGATGATCGAACTGGCGCAGGCCATCGTTCGCGACGGCGAAGGGGCCACCAAGTTCATGGAGATCGCCGTCGAGGGCGGCGCGACGGAGGCCGAGTGCAAACAGGTCGGCTACGCCATTGGCCGTTCGCCCTTGGTCAAGACCGCCTTCTTTGCCTCCGACCCCAACCTGGGCCGCATCCTCGCTGCCATCGGCTATGCTGGCATCCTTGACCTCGATGTAAATGGCGTTCGGATGTGGTTAGGGGATGTATTAGTGGCCGAGCACGGTGGTCGTGCCGCCCGCTATGTCGAGGCCGAGGGGGCGGCCGTGATGAAAAACGCTGACATCCGCATCCGCGTCGATCTTGCCCGGGGTCCGTCTGCCGCCACCGTGTGGACCTGCGACTTTTCCTACGACTATGTGAAGATCAATGCCGAATACCGCAGCTGATCTAACGACGATGGGTGTCGATGCCTGTCGTGGCATGGCCGCCTACGCGGGAACGGGGGGGCTAAGTGAATCGCGTTGAGGTCGTTGCCGCCGTCATCGAGCGCCCGGACGGGGCGTTCCTGATGGCGAGTCGGCCCGAGGGCCGCGTCTATGCCGGCTGGTGGGAGTTTCCCGGCGGCAAGGTGGAGGCGGGCGAGTCGCTGGAACACGCCTTGAGCCGCGAGTTGCACGAGGAACTGGGCATTACGGTGACGACGGCCTATCCGTGGATCGTGCGTGAGTTCGACTACGAACACGCCCGGGTGCGCCTCCACTTTTTCCGTGTCACCGCATGGACGGGCGAGCCGCACCCGCACGAAGGCCAAGGCGGATTGGCTTGGACGCGGGCCGAAAATCCCACGGTTGAACCGATCCTGCCGGCCAACGGGCCGATCCTGCGTGGCCTGCAACTGCCTTTTGAATATGCGATCTCCGAGGCGGAGAAATACGGCATCGATGATTTTCTGGCACGGCTAGAGACGCGATTGAAAGACGGCCTGCGACTGGTGCAACTGCGCGAAAAGGCCTTTGCACCGGCGGATTACGCGGCGCTGGCGAAGGCCGTGGCCGAGCGTTGCCACGCTCACGGGGCCAAGTTGTTGATCAACGCGAACCGGGAACTGGCCGATCAAGTCGGCGCTGGCGTGCATCTCAACAGCCAGCAACTGGCCACGCTTTCCACACGGCCCGATCTGCCATGGGTTGCCGCATCCTGCCATAATGCCGAGGAGCTGGCGCGAGCGGCGGCCATCGGTTGTGACCTCGCCGTGCTGTCGCCGGTCTTGCCGACGACCTCGCACCCAGGCGAACCGGCCTTGGGTTGGGAGGTCTTTGCCAAGATCGTGCGCGGCAGTCCGATCCCGGTTTATGCCTTGGGTGGGCAATCTACAAAAACACTGGAAATGGCTCGCCAACAGGGTGCCCAAGGTATTGCCGTCAAAGGCAGTGCCTGGAAAATATAAAGGAAACGCTATGTCGATATTGAAATCAAACTACAGCCGAATCGCCTTGCTGGTCGTGCTCGTGGCCGCAGGGGTCGTTCTTTGGCAACAGTTCCAGCCCCTGCCGGCCAAGGCGCAACGCATTGCCTGCGCGGATTTGGTGGCAGGCTGCACGGCCGCAACGGCGGATGGGCCCGTCACACTCGGTATCTCAGAAAAGATTCGCCCCCTGCAACCCTTTGAGATCTGGGTCAAGCCGCCTCGGCCTGGCAAGATCGAGGCCGATTTCAGCATGGTCAACATGAACATGGGCTACAACCTGTACACCTTGCGCCCGGGCCCGGATGGCACCTATCGCGTCAAGGCCACCCTGCCTTTTTGTATTTCAGGGCGCGGTGACTGGGTTTTGACCCTGCGGTTGAAAGAGGTGGCGCTGGAGGTGCCGTTTACCACGGAAGCGTTGCAGTAACCCAGCCAGTCGAATCGAGGTTGCCTGCGCTTACGCGCTTGATTTGAGCGCGAGTCGGATGAGCCACGGCTGGCCGCTGGTAAAGGCCTGATCCAGCAGGGGCTGAAGCCGCTGTGTATCACCGGTCTCGGCATACGACAGCCCAAACGCGGCGGCCAGCGCGGCGAAATCAACTTGGGGCGGCGCAATAAAGCCGCGTGTCAAAAGCGCGCGTGGCAAGGCCGCACTGAAGGCCAGTTGTTCGAAGATGCCGCCGCCGCCATTGTCCACGACGATGATGACCACGGGCCGACCGGCCAGTAAGGCCAAGCTGCCGCAGTCGTGCAGGGCGGTTTGATCGCCTATCAATACGGCCATGGGCGCGCCGCTGGCGGCGGCGATCCCGGCGGCGGTGGCGATATTGCCGTCGATACCCGAGGCGCCGCGATTGCCGTACAGGGCGATGGGCTTGGCATCGGTGCCGGAGAATGAATCTACCGCGCGAATCGACAATGAATTGCCGACGAATAGAGCGGCCTTTGCAGGTAGCGCCGCAATCAGGGTGCTGACGGCCTGCGCAAACGCGTGGCCATCATGGCAGAGGTCGGCGTGCTGGGCGGCGTCGATCTCCTGGGCCTGCCAGGTGGAAAGCCAACCTGCGGGGGCGCTTGCTGTGGGGGCGGCGTGCAGGGCTGTGACGGTGGCCCAAGCATCGCCGCGCAGGATAATGTCGCTGCGCTGGAGCGGGTCTGGCCAGGGGCCCGGTGGGGCGATCAGGAGGTGCAGCGTGTGTTCCAGACCGCTGAGCCAGCGTTCCAATGTACGCGAGACGGGAAAACGGCCTAGCCGCAGCACCCATTCGGGTTGGGGCAGGTCGGTGCGGCGCAAGAAGCGGGATGCACGGGCTAGGACGAGGCGGCGGTCATGCGGCCCAAAACGCAGGTTGGAGAGCGGTTCGGCCAAGATGGGTGCGCCCAGTTTTTCGGCCAATGCGACGAGTGCTGCGGCGAAGGTCTCGGGATAGTCACCCTCACCGCAGACGATAACGCCGGGTCGTCCGGATAACCGCGCTGCCACAGCCTCAATCCCGGAGGCTGCTTGCGGCACCGGGGCGTGAATCGTGACGGACATGGGCAGGTTGGGTGCGGGCGGGATGGCGGCGGGGTCGATGGGTAGCAGCGGTTCCCGAAAGGGCTGATTGGCGTGTACTGGGCCGGGGTGCGGTGACACACAGGCCTCGATCAGTTGAGCGGCGAGGGTGTTTAGGAAGCGAAGATCGAGGCTGCCCTCTTCGCGGACAAAGGGCACAGGTAATGCCACAAAGCGTCGGACCTGGTCGCCATACAGCTTGAGTTGGTCGGCGGTTTGGTTGCTTCCCCAGCCGTGCGCCTCGGGCGGCCGGTCGGCGCTGAGGATGAGCAGGGGCACGGCGGCCAGGGTGGCCTCCATGACGGCGGGCAGCAGGTTGGCGGCGGCGGTACCTGAGGTGCAGATCACGGCGGCCGGTGTGCGCGTGATGCGGGCCAGGCCGAGGCCAAAATAACCCGCCGCGCGTTCGTCGCTGATGACATGGCAGGTCAACTCCGGGCGACGCAAGGCGGCAACCGCCAAGGGGGCCGAACGGGCGCCGGGGGCGAGCACAATATGGCGCAACCCGGCGGCCGTTAGGGCGGCGATGAAGGCATCAGCCCAAGCGAGGTTGAGTGTGGCGGTGTTCATGCGGGTGCCCTCTCTTTGCACGCGCAGGCGATGGCCTCGCGCAGGGTATGAAATTTGGCCTCGGTCTCGGCGAACTCCTGCTCGACGACGGAGCCGGCGACAAAACCGGCACCGGCGTACAGGGTTATTGCGCTGCCTTCAAATAGACCACAACGCAGGGCGACGGCGATGTCGCAATCGCCGCGGGCATCAATCCAGCCGACGCCGCCGGTGTACCACGCGCTGCGTACATCGCCTTGGTGTGCCAGCCAGTCGAGTGCGGCCTCGCGGGGAACGCCGCCGACGGCTGAGGTGGGATGTAAGCGGGCGATGAGATCGAAGGCCGAAGTGGTCGGTTGTCGTTGTGCCGTGACGCGGCGTCGTAGATGGCTCAGGCCATGGAGTTGCATGACTTCGGGGGTGGCAGGGATGCGTAAATCCAGACACAGAGGGGCCAAGGCTTGGGCGATGGCGTGGGCGACAAAGTCGTGCTCGCGGTGATTTTTGTGGGCACTCAAGGGCAGCGCGGCCTCGTGCCAAGCCGTACCAGCCAGCGCGTCTGCGCTGACCTGATCGCCACGCAAGGTCAGCAGGGTTTCTGGCGATGCGCCGAGAAACACACGGCCTTCCTGGCTAACGCCATAGATGGCGCAGTTGGGCTGCTGTGCAGCGAGTGTGGTGAGGATCGCGTCAGGGGGGATGGGCATGCCACTGTCGAGATGCAGCGTGCGGGTCAACACCAGCTTGTCTACGAGGCCTTGCGTGATGGCCTCCAGCGCGACCCGGCCACGCGCCCGGAACAGGGCGTCTGTGATGGGGTTGGGTTGGGCATCGAGCATTGCGCAGCGCGCCTGGGTGGCCTCGTTTTTCCCTAAGGTGTCTTTGGCCTGCAAGGCCTGCCATTGCGCTTGCCAGCGGTGCATGGCATGGCGGAAATGAGAGACGGCATACGATAGGGTTAGCCAGATTTTTCCGGCGTGTTCGCGCAGCAATAGCTCGGGCACCCAGAGGGCTGTGTTAGGCAGCGGCGCACCGCCGTGGGGGGCAAAGGCGAAGCCGGTGAAGGCTAGGGGGGGTGGGGTGTTTGGGGTGTAGCGCAACGATTCCATGAGGCCCCGATGCGCGGCTTGTAGCGCCGCAAAGCGGCCAGTGCCGGTGCTGGTGAAGTGGCAGGCACGACCCATGCCCAGCATCCGTAGGCCCGCATCGGGCCGTTGCCAGAAAATGCCGTCGGTGGGGGTGAGTCGTGCGGCGACCGGCCAGCGGGAGAGCGGCAGCGTGACGCTTAACAGTTGGGCCTCTCCGGCCGTCCGCGCGAGTCGTTCTAGCTCGTTCGCCACCCATGTCCAGTCCACCAGGTTTTCCGCGTCATGATGGAGCGGCCATAGTTTTGGCAGTGCGCAGCGGTCGAGCTTGCCATTGGCCAAGTGTGGCAAGTGACCGAGGCGCAGAAAACGGCGGGGACGACGGGCAGCGGGGATATGGGCGCGACACCAGTCGGCCAGGGCCGTTTCCGTAATCTCTCCACGGTAGGCACAGGCGACGATGTCGCCCCAGGCGGGGTCATGCAGCCCCGTGATGCCGACCTCACGCAGGCCTGGGCATGCGGTCAGTAGTGCCTCAACTTCAAGGGGATGGATGTTCTCGCCGCCGGAAATCAACATCGCATCGGCGCGGCCCAGGATGTGTACTCGGCCCTCGGCATCGAGGTGCCCTAGGTCGTGTGTCGTGACCCATTCGTTTATATCCGCTTCACTCAGATAGCCGGTCATGCGGGCTGGAGTGGCGACCTCGAGCACGCCTGTTTGGGCGACGCGCAGCCTCACGCCGGGCAGGGGTCGACCGTCGAGCGTAATCATCGCGCTGGTCTCGCTCATGCCCCAGCTTGTGCGGATGGGCCAACCGGCTGCGCGGGCCTGTTCTCGTAGCGTGTCATTAAGCGCTGCACCGCCGACCAAGACGCATTTCAATGTGGGTACCGGTTGAACGCCCGCCTCCAGGAGTTTGGCGAGCATCGCGGGTACGAGTGACAGGTGAGTGATGCGTTGCACGGTAAGGTCACGCGCGATGGCCGCAACATTAAAGCCGTCATGCACCACGGCCGTGGCCCCGGCGCGTAGGCAGCGGTACAGGATCATGGCGCCGCCGATGTGATAGAGCGGCAGGCAGACCAGCCAGGCATCGCCGCGCTGCAAGTTTAGCGCCCGGGCGCTCATGCGGCTGGCGGCGGCGATGGCGCGCCAAGAGAGACGCACGCCTTTGGGTTGGCCGCTCGAGCCGCTGGTGGCGATGATGAGCGCCAGTTTTGGCGTCGCAGCGGCCTGGGCCAGGGTGACCAGTAAGTGCCGTTGTTCGGGCTGGATGCCGGGCGGCAAAGGAAAGGCCGTGTCGCCGCTGAGGGCGGCGTCAATGAGGCCGCACGCAAGGCTTGTCGTATCGCCATGGAGTAGGCGCAGGCCGTCTTGCTGTGGGGCCCAGTCGCCAAAACGCCGCGTTTCGCCATTGGGCAGGATCAGGGCGGTGGCGTTTGCAGGCATGCGGCGAACCCAGGCTTGGACGATCGGTAAGGTTGGCATCTTAGGCGGGGTCTTTGTGGGGCTGGATACACAGCCCGGGGCACTGCGGCAAGGCCATTCTGCCGTCTACGATGGGCGGTGCGGTGGCGACATCGGCCGCCAGCCACGCACAGGTGCCCAGCCCGTGGGTTTCGTTGGGCGCGAGTGCGGCGGCCAGATGCGCGGCAGCGGCGACGCCGATGGCCGAATCGATGACCGAGGTGAGGACGATCTCGATGCCGGCGGCTTGAGCCTGTCGGGCGATGGCGTGTGTTGCCGCGAAGCGGCCCAGACGCGCCGGCTTGAGCACGAGACGGCGGACGGCACGGGTGTCGATCAGCGCACGGATACCGAGGCTGGGCAGGGATTCATCAACGGCGAGGGCGTAGGGTAAGGCCGCCTGCAATGCAGCAAGCGTATGGGGAGAGGGGTGTGCCAAGGGCTCTTCAACGGCATCGATGGGTAGATCGGCGATGGCCGTCAGGAAGCGTCGCGCTGCGGCCTCGGGCCATGCGCGGTTGGCGTCGAGCCTTAGCCGCCCACCAAAGACGGCGGCAATTTCGCCCAAATGGGCCAACTCTTCCGCGATGGGGGCGAGGCCGACCTTGATCTTGGCGATGCGGAACCCTTGCATTCGGGCGGTATGGGCGCGTTCCACACAACCCGCATCCAGCGTCCCGAGCGCGGCATTGACGGCGATCTCTGACGCTGCATCCGGGGCAAGGGCGCGTGCGAGCGGAATCCCTTGTCGTTGCGCGTCAAGGTCATGCCGTGCGGTATCTAGTGCCCAGAGGGTCTCTGGCGGCGCATCTGGCGGAAGTGTGCCGGTGGCCGCCAGGTGCGCCAGCGCGGTGCGGCAGGGCATCTCGCTGTGGGCGGAGGGGAGCGGTGCGCAATCGCCCCATCCGGTGAGCCCGTCTTCATCGAGCGCAATCAGCCAGCCGCGCCGCTCGGTGAGGGTCACGGAGGCCGCGACCCAAGGGCGCACGAGGGGTAGGCAGTAGGGAAGGACGCGCGCCGACATGGGGCTGCTAGGGGCGGCGACGGTATTTTGTGAAGTCTGGCGGGCGTTTTTCTAGCCAGGCATCGCGCCCTTCCCGCCCCTCGGCGGTCATGTAAAAGAGCCCTGTGGCATTGCCGGCCAACTCCTGAATGCCGGCCAGTCCGTCGCTATCGGCGTTGAAACCGGCCTTGATCAGGCGCAGTGCGGTGGGCGAGAGTTGCAACATCTCGCGGCACCAAGCCACCGTTTCTTCTTCTAATTGGGCAAGTGGCACGACGGCGTTGACCAGGCCCCAGTCCAGGGCCGTTTGTGCATCGTACTGGCGGCACAGCAGCCAAATTTCTTTGGCCCGTTTAAGGCCAATGGCGCGCGCCATCAGGCCGGCACCGAGGCCCGCATCAAAACTGCCGACGCGCGGGCCGGTCTGGCCGAAACGGGCGTTGTCGGCGGCGAGGGTCAGGTCGCAAACGAGGTGTAGTACATGGCCACCGCCGATGGCATAGCCCGCGACCATCGCCACGACGGGTTTGGGTAAGCGGCGAATCTGCATTTGCAGGTCGAGCACATTGAGGTGCGGTGTGTCGGTCGCGGCATCGTGATAGCCACCATCGTCGCCACGCACCGTTTGGTCGCCCCCGGAACAGAAGGCCTGATCGCCGACGCCGGTGAAGATGATCACACCGACGGCGGGGTCGCGATGAGCCCGCGAAAAGGCGTCCATCAGCTCGTTTACGGTTTCGGGCCGGAAGGCGTTGCGTCGTTCGGGGCGGTTGATGGAAATCTTGGCGATGCCGTCACCGGACAACTCGTAGCGAATGTCGGTGAACTCGGCGGCGGGGATCCAGGCGAAGGAGGTCATGGCAGGAGAAGGATGAGCAGATACGCTATGGATAGCAGACAGCCGAACTGTAATTGGGCGCGTGCGGTGTCGGCAAGAACTGCGTTCAGGGCCGGGCCCGTGGTGTGCTGCATACGGGCGCTGACTCGCAGGCAGGCGGGTAGCGCCAGCAGGGCCAACCCGGGCCACAGCGCATGGAGGTGGGCGGCCAGGAAGGGTAGAGATAGAAAGGGGGTGAGCATCAGCACGGTATGCAGGCGACGGCTGTGTGCCTCGCCGAGTCGGGCGGCGAGGGTGCGGCGACCGGCGATGGCGTCGGTGTCGATGTCGCGCAGGTTGTTGACCAAGAGGACGGCAGCGGCGGGTAGGCCGAGCGCAGCCCCGGCGATTAACGCGGCGGCGGAAAACTGTCCGGCTTGCAGCCAGTGACTCCCTGCGACAGCGGCAAGGCCGAAGAAGGCCCAGACGAATAACTCGCCGAGGGCGCTATGGGACAGCGGTCGGGGTCCGCCGGAATAGGCCAGCGCCGCCAGCAGGGAGGCGATTCCGATGGCGACGATGACCGGGCCGCCAGCTAGGGCCAAGCTGATGCCCAGCATAAAGGCCAGACCGAGGCTGAGATAGGCCGCGCGCAACACCGCCTTTGCGCTGGCCCAACCTGCGGCGGTGACGCGTAACGGGCCGATGCGTGCGGCGGTGTCGTTGCCGCGCAGGTGATCGGTCGCATCGTTGTGCAGGTTGACGCCGATCTGGATGAGCCCAGCGGTTAGCAAGGTCGCCAGCGCAATCCCGCCGTGGGGTGTGGCGCCCTCAGCCCAGGCCAGGCTGATCCCGACCAGGATCGGCGTTGCGGTCAGTGACAGGGTCTGGGGACGGATAGCAGCCTGGACGATTTGCCAGCGCGTCGGCGGGGTGTGGACGCTCATGGTGCCTGCCGTGTTATCCGGGGGCGGGGGTCCTGAAGCAGGCGCTCAGGGGCGGAAAAAGGGGCGAGTCGTTCAAGGAAGTCGAGCAGTTCCATGCCAGGGCTGTTGCGAAAGAAACGGGTGCTGGGGGTTTCCATCCAGATGCGGTCGGCGTACAGCCAGAGTTCATGCGGGGTGTCGCCGATACCGTCGCCGTTGCGGTCGAAACCTTCGTAGTCGTCCCAAGCGTTGTCTTCCCAGACATGGCCGCGCGTGGCGTTGGCATGGCTGACCATCAAGGGGGTGAGATTCTTTTCGAAGCGGTTGTGACGCAGCACATGGCCGCCATTGTCGCCATAAAAGTACAGCGCGGTGTCGTTGTGGGCAAAGCGGTTGCCTTCAATCTGGAGGGTGTCGTGGCCGTAGAGCGGTGAGTTGGCTTGCAGACCCACGGCGCAATGCAGGATCTCGTTGCGGCGAATCTGCGTGCCGTTCGTTTCTTTGAGGGCCAGCGCGGCCCCGGCCTCGGAGCGGACATGGTGGATGCGGTTGCCCTCAATGCGGGCGTTGTCTGAATACAGCACGGCGATGCCCGTGGTGGTGTGGGCGATGTCGTTGTCGAGGATGGCGTTGTTAGGCGAGAAGATTAGATGGATGGCGTAGCGCCCCGCGCGGATACGGTTTTTACGAATCTGGTTGCCCGGGGCGTTGGCCAGGGTGATGTCGCGCAGGCCGGCGAAATCGTTGGCCTCGATGCGATTGCCATGGCCGTACCAGATACGCACTGCGTCGCCGCGCAGGTTGAGCGGCGCGGGTTGGCCGCGCACGGTGTTGCGCAGGATCCGCGCGTCATTGGCCGCCTTGAGGTGGATGCCGAACAACACAGCCTCGATGCGGTTGTCCTCGATGCGCACGCGGTCGGCCTCGACCAAGATACCGGCGTCCATGGCGTCGAAGCTCTCTCCCGATCCGGTCAGGCGCAGGCCACGGATGACGGTGTCGGCGGCCAGCACGGTTAGTATGGTGCCGCGCCCGTTGTTGTCGATGCAGGCTCGGCCGCCGCCGTCCAGGGTCAGCGGCTTGCGAATGACGGCGGGGCCGGCGTAGCAGCCGGGGCCGAGTTTGAGAATGGCGTGCGGCGGGGCGGCATCGAGCAAGGGTTGCAGGGGGGGTAACGGACTCGCTGCGGCAGGCGCGATCAGCAGGCAGAGCAGGAGCGGCCAGACGGGCATGGCCTGTGGCTCAACACGGTCTCAACGCAGATCCCGCAGGCGCTGCTCGAGTTCGTCCATGGGGATGCGTCCCTTGCGCGCCCAGAGCACCTCGCCGTTAGCGTCGATCAACACGGTGAAGGGCATTACTGCATAGGTGTTGCCCAAGGTTTTCATCAAGGCAATGGCCGTGTCTCTTCCGCCGGCGATGGGATAGACGACATCTTCAACGCGGGCGAATTCGGCGGCGAATTTCAGGTTGTCTTCTACCGCGATGCCAACGAAGGTCGCACCGGTTTTGCTATGCAGGGCCGCCAGTTCGGGTAGTTCGTCGCGACAAGGCGGGCACCAGGTGGCCCAGAAGTTGATGACGGCGGGCTTGCCGCGCAGGCTGGTTAGATCGAGCGGCGCGGCATCGGGGCGGGCGAATTGCAGGCCCGGTTGTTCATACAGATTCAGGGCGAGCGCCAGGCTGGGGAACAGACTGGGGAATAGGCACAGACCCAAGAGGGCCAGGCCGCGTTTCAGGGTTAATTTCATAGCAGGTCTCCGCGTTTAAAGCTGCGATAGGCCAAGAAGGCGCACACAAGTCCGATGGTCGCCGGGTAGAGCAGCGCGAAGATCTTGTAGCCGAGGGTGCCGAACAGGTCGAACAGTACGAAGGCGGCCGGGCCCAGAACGATGAGTTGCGGGTCGAACAGCATCAGGGCGGCGGTGCGGAAGGTTTGCAGGGGGTTGAAGAGGGCGATGGTGATGGCGATCTCGGACGGGATTTGTTCCTGGATCAGCACGCCGAGCAGGATGAGGTCGAGGAACAGGAGCAGGAACAGCCAGACCAGAAAGGCGACGCCCTGGGCGATGTCGGACGAACGGGCCAGTACCGAGATCAGCATGGCGATGCCGAGGAAGCAGAGCGACAGGCTGGCCAGAAGGGCGGTGTAATACAGGAAGATGTCCCACGGCACTTCGATCGCAGTAATCAGCGCCCACAGCACGGCGCCCAGCATGGCGGCAAACACGGGCGCGAAGACCATCAGGTAACGGCCGATAAACTTGCCCCAGAACCAGCCGGCCAGCGAAACCGGTAGTGACAGCAGGTATTCGAACACGCCCGCCTCGCGGTCACCGGCGATGGATCGTACGGTGGAGATCAGCACAAACACCGGCAGGATGGCCATCACCAATTGGATATAGGTGACCAGGAGGCGCGACAGGCCGATGAAGCCCAGGATGCGCGATTCGGTCAGACCGAAGGCGAACAGCAAGGCGACGATGCCGCCGAATACCAAGGCGTAGAGCATGAACCAGCGCGCCCGCAGGGATTCGGTCATCTCTAGGCGCAGTGCGGGTTTGAGGCTGGTTTTAAGGTCATTAAACATTAGCGTCCCTTGGCCAGAATGGCCGCCTTCATGGTTTTAAAATCGACACTGCCGGCCACCGGCTCACGCAGCGCACCGTAGCCGTAGAGCATGGGCGTGGTCTTCCCGGCGATGTAATGTGCCGTGCGGGCCTCCAGCCACTCCCCGGTTTTGGCGTCGGTCACCCAGATCTCGGTGTCAGGCGCGTCCGCCCAAGGGATTTTTTGTTCCTTGAGCCAGAACAGCGCGCAGCCGATATCGTCGAACTTGTAGAGCTTGCGTTTGCCAACTCCCGTCTTGCCGCCCTTCTTGCCGCCCATCTCGCCGCCCATCTCGCCGCCCATCTCGCCGCCACGAATCTGCGCGGCAAAGCGGCGGTCGCTGATAATCATGTTGCAGCGCACGCAGGTGTCGCGATCCCAATGAATCTTGCCAGGGCCGTGCCCGGCATCCTTCTCGCCACAGCCGGTCAGCCAGAGCACGGGGATGGCGGCGCAACCCAGCAATAGTTCGCGGCGGTTCATGGGGCTCACAGCTCCTCGATGGAGACGCTGTGGATCAGGCCGACATAGCGCGATAGCATGCCGATGAAGCGCAGACGGTCGGGGCTGGCGATGACGCCCTCCCAAGCGAGGCCCGCCGCGTCTGCGGTCAGTCCCCATTGGCCCAGCGCACGGGCGATGGCCGGTTCGGCGCGGGACAGGACAAGGCGCGCGCTGAGTTTGCCGTCCAGGGCCACGCTGTCGGCTACGCTGTCGTCGAGGACGATGCGACCCATGTCCATTTCCACTACGCGGTTAACCAGCGGCGCCACTTCGTCGAGGCGATGGCTGGAGATGAGCAGGGTGATGGGGCGCGCGGCGACCTGTTCGGCCAGCAGGTCAAAAAAGGCGTGCCGCGCTTCAGGGTCGAGGTTGGCGGCCGGCTCGTCCAGAATCAAGAGCGAGCAAGGACGGCCTAGCGCCAGGGCAATCAGCACCTTTTGTTTTTGACCGCCCGATAACTTGGCGAAAGGCAGGTGTTCGGCGCGAGCGAGATCTAGCCCTAAACGGGCGGCAATGGCGGTCATGGCGGAAACGGGGGTATCGGTCAGCTCGCTGGTAAAGCGCAGCAGCTCGTGTACCGACATGCGCAGCGGCGGCGGCAACTGTGGCACGAAGCCAATCTCGCGCAGGACGCGGGCACGATCTTGGCGCGGATCGATGCCCCTAATGAGCACCGTGCCTTCGTGGATATATTCCCCCAGCAGGCAGCGGATCAGGGTGGTCTTTCCGGCCCCGTTGGAACCGATCAGGGCGATGCGTTCGCCATCGGCCACCGTGAGGTCGATGCCATCGAGGACGCGGCTTTTGCGGAAGTGTTTGGAGAGTTGTTTGAGTTCGATCATGGGGGGTGACTTTACTACAGGCCTACAACAGGTTTTGCAGGCCGCGTATTTCAAAGCGCAACGAGCCGGTGGGACAGGTATCGACGCATAGACCGCAGCGGGTGCAGTCGGCGCCGAGGTTGACATGGGTGTCGCTGGCGCGGCCTTTGATGACGCAATCGAGCACATGCGGCACCAGACAGACCTTGCGGCAATCGCCTTCGTGGAAACAACTGTCGAGGTGATAGCCGATCTGTAGCGGGGAGACGCTGCCCACCGCGCCATAGGTGAGGCCGATGGGGCAGAAATAGCGGCACCAGGCGCGGCGTGAGTAGGCGACTTCGAACAGCAGTAGCAATAAGACCCAGGCCAACCCTAGGCCAGGCCCGTAGATCAGGGCGCGCGACAGGATGCCTGTGGGCGACAGGGTTTCGAACACGGTATAGCCGCTGATGAAGGCCAGGATGGCAAACAGCAGCCACAATACGGTACGCAGGCCACGGTGGAAGCTGTGGTCAGAGACGACCTTGCGCTCGGCCAGCGCGAGATGCAGCCGTTCGGTCCATTCGGCGAGCAGGTGGTACGGACACACCCAGGAACAAAACGCTCGCCCCCCCAGCAAGGCCCAGAACAGGAGAATGGTGACGGTGCCGATGATCAGGTTGATGGGGATGTGTTTGTGCGCCAACGCCACTTGCAGGGCGGCGTTGAGGTCGATCATGTGAAAGCCGAGGAAGCGCGAGGCGGTGAGCGAGCCTTCCAGCAACTGGATGTCGAGCCAGAAGGAGGCCACGAACAGCAGGTTGGTGAGGATCAGAACGACCCAACGGCGGTTGCGCCATGTGTTCGAGTGCACGAGCGTGGCGCGGTGCGCCTTTAGTTCTGCGACGCGATTGACATCTTCTCGCTTCGTGCGGTGAATGACCTGTGCCTCGGGCCTTTGCTGTCCGGCCACGGGCCTGCGCGGCGCGTAGCCCAGCAACTGCCGCCAAGATTCGCTGAAGCGGTTATGCATGTGGCCACCCTTGGCGCGGCTTGATTTCAATAGAGGCCGGCTCGGTGGGGCAGGCCATCTCGCACACGCCGCAGCCCAGACAGGGTTCCAGCACTTCCGGGGTCATGCCTCCGTTAGCCATGGGAACCAGGCGGATCGCGCCCTCGATCGGACAGGTTTGTACGCACAGGTCGCAGATCTCCACCGCAAACGGGTGATCGTTGAGCGGGATCGGTTTCCAGCGATCCACCTCCATGAAGCGCAGGTGCCCGGCGAACCCTGCGGCCCGCGCCGGCCCTTTATGGCCTTTGCCCTGACGGGCAAGGCAGGCATCGGGTCGGGTCAGCACGGCAACGCCCATGCGCTCCTTCAGGTTCAGCGTTGGTTCAGGGTCTTTTTTCTTGGCCAGAAGCACCGGGGCTTGGGCGACGGGCATGCCGGTGCGGATGGAAAGGTCAGTCGGCTTGTGATAGGTCAGTGCCCCGGTCGGGCAGGCGAGGATGCATTGCACCGCGTCACAGGAAAAATCACAGGCCTGGGCGCGGGCATCGATATAGGGTGCGCCGATGCCGTAGCCGTCGCCGAGATCGGCGAGTTTGAGGGCCGAGACCGGGCAGACTTGGACGCATTGGCCACATTTGATGCAGGCCGACAGGTAGTCTTGTTCTTCCAGCGCGCCGGGGGGGCGCAGGCGGTTGGCGGATGCGGCGGGTGTGGGCAACCAGGCGATGCCGCTGGCACCCAAGAGGGCCGCCAGGCCTAATCCGGTACGCAGAAAGCGGCGGCGTTCGGGTTCTCTAGCCATGGGCGGGCCTCATGCGGGGGCGCGTGTCTTCAAACAGCAAGTCGGGCTCGGAGAACGGGGCCAGCCGTTCTAGAAAGTCGAGCAGTTCCAGTGCGGGCGAGGCACGAAAGAACTGGGTGATGGGCGTATCCATCCAGATGCGATCGGCATAGGCGTATTGACGATGGGGCAGGTCGCCGCGCCCATCGCCGTTGCGGTCGAAGCCTTCGTACACATCCCACACATTACCCGACCAAGTGTTTTGCCGGGCGGTGCCGCCGCCGTTGACGGCGACATCGGTCAGGTTGCCGACAAAACGGTTGTTGGTGACGACATTGCCTTCGCGTTCACTGTTAAACAACAGGCCGATGCCGTTGTACGCTAACCGGTTGTTGCGCATCCATATCTGAGTGTCAGGCTGGAAGGGCGATAGATCGGAGGCGATACCCGTCGCGCAATAGATGATTTGATTGTTTTCAAGAATGGAGTCGCTGGCCTCCTTGAAGCCAATGCCCATCCCGGTGGCTCCAGTGGCGTGGGAGACCAGATTGTTGCGGATGATGACGCCTTCCGTGTACATCACATAGATGCCGACGGCGTTGTTGGTGAAGCGATTGCCTTCGACCAGATTATGTTGCGCGAACATGAAGTGGATGGAGTAGCGGCTGCCGCTGCTGGTGTTGTTGATCAAGGCATTGTTGTTTGAATACCAGATCACGATATCGCGTGAATCTTTGATCTGGTTGCCTTCGATGCGGTTGCGCAGGCTGTACCAGAGGCGGATGGCATCGCCGCGCATGCCCAGATCGGCGATCTTGGAGGTGATGCGGTTGTTGCGTACGATGTTGTCGTTGGCCTGGCGCAGGTCGATGCCGAACAGGCTATTGTCGATGATCAGGTTTTCGACGGTGTTGCGATGGCCACGAATCTCCAGTGCGGCATCTTCCATGTCGTGCGACTCGCCCGAGCCGGTCAAGCGCACGCCGCGCAGCACGGCATCTTCGGTCTCGATGCGGAACACCACGCCCTTGTCACCGGCGTCGATGGTGACCTTGCCATCGCCCTCGATGGTCAGCGGTTTGGTTAGCAGTACCGGCCCGGCGTAGATTCCCGGCGGAGGGCGCAGCACCGAACCGGCGGGCGCGGCATCGACCAGCGCCTGAAACGGTTGCAGGCCATGGATGCGCTTGTCGCGCAGATAGAGCGGGTACACGGGGCGCTCGGCATCAACGGTGTTGCGCACCGCGCCCATGGCGCTGAAGTCTTGTACGGCGTCCTCAGCGGCAATGTAGCCCGCGGATTGTCCGGCCGGCAAGATCAGGGCGATGGCGAGCAGGGCGAGGAGTCGAGTGCGACGCATGGCGGGCCGTTTCAGGGGGCGGTGTCTTGGGCCAGTTGCTTGCGGCGCAGCAGGGTAGCCACGATCAGCAGACCAGAGAGGGCCAGCAACAGGGCGTAACCAATATCCGGGTAGGAGAAGGTGGAGAACTGCGCCACCATCCCCTCGCCAAACACGGTCGGCATGAAGGGCTTCACCGTGAATGCGCCCCAGGGGTGCAGGTTATGGCCGAAGAACCACAGCCAGCCGGCGTATTCGAGGACGAAAAAGACCGGCAGCAAGGCGGGTACAAAGGCCAGTAGCAGTGAAAACTTGCGCCACTTCCAGCAACCGGCGAGGACGATCAGCATGGCGGCAAGCATCCCGCCCATGACGACATGCATCGCCAAGCGCAGGTTGGCGCTCCAGCGGGTGATCACCTCGGGCTCGTTGAAGAAGGTGGCCGTGGCCTCTTCATAGGTCTGGACATAGGCATCAAGCGCGCCGAGTCCCAGCATTTGACCGTACATCCAGACAGCGACGGCCGCAAAGCCCACGCCTAGGATTTGCAGTTCGCGCTTGCGGTTGTTGGCGGCAAAGGCCAGCAGCATGACGCCGAGGAAGGCCATGATGTACTTGGATAACTCCTTTTCCACCGGGCCGCCCGAGGCGATCGGATACATGCCGACATAGTGGTTGATGGTATTCATCTCGTGCACACAGTCGAGCTGTTGGGCCTGATCCTTCTGATAGCGCTCGGTGGCCTCGTTTTCGCTACCTAGGTCGCCCTGATAGATCTCACTCTTTTTGATGATGGCTTGGGTGCAGCCGTTTTTGACCCCGTCAAAGTGGAAGTGGATGCGAATCCCGTCTGGGAAGGCGTCGGGCGGGTAGTTGGGGGCGGTGAGCGAGACCCACCAGATGGGCGTGAAATACGCGACGGCCAGTAACAGCAGTGCCATCAGGGCAAAGCGGCTGGATTTGTTACCGGTAAAGTCCTGAACAAAGCTGGACATGGGAAACTCCTGTTGAATGCCAATTCTCTGAGGGCGCCATCATAGTGCAGAGCGACACCCGCTCAGGGAATTGGGATCCGAAAGTTGGGGGTTCGAATAGGCCGCACGAGGCGGCCTACCGTTCACTGGGTCTTACTTTTTAGGCTTAAGGCGTGACATGTAGTCGGCCACGGCCTGCATGTCGGCCTTGGAGTAGGCCTTGACGACCTTCATCATCTCCTTGTCGGCGTTCTTGCGCTTGCCTGCCTTCATCTCATCCAACTGACGCATGGTGTATTCGTAATGCTGCGCCGTCAGCAAGGGCACAAATTTGGCTTGGTCGCCCACGCCATTGTCCTTGTGACAGGAGAGGCAGTCCTTCTTGTACAGATCGGCACCCCGGCTCAGGTCTTTGCCCGAGCCCTTGCCGTTGGTGGTCTTGAGTTTGAGTTTTGCCATGTAGGCGGCGCTGTCGGCGATGTCCTGCGGTTCCATGCCTTGGGCGAAGGGGTACATGGTGGGGTTGTCGCGATGACCGGTGCGAATGTCGATCATCTGCTTGACCAACACCTTCTCATGCTGGCCGGCGACGACCGGCAGGGTGCCGTCCGAGCGGCCCATGCCATCGGGCAGGTGACAGGCGGAGCAGACTTCATAGACCTCTTCGCCATTCTTGGCGTCGCCCTTGAGCTTGAGGATTTCATCGGTAGAGGCAGAGGCGCCCGGGCGAGCGGCAAAGGCTGAACCCGCTGCAAGGGTGAGGATCAGAAATAGGCTGGGGCGTAATTTCATGGTGAAGCTCCTGTAAATAAGAAATGGCGGTGCGCGTGAATGCGTGCACATTAGACAATACTAATATTCATTGGGCAACAATCAATATTGACCCGTATCAATCAAGGAGGGGGGCATAAGCCCCCCTCCTTGGCTTTTGGCGAGCGGCGATTACTTCTTCACTTTCTTGGCACCGTTTTGCTCTAGGTAGGTCTTGGCGCGCAGGCCGAGGTCTGCGGTCTTGACCTGATACTGCCACCACTGGCCTGCCCACAAGGTGGCGTTGTTCCAGTCACCGGTCTTCACGGCGGCATCCATCTTGACCTTCACATCGGTGATCTTACCGGCTTGGTCAAAGGCGTCTTCCACCATGGCCACCGCTTCCGGGAAGTCCTTGTAGTTAACGCTGGTGATGTAGCCGACCACAGAATCGATCACTGCTTGGGTTTCGATGTTGGTCTTGTACTGCTTGTCGTAGTCTGCCTTGGTGTAGTTCGTGCCTGCCTTGCCAGCAACGCCGCTGTCTTTGTAGCCCTTCGGCTTGACCAGTAGGTAGCCCTGCATTTCCAAGTGCAGCGCGGAGCAGAACTCGGTGCAGTAGTACGGATACACGCCAGGACGCTCGGCCTTGAACTTGACCGTGACCGTCTTGCCTGGCTCAACCGAGGCGTGGAGGTTGTAGCCACCGATGGTGAAGCCGTGCGTCTCGTCCTGGGCGCGCTCGAGGTTGGTCAGGTGGATCGTGACCTCGTCGCCGACCTCAACATTGTCGATGATCTCGGGAACGATATGCGAACGGATCAGGGTGCCGAACACCTCGACCTTGTTGCCCTTCTTCACGGTCTTTTCAGAGCCGGCCTTCACAGCGCCCGGGTGCGGAGAATCGGTACGGCTGTCGGTGCCCAGTTTGTAGCGGATACCCGGCTTCAGGCTATTGGCATCGATGGCCACGGCGTAGTGCGGCTCACCCAGTGGCACCGGCATGTCGTAGATCAGATGCATCTTGTCGTTGCTGATGTCGATGAGCTGGTGGTTTTGCGGATGCAGCGGGCCAACCGGGTTGAAGCGGTCGATGGCCAGTTTGTTCAGCGCCACCAGATACTTGCCTTCGGGTGAGGTGGAGTCGCCTTCCATCGTCATCAGGTGACCAATGTTGTAGTGCACGCTGATCTTGTCCAGCACCTTGCCGGCGCAGAAGTCCCATTTGGCGACTTGTGAATCGACATACAGGGAGGTGTAGGCCACGCATTTCTTGCTGTCGAACTGGGTGTGCAACGGGCCTAGGCCGAGTTGTACCTGCTTGTCGAGCGCATCCTTCATGGCGATGATTGGGATGCCATACGGGTCTTTGCCCTCAAACTTGCCGGCCTTGATGGCGGCCTGGATCTTGTCGAAGCTATACACGGACACATGGGTGTCCAGTTTGCCGGCGACGATGATCTTGCTGCCGTCCGGGGTCACATCGACGCCGTGCGGGCTCTTCGGTTCGGGGATCAGGAACAAGATGCCTTCTTTGACCGCGACATCCATCGGGATGACTCTGTGGCCATTGATGGTCTTGGTCTTGCCAGCGGCGACGACCTGCTCGGCCTTCTTCCAGTTCATGACATGCATGTAGTCGGTATCGCGGGCGGAGCAACCGGCCTCAAAGGGCGGGCGGCCGCGTTCGATGCCGCCGACATAACGCTCGGAGCAGAACGAGTTGGTGAAGGCCCAGCCATCGGACGGGCCCTTGCCGGCGTCAGACAAGTCCTGGCTATACGGCGGCAGCTCGAAGGAGAACGAGGCCTTCTTGTCGATGCGACCGGCCTTGCGGTCGAACTTCCAGAAGGTCATGCCGCCGCGGTACTCGTCGTTGAACCTTTCCAACGGCACATATTTGTTGGGTTCCAGCGGTGCGGCGTATTGCGTGGCCTCAATCACATACTCGGTGTTCGGGGTGACGAAGGCGCCGCCATGCTCGGATTTGAAAATCGGGTTGGCGACGATCTGCTTGGTCTCGAAGTCGCGCAGGTCAATCACGGCGATGCGTGGGTTGGCCTTGTCGTTGATGAACAGGAACTGACCGTCATATTTGCCATTGGTTTCAGAGATGGCCGGGTGGTGCGAGTCGCCCCACAGGATGGGTTCCTTGGCGTTGGGCGGCTGACCATCACGCAGAATCTTTTTGGATTCCTCGTCAAAGCCAAAGCCTTGCCAAGGCTCTGGCGTGAACACACCGATGTATTTGAGGATGCGCATCGAAGGAATGCCGTAGACCATGACTTGGCCGGAGTGGCCGCCGGAGCTGAAGGCGAGGAATTCATCGCGCTTGCCAGTCGGCACATAGGTCTTCGCCGCCGAGAGCAAGTCTTGTTGCGACAGGCCGCGTCGCTTCATGACATCTTTCAGGTCTTCGCTGGCCCACGCGGGGCTGGTTGCACCGGCTCCAAGGGCAATCAGCAGTGCAAGTTGCTTGATGCGTATACTCATGGTGTGTCTCCAAAGGTAAAAGTAACGGATAGGTGCGGCAAAATGTCGCACAACGATGGCGTGCAAGGTAGGTCCCGAGTTGACCGATGTCAAGATTCGGATGTCCTCTATTGCGACAATATCAGTTTTCGCTTATAGACGCGTCGCTGTCACAAAGATGTAACCAAATGCGGGTGAAGGGGTCCTATAATCAAATCCAGCCTGTTGGAAGGCCTTTGGAGATAACGGAATGCTGACGGAACATACCTACAAACCCTTTGATGAAGAACTTGAATCCATGCGCGCGCGCGTGCTGGAGATGGGCGGGCTGGTCGAAGAGCAATTGAACAATGCCGTGTTGGCCCTGATGGAGGGCAATCTGGCGTTGGCGCAGCAGGTTATCGAGAAAGAGGTCGATGTCAACCTCCTAGAGTCTTTGTCCGATGAGGCCTGCACCAACATTATTGCCCTGCGCTGTCCGACCGCCATCGATTTGCGCATGGTGCTGTCCATTCTGCGCAGCATTTCTGACCTGGAGCGCATCGGCGACGAGGCGGTAAAGATTGCCCGCTTTGCCCTGAAGATGCAGACCGGAGGTCGCATCCTCGTGCCGCGCCATGCGGAAATTCGTTATCTGTCCGAACTGGCGATGCGCATGTTGCGCCAGTCGTTGAACGCCTTTGCGCGAATTGAGGTGGCGGGGATTCCCGATCTGGCGCGGCAGGACATCCAGGTTGACGAGGAGTATCACCTCATCGTCCGTCATCTCATTACCTACATGATGGAAGACCCGCGCACCATTTCGACCTGTATCGAACTGTTGTTTGTGGCCAAGGCCATTGAGCGCGTGGGCGATCACGCCAAGAACATTGCCGAGAATGTGGTCTATATGGTGACCGGTGCCAATGTGCGCCATGTCACGCTGGAACAACTGGAGCACGAGGTTCAAAAAGGCTGAGGTATAAACCGTCCGCCCGCGAGCGGCGGACGATGCCAAAGAAAAAGGGCGCCTTGGCGCCCTTTTTCGTGGGAGAGAGGTTGTTTCTGTGGGGCTCTTAGTGATGCTGATGCATAGGGGCCGCCGGCATGGCCATGGGCTTCATGGTGCGGATCTCGGCAGTCACCGGAATGCGTTGCTCCTTGCCCTGGCTGTCCTTCACGCGCAGGGTCATGTCCACCTTTTCACCGGCCTTGAGGGGGGCATGGAGGCCGATCAGCATGACATGCAGGCCGCCCGGCTTGAGGCTGACGGTCTGGCCCTTGGGCAGATCGATCTGGGGCACTGCGCGCATGATCATCACCCCGTTCTCCATCTTCATGGTGTGCAGTTCAACTGCCTTGGAGGCTTGGCTTTCGGCCGCAATCAAGGTCATGTTGGCATCGGCCGTCAGGCCCATGAAGGCGCCGCCAGCCGGGGCGCCGGGGGCGGTGGCCCGCGCCCAAGGGTCGCTGATCTTGACCGTGTCAGCCTGCGCGGTGATGCTGAGAGTGGCGGTCAGGAGGGCGGTGGTGAGGACGGAAAAGGCAAGGCGTTTCATAGAGGCTCCGAAAGGGTTTGAGAGAATTAGATAAGAGGTGGGCCAACAATAGCCCAAGACGCGCTGTTCGTCGTGCGGCAAATTGTCGCAGCCGTAATGCGGGCCGGGGCCGTTAAAATGGAGCCCATGACGGCAATAATTTTAACTGAGAATTCACTCGTTACGCCCGATCCGCAGCGTGGCCTGTTATGGGTGCGTGCGGCCTTACTGGGCCTTGAACTCGGCGGTGTGGGGTTGCTGGTCTTTTGGCTGGAGGCCCGGCTTCAGGGGTCGATTGTCTGGTGGCTGATGGGTCTTCATGCCGGTCTGATTGGCGCAGCGCTTTGGCGGCTGCGTACCCGGCGCGATCCCACGGAGGGCGAGATCCAGATCGAACTCGCCACCGACGCCGCCTTGTTGGCGGCCTTGATCTACTTCACCGGTGGTTACGCCAACCCCTTCATCTCGTTGTTGCTGGTACCGCTGTTGCTGGCCGCGACCCTGTTGCCACCGAGGGCTACCTGGATCATGGCCATTTGGACCGTCATCCTGTATTCGCTCTTGGCGTTCTGGTATCAGCCCTTGATCCTGACCGTCAGCACAGCCAACGCGATCGACCTGCACCTCACCGGCATGTGGCTGAACTTCATCTTTACGGTGTTGTTTGTGACATTGGCGCTGGTGAAATTGTCGGCCGCCCTGCGTCAGCGTGACCAGACCCTGGCCGAGGCGCGCGAACGCGCCCTGCGCGATGAACAAATCTTCCTGCTGGGCATGCAGGCGGCCTCGGCGGCGCACGACCTGGCCACGCCCTTGGCCGCGCTCAAACTGGGGTTGGATGAACTGGGCTACGAATACGAGGGTGACGAAGAACTGACCCCGCCACTCAACCGATTGAAACGCCAGGCCGAGCGGATGCAACACACCCTGGCCCGACTTGCCGTGGCCGCCGGTGCTGGCCGTGCCGGTGAAGCGGCGCCCGCCGAGACCTTCGAGGCGTGGCTGCGGCAGACCTTTGAGCACTGGCAATTGATGCGCCCGCAGGTTCAGGCACGCCTCGGCGCCCTTCGCGATACGGCGCTGGCGGAGCGTGCCCTGGTGGCGCCGGCCGCGTGGGTGTCGATCCTCACCACCGTGCTTAACAATGCGGCTGACGCCTCGCCCGGTGAGGTCATCCTGGAGGCCGAGGCCCGTGCGGACGGCTGGGAGATTCGGGTCCTCGATCGCGGCCCCGGCTTTGAGCTGGCGGGCCCCAAGTTGGGTGGCTGGGGCGTCGGCCTGAGACTGGCGCAAGCCAGCCTTGAACGCTTGGGTGGCCGACTAGAAATGGCCCCGCGCCATCCGGACGGTGGTAGTTGTGTCAGCCTGTTTCTGCCGGAGGTCCGATGACGAAGCAACGCCTGTTGTTGGTGGACGATGATGAGGAATACGCCGAGATCCTTGCCGAGGCACTGACCCGGCGGGGGTGTTGCGTGACTTCCGCCCATACGCTGGCCGATGCCCTGGCGCTGGCCGCGCAACAGCCCTTTGATGATGCCGTGCTGGATCTGCGTCTGGCCAATGAGGCCGCGCCAGGAAACGGCCTCAGCCTGATCGCGCCGCTACGCGAGCGACATCCCGAGATCCGTATCCTGTTGCTGACCGGTTATGCCAGCATTGCCACGGCCATCGAGGCCATCAAACTCGGCGCTACGCACTACTTGGCCAAACCCAGCAGTGCCGATGAAATCCTCGCGGCCCTCGGGCGCCTGAGTGGAGTGCCGGACATCGTGATTGAGGAGGCCCCGATGAGCATTGATCGTGTCGAGTGGGAACACATCCAGCGCGTCCTTGCCGAACAGGGCGGCAATGTCTCCGCCGCCGCCCGCGCCCTCAAGATGCACCGCCGCACCCTGCAACGCAAACTCGGCAAGCGGCCCTCACCAGGGTGAGGCTCGTAACAAGCCGTCGATGCGGCTGACGGTGGGCGCAGCGCTCGCTGCTTTTCCTATCCAAACGCGCGGGTAGCGGAAATAAAAACGGCGGCCGAGGCCGCCGGGGCGGGTCGCGCAAAATAATGCAGATGTGCCTTACAATGCGGTTTCATTATTCATTCGAGGCGATGCCATGACCACACTGACCGTTACGGCCCGCGGGCAAGTCACTTTCCGGAAGGATGTGCTGCAACACCTCGGTGTTAAGCCAGGCGAGAAGATTGAGCTAGACCTGCTGCCGGACGGTCGGAGCGTGCTCCGGGCGGCGCGCACGACGGGGACGATCGAGAATTTTGTCGGGTTGCTGGCGGGGAAGACCCAGAAAGTGGCCAGCATCGAGGAAATCAACCAAGCGATTTCGCAAGCTTGGGCCGATAGGACATGAAGCTCACCGCCGACACCAATGTTCTTGTCCGTGCCGTCGTGCGCGATGACCCGGTACAGGCAGACCTTGCCGTCAAGGTGTTGACAGAGGCCGAATTGATTGCGGTCGCGTTGCCTTGTTTGTGCGAGTTCGTGTGGGTCCTCCTCAGGGTTTATGGCTTCCATTCTGTCGATGCTGCGCGTGCGATTCGCGCACTACTGGCGGCCGCCAATGTGGAAATGAACAGGCCTGCGGTCGAGGCAGGACTGGCCCTGCTGGATGCCGGGGGTGACTTCGCCGATGGCGTCATTGCCTACGAAGGCCGCTGGCTTGGCGGAAGCACCTTCGTCTCGTTCGACAAGGCCGCGGTCGCGTTGCTTACAGCACAAGGGCAGGAGGCGCGCCTGCTTCCGTTGACACCCGAGCCGACGCGTTGACAACCGGCTCGCCTGAAGGGACGGACGGGGTAGCACTGCTAACAGTGGACACCGCGTTCGCCGACTTTCCGGTTAAAACGCACGGGTAGCGGAAATAAAAACGGCGGCCGAGGCCGCCGGAGTGTGAATGGCTGCCTTACATGCCAGTTTTTAGGATCGTTCCCAAGGCCAATATTTTGATGTTTGATATAGCGACAAGTGCTAGGGTTTTCTTGAACACCCTCAAATGCTCTTGCATTTCAGTTTGATCTGCGCGGTTTCGACGGCCTCGACCTCGCCCTTATACCGAGCCACATCGCCTTCGTGATCGCCGGTCAACTTGCTGACGGGGATCAAGACCAGGAACACACCGACGGCATCGCCATTGGCTTTGCTGTCTTGGAGCTTGGAGTATTTTTCCAACTCGGCGCGCATGTCACCCATCCGGGTGGCAAGCTGGACGCAGTCGAGGTGGGCGTATTTTTCGTATGAGACATGGGACGCACGGATGGATTCTGGGCGGCTGGCGCAGCCGCTACTAAAAACGGCGGCCGAAGCCGCCGGGAATGGTTAGAACTTCATTTTCAAGCCGACGGTGGAGATCTGCGAATTTGTATCGCTCATCCCGCCTAGGCTGTTGTAGTAGGTATAAGCAGCGCGCCAGTTGATATTCTTGCTTAGGGCAGCTTCATAGCCAACACCCACCAACAGTCCCGTGCCGGACTCGGTTGCTGTATAGGTTGCAGAGGTACCTGATACATTGGCACTCAATGACAGCTCTGCTTCCGTTGAATGAGCGCCGCCCTTGATGAAGATGTTTTCGGTGGGCCACCAAACAGCAGCCACATCAAAGCCGCTCACACTCATATCCGTTTTGAGGCTATAGGCGGCATTACCTGCTGTAGTGCCTGTGTAAGTGGCTGCCAAATCCCCGGATTTCAGGTATCCAACTTCGATGTCCACGCCCTGAGCAACATTCCAGCCAGCAAATATGCGCCCGGCTGAGGTGGCTGTGTCATAAACAACATTAACAGTATGGCCGGAAGCGTTTGCTAGGCTTTGGCCAAGCGCATCCACCAAGGGTTTTTGGTCGGCAGATGCCCAACCAGCATCAAAGCCTACATAACCCGCTGCATTCGCTGCCGTAGCACCCATTGCCAGCACAGCGGCCAGCGCGATTTTCGTCATCTTCATTGTGATTCTCCCAAAAGGTTTAAGGTTGCCAATTTAGTCATATGGCGACCATATCTTAACAATAAGTTACAACTAATGATCAATTAACGGCATTGTTTTTGCGAAATTGGTAAGTGCGTCGCATATTTGCTGCATGAATCTAGGCATGGCGATACGCACTCTTCGTGAGCAAAAAGGCTGGTCTCAAGAGGAGATTGGCTTTCGTGTGGGCGTGACGGCCGCCAACATCTCCCGCATCGAGAACAACAAGCACCGCCCTGGCCCGGAGGTAATGCAGGACTTGGCGCGCGAGTTCGGGATCAAGGTGCATGAGCTGTATGCGCTGGCGGAAGGCGAACCGTTGCCGCTGATGGCGCGCCTCCCCGAGCAGGCCGAGGCGCTGCTGGTGGAGCGCTTTCGCGCCATGACGGAGGAACGCCGCCGCCTGATACTGGATTTGAGCGCGACCTTGGCGGGGCGCTGACGGATGGCCTCTGTGGGCCGGCCTGCACGCCGTTGTTGGCGCTTTAATCCGGATCTATACTTCGTCAGTACTTCAGCAAGAGGCCATTCATGTCCAAGGAAGCGGTATTTACCATGAAGCTGGAACCGGAGCTGCGCGCAGATTTTATGGCGGCGGCTCACGCAGCCCATCGGCCGGCCTCACAATTACTGCGTGAGCTGATGCGTGACTATGTTCAACGCCAGCATGAAGTGCGTGAATATGATGCGTACTTTCTCAACAAAGTAGAGGCCGGGCGCGCTTCCCTGCGTGCGGGCCGTGGACGCTCCAATGAGGATGTCGAGGCTGACTTTGCGGCACGGCGTCTGGCTGTCAGCCCGTGAGGGTTGTCTGGTCGCTTGAGGCAGAAGCCGACCGCGCCCACATTTTTGATTTCATCGCCACCCAAAACCCCAGTGCGGCAGTTCATATGGACAGCCTGTTCAGCGAGGCCGCCGCTCGCCTTTCGGACAAATCCGGGTCTTGGGCGCACAGGCCCGGTTGCTGGCACGCGAGAACTCATCCCGCACCAAAGCTACTGCCTGGTTTATGAGATCGAACAGAACGCCGTGTGGATTTTGGCTTTGGTGCACACGGCAAGACAGTGGCCACCGGTTGTGGGGTAGCCATTTGTTTGCCCGGATGGGCTCAGTGGTGCTGTTCCTGCTGGACTTGAGCGCGACCTTGGCGAGCCGCTGACGCGGCGGTGCTTGATAAGTGGCCGCCCTGAGCTTGTTACCCGGAGTTACCTTGAGTTAGCCGGAGGGCGACCTACAGCGCGGGGTCGCGTTATGATCGGCCTCCATGGAAACCGAAGACCTCATTGCCCCGCAAAACCCTTATGCACGCCGCTTTGGCGGCTTGAATCGCTTGTATGGCGAGACGGCGTTGGATCGTCTGGCCGCTGCGCATGTCTGCGTGATCGGGATTGGCGGCGTTGGGTCGTGGGCGGCCGAGGCGCTGGCGCGTTCGGGCGTGGGCCGGCTGACCCTGATCGACATGGATCACATCGCTGAGTCGAACCTGAATCGGCAGATCCACGCGTTGGAGTCCACGCTGGGTCAGGCCAAGGTGGGGGCGATGGCCGAGCGGATTGCGCAGATCAATCCGGCCTGTCAGGTGGTTTGCGTGGACGATTTCATCACGGTGGCGAATCTCGCCGAGCGCGTCCCGGCCGATGCGCTGGTGCTGGACGCGATTGATCAGATGGGCCCCAAGGCGGCGTTGATCGCGCAGTGTCGGGCGCGTGAGCAGTTTGTGGTGACAACCGGCGGCGCGGGTGGCCGACGCGATCCGACCCGGATCCGCGTGGCGGATCTGGCGGCGGTGAATCGTGATCCGCTGGCGGCGAGCCTACGCACCCGGTTGCGGCGTGAATATGGGTTTCCACGCGGCGGTGAGGGCGACTTTGGCTGTCTCTGCGTGTATTCCGATGAGCCGATGGTGCAACCGGTGACGGCGGTTTGTACGGAAGAGGCGGGCGGGGCTTTGAACTGCGCGGGTTACGGCTCTTCGATGTGCGTCACGGCGGCGTTTGGCTGTGCCGCGGCCGCGCAGGTCTTGGCGCAGATCACGCGCTAGACGCGCGCTGAGATTTTTGACATTTTTTGGCTCCATATGAAATCGAGTGGGTAGTGCAATTCATCGTACGGACCCGCGAGGAGGAATTGCGGAGGGGAGGGGAAAAACCCGTGCCGGCCTGATTTTCGTAGGGGCAACCCCCTGTGGTTGCCCATTCACCGTTAGGGCAGGCACGGGGGCCTGCCCCTACATGGGCCATGGCCGTCGTGGTCGTCAAAATGTGTCATGTGGCCAGATCTACTACCCATCACCAAGAGCCCATTTTTTTTCTGCCTTCAGGCAGGGGAGTCATGTCAAAAGACTGGTCAGTCACAAAAACAGGAACACAAAACATGAATCTTGCCAAATTTTGCCAAATTGGCTAATCTTGAGCCATGAGCACAATGAACATCTCCCTGCCCGACACGCTCAAGTCCTTTGTGGATGAGCAGGTCAACCAAGGCAGCTACGGAACCAGCAGCGAATATGTGCGTGAGCTGATCCGCAAAGATCAGGATCGCCTGCACCTGCGCAGCCTCTTACTTGCGGGCGCGGCGTCAGTAGCCGTAGCCCCGGCCGATCCAGCCTATTTTGAAGGGCTACGCGATCGGGTGCGCCAGGTGGCCAAGGTTGGCGCTCACGGGTGACGGTCAAGCCCGTTGTTCCGCGTGATCTGGCCAACCGGGACATTGATGATGCGCTTGCCTACTATCTCAGCGAAGGCACCTCACCTGCGGCGCTCGGCTTCATTGACGCCTTGGAGCGGGCCTATGCGCATATCAGTCGCCATCCAGCAACCGGATCACCACGCTACGCCCACGAATTGAACCTGCCCGGCCTGCGCTTCTGGCCGCTGGCTCGCTATCCCTACCTTGTGTTTTACATCGAGCGTCCAGAGCACATTGATGTCTGGCGCGTGCTGCACGGTCAACGCGACATCCCGGCGTGGATGCAGGGGCCCGACACCCTCTGAGTCGCGCTCAAGCGAAAGGGGTTGCCATTGGGGCGGGCGGCGGCGACCTTGAGAAGGGCGAACGGGGTGTCGGTGAGGGGTGTCGGTGAGTTACGGCACCGGGTCGTAGCCGCCAGGGTGGCGCGGGTGGCAGTGACCGATGCGCTTGATGCCCAGCCAGGTGCCCTTGATCGCGCCGTGTTTTTCGATAGCCTCGCGCGTGTATTGCGAACAGGTCGGCGTGAAGCGGCATTGGCTGCCGAAGTAGGGCGACAGGGCGATCTGATAGACGCGCACAAGGCCCACGAGAAACCGTTGTGGCAGGTTCATGCGTGGGTGTGTGCGGACAGCGCGGGGAAAACGATGGACGAGATCAGTCGGCGAACAGCTTCTCGCGACGCTCGTGTTTTTCTTGCGCCTCGATGGACAAATCGGCGGTGGGACGGGCCAAGAGGCGTGGCAGGCCAATCGGATCGCCCGTTTCCAGGCAATAGCCATATTCACCCTCTTCGAGCCGTGTGAGCGATTGCTCGATCTTTTTCAGCAGCTTGCGCTCGCGGTCGCGCACCCGCTGTTCCAGCATGTTTTCTTCTTCCACGGTGGCGCGATCATTGGGGTCAGCAAAGGTCTCGTTGTCTTTGAGGTGTTCGCCGGTCTCACGGGCATTGACGAGAATCTCGTCCTTCATGGTGATCAACAAGGCCTTGAAAAAACCGAGTTGCTTGGCGTTCATGTAGTCCTTATCGGACATCTTCAGTAATTGTGCTTCAGTCAAAACAGATCCATCCAGCGGTTTGATGCGCGTGGCTGCGCGTTTGGGGGCAGCCGGCGCAGTCGGTGTGTTACGAGGGGGTTCCACGCGCTTGGGCGCGGCGGGAGCGGGTTTCTTTGCGGCGACTTTGGCAACGGCTTTCGTCGGGGCCTTAGTCGGAGTTTTAGCCGGAACTTTGGCGGGGGCCTGGGTTGCCGATGGGGTGGCCGCTTTTTTCACGGCCGGCTTAATGGTTGGTTTTGCGGCTGTTTTTGCAGCCGGTTTGGCCAAAGGTTTCGTTGCAACTTTGCTGATGGGCTTGGCGGCGACCTTGGGCGCTGATTTTTTTGCAACGGGTTTGGCTACCGGTTTGGCTACAGCCTTTACCACCGCCTTTGCGGTTGTCGGTTTCTTTGCAACGGGCTTGGCCGCGACTTTGACGGCGACCTTCGCCACCGCTTTGGCGGTTACAGGTTTTGCGGCCGCCTTTGTGATCGGCTTGGCTGTTGGTTTTGCAACGGCTTTGGCGACCGGTTTTGCTATAGCCTTTGCTGTAGCGGGTTTCTTTGCGGTGACCTTGGCAACGGCCTTAGGCGGAGTTTTAGCCGCGACTTTGATGACGGCCTTCGCCGCCGGTTTGGCCGCTGCTTTGGCGGTTACAGGTTTTGCAGCCGCCTTTGTGTTCGGCTTGGGTGTTGGTTTTGCAACGGCTTTAACAACGGCCTTAACAGCGGGTTTTACGACCTTGGTTACGGATTTGGCCGTCACCTTGGCGGCGGCCTTGGGTGCTGGCTTCTTCACAGCCGCTTTATCGGCGGCAGGCTTGGGGATTCCCTCGGCTGGGGTGGCTTTCTTGGCGACCGTTTTTGCTGCTGTAGTTTTTGCCACAATTGCCTCCGGACAGTAAGGGGGTTAGGAAAAATCCGCGCGATTATGCCACGAGTGCTTTAAAAACTAACACCGTTTTGAGTTAACCCCACCCCAGATTGAGCGGATCGTTGGGATCAACGCCTTCCATGAAGGGTTTGGCGCGCTCGCCGTGGGTGACTTGATAGACGCAGCCCATCCAGTTGCCCATGATGGCCTCGGCGGTGTCGTGCCAGGTGTTGTCCAGATGCGGCAGCAGCAAGGCCTCTGGAAACGCGGGCTCGGGCGCACCGGCCGCGATCGCGGTTTGCAGTCGCAGACGGTATTCATCCAGCACGGCCTGAGCGTGGCGATTGAAATAGCGTGACGGAAAGGGGGGGTAGGCCGGGAATTTTCCGCGTGCCACCAGCAGCGCGTCGCGTTTGTATTCCTTGAGCAGTGAGATGGTGTCGTATTCGGGATGGCCTTGAAAAAACACGGCGCGCAGGCCGTCGCCACTGACCGCCAGATGAACGCCGACCTCCGGACTTTCTACCAGGACGCGCACACCCGCAGCGGAAAACTGTGCGGTGGAGATGTCGTTCCAGCGTGAATGCGGCACATCGAAGCGGGTGTTCACATCGGCGACCAGCGGGTGGCGCGGCTCGACCACGCGGTGTTCAAACACGCCCCAGCGCTTTTGCGATTGGCGCACGCGCGGCTGGCCGTAGCGGAAGTGCATCACCGCGTGGGTGGCTAGACAAGAACAGAGCGTGGAGGTGACATTTTCCATGGCCCAGTCGATGACCTCGATCAACGGGTTCCAGAACGGTTCGAGGGTGAGGTCTTCGCCGGTGACATTGGCGCCGGTGATGATCAGCGCGTCCAGTCCGGCGGCGCGAATCTGGTCGAAGGTCTCGTAATAGGCGTCAATATGCGCTCGCCCCTTCTCGCCGCGCGGCAGGGCATCGAGTGTGAAGGGATGGACATAAAACTGCGCGATCGGGTTGGATTCGCCGACGAGGCGCATGAACTGCCGCTCGGTGGCCTCCAGCGCCGCGTCCGGCATCATGTTGAGCAGGCCCACATGCAGTTCGCGAATCACCTGGGTGCCGGCGCGATCGGTGGACAGCACGGTGACGCCGGCCTCGCGCAGGCGATCGAAGGTGGGCAGTTCGGAATGGGCGACGAGGGGCATGTTAGTTCCGCACGGCCGTACCGAAGGAACGGACCTCCCCCACGGGGGGAAACGAGCGTAGCGAGTAAGGGGGTCGTTTCATGTTAGTTAGGGGTCCGCGCGATGGCTGTTTCCAGCAGGTTCAGAAAGTCCTGCTCATCGCGCACCTGCGACACTTCTTGTGAGGTGACGGTGTAACCGCGCCGGGCAATGGCCTCGTAACGCGGCACGCGCGAGTGGAACAGGCGCGGAAATATCCAGCGGCCCCAGTCGTTGGGGTCGATCTCGGCGACATAACTCACGCCCTTCTCGGCCATGTACACCGGTAGATGTTCGGCCAAAAAGGCGGGACGGAAGTAGAGCGGCTTGGGGTCGGATACCGCACGGCGGATGAGGGTTTCTTCTTCCTCGGCCGTGGTGACCTTGATGTACAGGATCAGTGAGTTCTCGGCCAGAAGGTCGATGACGCGGTTGTCATCAGCCGCATCAAAGAGCTCGCATAGGCTGCCGCCGACATCGTTGACGAAGTGGTGGTAGCCGTAGATCTCCTGGCCCTTGCGAACGAACGCCGGGACATCGAACATCGCCGCGATCTCGGCCTCGCGGTAGAGGGCTTGGCGGCGCGAGAACTCCTCCAGCGAGAGGCCGCCTAGATCCGGGCTGCCGAGCTTGCCGACGAAGGACATCACCGGCCCCAGGTCGTCGATGCGGATGTGGTTGTTGATGCCAATCCAGTCATTGCGCAATAGATCGCGCAGGAAGGGCACCTGCATCGCCTGCTGCTTGATCAGGTCGAGAATCGGCTCGTCGAGGTAGCGTGTACCGATGCGGTAGTCGCCGGAATAGTGAAACCAGTCGTTGCGGCGCAACAGGGACGAGAGGTAGGTCTTGCCCACGCCGGACATGCCCAGCAGGGTGACGCGGCGGTTGGTACAGGCGCGGAAGGAATCGACAGTAAATTTCATGGTGCAGAAGATTAGCCTAGTTTGTGACGCTTTGCGCGGGGTTGGCCGCCTCAGGGGTGAATTCGGTCGTGCATTCGGTGGTGAAATCGTCGAGCAGCCGGGCGACAAACTCGGGCTCAAGGTCGGCGGTGATAAAGACGAAGCGGCTGCGTCGGTCGGCATCGGGCCAGGCCGCCAGCTCGGCCGGTGGGTAGAGCACATGTTGCACGCCGTGCAGGACCACGGGACGGTCGTGACCCTTGAGGTTGACGATGGCCTTCATGCGCAGCAGGTTTTCGGCGCGGAAATGATGCAGCATGTTCAGGGCGGCCCCCAGTGCGGTCTCGTCAAGCGGGGCGTCGAAGTGGAGGCTGAAGCTGCGGATGCGTTCGCCATGCGCCGCGCCGGAGGAAATGGGCGCGGCGGGAGCGACCAGGCGCCCGCTTTTGACGGCGGCAAAGCGGGGCATGGCCAACCAGCGTGATAGTTGTTCCGGACGCGCCTGCGGTCGCCAGGCGTCCAGATTGAGGATCTCGTCCGGGTTGATCTGTCCGCCCGTGACCACGATCTGTGCCGCGCCCGGGTTAAGGTGGTTCAGTCGTTCGCGGGTGGCCTCTATTTCGGCGTGGCTGGCGAGGTCGGTCTTGGTCAGCAGCAGTCGATCGGCGGCAGCGACCTGTCGTTCGGCCTCGAAATGGTCAGTCAGTTGCCCGGCGCCCAGTTGCGCATCGACCAGGGTGATGACGGCATCGAGACGGTGACGCGCCGCGATCCAGCGCTCGGAGACCAAGGTGTCGATAATGGGCGCGGGGTCGGCGATGCCTGTGGTCTCGATGATCAGTCGCTCGTAGGGTGGCAAGCGGCCGCTGGCCCGTTCCATCCACAGGTTTTTCAGGGTCGGTGCCAGCGTGCCCTGAATCTGGCAGCAGACGCAGCCGCCGGATAGCAGGGCGAGCGGGCCGCGTTGCTCTTCCAGGAGTTGGTGGTCGAGGGCGACGGCGCCGAACTCGTTCATGACCACGGCCGTGAGGGGCTGAGCGCGCAGCAGGGTGTTGAGCAAGGTGGTCTTGCCGCTGCCCAGAAAGCCGGTCAACAGCGTGACGGGAATGGAGGAAGGGGGTGGGGTCATGTCGGCTACAATGCCGGCTTTCGTGTGTGGTGACAAGGGCTGCGATGGCCGATCCCGTATTGCATAAAGGCGCGGCCAAGGTCTCGCGCATCCCGGTCAAGGTCGAGGCCAAGCCGCGCCTGCGTCTGCCGCCGTGGATCCGTATCAAGGCCCCGGCCACGCCCGAGGTCAGCCGCATCAAGACCTTGTTGCGTGAGCGCAATCTGCACACCGTCTGCGAAGAGGCGGCCTGCCCCAATCTGGGCGAGTGTTTCAGCCATGGCACGGCGACCTTCATGATCCTGGGCGACCTGTGCACGCGGCGTTGTCCGTTTTGCGATGTTGGCCACGGCACGCCCCTGCCGCCCGCTGCGGACGAACCCGAAAAGCTGGCCGAGGCGGTGGCGCTGATGGGCCTGCGTTATGTGGTGATTACCAGTGTGGACCGCGACGACCTGCGCGACGGCGGTGCCGGCCAGTTCGCCGCTTGTATTCGCGCCGTGCGTGCCCAATCGCCCGCGACGCGGATTGAAATCCTGGTGCCGGATTTTCGCGGCCGCCTGGAGATTGCGTTGGATATCTTGGCGGCGGATCCGCCCGATGTGCTGAATCACAATCTGGAAACCGCGCCGCGTTTATACAAGGCCGTGCGTCCCGGTGCCGATTACGCCCATTCCTTGCAATTACTGGCCGCGTTCAAGGCCCGCGTGCCGACCGTACCGACCAAGTCCGGCATCATGCTGGGCCTCGGCGAGGCGGCGGACGAGGTGGAGCAGGTGTTACGCGATTTGCGCGCCCACGGGGTGGATATGCTGACTGTCGGGCAGTATCTGCAACCCTCGCCGCATCACCTCGCGGTGGAGCGCTTTGCACCCCCCGAGGAGTTTGAGCAGCTCGGTCGTTTGGC
The DNA here is from genome assembly GCA_945890495.1 of Bordetella parapertussis. GTDB lineage: Bacteria > Pseudomonadota > Gammaproteobacteria > Burkholderiales > Thiobacillaceae > QYQG01. The sequence goes on along the minus strand of CAMDCO010000005.1, from coordinate 24,764 downwards.
GACGGCGCTGGGTTTTGTTAACGCGGCGTGTGGGCCGCTGGTGCGCTCAAGCTATCACGCAGACCAGCAGGCGATGCAGGTGGTGTCGGCGCCGGCATAGCTGCGGGCGGGACGGCCATCGGATGTTATGAACGCTTGATGTCCCGATAGAAGTTTTCGTGGGGGCCTACCGCTTCGAGATAGACCAGTCGCACGGCGTCATCGACCGTGTAGCCGAGTAGGTAGAGCTGGTTCTGGCTGCGGAACTTGTAGACAAACAGGTCGGCAAGGTCCCCCTTCTTGCGTTCTCCGATGGCGGGATCCTGCGCGACGACCTTTGTCGCTGTATCGACATCGGCCGCAACAGGATCGTAGAGTTTCTTGTAGGCACGGGCGAAGCGGCGGGTTTGCTTGAGCGCGTAGCTCATTGGCGACGGTGTTTGGGCTCGAAGGGTGTGGCGTCTTCACGCGACTCGGCCATCGCGGCCAGGGCTTCAGCAATGAAACTGACCGGTAGATCGGGATTGTCCAGCGCGGCGCGACCCACCGTGGCCCAATACTCGACTTGGCCAACAATGGTCCGATGCTCGGCCAGGGCTTCGCTGCGTGCCTGGTCGTAGAGCTTCTGTCCGATACGGATGGAGGTTGATGTCGTCATGGAGGCACTCCTGCAAGGCGTCTGGGTCACGAAGGCTTGTACATTACCACAAATGTGGTAGATGGCTTCGCCCCACCAGAGGCGTTTGAACAGCTTGGCCGTCTGGCGACCGCGTTGGGTTTTGTTAACGCGGCGTGTGGGCCGCTGGTGCGCTCAAGCTATCACGCGGACCAGCAGGCGATGCAGGTGGTGTCGGCGCCGGGCTAAGCACAGGGGCTTGCCCCAACGGTGGGAAATTTAGGGTGTCGGCGGCAAGGAAATATCCGTTAACCATGGCCTGATCGTAGGGGCAGGCCCCTGTGCCTGCCCTGGCGGTGAATGGGCAGCCACGGGGGGCGCAGGGCAACCACGGGGGGTTGCCCCTACGGTGGGAAATTCAAGGTGTCGGTGCCGGCATAGTCGCCGGTGTGGCTACGGCGGCGGCTGTTGGTGTGACCACAGGGGCGGCTGTCGGCGTGGCCGCCGGGGCAGTCACGGGGGCTGCCGGTACTTGGGCGGGTGTCTTGGCCTTTTCCAGCAGCCGTTCGTACATCTGGGCAAGGTTGAACTGGGCCTTGGCGTGGCCTTGTTCGGCCGATTTCTGGAACCAGTCGAGCGCGGACTCTTCATTGCGCGTCACGCCAACCCCGTCACGGTAGAGCAGGCCGAGGTTGAATTGGGCGATGCGATCGCCCTGGTTTGCGGCCTTGCGATACCACACGGCGGCTTGCACGGCATCCTTGGCCACGCCCTGCCCCTTTTCGAGCAGCGTCCCGAGGTTGTTCTGCGCCGGGGCATAGCCGGCCTCGGCCGCCCGGGTGATCCAGAGCGTGGCCTCATTTACCTGATTCTGTTGCAGGTAGAGCGCGCCTAAACGGGTTTGAGCGAGCGTGTGGCCAAGATCGGCGGCCTTTTGGAACCAGGCGCGGGCCGCGGCGAGGTCGATGGGCGAGCCTTGCCCCGTTTCCGCCATGATGCCGAGATTGGCCAGGGCATCGGCGTTGCTTTGGCTGGCGGCCTTCTGGAACCAGGCCTGTGCGGTGGCAAAATCGGGTGCGATGGATAGGGCCGAGTTGCCATCCAGGAAGATCAGGCCAAGCTGATTCTGGGCGACGGCGTTGTTTTGAGCGGCGGCGCGCTGGAACCAGTGCAGGGCCTCGGGCCAGGCGTGGGCCTGCTCGGCCGACTGGGCCAAGTGCAATTGGCTGTCTATATCGTTGGCCTCGGCGGCCTTCAGGAACCAGGCGCGGGCGGCCACCGGATCGGCGGGCCCGGCCTCACCCTTTTCCAGCAGCCAGCCGAGTTTGCTTTGGGCGGCGACATAACCTTGGTTGGCGGCCGCTCCCAGCCATTTGAGAGCGAGGGCCGGGTCGCGGGCGACGGGGGCCTGACCTTCGCGATAGATCACGCCTAGGTTGTGTTGCGCCACCACGAAACCGGCCTCGGCGGCCTGGCCCATCCAGCGCACGGCCGCGGTGGCATCTTTGGCGATGCCGCGACCTTCCAAAAGGCGCAAGGCGAGGGCGTTTTGCGCCGTGGGGTCACCGTTCTGAGCGGCCTTCTGCAGCCAGGCCACGGCTTGTGTGGGGTCGGCCTTGATGCCGATTCCTTGATCGTAGAGGGCGGCTATTTGTTCTTGCGCCGCCGGGTAACCCTGCTCGGCGGCCTTCAGGAACCAGGTGGCGGCTTGGGATGGATCGGCGGCTGTACCGCGCCCCTGCAAGAGCAGGAGGCCGAGGTTGTATTGCGCCAGAGGGTAGCCCTGCTCGGCCGCGCGCCGGAACCACGCCAAGGCTTGGGTGGAATTCTGCGGCATCAGTTGCCCCTGGTCGCTCAAGACACCGAGGCGGTTTTGCGCCTCCGGGTCGCCCTGCTGGGCGGCTTGGTTGTAGTAACGCAGGACCAGGTTGGCCAGGGATACGGTCTGGCTTGCCATTGCGGGTGAGCTGGCCGCCCAGGTGGCGATTGCGGCGGAGATCAGAAGGGGGGTGCGCAGCGATTTCATCGGGAACTCATTAGGGTGTGCTGTCGGAATTATTAGGGTGCGGCACCGAAGCCAAAGAAGCCCGGTTTGTTGTAGGTAATCGGCAAATCGACCCAGTAGTCAGTGATGTGGCCGTCGCGCTCGCCCGGCTGGAATCGGGCGGAACGGATCTGGCTGACGGCCTCGTCATCAAGGATGTTGCTGCCACTGGATTCCTTGATTAGCACCTGATCGGGCTCGCCATTGGCGAGGACATGGACGCGCAGGATCAGCTTGCCTGGTGGCACCCAGACGGGGTTGAACATCGGGGTACCTTTGATCAGGCGAGGCGCGCCCTTGGCCGCTTTGAGGAGATTGGTATCGTTGGCCTCCGGGAGTTTGCAGAAGGTATTGGCGGCCGTGGTCTCCAGCCCGGTCATGGCACTATCCTGTGCGGCGGCCTGGGTGCGTTGACCGCCGCTGGCCCGCGCCAGACCGCTGGTTTGGCTCGCGATCGGGTTGGCCGATGCACGCAAGCCGGCTTGGCTTGATTCGGCCTCGCTGCCGGTGCCCCCGGTGCCCCCGGAGGGGGTTGGTTTTGCGGCCGTCGATCCTGCGGCAGGGCCTGGGGTTGGGGCGAAGCGTCCGGTGTCTAGACCGATGCGGGCCGGGCCGATCTCAAGCGGGGCCATGCGGATCGTTTTGCCCTCGCCGGGCAGGGGTGATCCGGCCCGCTGTGCGGTGGTCTGCCAAGCGGGTGCGCTGGTGCCGGTGGATTCTCCTGTGGTGGTGCGCGGCGCGAGGGCGGTGGCCATCTTCATCTGGTCGACGCCGGTCGGGACGGGCGGGGTGACGCTATAGCCACCCGGCGACCGGCCCCGAGCCCAGGACATAACCATGCCGGGTAGTGAGGCAGGCTCCTCGGCGAGGGTGCGCGTCCCCGGAGGGGCCTCGGTTAGGCCCAACCCCGATGGTGTGGTGTGGGCGGCCGTGGACGCTGGGCCTGCTGCCGTACCGGCAGAGGCTCCGCCGCGCGCTGTCTGGGGTGTGGCCGCGAGTTGAGCCCCGTGCCCAACCTTTTGGCTGTCGGCAAGGTTTTTTTGGGTTGCGCTGCGGCTTCCGGAGCCGGCGACGCGGAGCGGACGGGGGTCGGTGGGTTCCTGTCCGGCGGCCGAGGCGCGTCGGTTCTGTCCGCTAAGGGCGGCCCCGCCTCCGCCCGTGCTGGCGCGTTGGTCGGCGGGTTGAACGGTGCTTGCGGTGTCGGCGGCGCGGAGTTGCCGGCCCGGCTCAACATCAGCAGCACTGGCGCGCTGGGCGCTTTGCGACAGGGTGGCGGAGCCGCTGTTGGGTTGATGAGCCAGAGCACCCGGGCGTTCAGCCGCGGCCATGTCAAGGCCGGTACTTCCGCTACGGCTGGTTTGGCTGGAGGCACTGCTGGGCAGGGACAACTCACCGCCTTCGCCGGTTTGGGTACTGGCCTCGTTCCGTGCCGTGGTCTCGGCCGTCTTCAGCTTCGCTGCCGTTGGTGTAGGGGCGATTGCGGCTACCGGAGCGGGTTGCAGCGGCGTGGTGGCCTGTTCGGACGCGGAGGTCTCGCTGCTCGGCTCAGGCGTGGCAGCGCGCGCGGTCGCGGGTGTGCTGACAGCGGCGTCGGGCGTGGGGGCGGCCGGTGTGTGGGCAGTGGCGACCGGCTCGACCTTTACGGCGGGCAGTTGCACGGCAGGCGCGGTTTCAGGCGATTTAACGGCGGCCTTGTCCGGCTCCCAACGGGCCTCCAGGGTGTGCGGTTCTTTCTTCGGTTTTTTGGCCGGGCGTTTCTTGTCCGCTTGACGCTTGTGGTCGGCCTTGGCCTTCTTGGCGCGCGGTTTTGGCGGCGGCAGTTCAATCGTGACCTCGACCTCCGGTGGGCGCTCCGGGATCGGTTCGGGGAGGCGCATCAAGAGGGCGATGATCAACCCATGCAGGGCAACGCTGGAGAGCGCCGACCAACGGTGGCGAGGCTGGAAAGACATGGGGATCACTTCGCGGTTTTAGTGCCCGCCGCAGGACCCACGGCCGTGACCAGTGCCACCTTTTGGAAGCCGGAACGGCTGACGGCGGCCATGACCTGAGCAATCTGGCCATAGGGTACGCGTTCGTCGGCACGCAGACGGATGGCGGCATCCGGGGTCTTGGCATAGCGGGCCTTGAGTTCGGCCTCCAGGGCGTTTGCCGCAATCTTGTTGCGACCCAGCAGGATGTCACCCTGATTGGTCAGGTTGAGTTCTAGCGCGGCGGCAGGTTTTAGGGGCGCGACGGCGGCCGTCTTGGGCAGTTTGACCGAGACTGATTGCATCAGCAGCGGCGCGGTGACCATGAAAACGACTAGCAGAACCAGCATCACATCGACGAGCGGTGTGACATTGATCTCGCTCATCGCGGTAAATTCGGATTCCGTGCGGAAGGCCATATCAGGCCTCCAGGCGATAGTCGGTACGCATCGCGACATGCAGGAAGTCGTTGGCGAAGCGCTCCAGGTCGGCCACCATCAGGCGCACCTTGCGGACCCCGTAGTTGTAGGCCAGGACCGCAGGGATGGCCGCAGCAATACCGATGGCCGTTGCGATCAGGGCCTCGCCCACCGGGCCGGCCACCACATCCAGACCGGCCGTTCCTGCTCGGGCAATGTCTTGCAGCGCGGTCATGATGCCCCACACCGTACCAAACAGGCCGACGAAGGGCGCCGTGCTGCCGATGCTGGCCAGGACCATGAGGCCGGATTCCAAGCGGTGTTGTTCAATCTGAACTTGCTGGCGCAGGCCCCGTTCCAGGATGTCCTGCCGATCGCCCGACATCTGTAGGCTTTGTCCGGCCTTGTCGGCCTCGCGCAGGCTGTTGATGCCGGCGCGGAACAGGCGCGCCAGGCTGCCTTCATTTCCCTGTGCGGCCTTCTCGGCCTCCATCAGGTTGGCGGCGGCCCAGAAACGGGTGCGGAAATCTTCATCCAGCGTGTTCAATTGCCATTGCATCCAGGACTTGGTGAAGATCAGAAACCAGGTCACCAGCGAGAAGCTGAGGAGCAGGAACAGGGTGGCATTGACGGCGGCAGAGGGGGACAGATGGATCATGGTTTTTATGGAGAAGTGAATGATGGGACAAATCGGGTGCGATTATACCTATTGCCCATGACATATCGTGTAAGTGGGTGGATTACGGGGTCCGTTAGCGGGAGCTGATCGGCTATCATGACGCCGTTCTTTCTCGGCCTCTCCCTATGCACATACACATCCTCGGCATTTGCGGCACCTTCATGGGCGGCATTGCGGCCATCGCCCGGCAGGCGGGGCATACCGTGACCGGTTGCGATGCCAATGTCTATCCGCCGATGAGCACGCAACTAGAGGCGCAGGGGATCGAGCTGATCGAGGGCTTTGATGCGGCGCAGGTGGATATTGGCGCTGATTTATTCGTGATCGGTAATGTGGTGACGCGCGGCAAGCAGCCGCTGATCGAGGCGATCCTGAATCGTGGCAAAGCGTATGTGTCTGGGCCGCAATGGCTGTATGAACAGGTCTTGAGAGATAAGTGGGTGCTTGCTGTTGCGGGGACGCATGGCAAGACGACGACCTCGGGGATGCTGGCTTGGGTGCTGGAAGATGCGGGCCTCAATCCCGGTTTTCTGGTCGGTGGCGTGCCACAAAACTTTGGCATCTCGGCGCGGCTGACCGATTCGCCCTTTTTTGTCATTGAGGCGGATGAGTACGACACGGCCTTTTTCGACAAGCGCAGCAAGTTTGTGCATTACCACCCGCGCACGGCGATCTTGAACAATCTGGAATACGACCACGCCGACATCTTCCCGGACCTTGCGGCCATCGAGACGCAGTTCCATCACTTGGTGCGGACCGTGCCGGGCGAGGGTTTGGTCATCGCCAATGGTCGCGAGGCGAGTCTGGATCGGGTGTTGGCGCGCGGTTGCTGGACGCCGGTGGAGCGCTTTGCGGCTGAAATGAAACGACCTTCTTCCCCAACCCCGGTGGGAGAGGGGGGCGGTTGGCAGGCGCTGGCCGATGGCCCTAATGCCTTCGATGTGACGCTTAACGGTGAGCGGCAGGGTCGCGTGGATTGGCCGCTGTTGGGTGAGCACAACCGCCAAAACGCGCTGGCGACAATCGCGGCGGCGCGTCATGTCGGCGTTACGCCGGCCGTCGCCTGCGAGGCCTTGTCGCGCTTTGAAAATGTGAAGCGACGCATGGAGGTGCGCGGCGTGGCGAGCGGCATCACTGTGTACGACGACTTCGCCCATCATCCGACCGCTATTGCCACCACGCTGGAGGGGCTGCGCGCCAAGGTGGGTAGCCAACGCATTCTCGCGGTGCTGGAGCCGCGTTCCAACACCATGAAGCTGGGCACGATGAAGGCGCAGTTGCCTGACAGCCTGGCCTTGGCCGACCGCGTGTTTTGCTATGCCGGTGGCGTGGACTGGGATGTTTCTGAGGCCATGCAGCCGATTGCAGCGAAGGCGGGTACTTACACCGATCTTGCGGACATGGTTGCGGCCATCGTTGCGGAGGCGCGGTCCGGCGACCACATCCTGGTGATGAGCAACGGGGGTTTTGGCGGGATTCACGGCAAACTCCTGAAGGCATTGGCCTGATGCTGCTCTATTTGCACGGCTTTAATTCTTCTGCGCAGTCTGGCAAGGCGCGCGTTTTGCTGGCGTGGGCGGCTGAGCGCGGCATCCCGGCGCAGTGCCCTGATTTGCCGGTGCGACCGGCCGAGGCGATGGCCCTGTGTGAGCGCCTGATCGCCGAAAGCGCCACGCCAGTGACCTTGATTGGCAGCTCGCTGGGCGGCTATTACGCGACCTGGTTGGCCGAACGGCATGGCTTGAAGGCGGTGCTGATCAACCCCTGTGTGGCTTGCGACGAAAAGCTGGCGCGTGAGGTGGGCCAGACGCAAACGAATTGGCACGACGGTTCTGAATATGTGTTTGGCCCTGAACATTTGGCCGAGTTGCAGGCGCTGAAGGTGGCGGCCATCACCCGCCCAGGGCGTTACTGGTTGCTGGTCGAGAAGGGTGATGCCGTACTGGATTACCGCGAAGCGGTCGCTTTCTTCACGGGGGCCAAACAGACCGTTCTGGAGGGCGGCGATCATGGTTTTACCCGCTTTGCCGACACCCTTTTACAGATTGCAGAGTTTTGAATATGTATTTGATTTACGAAGAAGACGGCGACATCAAGGTGGGCAGCATCCTGTCCGAAACACCGGCGGCGCTACAGATCGAGTCGCAATTTGGTAAGCGCGGCAAGCTGAAGGCGGCGAATGTGCTGTTGCGTTTCGCGTCGCCATCGCCGGCTGAGGCGATCGAGGGCGCGCGCGCGATGGCCGCTGAATTGGACCCTGATTTCCTGTGGGAAGTGGCGGGCGCGGACGAGTTTGGTTTTGATACGATCGCTGCGGACTATTGGGGTCATGCCCCGACACCGGCCGAGGCGGGGGCAGTGCTGCTCAAGTTGCACGAATCGCCGATCTATTTTCACAAGAAGGGCAAGGGCCGGTATCGCGCGGCGCCGGCCGAGGTGTTGGCGGCGGCCAAGGCGGGTCTGGAGCGCCGCGCCCGTGAGGCCGAACAACGGGCCGCGTGGGTCGATGACCTGATCGCGGGCCGCCTGCCGGAGGCCTTTGCCGGTCAGGTGTTTGTGCTGTTGCATCGGCCGGACAAGAACACCTTGCTGTACAAGGCCTTGGACGAGGCCTGCACGAAAAGCGGGCAGTCGGCGTTGCACCTCTTTCAGCACTGCGGTGCGATCGCCAGTCCGCACGAGTTTCATCTGCAAGGCTTTTTGCTCGAACATTTCCCCAAGGGAACGGGCTTTCCCGCGTTGGCCGATCTGGCGCCGCCGCCGGATCTGCCGCCCGCTGATGCACCGGCCTTTTCCATCGACGATGCCGAGACGACCGAGATCGATGACGCCTTTTCGGTGATTTTCCGGCCCGATGGGGGGGTGCGGGTGGGCGTGCATATTGCTTGCCCGGCCTTGGGCATCGCGCCGGAGTCCGACTTGGACAAGATCGCGGGTGGGCGGTTGTCCACCGTGTATATGCCGGGCCACAAGATCACTATGCTGCCGGATGCGCTGGTGCAGTCGTACACCCTGGCCGAGGGTCGCGCCTGCCCGGCGCTGTCGCTGTATGTTGAGGTGGCGGTCGATTACCGCATCACGGCGGTTGAAACCCGCGTCGATCAGGTCACCATCGCTGCCAATTTGCGCCACGAGACGCTAGAACCGCTGTTCAACGAGGACAGCATCGGCAATCCGGCCGCACCGGACTATGCCTTCCGCCGCGAGCTGGAATGGCTGTGGAACCTTGCGACGCAGTTGGAGGCGGCGCGCGGCAAGGCCGATCAGGTGCAGCGCCACGATTTCATTTTCAAAGTAGATGGCGATCGGGTCGAGATCAAGCGCCGTCTGCGTGGCAACCCCATCGATAAGCTGGTGTCCGAGTTGATGATCCTGGCCAACAGCCGTTGGGGCGCGTTGCTGGACGAGGCGGGTGTGCCGGGCATCTATCGCGTGCAGGGCGGCGGCAAGGTGCGCATGCAGTTGCAGGCCGCGCCGCACGAGGGCTTGGGCCTGGATCATTACGCCTGGTCGAGTTCGCCGTTGCGTCGTTATGTGGATCTGGTCAATCAGCGTCAGATCCTCGCCGTGACGCGGGGCGAGACACCGGCCTATGCGAAAAACGACACGCGGCTGTTTGCCGTTCTGCGCGGTTTCGAACTGGCGTACGATGCCTACAATGAACATCAGCGGCGCATGGAGCGCTACTGGTGCCTGCGCTGGTTGACCCAGGAGGGCGTTAACGCGACCGAGGCGAGTGTGATCCGGGAGAATCTGATTCGCATTGACGGTCTGCCGCTGGTGTTGCGCATGACCGGCGCACCGGCCTTGAACCCGGGCGACCGTGTTCGCGTCCAATTTGGTCCGCCTGATCTGCTGGATATTGAGGTGCCATGCCAGTACGAAACCACCCTGACGATCGAGCCATCGCCAGCTCCGCCGGAAGCCTGAGTGTTGGCTTTGGCGGGCTGACGGCGTGGTCGACGGCGTGGTCGACTAAGGCCCGCGCGTCTGAACGATTGGCCTTGGCGGTTGGGGTCTCTGCCCTGATTCATAATGCGCTGTTTTTTGGGTTGTCGGTGGGTTTAAAGCCCGTCAATCCGGCCTTGCTCGAATCCGCGCAGCCGTCGCTGGAGGTGGTCCTTCTACATCGTCCGACGGGCGCGAAACCCCTCAAGGCGGAGGTCATGGCCCAGGCCGCGAACGAGGGCGGTGGACAGACGACCGAGGCGCGCATCGCGCGCAGTCCGCAGGCCGTGATCCCCCAACCGGTGCCGGTCCCCGCTCCCGCACCACCGCCCACCCCCTCCCTTCAGCAGCGGGTGCGCGCAGCGGAAAATCAGGTGGAACAATTGCTGATTCAGGCGCGCGCCGAATATGCCACGCCGACCCCGGCCATTCCTGTGCCGCAGCCGCACCCGGCCCCGGGTCTGGCGGCCCGTAGCCTGAGTGCGGCGCGGGAAATGGGTCGCATCGAGGCGGAGGTCTCCGAATATCAGCAACGCCCCCGGCGGATGTTCATCGGTGCGCGGGCCGAGGAGTATGTCTTTGCCCGCTACATCGAAGATTGGCGCATGAAGGTGGAACGGGTCGGGAATCTGAACTACCCCGAGGCGGCGCGACGGCAAAAACTCTACGGCAGCCTGATGCTCAATGTGGAGATTGGGGCCGACGGGCGCCTGCTCAAGGTGGAGGTCGAGCGCAGCTCCGGATCACGCATCCTCGATGCGGCGGCGGTCCGCATCGTCGAGATGGCGGCACCCTTCCCCGCCTTCAGTGAAGCGATGCGTGCCAAGGCGGATATCCTCAGCATCAACCGAGTGTGGGTCTTTACGCGTGAAGACCGGCTCTCGGCACAATAAATCGGCGGCTCTATGTGATTTAGAGTGGGTAAGACCGCCCGTCTTCGCCCTTTGGATAGGGGTGTTTTGCAGGAGGCCAGCCCAGATGCGGAAGGGCGTTGCCCCCTCTCCCACCGGGAGAGGGTTGGGGAGAGGGAAAGCCGCCTCAACAAAGCGCAGTCGTTTGATCCACGCGCGTCCCTCATCCGCCCTGCGGGCACCTTCCCCCGGCGGGGGAAGGGTGGTGTCACGCGCACCTGACTCGACGGGCGGCACGACTCGACGGGCGGCACGATTGCCTGGATGATCCACTACAAATCATATAGAGCCGAATCGGCTCTATATGAAATCGAGTGGGTAGCGCAATTCATCGTACGGACCCGCGAGGAGAAATTGCGGAGGGGAGGGGAAAACCCTGTGCTTGCCTGGTTTTCGTAGGGGCAACCCCCTGTGGTTGCCCATGTACCGTTAGGGCAGGCACGGGGGCCTGCCCCTACATGGGCCATGGCCGTCGTGGTTGCCAAAATGTGTAATGTGGCCAGATCCACTACCAATCACCAAGAGCCAATAAATCCTGGCCGCAGGAGTACAATAAAACCTGTTTTTAAATCACCCTATCTTATGAGAGGCTCATTATGCATACCGGTACCACGCTGACCCAATTCATCATCGAAGAACAACGCCATGTCGCGGGCGCGACCGGCGACTTCACCTCGTTGCTCAATGATGTGGTGACCTCCGTCAAGGTCATCGCCAACGCCGTCAACAAGGGTGCGCTGGTGGGCACCATGGGCGCGCTGGATTCGCAAAATGTGCAGGGTGAGACCCAGAAAAAGCTGGATGTCATCACCAATGACATCATGATCCGCGCTAACGAATGGGCCGGTCACCTGGCCGGCATGGCCTCGGAAGAGATGGACGATGTTTGCCCCATTCCGCACAAATACCCGCTCGGCAAGTATCTGCTGGTGTTCGATCCGCTCGACGGCTCGTCCAATGTCGATATCAACATCTCGGTCGGCACCATCTTTTCGATCCTGCGTGCGCCGGTTTCGGGCCGTGCGGCCACGGCTGAGGACTTCCTCCAGCCCGGCACCAAGCAGGTGTGCGCGGGTTATGCGTTGTATGGTTCTTCGACCATGTTGGTGCTGACCACGGGCCACGGCGTGAATGGCTTCACCCTGGACCGCGATGTCGGCGAGTTCCTGCTCACTCACCCGGGCATGAAGATTCCGGCTGACACCGGCGAGTTTGCGATCAACGCATCTAACCGCCGTTTCTGGGAGCCGCCGGTGCAGCGTTATGTCGAAGAATGTCTGGCGGGCACCGAAGGCCCGCGCGGCCGGGATTTCAATATGCGCTGGGTGGCCTCGATGGTGGCCGAGGTGCATCGCATCCTCAACCGTGGCGGCATCTTCATGTACCCGCGTGATACTAAAGATCCGTCCAAGCCGGGCAAGCTGCGCCTGATGTACGAGGCCAACCCGATGTCGATGATCGTCGAACAGGCCGGCGGCGTCTCCTCAACCGGCTACGAGCGCATCCTTGACATTGCCCCGACGGGCCTGCACCAGCGCGTGCCGGTCATTTTGGGCTCGAAGAACGAGGTTGAGATCGTGCTGGGTTATCACCAAGAGGCCTGATTCGGCTTTTCTGGGGCTCTAAGCCCGGCCGAGCGTCACCCGCTCTAACCCTGCCCAATCCGGCAGGGTTTTTATTTGCCTGAACCCGGCCAGAGACAGGCGTTCGCGGCAGGCCGTCCCTTGATCAAAGCCGTGTTCAAACAACAGCCAGCCGCCGGGCTTGAGGTGGTCTGGTGCAGCGCTGACCAAGCGGCGGATCAGGTCAAGGCCATCGGTGCCCGAGGCCAGGGCCAAGCGCGGTTCGAAGCGCACATCGCCTTGATCGAGGTGCGTATCTGCTGCGGCGATGTAGGGCGGGTTGCTGACGATGAGGTCGAAGCGTTGGCCTACGACGGGTGCGAACAGGTCGCCTGGGTGGAAGCTGACGGTGGCATTGAGCGCGGCGGCATTGGCTTTGGCCACGGCCAAGGCATCAAAGCTTAAGTCGGTCGCGGTGACGGAGCCGTCCGGTCGTTCCAGTTTGAGAGTGATGGCCACGCATCCGGTGCCGGTGCACAGGTCTAAAACGCTTGCTCCCGAAGGCATCTGTTGCAACGCCGCCTCGACCAGATGCTCGGTCTCCGGGCGCGGAATCAGCACCGCCGGGCTGACCTTGAACACGCGCCCGTAAAACTCGCGCTGCCCGAGGATGTAGGCCACGGGTTCACCATTCAGTCGGCGGTGCAGAAACGGGGTCAGCCGCGTCAATTCGGCCGCTTCATCGCCGTGGGCAATCAGCCAGGTGGTATCGCGTTGCAGTGCGGCGGCGGCCAGCAGGCGCGCCTCGATGCGGGCAGAGGCGGCATCCAGCGCTAGGGCGGTTTGAAATTGGCCGGCCGTATCGCGCAGCCAGTGGGTGAGATTCATGGGTGCTGGAGCGGTGTCCCTGCGGCGAAGGACCGTGAGTTTGTTTTGATGCCTGCCTTAGCGCGCAATGGCGGGCTGCGGGGTATAGACGGGGGTAGCCCAAGTTGGGAAGGGGCGCGGCTCGTAGGGCACCGGCGGCGGCGGGGTCATCAGTTGCTGCCACTGGTTGGAGAGATCATTCATGAGGGTATTGCCTTCTACCGTCATGCGCCGTTTGAGGATCTCCAGTCGAAACGCCAGATCGGGTGCCAGAGTGGCATCTTCCGTGCCTATCAGGTCGTCAAGTGCAGAATCGAGAAGATAGGCCGAGACCTGTTTCCATTCATCTTCGGTGAAATATTCTTTCAGGCTGTTATAGCGACCCTTGAGTTCCTGCGTAGAGAGGCTGGGTTTGGCCTCCTTGGGGGCCCCGTTGGCGACCGGCGTGTCCTTGGGCGTGCCGTTGGCAGCGGGTGGCATCCCGTTCGCTCCCTTGCTTGCGGGCGGCACGGGATCCGCGCCGAGTGCGAGGGAGGGGGCCATGCAGAGGAGGTAGGCAAGGGTGCGAATGGGTTTCATGTAGGTCAGCATACCGCAAAAGAATGGTCATGCCCCATGTTCAGGATAAGGTTTTTGTCTTTTTGGCGTGTCCAGAGGCCACAAGGCAGTTATGATGCGCCCTAGTCCAGCTATAAGAGAGACGATTTCTCCCGTCATGTTCCGCCGCCTTGGTCGCTGCATCAGCGATGCCCCCCGCGTTTTTTTGGCCATTGCCTTGGCGCTAACGGTTATGGCGGGCATTTACGGCTCGAATGTGATGCAGCATCTGTCGTTGGCACCGGGCTGGAGCGTGCCGGACAGTGGTTCGGACTTGGCGCGACAGGCGGTGCGCGAGCAGTATGGTCACGATGACACGACCGTAGTGCTGTTGTTTCAGCCGCGCCCGGGGCAGGCCTTCAGCGTCGATGACCCGGCCTATCGGCAGGCGGTCGAGGCGGTGCTGGACCCGATCGGAGCCACCTCCGGCGTGCTCAGTATTGAGAGCTATTTCCAATCGCTGGACCCGGCCTTGCGCTCGCGCAATGGGGACATGACCTATGCCATAGTCCGACTGGCGCGTCAGTCAGATGAAGGGATCGCGACTTATCAGGCCCTGCGCCGGCATCTGGCTTCTGATCGCTTGCTAATCCGGGCGGGGGGCGAGCTGGCGACCTACATGGATGTGCGTGCGCAGTTGACGCATGATGTTGAGCGCGCCGAGTGGATCAGTTTCGCCATCCTCGCGGTGCTTTTGGTGTGGGTGTTCCGCTCGGTGGTGGCGGCCATGATGCCGTTGGTGATCGGTGTCGTTACGGTGGTGTTGAGCACGGCGCTGCTCAAGCTCTGTTCCATGTTCACCGACATCACGATCTATGCGGCCAATGTGGTCTCAATGCTGGGCTTGGGCCTTGCCATCGATTACGGCCTCTTTATGGTTTCCCGTTTCCGCGAGGAGCTGGCGTTGGGCCATACGCCCGAGCAGGCCTTGGGTACGACCGTGGCCACGGCGGGTCACACGGTGGCCTTCAGTGGGGTGACGGTGGCGGCGAGCCTGTTCTGTTTGATGTTGATGCCGCAGCAATTCTTTCAGAACATGGGCTTGGCGGCCGGCTTTTCGGTGATTGCCGCAATGCTGACGGCCATTTTGTTGCTGCCGCCCTTATTGGCCCTGCTCGGTGATCGTATCAACTATTGCGCCTTCCCCATGCGGCGGCCGATAAGCCCTTCGGTCAGGTCCTTGCGCTGGGAGCGCTTCAGTTTTTGGGTGATGCGTAATGCCCGCGCGGTGCTGGTGGTCAGTTTCCTGATCCTCGGCTTTTTTGGTTGGCCTATTTTGCATATGGAGATTGGCCCGGCCGATAGCCGCTCCTTGCCCCTCAGTGCGGAAAGCCGGCAGGTCCAGCAGACCCTGGAAAACGAGTTTCCTCGGGCCGGCATGAGCCCGCTGATCGTGAGCGTGCGGACCGAGGGGGTGGCGCATGAGGCGAAGGGCCTGGCGAGCCTGGACGCCCTGACCCATCAGATTCGCGCCCTTCCCGGGGTGACCCGAGTGGATGGCCTGGTGTCGCTGAACACCGGCATGTCCTTGGTCGATTACCAGCTTTTCTATCAATATCCCGATCAGTTTCCGGCTGCGAGTCTGGCCCTTGGGCGTTTCGCCAAGGGGCCTCAGACCTTGATTCTGGTGCGCTTTAGTCACGATCCGATCGGCCCCGATGCGCGCCAGTTGGTACGGCAGATGCGCGCCCTGAGCCTGCCGGCGGGCGTGGCGTCGATGCAGGTCGGTGGCTTCCCGGCTGAACATCTGGACTATGTGGACTCGCTCATCGAGCATACGCCCTGGGTCATGGCGGCGATTACCGGGGTGATCGGGGTCCTGCTGTTCCTGATGCTGGGTAGTGTCTTCCTGCCCTTGAAGGCGATCCTGACCAACCTGCTTTCCCTGACGGCGACCTTTGGCGGTCTGGTGTGGGTCTTTCAGGATGGCAATATGGCTAGCTGGCTGGGCTTTACGCCGCAGGGCCAGATGGAAGGGACGGTGCTGGTGCTGATTTTCGCCACGGCCTTCGGACTGTCAATCGACTATGAGGTCTTCCTGCTTTCACGGATCAAGGAAAGCTGTCACCACACGGGCGACAGTACGGCCTCGATCGCACGGGGCATCCAGAAGAGTGGCCCGATCATTACCAGCGCGGCCCTGCTGATCGGGGTGGTGCTGGGGAGCTTTGCCATGGGCGAGGTGGTGTTTATGAAGGCCATGGGTCTGGGTTTGCTGTTCTCGGTCATCATTGACGCCACGCTGGTGCGCATCCTGCTGGTCCCCGCCTCGTTGCGTCTCTTGGGTCGCCTCAATTGGTGGGCGCCGGAACCCTTGCAACGCCTGTATCGACGCTTCAACCTCTCCGAATACGATCCCTTCAATTCCCGGACTAACCCATGAATCGTTCCCCTCTCCTCCTGGTGGCACTGGTGGCCGCCTGTGCAGCGTTCCTGTCGCCCGCCTCCCGCGCTGATTTTTCGCTCAGTGGCCGCAGTTCCGTCGTGGCCATGAACATGACCCAGGCCGGGCGCGAGGCCTTGATGGTGAAGGAACACCGGATGCGCCGCGACCTGACCGAGCAGGGCCGTTCCTACAGTTACCTCTATGACTTGAAGGCCAAGGAGGTGACCTTGATCGATCATCTGATGCGCACGGTCGAGGTGCGTGCCCTGACCAGTCATGCACGCGCTGCGGCCGGAAACCTGCACTTTTCCATCAAGCCGACGGGTCGGCAGACCCCCTTGGGTGACTGGACCTGCGAGGAATTTACACTCGCGGCCAGCATGCCCGTGCAGTGGGGGCAGGAAACCGTGACCATCCATCTGGATGGCCAGGTCTGGCTGGATCGCAAGGCCAGTGAGCGCAAGGAATTGGCGCCCTTCATGCGGGTGGTGGAGAACGAGGATTTCTTTGCTGGGGTACCGACGCCCGGCCGCGCGGCCTCACCTCAGGTAAAGGTGTTCAACGAGGTCGGTCGCAAGTTGTTGGGCCGGGGCATGGTTTGCGCTACCGATGTGCAATTCAAATTTGAGGGGAATGGCCCGATGGCCGATCTGGCCCGGCGTACCCCCATGCGTGTCGGCATGGCCTATGAGACCCAGACGGACAAGGATCTGGCCGACACCGTGTTTGCGGTCCCGACGGGTTATCGGATCGACCGGCGCTGATGCGGATATGAAGCGGGTCTGATGTCAGCGTGAAACAACCCGGTCATTGGCGTAGGGGCAACCCCCCGTGGTTGCCCTGCACCCCCCCCCGTGGTTGCCCTAGTTGGGCAGGCACGAGGACGGCCCCTGCAATCGGTTTTAGGATTTGGGGTGGCATGAAGCCATGAAAGTTGAGTCAGTGCCTGGTTTCGCTGAGGGTGGCGAGTTGATCGGCCTGATGCTCGCTGAGCAGTACGCTGAAGAGATCGTCCAGATCGCCGTCCATGAGGGCGTCAATCTTGTACAGCGTGAGGTTGATGCGGTGGTCGGTGATTCGCCCTTGCGGAAAGTTGTAGGTGCGGATGCGATCCGAGCGATCACCGCTGCCGATCAGGGATTTGCGCGTTGAGGCCTCCTTGGCGTGCGCCTCGCGATCTTGGGCATCCTGGATGCGAGCGGCGAGTACGCGCAGGGCTTGGGCCTTGTTTTGGTGCTGCGAGCGGCCGTCCTGACACTCGACCACCATGCCGGTGGGCAGGTGGGTGAGGCGTACCGCCGAATCGGTCTTGTTGATGTGCTGACCGCCGGCCCCGCTGGCGCGGAAGGTGTCTATCCTGAGATCGGCCGGGTTGATCTCCACCGCCGCGCGTTCGTCGGCCTCGGGCATGACCGCGACGGTGCAGGCCGAGGTGTGGATGCGGCCCTGTGATTCGGTCTCTGGGACACGCTGGACGCGATGTCCGCCCGATTCAAACTTGAGCCGTGAATAGACGCCTTGGCCGCTGATGCGGCAGATGATCTCCTTGTAGCCACCGACCTCGCCGGGGCTCTCGGAGATAATCTCGACCGGCCAGCGCTGGCGTTCGGCGTAGCGGGCATACATGCGAAACAGGTTGCCGGCGAACAGGGCCGATTCATTGCCGCCCGTACCGGCGCGGATCTCCAGAAAGACATTGCGCTCGTCGTTGGGGTCCTTGGGCAAGAGCAGGATCTGCAGCGAGGCCTCCAGGGTCTCCAGGCGCTGTTGCGCCTCTTGCAGTTCTGCCTCAGCCAGCTCGCGCATGTCGGGGTCAGAAAGCAGTTCGCGGGCGGTGGCGAGATCGGCCTGCGTTTGTCGCCAAGCGCGATACTCGAGGACCACCGGGCCAATATCGCTGTGTTCGCGGGTCAGTTTCCGGTAGCGATCCATGTCGGTGGTCGCGTCCGGACGCGCCAGGAGGGCGTCGATTTCTAACAGGCGATCCGCGAGCTGATCCAGCTTGCTGAGGAGTGAGAGGTTCACTGTTCTCCGTGCAGGTTGTAGAGCCGCTCGATCTGTTGGACGAGCCGCTCGCGCTCTGCGCCTTGGGCCAGGTTGAGGGCGTGGGTGGGGTCGTGCAGGAATTTGTTGGTGAGCGCACGGGAGAGGGCATCGATGACCTGGGCCGGATCCTCGCCGTGGGCCAAATGCTTGAGGGCCTTTTCCAGTTCGTGACGCCGCAGGCGCTCGCCGTGATCGCGCAAGGCGCGTACGGTGGGCACGGCACGGCGGCTGTCCATCCAGTGCAGGAACTCGTTGACTCGCGTGGCAATGATGGCCTCGGCCTCATCCACCTTGGCGCGGCGGGCATCATGTCCGGCACGGATGACCTCGCCCAAGTCATCTACCGTGTAGAGGTAGACATCGCTCAGATCGCCCACTTCCGCCTCGATATCGCGCGGTACGGCCAGATCCACCATGAACATGGGGCGGTGGCGGCGGGCCTTGAGGGCGCGTTCGGCCAGCCCTAAGCCGAGGATGGGCAGGGGGCTGGCGGTGGAGGTGACGATGATGTCGAACTGGTGCAGGAGTTCCGGCAATTGGGTTAGGGCCGCGGCCTCGCCGCCAAAACGGTCGCACAGCTCGTGGGCGCGCTCGACGGTGCGATTGATGACCATCATTCGGCGCGGGTTGCGGGCGGCGAAGTGGGTGGCGACCAGTTCGATCATCTCGCCGGCCCCGATCAACAGCACGGCTTGCTCGGCAATGGAGGGGAAAATGCGTTCGGCGAGGCTGACGGCGGCGGCCGACATGGATACGGTGTTGGCACCAATCTCGGTGGCGGTGCGCACCTCTTTGGCGACGGCAAAGGTGCGTTGGAACAGCTTGGAGAGCAGGGTGCCAAGTGTGCCGGCGGTCTGGGCCCGGTCCACGGCCTGCTTCAGTTGCCCGAGGATCTGGGTCTCGCCGAGGACCATGGAGTCGAGACCCGAGGCGACACGGAAGGCGTGACGCACGGCATCGGTATTGGGCAGGATGGTGAGGTAGGGATTGAGCTCGTTGCGGTCGATCTTGTGGAAATCGGCCAGCCAATCGGCGACGGCCTCAGGCGAACGGGTGTTGCAGTAGATCTCGGTGCGGTTGCAGGTGGACAGGATAACGGCTTCGCTGGCCAGACCCTCGCTCGTCAGCGCGTGCAAGGCCCTTTCCAGCGTATCAGGCGGAAAAGCAACGCGCTCCCGGATGGAGACGGGCGCGGTGTGATGATTGACGCCAAAGGCGAAGAGCTGCATCCCGTTGATCTGTTGGTTTCGAGGTGACTGGGGCGCGGGTTATCTGCGCGGAGGGACCGCATTGTAACTGATGCCCGTATCCACTTTAGAAGAGGTACTCATACTCGGGCGAGACCCAGGGGTTGCGCGGCCGCGGGCGAGCCTCTGGTGCGGGTTGGGTCGTTTGTGGCGCCCCTGTCCAGGTTGTAGTGGCCGAATCGGGTTGCGGTGGCGGGGTCATTTGCCGAGCTTGAGGCGTGGGTTGCACAACGGGCTCCTGCCGTAGGGCCGGGGCGGGTTCAACACGGACCGGTGCGGGCGCTGGGATTGCCTGGGCAGGTCGGGCCGGAATCGTCTGGGGTGCTACCGCAGGTCGCGTGGCGGGGCGGGTGGGTTCAACACGGACGGGCGCTGGGGTGGCCTGGGCAGGCCGGGCCGGTAGCGTCTGGCCCGTTTTGGGCGTTAGGGCAGGCGGCGTCGGTATGGGTTTGCCGACGGGCCTTGCCGTAGCCGCGGGTTTGACCGGTGGGGCGATCTTGGCCTCTGCGGCCTTGGCTTCTGCCCGGGCCTGCGCCTCGGCCTTGGCCTCCGCGTCAAAGGCGCGTACTTGGGCCTCCCACGGCAACTCGGCGTTTTCCGCTCCCAGTACCAGAGGACGCAGGATGGGCGCCATGGTCTTCAGGAGCTGCACAGGCAGGCCGCTGGTGAAGTGATAGTTTCCAGCTTGTTCGCCCGGCACGAAGGCGGTGATGACGCCGAAGTAGCGTTCGCCCATGAAGAAGGCAAAGGTGGCGACCCGATTCATAACCTTTTCTTCAATGATTCGCCCGCCCGCGCCAATGACTTGCATGCGGTGATCTCCGGTTCCGGTCTTGCCGCCAATCGCCAACTCGCCCTCTGCTGTGGGGAACGCCCCCTTGATGCGGCGCGCGGTGCCCTCTTGGACCACATCAAGCAGGGCCTTGCGTACGGTCTGGGCGACGACGGGATTGAATATTTCTTCCGTTTTCAGGGGCTTGAGGCGGAAGACGGTGTGATAGGGCGTATCGGCGCCAAACTCCAGTTGTTTGATGCTGACGGCGGGGAGTTTGACGCCATCATTACGGATGACGCCCATCATCTCGGCCAAGGCGGCGGGACGGTCGGCGGAGGAACCGATGGCGGTGGCGTAGGACGGTACCAGGCTGTTGAAGGGATAACCCAGCTTGCGCCAGCGCTTGTGCAATTCCTGGAAGGATTCGATCTCCATCAGCGACTGGATGCGGTTGTCTTGGGTGTTCTTGCGGCCGGTCTTGAACAGCCAGTCGTAGACCTCAACGCGTTCGCGCCCTGATCGCTTTACCAATTCGTCCCATGGGGTTCCGGGGTTCTGGCGCAGATGGGCGGCCAGCCAGAGCTCTAATGGGTGGATCTGGGTGATGTAGCCACGATCGGCGAGGTTGAACTTGTCCGAGCCGTAGGTCTCGAACAGGTAGGCCATGTCCTTGTCGTCATAGGCCCCCGGTTTCACCAGGCGGCGGCGCATCAGGTGGGTGAAGGTGGCCAGATCGGCCTGCGGCTCCAGGTAACGGAATACGGCGGCGAGGCGCTTGGGGTGCGCGGCGAGGTGGTTGAGCAGGTTGTCGTCGATCTGTGCGGGCGTCAGGCCGCGATATTTTTTGTGGAAGCGGGCGAGGAAGGCGCGTCCTTCGCTGTCGGCAAATTTGATCAGGTAGGTGTCGCGCTTGGGGTCATTGACATCGGCGAGGACGCGCGCCGCCGTGGAGGGCGCACGGTAGGTCAGGTGGTGAATGATGTCGCGCATCAAGCGGATGAAGGGCAGGTTGACCGAATTGCGTGTGGCCTCCCACATGTCCATGACCTTGTGATTGTCTTCGCTGTGGAAGTTGTTGAAATGATGGAGCCCGCCACCGGTGTAGAAACCCTCGGCGGGGTTGGCCGAATAGCGCCGCCCCATGGCCGCTTCGAGGATGGCCTTGAGGCTGTGGTCACCCGGGCTGCGTAGATAGCTGATCACCCAGGCGCTGAGGATATCCTTGGCCGGCACGCTGACCCGGGCCAGTTTGGCTGGCGTTTGGCCGGCGTACTGTTTATGCA
Source organism: Bordetella parapertussis (assembly GCA_945890495.1). GTDB lineage: Bacteria > Pseudomonadota > Gammaproteobacteria > Burkholderiales > Thiobacillaceae > QYQG01. The sequence continues at coordinate 3,435 of CAMDCO010000005.1, read as the reverse complement.
GGTCGGCGATGATCTCCAGATAGGTGATCAGGGTGCGCAGCTTGGCCGACGAGCCCATGTCCAGCTTGGCGCCCTGATTGATGTCGAAGGGCTGATTGAGGTTGTCGGCCTGAATGCGGACCACCGCCCCGTCGGCGGTGAGCTCATGCAGGGTGAAGCTGAAGATGATCTTGGAGAGGTCATCGTCCGGCTCGAGCAGGTAGTGACCGTAGAGGCCCATTTCCTTTACGGCCGCCGGGTCGTTCAGGCGTTTGAGTTGTTGGGTGACGGCGCGTTGGGCGTTTGCGTGCAGCGTGGTATCGACATTGAGGTCGAGCCGATCCAGATCGTACAACTGGGCCAGACCCAATTGGCGGGTGATTTGGGCGCGCAGGGCATTGGCCGCCTTGTTTTCGACGAAGCTTAAGGTCTTGCCGGGCGTGGCTTGCGTGGGCTTGCGGAACTGGAGTTTGGAATTGAGGGCCAGGTCACGAATTTCGGTGTTGATGATGCCGGCCTTGGCCAAGAGGCGCAGGTGGGTGTCGGCCTGTATCTCGAGTTGAGCGCGGTCACTGATGAGGTAGAACGAGGGGCGGCGCTGGGCGATCAGGAGGGCAAGGACATGCTTATAGGCGCGGGCCGAGTCGGCGGTGATGGCCGGGCCGCGCACCAAGCGGTTGACCTCGTCGAAGTCCAAGCCAAACCAGGCATCGAGGGCATCGGCGGTACCGATCACCTCGCCGTGTCCGGCGGCCGCCGAGAGGGGGACGGTGTTGAGATAGGACTGCACCAGTCGGCGGCGCGTGGCGCGGGTGTCGGTGCCGTCGATGTAGGCGCGCAGGGAGGCCGAGGCCATCTGGCCCAGTTTGTCGCCGCCCGACAGCGTGAGGCCATCCGGGGAGTGGCGGTATTTTTCGATCTGCGTGGCCAGGGTGGAACCGCCCGGGACCTTGCGGCCAGGCTGAACCACCTGAACGGCCTTTTCCAGCACGGCCTGCGCAAAGCGGTCCCATTCGACGGCGGGGTTGCGTTGCGGGTGGTTGGGGTCGAGCAGTTCGCGGTTTTCAATATAGAGCAGGGTATTGGCGATGACCGGCGGGATGTCCTCGAAACGGACATAGTGACGGCGCGGTTGCGGCAAGCTGAACAAGGTCTCTTGGTTGCAGCCCCGCAGGGTGACGCCGGCCACGGATTTCTCGTTGTAGGGCAGAAACAGGCCGAGGGCGCCGACCCGGTTCATGTCGTCGGAGATGCGCGCTTGTTTGGCGAGGACATAGCCGCGTTGAGTGAGTCGCTCGGTGAAATAGGGAATGCGGTTGTAGCCCAAGCGGACATCGTAGGGGCCTGCGTCCGGGAAGCGGATCTGTTCGCTGGGGCCGTCCAGAACCTCCCAGTTCAGACGCTTGCCATAGCCGGCCAGTAACAGGGCCTGAAACGGCGAGGCGATCATCTCGTAGGCGGCGATCAAGGCGGCGAAGAAGAAGGCCAGACCAAGGACCCACCACGGCCAGCGCCGCTTTGGGCGCACGGGACGAGGGGGCTCTAGGGGGATGTATTGGGAACTCATTGCAGCGGTCCTGTGGCGGCACTCGGCGGGGTAGGACCGGGTCTCTGCGGACGGAAGGGCCTGGCCGGACTATGGGTGCTTTTCGGAGAGGGGTAGAGGCGCGCCTGCGAAAGGAGGCGATGGGCGAGGATGGTCTTTGGATGGGCTAGGCTCGGCACGGCGAGATTGTAGCGGGTTTTGCTGTTTTTCGAGGCATCCGTTGCGTTAACGATAAACCGGTGTTGCTGCGTTTTATTGTCGTATAACGCGCCCGCTCAAAGGGTTGAGGACGGTGGAAGGCCGTCGGCGGGTGCCGACGCGTCCCGGCAGAACGCGTACTTCATTGCCAAGCAAGGCATGGCAAGCGGCCGCGCTGCGCAGGGCGCGCTGCCCGCTGCGATTGGCGCTGGTCGATACCAAAGCCATGCCAGCGGCCTGACAGGCCTGGCGTGCGTCGGGATGTGCCGTGATGCGCACGGCAATCGTTTGGTGCTTACCCGTCAACCAGCGTGGGCAGCGACGACTGGCGGGCAGCAACAAGGTGGTGGGGCCGGGCCAGTAGGCGGCGACATCCAGTCCGGCCGGCAGGGGTGCGAGATAGGGTTGCAGTTGCGCCAGATCGGCCGCGATCAGGATTAACCCCTTGGCTTGTGGCCGACCCTTGAGGCGCAGGATGTGCTGCACCGCGTGACGGTTCATCGGGTCGCAACCCAGACCGAAGCAGGACTCGGTGGCATAGGCGATGACGCCGCCGGCGCGCAGGTGGCGATAGAGCGACAGGTCGCGCGGCATGGGTGTTGGCGTTATTTGATCGCGCGCCAGCCGATGTCCGAGCGCATCTGGCAGCCATCGAACTGGACGCTGCGGGCCAGGGTGTAGGCGTGTTGCTGCGCGATCTTGACCGTGTCACCCAGCGCGGTGGCGCAGAGCACGCGGCCGCCGTGGGTGCGCAATAAGCCATCTTGCAACAGGGTTCCGGCGTGGAACACGATGGCATCGGCGGTTGGCGCCGGGATGCCCGTGATGACATCGCCCTTGCGCGGGCTGTCCGGATAACCGGCGGCGGCGAGCACGATGCCCAGCGCGACACGGCGGTCCCATTCGGCCTCCACTTGATCGAGCCGACCGTCGATGGCGGCCTCCATCAGTGTCACCAGATCCGTTTTTAGACGCATCAGGATCGGCTGCGTTTCGGGGTCGCCCATGCGGCAGTTGAACTCCAGCACGCCGATGCGGCCTTCTGGCGTAATCATCAGCCCGGCGTACAGGAAGCCGGTGAACGGAATGCCCTCGGCCTTCATGCCGTCCATCACCGGGCGGATCACCTCGCGCATCGCCTTGGCGTGAATCTCGGGCGTGACGACCGGGGCGGGTGAATAAGCGCCCATGCCGCCGGTGTTGGGGCCCAGGTCATGATCGAGCAGGCGCTTATGGTCCTGACTGGTTGCCAGTGTAAGTGTGTGCTCACCATCGGCCATCACCATGAAACTAGCCTCTTCGCCCATCAGGCATTCCTCGATCACCACGCGCGCACCGGCGTCGCCAAAGGCATTGCCAGAGAGCATGTGTTCGACGGCGGCGTGGGCATCTTCCAGCGTGGTGGCGACCACGACACCCTTGCCCGCAGCCAGCCCGTCGGCCTTAATGACGATGGGCGCGCCCTCGGCGTCCAGGTAGGCGTGCGCGGCGGCGGCATCTGTAAAGGTAGCGAATTTGGCTGTGGGAATCCCGTGTCGTGCCATGAATTGCTTGGCGTAATCCTTGGACGATTCGAGCTGCGCGGCCGCTTGCGTGGGGCCAAAAATACGCAATCCGTGTTGGCGAAATTCATCCACAATGCCGCCTGCCAATGGGGCCTCGGGGCCGACTACCGTCAAATCAATGTGGTTAGCTTGCGCCCATTCGCGCAG
>CAMDCO010000004.1 GCA_945890495.1 Bordetella parapertussis | reverse complement strand
CTTGTCGCCCAGTCGTTCGGCCACGGGGATGAAGATTTCGTGGGTCTCGTTGCGTTTTTGGTGTTCGACCGAGCTCAACTCGTCAAAGCGGGCGAGGCGGGCCTTGGACTTGGCCTGCCGTGCCTTGGGGTTGCTTCGCACCCATTCCAACTCTTGCTTCATGGCCTTCATGTGCGCATCGATCTGTTTGCTTTCGGTCTCCAGTCGCGCCTCTTTTTGCTCTAGCCAGTTCGAATAGTTGCCCTTCCAGGGGATGCCCTGGCCGCGGTCGAGCTCCAGAATCCATTCGGCGGCGTTGTCGAGGAAGTAGCGGTCGTGGGTGACGGCGACCACGGTGCCGGGGAAGCGCACCAGAAATTGCTCCAGCCATTCCACCGATTCGGCATCGAGGTGGTTGGTCGGCTCGTCGAGCAGCAGCATGTCGGGCTTTTCCAGCAGCAGCTTGCACAGTGCGACGCGGCGTTTTTCGCCACCCGACAGGTTTTTGATGGACGCGTCCCAGGGTGGCAGGCGCAGCGCGTCGGCGGCAATCTCCATCTGGGTTTCGGTATCCGAACCGGCAGCGGCAAGGATGGCCTCCAGCCGTGCCTGTTCTTCGGCCAACTGGTCGAAATCAGCGTCCGGCTCGGCGTAGGCGGCATAGACGGCTTCGAGCTTGGCCTGCGCCTCCATGACCTCGCCCATGCCGGATTCCACCTCGGCGCGCACGGTCTTGTCCGGGTCAAGTTGCGGCTCTTGCGCTAGATAGCCGATGCGAATGCCGGACAGATGTTGCACCTCGCCTTCATATTCCTTTTCCACCCCGGCCATGATCTTTAGCACAGTCGATTTGCCCGAGCCATTGAGACCCAAGAGGCCGATCTTGGCGCCGGGGAAGAAGGACAGGGAGATGTCTTTGATGATCTGCCGCTTGGGCGGGACGGTTTTGCTGACGCGCAGCATGCTCATTACGAATTGGGCCATGATCGAGCGGGATGGGGTCCCGGCGAGGGTGATTTGAGGCTGCGAATGATACGCGCCAAGCCTTGTTTGTGGGACAATGTCGCGCTGCCCCGGTATCTAGGGCGGCTATTTTTAAGAATCTAGAAACACTTGCGATCGTGGCGGAATTGGTAGACGCACTGGATTTAGGTTCCAGCGCCTTTGGCGTGGGAGTTCGAGTCTCCCCGATCGCACCACTATTCATGGCATCACCGGCAGCACGCGCGTTGGCAAAGGGTATAATCGCGAGCCAAACGCGTGAGTGGCCTTTGCCTAACTATTTTTTATTACAGAATCAAGACGATAGGATTATCAATGTCTGTTGCAATCGAAACCCTGGATGGCCTGAAGCGCCGTGTAACCCTGAATGTAGACCCTGCTGTGATTGACGCCGAGGTCAAAAAGCGCCTCGTTAAGGTGGCAAAATCCGTGCGGATGGATGGTTTCCGGCCTGGCAAGGCCCCGATGTCGGCGGTGGCTCAGCGTCATGGTCATGAAGTGCACAGCGAAGTGTTCGGTAAAGCCTTGCAGGATGCCTTCTTTACGGCCATTGAGACCGCCCAAGTGCGGGTGGCCGGTTACCCAGATTTCGCTCAGGTCGAAGGCGGTGACGGGCAGGCTTTTACCGCGGACTTTGAGACCTTCCCCGACATCGTTCCGGGCGATATGGGCCAAATCAAGGTGACGCGTCCGCAGGTGACGATCTCGGCGGCCGATGTCGATCGCACACTGGAGGTCCTGCGCAAGCAGCGTCTGTCTTATCAAACCGCTGAGCGCGCGGCTCAGGCCACGGATCGCGTGCATGTGGATTATCACGGCACCATCGACGGTCAGCCGTTTACCGGGGGCGAGGCCAAGGACTTCCCAGTGGTTTTGGGTGAAGGCCACACCCTGGCTGATTTCGAGAACGCCTTGCTGGGCATGAGCGCGGGCGAGAGCAAGACCTTTGATGTGGACTTCCCGGCGGACTATTTCGCGCAGGAACTGGCTGGCAAGACGGCCACCTTCACGGTGACCGCCAAGTCGGTGCATGAGGCCCACCTGCCGGAACTGGATGCCGCGTTTGCCCAAACACTGGGAGTGGAGGGCGGGGTGGAGAAATTGCGTGAAGAGATCGCCGCTAATCTCACCCGCGAGGTCGAGCGTCGCAGCCATGCTCGGGTCAAGGAGCAGGTCATGAATGGCCTTCTGGAGGTGACTCCGTTCGAGGTGCCGTCCACTCTGGTGGCCCAGGAAGGCGATGAGATGTTGCAAAAGGCCCGTGAGGACATGAAGCAACGCGGTATGCGTGAGCAGGACATCACCTTGACCGGCGAGCATTTTGCCGCTCAGGCCAAGCGCCGCGTCAGCCTCGGTCTGCTGTTGAGCGAGATCGCCAAGGCGAATGCGATCAAGGCGGATGCCGATCGTGTCCGCGCCCGGATTGATGATTTTGCCAAGAGCTATGAAGACCCGGCTGAGGTGGTGGCGTGGTACTACGCCGATCCGAAGCGCTTGGGCGAGGTAGAAGCGCTGGCTCTGGAAGACACCTTGGTGGATTGGGTGCTGGCCCGTGCCCAGGTAACCGATGAAGTGCAGAGCGCAGAACAACTGATGGGTGGCACTCAATAATGAAGACGACAATGGGTTGGGATCAGGAGCCATCCGGGTTGGGGTATATCCCCATGGTGATCGAGCAGAGTGGTCGGGGCGAGCGCGCCTATGACATTTATTCGCGTCTACTTAAGGAACGGGTTATTTTTCTGGTGGGCCCGGTCAATGATGTGACCGCTAATGTTGTCGTCGCACAAATGCTGTTCTTGGAGTCGGAGAACCCGGAAAAGGACATCTTCCTGTACATCAATTCACCGGGTGGATCGGTGACGGCCGGCATGGGGATTTATGACACCATGCAGTTCATCAAGCCGGATGTCTCCACGCTTTGCATCGGCCAGGCGGCCAGCATGGGCGCCTTCCTGCTGACGGCGGGGGCCAAGGGAAAGCGCTTTTGCCTGCCGAACTCGCGCGTCATGATTCATCAGCCGCTGGGTGGTTTTCATGGCCAGGCCTCGGATATCGAGATCCACGCCAAGGAAATCCTCTATCTGCGTAGCCGACTCAATGACATGCTGGCCCAGCACACCGGACAGACGGTTGAGACCATCGAGCGGGACACGGATCGGGATAACTTTATGAGTGCCGAGTCAGCGGTTACCTATGGTTTGGTCGACAAGGTTCTGGCCAAGCGTGCGGATGCCGTGTAAACTTGACTAAATTGTTCGGGTATTAAGACCAACGAGGCAAAGCGAAGAGATATGGCCAAGAGCGATAACGGCAACAAAGGCGACAAGGACGAAGGCAAGATGCTGTATTGCTCCTTCTGCGGCAAGAGCCAGCATGAGGTGAAAAAGCTGATTGCTGGCCCTTCAGTGTTCATCTGTGATGAGTGCGTTGATCTGTGCATCGACATCATCCATGAAGAACTGAAGGGCGTCACGGACGAGAAGGACGGTAGCGAACGCCTGCCGACTCCGCGCGAGATCATGGCCATGCTGGATCAGTATGTGATCGGCCAGTCGCAGGCCAAACGCGCCCTGTCTGTCTCGGTGTACAACCACTACAAGCGCATTCGTTTTGCACAATCCAAGCCCAAGGCGCAGACGGCTTCGTCAAAAGAAGGCGACAAGGAAGAGGTTGAGTTGTCAAAGAGCAATATCCTGCTTATTGGCCCGACCGGTTCCGGTAAGACCCTGCTGGCCCAGACGCTGGCCCGTATGCTCAATGTCCCCTTTGTGATGTCGGACGCCACGACACTGACCGAAGCGGGTTATGTGGGCGAAGATGTCGAAAATATCATCCAAAAGCTTCTGCAGAAGTGCGATTACGATGTCGAGAAGGCGCAGCGAGGCATCATCTACATCGACGAAATTGATAAGATCTCACGCAAGGGCGAGAATGTTTCCATTACCCGCGATGTCTCGGGCGAGGGCGTACAGCAGGCCTTGCTAAAGCTGATCGAGGGCACCGTGGCCTCGATCCCGCCGCAGGGTGGACGCAAGCACCCGAACCAAGAATATATTCAAGTGGACACAACGAACATCCTGTTCATTGTGGGGGGCGCCTTTAGCGGTCTGGAGAAGGTGATTCGTAGCCGGACCGAGCGTTCCAGCATCGGTTTTGGTGCCGAGATCAAGGCTAAAAACGACAAGAAGGATTTGACCGAGGTGTTCCGCAAGGTCGAACCCGAAGACTTGATTAAATATGGTCTGATTCCCGAGTTTGTCGGTCGCCTGCCGGTGATCGCCACCCTCGAGGAACTCGACGAGGCGGCCTTGATCCAGATCCTGACCCAGCCCAAGAACGCGATTACCAAACAGTTCCAGAAGCTGTTCAAGATGGAAGGCGCCGAGCTGGAGTTCCGTGATGAGGCCTTATCCGGCATCGCTAAACAGGCCCTGAAGCGCAAAACAGGTGCACGCGGTCTGCGCTCGATTATTGAGCATGCCCTGCTGGACCTGATGTTCGAGCTGCCCAGTATGGAAAATGTCACCAAGGTCGTGATCGATGAAAAAGTGGTGAATGGCGAGGGCAAACCCTTGCTAATTTATTCCGAACCGGCCCAAGCGGCAGGTTGAAATCTGGACGGGCGGCTCCATCTGCTGCCCGTTGCTTACTGAAATACGAAGAGGCGGAGTCTAGTCATGAGCCAATCCACCCTGTTCACTGCCCCTGTTTCCCTGCCGTTGTTACCGCTACGCGATGTAGTGGTTTTTCCGCACATGGTCATTCCGTTGTTCGTGGGGCGGCCACGCTCTATCCGTGCCCTGGAAAAGGCCATGGAGGCGGGCAAGCACATTATGCTGGTGGCGCAAAAAATGGCCTCCAACGACGACCCCAGCTTTGACGATCTGTACCCCGTAGGGACCATTGCCAGCATCCTGCAGATGCTCAAGCTCCCAGATGGCACAGTCAAGGTGCTCGTTGAAGGTAATCAGCGCATCAACATCACAAAATTTAGCGAGACGGATGACTATTACACCGCGCATGGTGATCCGATTGAAGAGGCGATTCCTACCGATTCAGAGATGGAGGCGATGCGTCGTACCCTGTTGGCTCAGTTCGATGGTTTTATCAAGCTGAACAAGAAGATTCCGCCGGAGATCCTCGCTTCGTTGTCCGGGATCGAAGATCCGGGCCGGTTGGCGGACACGATCGCGGCGCACCTGCCGCTCAAGCTGGAGCAGAAACAGGCCATCCTCGAGATGCCCGAACTCAAGGGCCGCTTGGAGCATCTGACCGGCCTGATGGAAACAGAGATTGATATTCTCCAGGTCGAAAAGCGCATCCGGGGCCGGGTCAAACGCCAGATGGAAAAGAGCCAACGCGACTACTACCTCAACGAGCAGGTCAAGGCGATCCAGAAAGAATTGGGCGACGAGGAAGAAAGCGCCGAGGTCGATGAGCTGGAGAAGCGTGTTCAGACGGCTGGCCTCCCCAAGGATGCCCTTAAAAAGGCTCAGGCCGAACTCAAGAAGCTGAAGATGATGCAACCGATGTCGGCCGAGGCGACCGTCGTGCGCACCTATCTCGATACGCTGGTGAACCTGCCTTGGAAGAAAAAGACCAAGATCAGCAAAGACCTCAACAAGGCCGAACTCACTCTGGATACCGACCACTATGGTCTGGAGAAGGTCAAGGAACGCATCGTCGAATACCTGGCGGTACAACAGCGAGTGGACAAGCTCAAGGGGCCGATCCTGTGCTTGGTCGGACCGCCTGGAGTGGGCAAGACCTCGCTGGGTCAGTCCATCGCCAAGGCCACTAACCGCAAGTTCGTGCGCATGGCGCTGGGCGGCGTGCGTGACGAGGCCGAGATTCGCGGCCACCGGCGCACCTATATCGGCTCGTTGCCAGGCAAGGTATTACAGAGCCTGACCAAAACAGGTGTGCGCAACCCCTTGTTCCTGCTGGATGAAGTGGACAAGATGGGGCAGGATTTCCGGGGTGATCCGTCGTCGGCCCTGCTCGAGGTGCTGGATCCGGAACAGAATCACACCTTCCAGGACCATTATGTCGAGGTCGATTTTGACCTCTCCGATGTTATGTTCGTGGCCACGGCCAACAGCATGAATATCCCGCCAGCCTTGCTCGATCGCATGGAGGTGATCCGTTTGTCCGGCTACACCGAGGATGAAAAGGTCAGTATCGCCCGGCGCTACCTTTTGCCCAAGCAGATCAAGAACAATGGCCTCGTCGAGGGCGAGATCACAGTGGCTGAGTCGGCCTTACGCGATATCGTGCGTTATTATTCCCGCGAGGCGGGTGTGCGTTCTTTAGAGCGTGAAATCGCCAAGATTTGCCGCAAGGTGACTACGGCCTTGCAGATGGGTAAGGCCAAGGCACCCGTTCGGGTCAACAGTCGCAATCTCGACAAATACCTCGGGGTGCGCCGCTATAGTTATGGCATGGCCGAAAAGGTCAATCAGGTCGGGCAGGTCACGGGTCTGGCCTGGACCGAAGTGGGCGGCGAACTCCTGACTATCGAGGCCACACTGATGCCGGGCAAGGGCAACACGATTCGTACCGGTCAGTTGGGCGATGTCATGAAGGAATCGGTCGAGGCTGCACGCACTGTGGTGCGCAGCCGTGCCCCTCGCTTAGGCATCCCCGCTGAAGCCTTCGAGAAGAAGGATCTGCATATCCACCTGCCGGAAGGGGCGACCCCCAAGGATGGACCCTCTGCGGGTGCAGCCCTGACCACCGCCATTGTTTCGGCCTTCACGGGGATTCCGGTGCGCTGTGATGTCGCCATGACGGGTGAGATTACCTTGCGCGGTGAGGTTTTACCGATCGGCGGCCTCAAAGAGAAACTGCTTGCAGCCTTGCGCGGCGGCATCAAAAAAGTGTTGATCCCGGTCGATAATGTCAAGGATTTGGTCGAAATGCCGGACAATATCAAGAATCAACTTGAGATTGTTCCGGTGAAATGGATCGAAGAGGTCTTGGCTCATACCTTGGAGCGCCAGCCCGAGGCCCTGACAGAGGCTAGCGTGACAACGCTTGCGCAGACCCCGCTTGCGACAGAGGAAGGCGCCAGTCCTATTACCCACTAAACAGGTACTCATTTGCTAGCGCTAAATGGGGTGGGTAACATACCCGTAATATTCCATTGATAGGGCTATGCTATAAATGAGGGGGGGGCATTGTTTTTAGTGGTTTTGATTGATACTCACAGAGGATGACACATGAACAAAACTGAATTGATTGAAGCGATTGCCACCGAGGCGGATATTTCCAAGGCCGCTGCGGGCCGCGCTTTGGATGCGGCCATGGAAGCGGTGACCAAGGCCCTTAAGAAGGGTGATATGGTGACTTTGGTGGGTTTTGGCAGCTTTTATGTAGGCAAACGCGCCGCCCGTACGGGCCGCAACCCGCGCACCGGGGAGTCGATCACCATCAAGGCCGCAAAAGTCCCTAAATTTAGGGCTGGCAAGGCGCTCAAGGATGGAGTAAACTAGCGTTCATTGCTTGGCATTGAGCGAAAATCGACATATAATGTTGGACTTTCGCGGGTGCTTAGCTCAGTTGGTAGAGCGTCTGCCTTACACGCAGAATGTCGGCGGTTCGAGACCGTCAGCACCCACCAACGAAAAATGCATTTGGAGTGGTAGTTCAGTTGGTTAGAATACCGGCCTGTCACGCCGGGGGTCGCGGGTTCGAGTCCCGTCCACTCCGCCAACTTTCAGACAAAAGCGCCTTTCGAGGCGCTTTTTTCATTTCTGTGTTCCTCCCGCTACTCCGTTACGCAGGCAAGGCCTAATAAAGGTCCTTTTGCGCCCGCAAGGTGGTGAAGGCGGACAGCGTATCCGTACCGCCCAAGAAGCGCTCAGAAGTCTTGCGGCGCAGCTTCAAAATAACAACGGCCACTCGACGGTGGCCGCTGGGCTGCTCGGTCAATGTTCCGACTCGACAGGTTGTGTCGCCAAGGTTTCCCCCGTTCGACGGACGGCTTGCGCCGTAAGCGATGCGATCAATTGGTTGGTTGTTCATTGCCATCCAAAGGTTTCTCTGGCGCGCCCATTCCAAGCGTGTTATTTTCCGGAAAACTAGCTTATTCTCCTGAAAAAATACTCTCTGGTACGTTAATGCAACCTATTGAACAAAAGATACTTTCACGTATCTATGGGCGTGGTAGGGGTTGGGCCTTCACCAAGACAGACTTTGTCGCCGATTTTGGCGAGGCCAACATCCACAAGGCACTCTCTGCGCTGACCAAGGCAGGGACGATTCGCCGCGTGTGCGTGGGGGTGTATGACTACCCGCGCCAGAGCGAGTTGCTGGGGCAGTTGAGCCCGGACATCGACCAGGTGGCGCAGGCGCTGGCGCGCAAGTTCAACTGGCGTATTCAGCCTTCGGGTGACACGGCGCTGAATCTGCTCGGGATCTCGACACAGGTGCCGGGGAAATGGCTGTACCTCTCCGACGGCCCCACTCGGCGTTACACGATTGGCGGGCAGGAATTGGCCTTCCGCCAATCCGCCTTGAAGGACACCGGCTTTACCTTGCGCGAGGGCGGCTTGCTGGTGCCAGCGATCAAGGCGCTGGGCAAGGAACATGTCGACGCCGCCGTGGTTGAAAAGCTGCGCCAGTGGCTTGATCCGAAATTACGCACGCGTTTGCTGCGCGATACGCGCATGGTCACGGGCTGGATTTACGAAATCATCAAGCAGATTTGCCAAGAGAATGGGGAGACTGGCTGATGGATCGCGTCGCAAGCCTGCCGGCTGCCGAACGTTCGGCCCTGTTTGCGGAAACCGCCGCGAAGATGAAGACGACGCCAGCGGTGGCGGAAAAGGACTTCTGGGTGACTTGGGTGCTGGACCGCCTGTTCGCCGATGCCGAGTTGGCGCGCCTGCTGATGTTCAAGGGCGGTACCAGTTTGTCGAAAGCCTATCGGCTGATCGAGCGGTTTTCCGAGGACATCGACCTAATTCTGGATTGGCGCACGTTGTCCGGCGAAGACCCGTTGGCCGAGCGCACCAAGGCCAAGCAGGAAAAGCTGAATGCGGTGATCAACGAGCAGGCGCAAGCCTTTATCGGTGGGAAATTGCTGACGCACATCGCGGGCGCGCTCGGCGAGTTGTGCCAGTGCGCCATTGCGTCGGATGATCCGCATGTGCTCGAGATTCGCTATCCGGCCTCTTTCCCCGACCGTTATCTGCGTCCCGAATTGCGCCTGGAGATTGGGCCGTTGGCGGCCTGGCTGCCGCATGAGGATAGGGTGATCGTCAGCTATGCCGCCGAGCAGTTTCCGCAGGTTTTCGCGCGGCGGGAATGCGCGGTGCGCGTCATCAAGGCCGAGCGGACGTTCTGGGAGAAGGCAACCATCCTGCATCACGAGGCACACCGGCCCGAGGGCAATCCGCAGCCACCGCGCTACTCGCGGCACTATTACGATCTGGCCCGGATGGCGGCCGCGCCGGTGAAGGATGCCGCTCTGGCGAATCTGGAGTTGCTGGCGGATGTGGTGGCGTTCAAGCAGCGCTTCTACCCGCGCGGTTGGGCACGCTACGACTTGGCGGTGCCCGGCAGTTTGCGCCTGGTGCCGGACGGCGCTGTACTGGCGGCGGTCGAGGCCGATTACCGGGCCATGACGAACATGATCTTCGGCGCGGTGCCGGCGTTCGGCGAGATTCTGGAGACTTTGCGGGCGCTGGAAAAGGAGATCAACGCGATGGCCGCACGCGATGTTCCTTGTCCATCTTGATGCGCTCGGCCGGCACGACCCACAGGTCGGCATCGAGGTCGATTTCCGTCCAGGTAGCACCGAGCACTTCGCCGGAACGGGCGGCGGGAGGATCGTGAATTCGAGGGCGCGTTCCACCGCCTCGGCCTGCTTGATCGACCGCCGCGCGTCGAGCGGGTCTTTGCCCTCAAGCAGCAACTGCCGGCATTCCTTCGCCTTCGCCCGCGCCTCGGTCAGATTGACGGTATGCACCGCGTCCAACCCCATCTCGCGCTGCTTGACCGACAACGTGAAGCGGAATATCCAACTTTCAGACAAAAGCGCCTTTCGAGGCGCTTTTTTCATTTCTGTGTTCCTCCACGCAGGTAAGGCCTAATAAAGGTCCTTTTGCGCCCGCAAGGTGGTGAAGGCGGACAGCGTATCCATGCTGCCTAGGAGGCTTTGTAGCTCCGGTTCATGACAGCGCAAAAAAGGGTTTCGGCGCTTTTCGTCACCCAGGCGAACGGGCAGGGTCGGCTGACCACGGCGGCGCACGGCGCGGGCCTCGTTCTCCCATTCCCGCAGGGCCCGATGTTCGGGCTCCAGATCACGGGCGAAGGCCAGGTTGGCGAGGGTGTATTCGTGTGCCGGGCAGACCCGGGTTGCTTCCGGCAGCGCGGCTAGGCGCTCCAGGCTGGCGAGCATCTGGGCTGGCGTGCCCTCGAACAGACGACCGCAGCCACAGGAAAACAGGGTGTCGCCGCAAAACAGGATGCCCTGAGTGTGGAAACAGAGGTGGGTCAGGGTATGTCCGGGGGTGGCGATGACCTTGACCTCCAGGGCCAGTTCCGGGAATAAAAGCGCTTCGCCATCGCTAACCGCCTGGACGCGAGCGGGCAGGGTAGGGTGCGCCGGGCCGTAGATCGGCACCTCAGGGAGCCCCGCCAAGCCAGCGCAGTGATCGGGGTGATGGTGGGTGAGGAGGATCCCCGCAAGCGGCAAGCGCCGTTCGGTCAACCACGCTAGAATGGGCGCCGCCGTGCCAGGGTCCACTACGATGCATGACCGTTGATCGTGCAGGGCCCAAACATAATTGTCGGACAGGATGGCAATCGACTCGAGCTGGAGCATAACTGGATTGGAACAAGCCCTTCTGTCAGCGTCAACTACAATCGTCCCCTGGCTGGATAGCCCCTTGGGTCGCTATGCGCGTGACTGCGAGCAACGCTGGTTTGATAACACTACAACAGACCTATTTGGATTCAACGCGTTACAGATCGGTCTTCCTGCTATGGATACCCTTTCTGCCAATCGCATGCCGCAGCGATTTTGCTTGGATCATCACGCTGGGGCGATTCATGGCCAAGCTGAAATGCTGCCGTTTGCGACGCAGAGCCTGGATTTGGTCGTCTGCCCGCATGTGCTGGAGTTTTCCGCCTATCCGCATCAGGTCCTGCGTGAGGTGGAACGGGTCTTGCGTCCTGAAGGTCGCGTGCTGATTACGGGTTTTAATCCGGCTAGCCTCTGGGGGCTGCGTCGCCTGCTGCATACAAAGGGGGAGCCTTGGAGGGGTCAGTTTTTGCGTCTGGCGCGGGTCAAGGACTGGCTGGCCTTGTTAGGATTTGAGATTGTGGCCGGGCGTATGGGCTGTTATGCGCCGCCGATCAACCGTATCGGCTGGCCACAACGGTTTCGCTGTCTGGAGTCGGCCGGCGACCGTTGGTGGGCCTTGGGCGGAGGCGTGTATATGCTGCATGCGGTCAAGCGGGTGACTGGGGTGCGTCTCATCGCTCCGCGTCGCAGCCCGGCCTGGCAGGGCCAAGCGGTGTTGGCGCCCGGCGCCGGGCCGATACAGCAGAATCAACCGATGAAGAATGCGAGCGATGATCCTTACGGAAATAATTGATACGGAAATGACGACGACGATCAGCGGGCGCGTGGACATGTACACCGACGGGTCATGCAAGGGCAACCCGGGGCCGGGTGGCTGGGGCGTGCTCTTGCAGTACGGCGAGCATCGCCGCGAACTCTGTGGCGGCGAGGCCAATACGACCAACAACCGAATGGAGCTTCTTGCGGTGATTGAGGGCTTGGCGGCCCTGACACGGCGTTGTGAGATTCATGTCCATACCGACTCGCAATATGTCCAGAAGGGCATTTCTGAGTGGATTCATGGCTGGAAACGGCGGGGCTGGCGCACGGCTGCCGGCCAGCCGGTCAAGAATCAGGACCTTTGGCAACGCCTTGACGCGTCCGTGACCGGACAGGGGATCACTTGGCACTGGGTCAAGGGGCACGCGGGCCATCCCGGTAACGAGGCGGCCGACCGGCTCGCGAATCAGGGTGTTTTGTCAGGGCAGGTGTCCTGATGCGCCGTATCGTTCTGGATACCGAAACCACCGGGCTTGACCCGGCTCTGGGACATCGTGTCATCGAGATTGGCGCGATCGAGATGGTCGATCGGCGGCCGACCGGCCGCA
Source organism: Bordetella parapertussis (assembly GCA_945890495.1). GTDB lineage: Bacteria > Pseudomonadota > Gammaproteobacteria > Burkholderiales > Thiobacillaceae > QYQG01. The sequence goes on along the minus strand of CAMDCO010000004.1, from coordinate 72,527 downwards.
TCTACCATGTCTACCTCAACCCGGGGCGTGCGGTCGATCCTGGGGCCCAGGCCGTGCATGGCCTGTCCAATGAGTTTCTCGCGGACAAACCGAGCTTTGCCGAACAGGTGGATGCCTTCCTGGCCTTTGTGGATGCGGCCGAGCTGATTATCCACAACGCCCCGTTCGACCTGGGTTTTCTAAACGCCGAACTGGGTCGCCTCGATCGGAGCGACCTGTCTGCGTGTACGCAGGGCGTGACCGATACCCTGAAGATGGCGCGGCAGCTTCACCCTGGGCAAAAGAACAATCTCGATGCCCTATGCCGCCGCTATGATGTGGATAACTCGGGGCGCAAATTTCACGGTGCCTTGCTGGACTCTGAACTTCTCGCCGAGGTCTGGCTGGCGATGACGCGTGGCCAGGAAACCTTGGCCATCGATCCGGTGGTCATGGCTCCGCAGACCTTCAAACTCGCCGGTGTGGACGGCATTCAGCGGCGGGTGATTGAGCCTAGCCCCACCGAGTTGGAGGCCCACGCCAGCTATCTGAATGTCCTGATCAAGGAAAGCAAGAAAGAATTACCCGCTTGGTAGCCTGCATAGGCCCCGGGATGGGTCAGACCACGCCCCAACCGGCCGCACGCAGGGCTTGCTTGAGGGCGTCTGGGGAGGTTTGTTGTGGGTCAAAGCGAACCTCGGCCTGGCTCGCGCCGAGATCTACTTGGGCACTGGCGACACCCGGCTGCTCGGCGAGTTTGCGTTCGACGCTGCTGGCACAGCCCATGCAGGTCATGCCGGAGATATTGAGGGTCAGGGTTTCCATGGCGGTTCCAATGAAGGGATCGGGGGCTTAACTCAAGGCTTTGATGACAAGGCCTTGATGAGGGATTCTATAGCCGCCAGCCGTTCCGGCAAACCCGGACAGGCGAGGCTGATGCGGATGCGGTCGGGGCCGGCCAGCTTGCAGTCACGGCGGGTCTGGATGAGGGTGATGATGCGCATCGGGTCAATGGGCGGTTTGGGCACAAATTGCACCGCGAGCCCGGTTTCGCTGGCATCCAGACGGCGAATCCCCAGCGGCTGGATGCGGATCCGCAAGCGATGCGCGGCCAACAAGACCTCGGCCGGCTCCGGGAGCAGGCCAAAACGGTCAATCATTTCTTCCTGGATCGCATTCAGGGCGGTTTGGTCAGCGCTATTGGCGAGGCGTTTGTAGAGGACGAGCCGCTCGTGCACATCGTTGCAATAGAGCTCGGGCAGACGCGCTGGCAGGTGCAGGTTGATCTCGGCCGTTACCGCCAACGGGGCGTCCATGTTGGGCTGCTGACCGGACTTGAGGGCCTCGACCGCTTGGCTGAGCATGTCGCTGTACAGGTTGAAGCCGACCTCCTGCATCTCGCCGCTTTGCGATTCGCCCAAGACCTCACCAGCGCCACGAATCTCCAGATCTTGCATGGCCAGGTGAAAACCGGATCCTAGCTCTTCCATCTGGCAGATGGCCTCCAGCCGCTTTTGCGCCTGGCGCGTGATGCTGGCCTCGCCGGGCGGCGTTAGCAGGTAGGCATAGGCCTGGTGGTGCGAGCGGCCCACGCGGCCGCGCAATTGGTGTAACTGGGCGAGACCGAATTTATCGGCGCGATGCATGAGGATGGTGTTGGCGGTTGGGACATTGATGCCGGTCTCGATGATGGTGGTGCACAGCAACAGGTTGAAGCGCTGGTGATAAAAGTCGCGCATCACATGTTCCAGCTCGCGTTCCGGCATCTGCCCGTGCGCCACCTCGATACGCGCCTCCGGCAACAACTGTTCCAGGCGGGCGCGCATGGCGAGGATGGTCTCCACCTCGTTATGGAGGAAATAGATTTGCCCGCCGCGTTTGAGTTCGCGCAGGACGGCTTCCCGGATCAGGCCATCTGACTCGGGTTGGACAAAGGTCTTGATCGCCAACCGCCTTGAGGGCGCCGTGGCGATGACCGAAAAATCGCGGATGCCTTCCAGCGACATGGCCAGGGTGCGCGGGATGGGCGTGGCGGTGAGGGCCAGACAATCGACCTCGGCGCGCAGGCTGCGCAAGGCCTCCTTTTGGCGCACCCCGAAACGATGTTCCTCATCGATGATGACCAGCCCCAGACGGGCGAGGCGCACATCCGGTTGCAACAGCTTGTGGGTGCCAATGACAATATCGACGCTGCCCTTGGCCAGCCCGGCCAACGCCGCGTTGATCTCCTTGCTGGAGCGGAAACGCGAGAGTTCGGCGATCCGCACCGGCAAGTCAGAAAAACGATCAGAAAAGGTCTGGAAATGTTGTTCGGCGAGCAGGGTGGTTGGACACAAGACGATCACCTGCTTGTTGTCGGCTACGGCGGCAAAGGCCGCACGCAGGGCGACCTCGGTCTTGCCGAAGCCGACATCGCCACAAACCAGTCGATCCATGGGCTGGCCGGAACGCATGTCGGTCAGGACGGCCTCGATGGCAGCGGCCTGATCCGGGGTCTCGTCAAAGCCAAAGCCCTCGGCGAAGGTGGCCATTTCGGCCTCGCGCCAGTCGAAACGATAACCCTCGCGCGCCGCGCGCAGGGCGTACAGGTTGAGCAGTTCAGCGGCGGTATCGCGGGCCTTTTCTTGAGCGCGGCGCTTGGCCTTTTCCCATTGTGGGCTGCCGAGGGCGTGTAGCGGTGCGTGTTCCGGGTCGGCGCCCAAGTAGCGGGCGATGAGGTGCAGATGGGCGACCGGCACAAAGAGCTTGTCGCCCTTGGCGTATTCCAGGTGCAGCAACTCCTCGTCGCCCTCACCTAGATTGAGGGTGGTCAGGCCCAGGTAACGGCCGATGCCATGCTCGGTATGTACGACCGGATCGCCCAGCTTGAGCTCGGAGAGATCGCGGATCAGCCCCTGAATGGGTGTTTTGCGTGACTCGCGACCACGGCCTTGCTGCGGCGTGCGCGCGTACAACTCGGTCTCGGTGAGTAGGCAAAGTCCCGATCGGCTGTCGATAAAGCCGGTCGCCAAGGGGCCGGTGGTCAGGATCAGCGCCGGGCTTGTACCGATCTCTGAACCGTCCCCCATAGCGGAGATCGGGGGCCGTTCTGATACGGGCCCTTCTTGGGCTAGCGTCGAAATACCGTGTTCAGCCAGGGCGTTGGCCAGCGTTTCGCGGCGCCCTAGGCTCTCGGCCACCAGCGCTGTAGTGCCCGGATAGCTACGCAGGTGTGCTAGAAGACGGGCGTAGGGGGCGGCATCACGACGATCGGCCTGTACCGCCGGGGCGGGCTGCCAAGGCAAGGCAGGTCCGCTGCTCAGGGTCTCGGTGAGTTCGATTCGGGGCCGTGACTGCAGGGCGGCAAAGAGTTGTTCTACCGCCCAAAAGACCTCAGTCGGCGGCAATAGGGGGCGTTCACGGTCGCCCGACAAGAGTTGATGGCGCTGTCCCGCTTCATGCCAAAAGGTCTCGGCAGCACGATGGGTGTTGCCGTGCAGGACGACCCCGACCGTAGACGGCACATAGTCAATGAGGCTGGCGGTCGCGCTAAAGAATAGGGGCAGGGCGTATTCGATCCCGGCCGGGGCCAGTTTGTTCGAGATATCCTTGTACATCCGCGAACGCGCAGGATCACCTTCGAAACGGTCACGAAAATTGGCCCGGAAGGTTGTAATCCCCGCCTCGTCAAGGGGAAACTCGCGCGCCGGCAATAAACGCATCTCGCCCACCTTGTACAGGGTGCGCTGAGTGTCGGGATCGAAGGTGCGAATCGACTCGATTTCGTCATCAAATAATTCGATGCGATAAGGCAGTACCGAACCGGTCGGAAAGAGGTCGAAGATCCCACCGCGCAGGGCAAACTCGCCTGGGCCATAGACCTGACTCACCGCGCAATAGCCGGCCGCGATCAGGCGGGACCGCAAGGCATCCGCATCAAGGCGATCCCGGGGTTTATAGAGGAAGGCCTGAGCAGAAAGAAACGCGGTGGGTGCCAGCCGTTGCATGGCCGTTGCCACCGGGCTGATCAGACAGTCCAGTTCGCCCTGCAGACTGCGCCAGAGGGCGGCCAAGCGCTCGGAGATCAGATCCGGATGGGGTGAGATCGGATCATAGGGCAGGGTTTCCCAGTCGGGGAAAAGGCCCACGGCTAGACCGGGGGCGAACCAGGCGATTTCATTGGCTAGCCGTTGCGCATCGGCCGCCGTGGCCGTCAACACCAAGAGACGCGGGTGTGCCCCCTGTCCCGATTTTGGACGCAGAAGGTCGGCAATAAGGGCGGCATCGGCAGAACCGGGCGGGAGGGGGAGGGACAGCCGTTGCCCGGGGGGCGGAAAGCAGAGGGGTGAAGCATCAGTCATAGGCCGATTATAAAGGGCTGGTGATCTGGCTTATCATGCGGGCCATGTCCACGACTGAACTTTTTACGCTGCTCGCCATGGCCGCTCTGGTCTGGTTCTGGTTCGACGGCTTGAAGGCGCGTGAGATTGCCGTGGCCTTTGCCCGCAGCGCTTGTGATCGTACTGGCCTGCAGTTTCTCGACGAGACGGTGGCCCTGCGTTCCTTACGAACGACACGCGATGCGCATGGTCACTTGGTCTGGAAACGCCTCTATGGCTTTGAATTCTCCCGCACGGGCGTGGATCGTCTTCAGGCAACCGTGCTGCTGCACGGCAGCCTCCCCGTGAGCGTGGATCTGCGTCGCTCGGTGGATGTGCCGAGCGACAATGTGATGCCTTTTGTGGTGCCGTCTTTGCGCGCGGCAGGGTGCAGCGCATCCGGCCCCGGTGACAGGGGATCTTGCGGCGATAAAAGCCGCTTGCGGTTAGAATGCACCGCGTTAGAAATTGACTCATCAGCCCCTTCATTAGCACCTTATTCATTTCCTGCTCGAGAAACTCAAATGACCTTGGTTCGTCCGTTCCCCGCCCTGCGTCCCGCGCCTGGCCGCGCTCCCGAAGTCGTGGCGCCACCCTACGATGTGTTGAATACCGAGGAGGCGCGCGCCTTGGCGGCAGGGCGGCCGTACAGTTTTCTGCACATTTCAAAACCCGAGATTGATCTTCCGGCAGGTACGGACCCCTATGCGCCCGAGGTCTACGCCAAGGCCGCTGAAAACCTGCAGGCGATGATCGCGGCCGGGATCCTGATTCAGGATGATGCCCCGTGTTACTACGCCTATCGTCTAATCATGGCGGACCATGTGCAGACCGGCATTGTGGCGGCGGCCTCGGTGGCCGACTACGACACCAACCGTATCCGCAAGCACGAATTCACCCGTCCAGACAAGGAAGACGATCGTGTCCGCCAGATTGAGGCCCTCAACGCCCAGACCGGCCCGGTCTTGTTGGCCTATCCGAACGCGCCCGAGATTGATGCCCTTTTGAGTGCGGCGACCCAGGCCGCGCCGGATGCCGATGCGACGGCCGAAACAGGGGTGCAACATAGCCTGTGGATTATTCGCGATGCGCCCAGCGTGGCGCGTCTGACGGCCCTGTTCGATGCCTTACCGGCGCTCTATATTGCGGATGGCCATCATCGTTCGGCATCCGCCAGCCGCATTTGTGCCGCCCGCAAGGCCGCCAATCCCCAGCACAGCGGCGATGAGCCGTACAACTATTTCCTCACCGTGATCTTCCCCGATCACCAGATGAAGATTTTCGATTACAACCGTGTTATCAAGGACCTGAATGGTCTTTCTGAGGCCGAATTTCTGGACCGGATTGCCGCCAACTTTACCGTTGAACTCGCTGATGGTCCGGTTAAACCGGCCCAGTCGCGCGAATTCGGCCTCTACATGGGCGGCTGTTGGCGGCGCCTGAAGATTCACCCCAGCCTGGTTTCTGCCGATCCGGTTGAGCGCTTGGATGTCAGCCTGTTGCAGAACCACCTAATCGCACCAATCCTCGGCATTACCGATCCGCGCCGCGACAAGCGCATCGATTTCGTCGGGGGGATTCGTGGTCTCGCCGAACTGGAGAAGCGCGTCGATTCGGGCGAAATGGCCTTGGCCATCGCCCTGTATCCTACCCAGATGGAAGACCTGATCGCGGTGGCCGATGCCAATCAGGTCATGCCGCCAAAATCCACCTGGTTCGAGCCGAAACTGGCTGACGGGATGGCCTCGCACCTGCTTTAAACCCTTATAAATCACTGCGATGCCCAGGTTTCATGCGCTAATCCCCGCCGCTGGCAGTGGTAGCCGTATGGGTCATGCCTTGCCCAAACAATATCTGGATCTGCAGGGCAGGCCGCTACTCTGGCATACGCTACAGGTGTTCGAGCGGCATCCGGAGATCAGCAGCGTTCATGTGGCTATTGCCCCGGACGATGGCATCTGGACGCGGCATGACTGGTCCGCGTTCCACAAATTGCATGTGCATCGCTGCGGCGGGGCGACCCGGGCACAAACGGTCTTGGCCGGACTGCGGGCCATGGACGCCGCCGAGGACGATTGGGTCTTGGTTCACGATGCGGCGCGCCCTTGCTTGACCCAGACGGCGCTCAATCGGCTCATGGCGGTGCTGCGAGACGATAGCGTGGGCGGTATCCTTGCCATTCCCGTGGCCGATACGCTGAAACGGGCCGGGGAGGGCGGTCGTATCGCCGCCACAGTGGCCCGGGCTGGACTCTGGGGGGCGCAAACCCCACAGATGTTTCGTCGGGGTGTGTTGATGCAGGCCTTGGCTCAAGCCGGGGCAGAGGTGACTGACGAGGCCTCGGCCATCGAGGCCTTGGGGATGGCACCGCTGTTGGTAGAAGGCGATCCGGCCAATCTTAAGGTGACGCATCCGGCCGACCTGCCGCTGGCGGCACGCTACCTTGAACTGGAATCTCTCCATGGGGGATGAGGATTACATGCGTCTGGCCCTTGGCCAGGCCGAATTGGCCCGCGCGGCGGGTGAGGTTCCGGTCGGTGCGGTCGTAGTGGATGCAGAGGGGAGGGTGATCGGGTCGGGATTCAACCAGCCCATCGGAACGCATGACCCCAGCGCGCATGCGGAAATCCGGGCCCTGCGCGATGCCGCGCAACAAAAAGAGAATTACCGGCTACCGGGCTGCAGCCTGTTTGTGACCCTGGAGCCCTGCGCGATGTGCGTTGGCGCGATCCTGCACGCCCGCATCGCGCGGGTCGTCTATGGTGCGACTGACCCAAAAACGGGGGCGGCCCATAGCGTGTTGAGGCTCTTCGAGGAAGGACAGATCAACCATCAGACCCGGGTTGAAGGCGGGGTGTTGGCAGAGACTTGCGCCACCCTGTTGCGTGATTTCTTTGCAGAACGGCGACGCAAGCCGGCCTGCGATACCGGGATCTGCGCATGAGAATTAACATTCACATCACAAAACAACTAATTGAACTTGTGACGGAAGATGGGGTGCAAACCTGGCCTGTTTCTACGGCAGCGAAGGGCGTTGGAGAGCAGAAAGGCAGCTATTGCACTCCGCGCGGGGCGCATGTCATTCGCGCCCGGATCGGCGCTGATTGTCCGATCAATACGGTTTTCGTGGGGCGTCGCGCCACGGGTGAGATCTACACGCCTGAATTGGGCCGTGCGGAACCCGACCGGGACTGGATCTTGACCCGTATCCTGTGGCTTTCTGGTCAGGAGGTAGGGTTCAACCGCCTAGGGGACCGCGACACGATGCAGCGCTACATCTACATCCACGGCACGCCCGACGAGGTCTTTGCACCGACACCGATGTCACACGGCTGCATCCGCATGCGTAATGCGGACCTGATGGCGCTCTTCGATCAAGTACCGGCCGGAACGCCGGTACTGATTACGGAAGAGTAGGGGCTAAGAGGGGCTGCCCTCAGGATTCTGTCCCTCAGGCGTTAAGCACCCAGAAAGCGCTCAACATCCAGCGCGGCCTGACAGCCAGAGGCGGCACTGGTCACGGCCTGCTTGTAGATCATGTCCTGTACATCGCCGGCGGCGAAGATGCCCGGGATGCTGGTCTGCGTGGCGTTACCCATGCGGCCGCCTTCGGTCACGATATAACCGCGATCGAGTTCCAGTTGGCCGGCGAAGAGATCGGTATTGGGTTTATGGCCGATGGCGATGAAGATGCCAGACAAGGCCAGATCTTTAGTAGTGCCGTCATTGTGACGCAGGCGCATCCCGGTCACGCCGCTGGCGTCGCCCAGGACCTCGTCCAGATTGTTATTCAATTCAAGGGTGATCTTGCCTTCTTTTACGCGCTCCATGAGGTGATCAATCATGATGCGTTCGGCCTTGAAGGTGTCGCGGCGATGCACCAGGGTGACCTTGCTGGCGATGTTAGACAGATAAATAGCTTCCTCAACCGCCGTATTGCCACCGCCAATGACGGCGACTTCCTGATTCTTGTAAAAGAAACCATCGCAGGTGGCGCATCCGGACACCCCGCGACCCATAAATTTCTCTTCAGAAGGCAGGCCCAGATACATGGCCGAGGCACCGGTGGCAATAATCAAGGCGTCACAGGTATAGGTGTCGGCATCACCGATAAGGGTAAAGGGGCGCTCATTCAGTCGGGCGGTATGGATGTGGTCAAACAGGATCTCGGTGCCAAAGCGCTCGGCGTGCTTCTGGAAGCGTTCCATCAGCTCAGGCCCTTGGACGCCATCGACATCGGCCGGCCAGTTGTCGACCTCGGTCGTCGTGGTTAGTTGGCCGCCTTGCTGCATGCCGGTGATGATGACCGGGTTCAGGTTGGCACGCGCGGCGTAAATGGCGGCGCTGTAACCGGCCGGGCCGGAGCCAAGAATGAGTAGACGACTGTGCTTCGACATGAGTGGGATCTCCAAGGGTTAATGGCCGTTGTTAATGGCTGTTAATTGCAACGAATGCCCTAATTATGCCTGAGACAGACGAGGGGAGACCATTCCGAAGACAAGGCCTTGGCGGGTTACATTGCCTGCATTGTCTATTTAACATAATATACATTATGGCGCTTTCGGATGGTGGTCGCCATGGATGAGTCGTAGCGCCCAAGCCCGACTGCCTCTATAGTGGCGACCCATGCCTCCCGCCATTTTTAAGCGTCTTGCCCCTTCCACCCGAAATACACGGGCGCATCGCGTTTCTGCGCCGATGCGTATGCGCGTCCTGCGTGAGGCGGCGTGGCTTCTGTCGCTCACCACCGCCATCTATTTGTTGATGGCCTTGGCGACACACACCTTAAATGATCCGGGATGGTCCAGAACCGGTCTAAATGAGGAAACGGTCAATCTGGGTGGCCACTTCGGTGCCTGGCTAGCGGACCTCCTCTATTATCTATTTGGCTACTCGGCTTGGTGGTGGATGATCCTGGCTGCGCTGGGCGTGGTGTGGTCTTGGCAGCTCATGCGTGCCTTGCCAGATGAAAATCCTCCCCATCCGCACGGCATCTTGATCCTGTCGGGTTTTCTTCTCACCTTGCTTGCCAGTGCCAGCCTTGAGGCCATGCGCCTTCATTCTTTGGCGGCAGGCCTGCCGCACCGAGCCGGCGGCATTCTAGGACAGGGCCTAGAAGGACTTTTGCGTGCCGGTTTTGGCTTTGATGGTGCCACCCTCTTCCTTGTCGCCAGTTTGGCAATCGGTCTGTCGCTATTTAGTGGCTTGTCATGGTTTAGGCTTTGCGAGAGCCTCGGAACCCGCCTAGAGCATTTAGGTCAGTATCTCGTTCAGCGCTGGCAGGATAGACAGGACCGTCGTGCCGGCCTCCATGCCGGTAATCGCCGTGATGCGGCTGTCCTTCTGGAGCGGGTCCGGATGACCCGCGATCCCATTCTCAAGATTGAAACGCCCGTGCCCGTTGTTGCGGCCGTGATACGCCCAGAAAAAGAACGCCAGACCCCCTTGTTTCGTGACACCCCGGACAGCCAGTTGCCGCCGCTGCACCTCTTGGACGAACCCACTCAGAACACCGTGTCGATTGACGAGGCCTCGCTCACCGCGACTTCACGCCTGATCGAACGCAAGCTGGATGAGTTCGGGGTCGATGTAAAGGTGCTTGCGGCTTACCCCGGCCCGGTGGTTACTCGCTACGAGATTGAACCCGCTTCGGGCGTCAAGGGCAGCCAGATCACCAATCTTTCCAAGGATCTGGCGCGCTCGCTGTCGGTTATCAGCATCCGTGTAGTGGAAACGATCCCCGGTAAGAGCTGCATGGCCCTGGAGATCCCCAATACCCAGCGCCAGACCGTTCGCCTGTCCGAGGTCTTGGGTGCCAAGGTCTATCACGACCTGAACAGTCCGCTCACCATCGCCCTTGGCAAAGATATCGGAGGCGCACCCATCGTCGCCGACTTGGCCAAGATGCCGCACCTTCTGGTGGCCGGTACCACCGGTTCGGGTAAATCCGTGGCGATCAACGCCATGATCTTGTCCCTGCTCTACAAGGCCTCGCCGCGTGATGTGCGCCTCATCATGGTTGATCCCAAGATGTTGGAACTGTCCTCCTACGAAGGCATTCCGCACCTCCTCGCTCCTGTGGTGACCGACATGCGGCTGGCTGGAACGGCGCTCAACTGGTGCGTCACCGAGATGGATCGCCGCTACAAGCTCATGTCGACGATGGCGGTGCGCAACATCGCCGGCCTCAACCACAAGATCGCTGAGGCCGAGAAGGCCGGCACGCCCCTGACCAACCCCTTCTCCCTGACCCCCGAGGCCCCGGAACGCCTGACCCACCTGCCCTATCTTGTCGTTATCATCGATGAGCTGGCCGACCTGATGATGGTCTCCGGCAAAAAGGTCGAGGAGTTGATTGCCCGTCTAGCCCAGAAAGCGCGCGCCTCCGGTATTCACCTGGTTCTCGCCACGCAGCGTCCGTCGGTTGATGTCATCACCGGTCTCATCAAGGCCAATATCCCGACCCGTATCGCCTTCCAGGTCAGTAGCCGCATCGACTCGCGCACTATTCTCGACCAGCAGGGTGCCGAATCCCTGCTCGGCATGGGTGACATGCTGTATCTGCCGCCGGGTCATGGGGTTCCGACCCGCGTTCATGGCGCCTTTGTCTCCGACAACGAAGTGCATCGCGTGACCGCCTTCCTGCGCGAATTATCGCCTCCCAACTATGACGAGAGCGTCCTCTATCAGGCCGAAGACACCGAGGACGGTGAGGCCGAATCTGGCAACGCCGAGGCCGACGCGCTTTACGATCAAGCCGTCGCCATTGTGCTGAGAACGCGCCGCCCCTCAATCTCGGGCGTTCAGCGCGAACTGCGCATCGGCTATAACCGCGCCGCGCGCCTCATCGAAGCCATGGAAAAGGCCGGCATTGTTTCTCCCATGCAAAGCAATGGCAATCGTGAAGTGATTGCACCACGCAATGAATAAACACGCAGTCCCAGAAAATCTCGTGCTTGCGCTTTTTTTATTTTTGCGCTAGATTCGCTCGCATGCGCAGGCTCGTAGCTCTTCTTTTTATCCTTGTGTTGTCATTGCAATGGTTCACGGCAACGGCGGCGGTTTATTGCCCGCACGAACCCGAAAGCAAGCAGGCTCAGCCACATCTCGGCCACCACACGCATGAACATCAGGCTAATGCGACGGTGATGGATCGCGATTCCGGCGATTCCGACAATAGCAACCCAAGCAACCCAAATTCGGGTGCCGATTCCGACTGCGCAAACTGTCACACCCATTTTGTATCGCTCATCACCAACACCGGGTTGACGATCCCGCCGCTATTGTCCGGCCCCGACACCATGGCCTATCAGGCCTTTCTCCCCACCCCTCCGTCTGACCCCCTGTTCCGCCCTCCGCTAGCCCCCCTCGCCTGAAACTCCGGTAGGTTGGTTGCGCCTTGATCCCCTCATGGTCGCAATGGCCTCGCCGGATTTAACGTAAGTATTTTCGTTATTCGAGGCTGCCATCAGGTGGCCTCATCAGGACGAGGTCTCAAATAATGATTGTGTATCGCTTGATCGGGCGTGTCGCCCTCTTGCTAATGGCATGGAGCCTCCCGCTTGCCAGTCTGATGCCTACCGCTCAGGCAGCAGAAAACCCACTGTCACTCAAACAAGCCTTCGAGGTCGCTTGGGCTCGCCAACCCGAGGCCCGTGCGGCCGGGGAGCGACGCGAGGCCTTAACGGCTCGCCGAGAAATGGCTCAAGGTTGGCTGGCGGAACCCCCCAGCGTGGAAGCCGCTTATAAAACCGATCAACTCAACAGCGCTCAGGGCAGTCGTGAATATGCGGCTGGAGTCACCCTACCCCTCTGGTTACCAGGCGAACGGGCCAGTCAGCGCAGTCTGGCCGAGATTGAAGGGGTCGTATTGGAAAGACAGTTGGAGACCGCGCGTCTGCGCACGGCGGGCGAGGTGCGTGAGGCTTGGTGGTCGCTCGTACTTGCTCGTGTCGACCTGGAAACGGCTCAAATGCACCGCCAAAAGGCTGAACGACTGGCCGCCGATGTGGCTCGGCGAGTCAAGTTCGGCGACTTATCGCGGGCCGATGGGCATCAGGCTGACGCGGCCGTGGCCAAGGCTGTTGCCGAGGTGGCCCGGTTACGCAGGGTGCTGGCCGAAACGGTCAAACCCCTGCGGGGCCTCACCGGACAAACGGCCCCCGATACCTTGCGGGCGGATATTGAATCTACCCCACACTTATCCAGCGCAGAAAACACGCACCCCCGCTTAAAGGAATGGATCGCCCGTGTCGAGGCCAGTCGTGCCGCCCGTACCCTGGCCGGGATTCAGGGCCGTGATCATCCGGAGTTGCATCTGGCGGCCACACGCGATCGCTCCAATGCCAGTGATGCCTGGTCCAATACCCTCACGCTGGGCGTGCGCATTCCCTTGGGGTCCGATAGCCGGGGGCGCATCAAGATAGCCACGGCGGCCGCAGAACACCTCGAGGCGGAGGCGCAACAAATCATTGAACAAGAACGCATCGCGGCTGAGATCGATGCTGCCCGCAAGAGCGAGGTGGCTGCCCGTGACCGCTTGGTGGCGGTTGAGCAGCAAGCGCAACTGGCGAATGAGTCGCGGGGGTTTTTCGAAAAATCCTTCCGCCTGGGCGAGACCGACCTGCCCACCCGTTTACGCATTGAGGGCGAGGCCCAAGAGGCCGAACGCGAAGTTGCGCGTGTCCGCATCGAATGGGCCGCGGCGGTTTCCGCCCTGCGTCAGGCCTTGGGCCTGTTACCCGAATAATGAAAGAGTCCTCTATGAACCTCAAAACCATCCTGCCCGTCTTGACGCTGGCCATGACCTCATCCGCCTGGGCGGGTGAGGGGCATGATCATGGCGATACCCCTGTCACAACAGCCAGCGCCACATTACCGCGCTTTACCACGGCATCCGAACGCTTTGAACTGGTTGGTGTGCTTGATGGCAAGCATTTGACCCTTTGGCTTGACCACACGACCGATAACAGCCCGGCCAAGGAGGCTACATTGAAACTCGAGATTGGTGGGATCCATCTCCCTTTGGAGACCCATGGCGAAGGCGTATTTGAGGCCACTCTGGCTAACCCCATGAAACCGGGCAAGTTTCCGGTCATCGCTACCGTTCTGGATGGCAAGGAGAGCACCTTTATGGCGACTGGGCTCGATATCCACGCCGAGGCTGAGGTCACTGAGGCTGTGCATACCCACGGCTGGCAGGAGCTTGCCCTCTGGGCGGCCCTCGTCGGCACGGTGTTTATGGGCCTGGTCTGGCTAATAAGGCGAAACCGTCTTCGCAACCAACGCTTGGGAGGTGCCACATGAAAATCCTTATTCCCCTCCTCTGCCTTGTCCTGGGAATGTCTGCCCATGCGGGTGAAGGGCATGATCACGATACGGCCCCGTCTGCCGCCAACAACAGTCCCAAACGCCTAGCGGATGGCAGCGTTTTTTTACCCAAGCCGGCGCAACACCAGATCGGTGTGCGTACATTACCGGTGGAGTTCGGTACACGGCCTCGCAGCCTTGAATTGTCCGGCAAGATCGTCATGGACCCCAATGCGGGCGGCAAGGTGCAGGCCCTCATCGCGGGTCGTCTGGAGCCTGGTCCGCAGGGTTTTCCAAGCCTCGGGCAACGGGTCAATAAAGGAGAGGTTCTGGCATGGGTGGCACCGTCCATAAACATCCTTGAGCGATCCAACCAATCAGCCATTTTGTCCGAACTGCGCGCTAGCCGGAGATTGGCTGAGAAACGCCTGGCCCGCATGAGGGAGCTGGCCGACACCATCCCAAGGAAAGAAATCGAGGCGGCAGAAAGCGAGATCGACAGCCTCACCGGACGCATCTCCGCCCTGGGCGCTGGACTATCCAATCGCGATGCCTTGGTTGCCCCGGTCTCCGGTATTGTCGCCATGAGTAATGCCGTGGCGGGTCAGGTGGTTGAGGCGCGTGAGGCCGTGTTCGAGGTGATTGACCCCCACCGCCTGCGCGTCGAGGCGCTGAGCTATGACACCGCACAGGCCCTGGATGTGATGTCTGGCAGTTTGGTCGTCGGCGACACCCCCGTGCCACTGACATTCATTGGTGCGGCACGCAGCCTGCGCGAACAGGCCCTGCCGTTGATGTTCCGTGGCCAGGGCAAGACCATGGCCACCCTCGCGGTGGGTCAACCGGTAAAGGTCTATGTCCTGACTAAAAGTACGGTACAGGGCTACCGCGTGCCGGCGGCGGCGCTGGTGAAGAACCCGGCCAACCAGACCATCGTCTGGGTCAAGGTTGCGCCTGAGCGTTTCGAGCCACACACCGTGACGGTGGAGCCCTTGGACGGCGCGAATGTGGTGGTGACCACTGGCCTGAAGGCCGACGACCGGGTGGTGGTGCGTGCTGCGACCCTGATCAATCAGGTGCGTTGAGGAGCGCTCTATGAAACAACCCCTACACTTACTTCGTTCGCTGCCCCCCGAGGGGGCTCAGGCCTCCCTTGGGGCGGCCCTGCTGGAGACCTGACATGTTCAAGTACCTGCTCGACAACAGCCTGACTAACCGGCTGCTGGTAATCATCGCCAGCTTGGTGGTGATGGCCTACGGCGCGTTCACCCTGACGCGCACCCCGGTGGATGTATTCCCCGACCTCAACAAACCTACGGTCACCCTGATGACCGAGGCAGGCGGCATGGCGCCCGAAGAGGTGGAGCAGATCATCACCTTCCCGCTAGAAACGGCCATGAACGGCTTGCCGGAGGTAGAAAGCGTGCGCTCGATATCCAGCGCCGGGCTGTCTTTTATCTATGTCACTTTCGACTGGCGCGTTGATATCTTCCGCGCACGGCAGATGGTCTCTGAACGCCTGACCTCCATGGAAGAAGGCCTGCCCGAAGGCGTGACCCCGCGCATGGGGCCCATCAGCTCGATCATGGGCGAGATCATGCAGGTCGCCATTCCCTTCGATACGGCTAGCCCCACCGCCGGGCCGTCCCAAGGCGGGGCTGCGCCCCCTCAGGGGGGAGCGACCGGAGGGAGCGTGGGGGCCGTCACCTCTACGCCCATGGCGGTGCGGGAATACGCTGACTGGGTGCTCCGGCCTCGCCTTATGGCAATCCCCGGCGTCGCCCAGGTCATCCCCATCGGCGGTGAGGTTCGCCAGTTTCAGGTGCAGCCGGATACCGTGCGTATGGCGGAACTGGGGATTACCCACGACCAGCTCGACGATGCCCTGCGCGGTTTCTCAGCCAACACCTCGGGCGGCTTCCTGGAACTCAATGGGCGAGAATATCTAATTCGAAACCTGGGCCGTACCTCACGCCTGGAGGACCTGAAAAATCTGGCGCTGACCAGCCGTAACAAGCAACCGATCCTGTTGCGCCAGATCGCCGAGGTGACCTTCGCCCCGGCCACCAGACGCGGTGATGCCGGCTTCGAGGGCCGGCCAGCGGTGATCCTGGGTATCCAAAAGCAGCCCACGGCGGACACCGTCGCCCTGACCCGGTCCATCGAAGAGGCCCTGGTCACACTAAAGCAGGGACTGCCGGCGGGTATGGCCGAACCCCGCGTCACCTTTCGTCAGGCCAGTTTCATCGAGGCCTCCATCGACACCCTGCAAGGCAAGCTGATCGGTGCCTCAGTGTTCGTCGCGGTGATCCTGTTCTTCTTTCTGGGCACCCTGCGTCCGACCGTGATCGCGCTTACCGCCATCCCGGTGTCGATCTTTATGACCGCGCTAGTCTTCAAGTATTTCGGCATGTCGATCAACACCATGACCCTCGGGGGACTCGCCATCGCCATCGGCGGCCTGGTGGACGATGCCGTGGTAGGCATTGAAAATGTGTTGCGGCGCTTGAAGGAGGACCGGGCCAAACATCCCGACCATCGCCTGCATCCCATCGAATTGGTGAGCCGTGCCACCCTCGAGGTGCGTTCGGCCATTCTCTATGCCACGATCATTATCGTGCTGGTGTTCCTGCCGCTGTTCGCCCTGCCTGGCATGGAGGGCCGGCTGTTCGTGCCGCTCGGAATCGCCTTTATCGCCTCGACCCTGGCATCGCTAGTGGTCTCCGTATCTATCACCCCGGTGCTATCGTTCTACCTGCTGCCGCGCATGAAGTCTCTCGACCATGGCGACACACGGCTTCTGGCCTGGCTCAAGAGGCGCTATCGCGACAGCCTGCAATCTGTGTTGAACCGACCCCGGGCGGCCCTGGCGGCGGGGGCGACGGCGGTGCTAATCGCGGCGGTGGCTGTACCGTTCTTCCCTACCACCTTTCTGCCGCCGTTTAATGAAGGCACGCTGCTTATCGGCTTGCGCCTCAATCCGGGTGTAACACTGACCGAATCATCGGCGCTGGCACGGCAGGCCGAGGTGCTGGTACGGCAAGTGCCGGAGGTGGTCCATGTTGGGCGGCGCAGTGGCCGCGCCGAGCTGGACGAACATGCCGAAGGGGTGCATGTCAGCGAACTGGATATTGGCCTCAAGCCCGCCGCCGAACTGACCCGGCCGCTGGAAGAGATCAAGGCGGATATCCGTGGACGGCTCATCAACCTGCCCGCCGCCATTGAGATTGGCCAGCCTATATCGCATCGCATTGACCATATGCTGTCCGGCGTGCGCTCACAGATCGCCATCAAGATCTACGGCGAGGACCTAGATATTTTGCGCGCCCAGGCCGACCTGCTGCGCGGCCGGCTTGCCAGCATTCCAGGCCTGGCTGACCTGCAAATCGAAAAACAGGTGCTCGCACCCCAGATCAAGGTGCATATCGACTACGCGGCGGCAGCGCAATACGGCGTCCCGACGCCGCAAATACTGGCCCTGCTGCAAGGCTTGATGGAGGGCGAGAAGTCCGCCCAGATCATTGAGGGCGGCAAGCGTTTCGCCCTGGTCATGCGCCTGCCGGAATCAGCGCGCACGGTGGAGGGGCTGAGCCGCATCGAGTTCAGCACCCCAAGCGGCAGCGTGCCCCTGTCGCGCATTGCCACCATTGAGGACGGCGATGGCCCCAACCAGATCAGCCGCGATGATGGCCGCCGTCGCATCGTTCTTTCAGCCAATGTCCAGGGCCGGGCGCTGTCCGAGGTGGTGGCTGACATCCGCAAGGCGGTCGGGGATACGAAACAGCCCGAGGGCTATTTTGTCGTCTTGGGTGGCCAGTTCCAGGCCCAGGAGGAGGCCTCGAAACTGGTCGGCCTGCTGTCCATCGTATCGCTGACGCTGATGTTCGTGGTGCTCTACAGTCGCTACAAGTCGGCGCGGCTATCGCTGTTGATCATGGCCAACATCCCGCTGGCGCTGGTGGGTGCGGTGCTGGGCCTTTGGCTGTCCGGACAACCCTTGTCGGTGGCGGCCTTGGTTGGTTTCGTCACCCTGGCCGGCATCTCGGTACGCAACGGCATCCTCAAGGTGAGCCACTACATCAACCTAATGCGCAGCGAAGGCGAGGACTTCGATCACAAGATGATCGTACGCGGTTCGCTGGAGCGTCTGGCACCGGTGCTGATGACCGCCTTGGTCACCGCTTTCGCCTTGGCCCCGCTGCTGTTTGAGGCGGAACGGCCCGGTACCGAGATCCTCCACCCGGTGGCCGTGGTCATCTTCTCCGGGCTCATCAGCTCCACCCTGCTCGACACCTATCTCACCCCCGCGTTGTTCTGGTTATTCGGCCGCCGGGATGCTGAACGCCTGCTCGTCGACCGCAATACCGATGCGCTATGATGCAATGCCATCCAACCCCCACAGGGTTGGCGATGGTGGTTGGTGTTGCCGTACCAGACACCGTACAATCGTTCGCGGTGGACGGTCGCGCACCCATTCAATGCGAGGTCAGTGGCCGGCCTCGTCCCCGCGCAATAATGGCAATCGTGAGGTAATCGGCTCGTCATGACCATGAATAATTTCTTCCTTACCCTTGGCTTGCTGGCATTCGGCAGTGGCACATTCGGCAGTGGTGTTGTCCACGCCGATGCCCTCGATCGCCTGAACGAATACCTATCCGAGACGCGCACCCTGCGCGGTCACTTTTCTCAGACGGTGATGGATCGCAACGGTCGAAAGATGCAGAGTAGCAGCGGCAGCATGGTCTTTGCCCGCCCGAGCCTGTTTCGCTGGACCTATGAAAAACCCTACGCCCAGGTCATCGTCGGCGACGGCAAAAAGGTCTGGTTCTACGATCCCGATCTGGAACAAGTCACGGTTCAGCGCATGAATCTGGCCATTGGGCAAAGCCCGGCGGCCCTGCTGGCCGGTAGCAATGACATCGAAAAACACTTTCGACTCAAGGACGCGGGGGTCTCCGACGGTCTCGAATGGCTCCTCGCCACCCCAAAAAACGGGGAAGGCACCTTTGAGCAGGTGCGCATCGGCTTCCGGGGCAGCCATATCGAGGTGCTGGAACTAAAAGACAATCTGGGCCAAACCAGTCGCCTGCAGTTCTCCGCCCTGCAACATAACCCCGCGCTAGCCAGCGACCTGTTTCGTTTCAAACCGCCCAAGGGTGTCGATGTCATCGGGGATCGCTAAGGCGGATACGCCCCTCTTTGGCGATGACCTCTTTGGTGACGACCTGTTCGGCGACACTAAGCCAACGCAGCCCCTGACCACAGACGCCATCCCGCTCGCCGAACGCTTGCGCCCTTCGTGTCTGAGCGAGGTCGTCGGACAGGCGCACCTGCTGGGCACGGGGATGCCGCTTTGCCTCGCCTTCGAGTCCGGACGCCTGCATTCCATGATCCTCTGGGGGCCGCCCGGGGTGGGCAAGACCACCCTTGCCCGTCTCGCGGCACAGCATTTTCAGGCCGATTTTGTCCAGATCTCCGCCGTCTTGGCTGGCGTCAAGGAGATCCGCGAGGCGATCGAACGCGCCCGTATCAACCGGCAGACTGGGCGTCGCACTCTGCTCTTTGTCGACGAGGTGCACCGCTTCAACAAGGCCCAGCAAGATGCCTTCCTGCCGCATGTGGAATCTGGCCTCATTACCTTTATTGGGGCGACCACCGAAAACCCCTCCTTTGAAGTCGTCGGCGCCCTCCTCTCCCGCGCCCAGGTCTATGTCCTCAAATCCCTGACGGATGCGGAATTAACCCCCCTCCTCGATCGTGCGCTGGCCCAACAAGAAACGACGCTCACCCTGGATGACGCCGCCCGAGGCCTCCTGCTCGACAATGCAGACGGCGATGCGCGGCGCTTGTTGAACCTGGTCGAACAACTGGGAGTCGCGGCACAGGCAACAGGTCGCAGTCAAATCGACAGCGATTTCTGTAGCCAAGCCCTGGCGGCCGCACGGCGCCGTTTCGACAAAGGCGGCGATCAGTTCTATGACCAGATCTCTGCCCTGCACAAGGCCGTTCGTGGTTCACATCCCGATGCCGCCTTGTACTGGTTGGCGCGCATGCTCGACGGGGGTGCCGATCCACTCTACATTGGTCGCCGCTTGATTCGTATGGCGAGCGAAGACATCGGTCTAGCTGACCCGCGCGCTCACACCTTGGTGCTGGAGGCCGTGGCCGCTTACGAGCGACTGGGCTCGCCCGAGGGTGAGCTGGCTTTGGCCCAAGCCGTGACCTATCTTGCCGTCGCGCCCAAGAGCAATGCCGTGTACAGCGCGTGGAAGGCCGCCCGGGCCTTGGTCGAGACGACCGGGACGCTACCCGTCCCGGAACATCTGCGCAATGCCCCGACCCGTTTGATGAAGGACCTCGGTTATGGCCAGGGTTATCGCTATGCCCACGATGAACCGCAAGGCTACGCCGCAGGGACAAGTTATTTGCCAACCGGACTGAAGGCTCAGTTCTACCACCCCACGGATCGCGGCCTGGAACAACGCATCGGCGAGCGCCTGGCCAGCCTGCGCAAACTCGATCAGGAGGCAGACTCATGAAAACGATGGAAGAACTGATGACCCGCCTGCGTGAGGCTGAGGCCGAACTGGAGGCCGCCGCACTGGTGCAACTCAACGAGACCCGCGCGCGCTTTCATTACCGCCTTGAACAGGGTCGCGTGCACTTCGAGTCCGGCATCCGTCGCCTGCAGGTCCCGTACCGGGCCGGCTTACTGCGTTATTTGTTCACGGCGCGCATTGGCCATTTGCTGACCGCCCCGTTCATCTACAGCCTGATCGTGCCTTTGGTTCTACTCGACCTGATGACGACCCTATATCAGATCATTTGTTTCCCCGTTTACGGCCTCAAACGCGTGCGCCATCGCGACCATATTGTGATTGATCGCCACCTTCTCGGTTACCTCAACCTGATCGAAAGGATCCATTGCCTCTATTGTGGCTATGCCAACGGTCTGATCGAGTATGTGCGTGAGATTGCTGCGCTGACCGAGGCCTACTGGTGCCCGATTAAACACGCGCACCGCAGCCGGGACCCGCACCGCCTGACGCACAAGTTTCTGGATTATGGTGATGCCGAGGCCTGGGCTCGGCGCCCGCCGGCACCCTGAAGTCGTTTTGACAGAGTCTTTACCCTACAATCCGCTTGCCCAAAATCCCGTTCTGCGGATAGAATCGCGGGTCTCGTAAGTTCTGATGTCCCCTTGGGTATTTCCCCATAGGGTCTTCCGATAGCGAGAAATTTGCGCATTCGCCTGTTAAGGTGCTTTGGAGAGCGTCTCCAGGTTCCGGCGGATGTCAGTGATAACCTTAACTGGAGTAATTCATGTCTGTAACGATGCGTCAAATGCTGGAAGCCGGCTGCCATTTTGGCCACCAAACGCGCTTCTGGAACCCCAAAATGGCCCCCTTCATCTTCGGGGCACGCAACAAGATTCATATCGTCAACCTGGAAAAGTCCCTGCCCATGCTGCAGGACGCCGCCAAGGTTGCGCGTCAACTGGCTGCCAAGCGCAAGACCGTCCTGTTTGTCGGCACCAAGCGTGCTGCACGCGACATCGTGGCTGAGGAAGCCGCCCGTTGTGGCATGCCGTGGGTATCCCACCGTTGGTTGGGTGGTATGTTGACCAATTACAAAACGGTTAAGCAGTCGGTGAAGCGCCTCAAGGACCTTGAAGCGCTACTCGCGGATAGCGAAACTTCACCGCTCTCCAAGCGCGAAATCCTGACCATGCAGCGCGAATTTGATAATCTCAATCGTAGCCTGGGTGGTATCAAAGAGATGGACAAGCTGCCTGACGCCCTGTTCGTGATTGACACGGGCTATCAGAAGATCGCAATCAGTGAAGCCGTCAAACTGGGTATTCCGGTGATCGGCGTGGTTGATACCAACAACAGCCCGGCCAATATTGATCACATCATCCCGGGTAACGATGACGCGACGAACGCCATTCGCCTGTATGCCCAAGCCATGGCCGATGCCGTGCTAGAAGGCCGCTCGCAGGTGATCGATGACATCGTTGCAGCGACCCAAGACGAGTATGTCGAGGTGGTAGATGCTCCCGAGGCCAGCGCTTAAGTTGTAACTTGGTTGTAACTAAGTCGTAAATCTTTAACGAAGCGCGCCCCGTCTGTGGCCCCTTGGCATAGCAAGCGCCAAGGTCACAACAAAGGGCGCGCTTTTCATTGACCGAATCTAACTGAATATCTGGAGAACACAATGGCTGAAATTACCGCCGCAATGGTGAAACAACTGCGCGAGATGACCGATGCGCCGATGATGGATTGCAAACGCGCCTTGGGTGAGGCCGAGGGCGACATGACCCGCGCCGAAGAGATTCTGCGCGTCAAGTTTGGCAACAAGGCGGCCAAGAGCGCCAGCCGTATCGCCGCCGAGGGGATCGTTGGCATCCATATTACGGCCGATGGCAAGCTGGGTTCGATGATCGAAGTGAACTGCGAGACCGACTTCGTGGCCAAGAATGATGACTTCCTGGGCCTGGTCAAGAACCTCGCCGAGATGGTTGTGACCCAAAACCCGGCCGATGTGGCGGCCCTCTCCGCCCTGAAGATCGGAGATCAAACGGTCGAGGAAATCCGCACCGCTCTGGTCGGAAAGATCGGCGAAAACATGAGCTTGCGCCGCTTTGTTCGCGTTGAGGCGCAAGGCAATTTGGGCCAGTACATCCATGGTGGCTCCAAGATCGGGGTTCTGGTAGACCTTACTGGGGATGATGCAACGGCGCGTGATGTGGCCATGCACATCGCGGCGACCAAGCCCAAGTCCCTGGATGCCTCTGGCGTGTCGCCGGCCCTGATCGATACCGAGCGCCGCGTTGCCATCGAAAAGGCCAAGGAAGCCGGCAAGCCGGAAGCGATGCTGGACAAAATCGCTGAAGGTAGCGTGCAGAAATTCCTCAAGGAAGTCGCCCTGCTGACCCAGCCCTTCGTCAAGGACGACAAGCAAACCATCGAGCAGTTGATGAAGTCTAAGGGTGGCGCTGTCCACGGCTTCACCCTGTACATGGTCGGTGAAGGCATCGAGAAGAAGGTCAACGACTTCGCCGCCGAGGTCGCGGCCGCGTCTAAGGTCTGACTCATGCCCGCCCCCGCCTGTCGTCGCATCCTGCTTAAGTTGTCGGGCGAGGCCCTGATGGGGCCGGAGGCCTTTGGTTATCACGCGCCGACCTTGGCCAGCATCACGGCCCAGATCAGGGAAGTCGTCGATTTGGGCGTGCAAGTGGCCATCGTGGTTGGGGGCGGCAATCTGTTTCGGGGGGCCACCGGCGCCCTGTCCGGAATGGACCGCGCCACCGCCGATTCCATGGGGATGTTGGCCACCGTCATGAATGCCTTGGCCCTCAAGGATGCCCTGATTGCGTCCGGGGTCGATACCCGGGTGCAAACGGCCGTTTCAATTGGTCATGTCGGTGAGTCTTTCGAACGCGACAGCGCCGTGCGTCACCTTGAGGCTGGCCGCGTGGTCGTCTTTGGCGGTGGCACCGGCAACCCCTTTTTCACCACCGACACGGCCTCGGCCCTGCGCGGTGCGGAGATCGGTGCCGACCTAATGCTCAAGGCCACCAAGGTGGATGGCGTCTATACCGCAGACCCCAAGAAAGATCCCACCGCGAGTCGCTATACCACACTGAGTTTCGATGAAGCCATCGCTCGCAATCTGGGCGTCCTTGATACGGCCGCCTTTGCGCTCTGCCGCGAACAAGGCCTCCCCCTCTGTGTCTTCAGCATCTTTAACAACGGGGCGCTAAAGCGGGTGGTTATGGGCGAGGATGAAGGCACGCGGGTAACCCTCTAATCAGGAACAACAAAATGACCCAAGAAATCCGAAAAAATGCCGAAGACAAGATGCACAAATCGGTCGAGGCACTCAAGACCGAGTTTGGCAAGATCCGCACCGGGCGGCCCCATGCCGGGCTCCTTGATCATGTCAAGGTGGATTACTACGGCAGCCTGATGGCGGTAAATCAGGTCGGCAATGTGTCGGTTCTGGATTCGCACACCCTCGGTGTTCAGGCCTGGGAAAAACCCATGCTGGCCAAGATCGAAAAGGCCATTCGCGATTCCGACCTCGGCCTCAACCCGAGCACGATTGGTGATGTGGTCCGCGTTCCGATCCCCGCTATGACCGAGGAGCGCCGCCGTGACCTGGTCAAGGTCGTGCGCCACGAGGCAGAGGAAGGCAAGATTGCCATTCGCAATATTCGCCGTGACGCGATTGCCCACTTGAAAGACCTTCAGAAGAAGAGCGAGATCAGCGAGGACGACGAGCGCCGTGCCGCCGACGATATCCAGAAACTGACTGACAAATACATCGCCGAGATGGACAAGGCCGTGGCGGAAAAAGAAAAAGAACTGATGGCTGTTTGAGTGATGATGGCCCTCAGCGGCTACAATTCATCCATGCTTCGCAAACTCATCAGCCCCACCCAGGCGATCCCCGAGGTCACCACACTCCCGCAGCACATCGCCATCATTATGGATGGCAACGGGCGCTGGGCTAAAAAGCGCCTGCTGCCGCGCGTGGCGGGCCATGCGGTGGGGGTCAAACGGGTGCGCGACATCGTCAAGGCCTGCGTGGATCAGGGTGTTGCTTACCTCACCCTGTTTGCCTTCAGCTCAGAAAACTGGCGCCGTCCCGAGGCCGAGGTCTCGCGCCTCATGGAATTATTCGTCGAGGCATTGGAAGATGAGGTCGACCGTCTCATCAAACACGGTATTCGCCTGAATATCGTGGGCGATTTGACGCGGTTTTCACCACGCATCCAAGAACTCATCACCACGGCCGAGGTGCGCACCGCCGCCTGCACCCGCCTAACCCTGACCATCGCCGCCAACTATGGCGGTCGCTGGGATATCCTCAACGCGGTCAACCGCTGGCGCGCAGCCAATCCGGACGCGAGCACCCTCGACGAGGCAACCCTCACCGACTACTTGTCGCTAGGCGACATCCCCGAGCCGGATCTCTTCATCCGCACCGGCGGCGAGCAACGCATCAGCAACTTCATGCTCTGGCAACTGGCCTATACCGAGCTGTATTTCACCGACACCTACTGGCCGGACTTCAACGCCGATGCGCTGGCCGCGGCCATCCAATCTTACCAACATCGGGAGCGCCGCTTTGGACGCACCAGCGAACAAACCCACGCCTAACTCCGATGGCCCTCATGGCGGGCAGGGGGGTCGTCCCTCCAATTTACAGTTGCGTCTGATGACCGCCGCTGGGCTAATCGGTGGTGTCGTCGCCGCGCTCTATCTGGCCCCTGCGCCCGTCTGGGCCGTATTGACCCTGATCGTCACCCTGTTGGCCGCCTGGGAATGGGGGGGGCTGGCCCATCTGCAAACGAACGGTCGGGCGATCTTTGCCTTGGCCTGTGGGGCCGTGGCTGTGGCGGTGCAATCCTTGTCTCTGCCTGCGCTGTGGTTATTTGCCCCCGCCGCCCTGTTCTGGTGGCTGATTGCGCCGATCTGGCTGTCGCGTGGCTGGGCATCAACGCCGGCCCGCTTGTTGCCGCTGGGTTTGTTATTGCTGCCCTCATTCTGGTTGGCCTTGGTCGATCTACGGGCCATTCACCCCAACTTGATCCTCGCCATCCTCGGCGCCATCGCCATCGCCGACTCGGCAGCCTATTTCACCGGGCGAAAATTTGGCAAACACAAACTCGCCCCGTCCATCAGCCCCGGAAAGACGATTGAGGGCGCGCTGGGCGCGGCGGTCGGCGTCACCCTCTACGGACTGGCCTTGTACCCCTGGTGGCCGCTCTGCGGCATCAACTGCTTGCCACGCGGCTTGGGCTTTTTCTGGCTGCTCCTGATCCTGTCCATCGTCGGTGACCTGTTCGAGTCCTGGATCAAGCGTCAGGCTGGCGTCAAGGACAGCGGCCATATCCTGCCCGGCCACGGCGGCGTGCTCGACCGTCTGGATAGCCTGATCGCCACCCTGCCCGTCGCCGCCCTGCTTTGGCATTGGTTTACACGATGATCTTCTCGAGTAAACGGGCAACCACAGGGGGTTGCCCCTACGAAGAAACATCCATCCACCCCGTAGGGGCAGGTGTGCCTGCCCTAGCGGTAAATGGACAACCACGGGGGGGGTGTCCCTACGAAGAAACACCCATTCGCCCCGTAGGGGCAGGCCCCTGTGCCTGCCCTAGCGGTAAATGGGCAATCACGGGGGGGCTCTCATGACCCCGCAAACTCTTACCATTCTGGGCGCCACCGGCACCATCGGCGTCAACACGCTGGCCGTGGTCGCCCTTCATCCCGAGCGTTTCCGCCTCTTCGCCCTTTCCGGCGCGAATCAGATCGACAAACTGGCCGAGCAATGCCGCCAGTTCCAACCGCGTTATGCCGTGGTGCTAACCGCCGACAAGGCCAGCCAATTGCAGGCCCTGTTGGCCGGCACGCAAACCGAGGTGCTCTACGGCATCGAGGCCTTGGAACACATCTCCGCCGCGCCCGAGGTCGATAGCGTCATGGCCGCCATCGTCGGCGCGGCCGGTTTGCGTCCAGCACTGGCCGCCGCCCGGGCCGGAAAGCGCATCCTGCTGGCCAACAAAGAAACCCTGGTCATGGCCGGTGCATTCTTTATGGACGCGGTGCGTGAAGGCGGCGCAACCCTGTTGCCCATCGACTCGGAACACAACGCCATTTTCCAGTCCATGCCGGAGGCCTACGATGGCGATCTCAAGGCGCATGGCGTTCGCCGCATCTTGCTGACCGCTTCCGGCGGCCCCTTCCGCAACCGCGCGGTCGAGACGCTTGCCTCTGTGACGCCTGAGGAGGCCGTCGCTCACCCCAACTGGGTGATGGGCAAGAAGATCTCGGTCGATTCGGCGACCATGATGAACAAGGGCCTGGAGGTCATCGAGGCGCGCTGGTTGTTCAACGCCACCCCCGACGAGATCGAAGTCGTCATCCACCCGCAGAGCATCATCCATTCGATGGTCGAATATCAGGACGGCTCGGTCATCGCCCAGCTCTCCAACCCCGACATGCGCACCCCCATCGCCCATGCGCTCGCCTTCCCGGATCGCATTCAGTGCGGCGTGCCGTGGCTGGAACTGGCCAAGATCGGCACGCTGACCTTCGAGAACCCCGATCCGGCGCGCTTCCCCTGTCTGTCGCTGGCCTTCGATGCCCTGCGTGCGGGCGGCGCGGCCACCGCCATCCTCAACGCCGCGAACGAGGTGGCCGTCGCCGCCTTCCTCGATCACAGATTGCCTTATCTTGGCATCGCCGCCACCTTGCGCGCCACGTTGGACAAGATCGGCCCGCGCCCGGCCGACAGCCTGGACGACTTGTTCGCCGCCGATCAGGAAGCCCGCCGCATCGCTGCCGAGTTGATCGCCGCACAATGATCACGGCGTTATGACCACCCTCCTCGCCTTTCTGGCCACCCTCGGCATACTCATCGTCGTCCATGAGCTTGGGCATTACGCCGCTGCGCGCTGGGCCGGCGTGCGCGTCCTGCATTTTTCAGTCGGTTTTGGCCGTCCGCTGTGGAAACGCACCGACCGTCATGGCACCGTATGGGCCTTGGCGGCGATCCCCTTGGGCGGTTATGTCCGCTTTTTGGACGAACGCGAGGCCCCGGTAGCCGATAACGAGAAGGATCAGGCCTTCAACCGCCAACCGCTCGGCAAACGGGCCATCATTGTCGCGGCCGGGCCTATTGCCAATTTCATTCTTGCCATTGTCTTGCTCTGGGGGCTAAACCTCCACGGCTACAGCACCCTGCGCCCTATCCTGGCCACCCCTCCTGGCGGGACACCGGCCGCCATCGCCGGTCTGCAGGGAGGCGATTGGGTTCTAGGTCTCAACGGGACGCCCATCGACAATTGGCAGACCCTGGCCGAAGGCTTGTTGGCTTCCAGCCAAACGGATGCCCGGCTGGAGATTGAGGATGCGCAGGGCCATCTGCGCGAGGCCGTATTGCCCAGCGACAGCCTGCAAATGGCGACTCAAGGCAGTGAACCCTTGCGGGCACTGGGTTTAAGCCCTGGCCACCCCCCTCTGCCCCCGGTCATCGGTACCGTCATCGCCGAGGGCCCCGCAGCCATCGCCGGTCTGCAAGCCGGGGATCGGGTCCTGGCGGTGGATGATGAGCCCACTCCGGATTGGCAATCCCTGGTGCAACGGATCCGCCAGACCAAGGGGAATGATCTCATCCTTACGATCGAGCGCGCCGGACAGGCCCTGACGCTGCGCGTCACACCACAGTTCATCAGCGAACACGGCCAGCGTCTGGCTCGCATCGGTGCCGCCCCCCAGATAGATCCGGTCATCATGGAACGGATGCGCGTCGTGCATCGCGACGGCCCGGTGGAGGCCATGGGCCACGCCATCGAACGCACCTGGAACTTGTCGATCTTCAGTCTGCGCATGATGGGTCGTATGCTGATCGGTGAGGTCTCAGTGAAAAATCTGTCTGGCCCGGTCAGTATCGCCGACTACGCCGGGCAATCGGCTCAGGCCGGCTGGATCCCCTTTGTGGGTTTTCTGGCGCTGATCAGCATCAGTCTCGGTGTACTCAATCTGTTACCCATCCCCATGCTGGATGGCGGCCATTTACTGTATTATCTCCTTGAATGGATCGGCGGGAAGCCCGTCCCGGACCGTATTCAGGAATTGGCTCAGCGAGTCGGAATGGCCCTCTTGCTGACCCTGATGACCTTTGCCCTTTATAACGATCTCGCACGCCTTATTACGACATGAAATCGCCTCACACCTTAAGCCTACTGGCCACCGCCCTTCTTGTCAGCGTTGCCTCTGCTGCCCCTGTTGCGCAGGCCGACGACGACTTCGTGATCAAGGACATCCGTGTGGAAGGCATCCAGCGCACGGAGGCCGGCACGGTGTTCTCCTATCTGCCGGTCAAGGTGGGCGAGACGCTGACCGCCGATAAGTCCAGCGCCGCCATCAAGGCCCTCTATGCCACGGGCTTTTTCAAGGATGTGCGCCTGGAGCGTCAGGGCGACTTGCTGATGGTGGTGCTGGAAGAGCGCCCCGCCATCGCCAGTGTTGAATTCACAGGCATGAAGGAATTCCAGAAGGATGACATCCGCCGCGCTTTCAAGGATCTGGGGCTGGCCGAAGGCCGCATCCTCGACAAATCGCTGCTTGATCGTGCCGAGCAGGAGTTGAAGCGCCAGTATTACAACCGCGGTCTCTACGCCGTGCAGGTCAAGGCCAATACCTCGCCGCTGGAACGCAACCGGATGGCGATCAGCTTTGATGTCAGCGAAGGCGATGTCGCCAAGATCCGCTCCATCAATATCGTCGGCGCCAAGGCCTTCAAGGAAAAAGACCTGCTCGACCTGTTTGTGTTGCGCACGCCGGGTTGGTTGACTTGGTTCACCAAGAACGACCAATACGCCAAGCAAAAACTGGCCGCCGATATCGAAACCCTGCGTTCTTGGTACCTCAACCGTGGCTATCTGGAGTTCGTGATTGAGTCCTCTCAGGTCTCGATCACCCCGGACAAACAAGACATCTACCTCACCCTCAACATCAAGGAAGGCGAGAAGTTCACCATTTCCAAGTTTGGCTTTGCCGGCGAGATGCCCGTGCCCGAGGCCGAGCTGCAAAAGCTGGTCGCCTTCAAGGCCGGGGACAGCTTCTCGCGCGAACGACTCAACGAGACCATCAAGAAGATCGGCGACCGTCTGGGTCAGGATGGCTATGCCTTCGCCAATGTCAACGCGGCCCCCGAGTTGGACCGTGAAAAACGCCTGGCCGCATTCACCTTTATGATCGATCCGGGCCGCAAGGTCTATGTCAACCGCATCAATGTGGCCGGCAACAACCGCACTCAAGACAAGGTCATCCGCCGCGAGATTCGCCAGATGGAAGGGGCGTGGTACGACGGCAGCAAGATTGCCCGTTCCCGCGAGCGCATCGAGCGACTGGGCTACTTCAAAGAGGTCAACATCGAGACCCCGCCGGTCCCGGGCACCACGGATCAGGTCGATCTCCATGTCAATGTGGCCGAGCAGTCGACCGGCTCGGTGATGGTTGGCGCCGGTTTCTCCAGTTCTGACGGCCTGGTGTTGACCGGCTCCCTGAACCAGAACAACCTGTTTGGCACCGGCAATCGTGCCTCGGCGCAGATCAACACCAGCAAGACCAACACCACCTATGTGTTCAGCCACACCAACCCCTATTTCACCCCAGATGGCATCAGCCTGGGTTGGGATGCCTTCCTGAAAAAGACCGACCTGACCGATGCAAGCAGCACCACGAGCGTTGCCCCTTACAGCATGGACACGGCCGGTCTAGGCCTGCGTCTGGGTATCCCGACCTCGGAGACCAACCAGCTCAGCCTGGGCATGGCGCTGGAGAACAGCAAGCTCAATATCAGTACCAGCAACACCGTGGCCTATTACCAGGACTTTTCCACCCGCAACGGCGGCACGGCGACGGGGCTTGATGCCACTTGGCTGCGTTTCGATCTCGGCTGGGCCTATGACACGCGCGACTCGGTCATGCATCCGACCAAGGGCTCCTTGCAGCGTATCTATGGCGAGGTCGCCCCGGGCTTGGGCGACGACCTCAAATTTTACAAACTCAATTATCAACATCAGTGGCTGAAACCTCTGCCCTGGACGAACTCCACCCTGCTCTTGAACGGCCAGGTGGGTTATGGCGGCGGCCTTGGTGGCAGTGAGTTGCCGTTCTGGCGCAACTTTTATGTCGGCGGGATCGGCTCGGTGCGTGGCTTTGAAAACGGTTCGTTGGGCCCCAAGACCACTGATAGCAGCGGCAATGTGGTTTCCTTGGGGGGTAACAAGCAGTTGATTGGTAACGCCGAGGCCATCTTCCCCTTCCCAGGATCGGGTCAGGACAAGCAGTTGAAACTCTCGGCCTTTGTCGATGTCGGTGCGGCCTATGCCAACACCTATTCCTTGGCGGACCTGCGGGCCTCCACCGGCCTCGCCGTTACCTGGATGTCACCGATGGGGCCGATCAAGCTGAGTATTGCCAAACCGCTCAAGAAACTGACAGATGACAAGCTCCAGTCCTTCCAGTTCCAAATGGGCACGGCCTTCTAACCCAACAACAAACACCATCGAGAGGAGATATTATGAAAAAACAACTGGTTACCGTAATGCTGGGCCTCTTCATAGGCCCCTTTGTCGGCAGCTCCGCCTCGGCGGCCGAAATGCACATTGGTTTCGTAAACACCGAGCATGTCCTGCGTGAATCGGCCTCAGCGCAACGGGCCGCGAAGAAACTAGAAAAGGAATTCGCCGCACGCGAGCAAGAAATCCAGCGCAAGATCAAACAGATTCGCGAACAACAGCAGACCCTTGAGAAAGATAGCCTGACCCTGTCCGAGACCGAGCGCAGCAAACGCCAACGCGATCTGGCCGCCCTCTCTCGTGAGATCGAGAACGAAAAACGCAGCTTCCGCGAAGACCTTGGCCAGCGCCGCAGCGAAGAACTTGGCGCCTTCCAGGAACGCGCACGCAAGATCATCCTCGAGATCGCCGAGAAGGAAAAATTCGATCTCATCGTGGAGAATGCGGTCTACGCCAGCCCCCGGGTGGACATCACTCCGCGTGTTATCAAGGTCTTGGATCGCTGACGATCGCCTGACAAGCAGCGCCTATTCGCATGACCAGGCTGACGCTGACTGAGATCGCTGCTCAACTGGGCGGTCTAGAGGTTCGAGGTGATCTTGCGCTGCAAGGGGTCGCCGGACTGGATACGGCCACGCCCGAGCACATCAGTTTTGTCGCCTCAGCCAAGCACAGTGCGCGTGTTCAAACCAGCCGCGCCGGGGCTCTGGTGTTGCCCAGAGGGCTCGCCGAGCAAGCCGATCGCCCTTGTCTGATCACCGACAATCCGCTGGCCACCTTCGCCCGCATCACCGCCCTCTTCCACCCCGAACCTGCATTGCAACCGGGTATTCACCCCAGCGCCGTGATCGACGCCACAGCGCAGATCGGCCCCGGCTGCGAGATTGGCCCCTTTGTCAGCATTGGCGCGAGCGCTGTGATTGGTGCCAACACCCGTATTGGCGCGGGCTGCGAAATCGGCGCGGGCTGCGTCATCGGCGCAGATTGCCGCCTTTTCCCACGCGTCACGCTTTACGCCCAAACCCGCCTCGGGGCGCGCTGCATCCTGCACAGCGGCGGCGTGTTGGGCTCGGACGGCTTTGGCAATGCGCTTGAAAATGGCCTCTGGGTCAAGATTCCGCAGATCGGCCGGGTCCTCGTCGGCGACGATTGCGAGATCGGCGCCAATACCTGCATCGACCGGGGCGCACTGGAAGACACCGTCATCGGCCACGGCGTCAAACTCGACAACCTCATCCATATCGCTCACAACTGCCAGATCGGAAACGACACGGCGATGGCCGCCTGTGTGGGCATTGCCGGCAGCACCCATATCGGCCAGCGCTGCCAGATCGGTGGCGCGGCGATGATCATCGGACATCTGGAGATGGGCGACGATGTCATGGTCTCGGCCGGCACCTTCATCGCCAAATCCTTGCCCAAACCCGGGGCCTACACCTCGGTGATGCCGCAACAGCCACACGCCGACTGGATTAAAAACGCCGCCCATCTGCGCCACCTGCAGGCGATGCACGAGCGCATCAAAACACTTGAGAAACAATTGGCTAAATTCAACATAGAAACCGGAGCATCAACATGAATATCACCGAAATCATGCGCCACCTGCCGCACCGTTACCCCTTCCTGTTGGTCGATCGGGTTGAAGAACTGGTGCCCGGCGAGCGCATCGTCGCCATCAAGAATGTGACCATGAACGAGCCGCAATTTACCGGTCACTTTCCGCAACACCCGATCATGCCCGGCGTGCTGATCATTGAAGCGATGGCCCAGGCCGCAGGCCTTTTGGCGTTTCAGTCCTCCAACGATGAGGCGGACGAAAACACCGTGATCTATTTTGTCGGCATCGACGGTGCCCGCTTCAAGCGCCCGGTGGTGCCCGGCGACCGCCTGACGATCGAAGCGACCATCCTGGCCCACAAGCGCGGCATCTGGAAGTTTGCCGCCAAGGCCACCGTCGATGGCCAGCTCGCCACCGAGGCCGAGTTGATGTGTACCCTTAAAAAACTCGATTAAGGTTTAAGCGACGCGATGATTCACCCCACCGCCCTCATCGATCCCGCCGCGCGCATCGGCGCAAATGTGCGCATCGGCGCCTACAGCCTCATCGGCCCGTTCGTTGAGATCGGCGACGATTGCGAGATCGGCCATCATTGCGTCATTGAAGGCCATACCCGCCTCGGCAAAGGCAATCGCCTCTACAGCTTTAACGCCATCGGCGGTGAGCCGCAGGACAAAAAATACGCTGGCGAACCCACCCGATTAGAGATTGGCGACCGCAATACGATCCGCGAATACTGCACCTTCAACACCGGCACGGTGCAAGATGGCGGCGTCACCCGCATGGGCCACGACAACTGGATCATGGCCTATGTGCATGTCGCTCACGACTGTCAGATCGGCAACCACACCATCATGGCCAACAACGCCACCCTGGCCGGCCATGTCACGGTCGATGACTACGCCATCCTCGGCGGCTTTGTCGGCATCCACCAGTTCTGCCATATCGGCGCGCATGTCATCCTCGGCATCTCCTCGGTGATTCGCCAAGATGTCCCGCCCTACCTCACCGTCGCCGGCAACCCTGCCGCACCCTATGGCATTAATAGCGAAGGTCTGAAACGGCGCGGCTTCTCCGCAGAGGCCATCGCCGCCCTCAAGCGCGCCTACAAAACGGTGTATCGCAAGGGCCTACCGCTGATTGAGGCACAGGCCCAGATTGCGGCCGAGGTAGAGGCTCATCCGGAACTCGCGCCCTTCCTGGCCTTTATCAGCCAGTCAGAACGGGGCATTCTGCGGTGAGAATCTGCATCGTCGCCGGCGAAGCGTCCGGCGATTTGTTAGGCGCGATGTTGATTAACGCCCTCAAGAACGCCTATACCCCTCTCCCCAGCCCTCCCCCACCAGGGGGGAGGGAGTTTCATTTCTACGGTATCGCCGGCCCCAAGATGCAGGCCGCCGGCGCTGTCAGCCTGTTTCCCATGGAGGCCTTGTCGGTACGCGGCTATGTCGAGGCGCTGTCTGCCCTGCCGCGTATTTTGCGCATCCGCAAAAAACTCATCCACCATTGCCTGAACGACAAACCCGATCTCTTCATCGGTATCGACGCGCCCGACTTCAACCTTGGCGTCGAACGCAGGCTCAAAAAGGCTGGCATCCCCACCGTGCATTTTGTCAGCCCCTCGGTCTGGGCCTGGCGTGCGAACCGGCTGAAGAAGATGGCCCTGGCAGCCGATCACACCCTGCTCATCTTCCCGATGGAACAGGCGCTTTACGCTGCCGCCGGCCTCCCCGCCACCTATGTCGGCCACCCCTTCGCGCACCACTTGCCACGGCGCAACGAAAAGGCCGCACGGTTGCGCCTTAAACTCGACGCCCAGCAAAAACAAGTTGTCCTCATGCCCGGCAGCCGGGTCAGCGAACTCAAGGCCTTGGCCGACCTGTTCGTGCTCACCGCCAAACAGATCTACGCCAACCAGCCCACCGTGCAGTTCCTGGTTCCGCTCGTCACTCGCGAGACCCTTGCCCTGTTTGAGGCGGCCATGAGCCGGCACGATGCCTGGGGCTTACCCATCCGCATCGTGTACGGCCACGCCCACGACGCCCTGGAGGCCGCCGACTGCGCCCTCATCGCCTCCGGCACCGCCACCCTGGAAGCGCTGATCCTGGGCTGCCCACACCTCATCACCTACAAAGTCCCCAAACTCACCGCCTGGATCATGCGCCGCAAGGCCCAACTCAAGCGCGGGCAGAAACCGCGCGTCGGCCTGCCCAACTTCCTCGCTAACCGTGATCTGGTCCCCGAATTCCTGCAAGAAGACGCCGAACCGAAAAGACTGGCCGAAGCCCTCGCCACCCTCTTAAACGACCCCACCGCCGCCGAGGCACAACGCAGCGCCTTCGCCGAAACACGCGAACAACTCACCCGCGATACCCCGCAGTTGATTGCCCAGGCCTTGCAACCTTTCGTCAAGTGACCATCCTGCTGACCTGTGGTGTGGACGAGGCCGGACGCGGGCCACTGGCAGGGCCGGTGTGCGCGGCGGCGGTCATCCTCGATCCGGCTCGACCCATCGACGGGCTGAAGGACTCCAAAAAGCTATCGGCGGCGAACCGGGTGCGCTTGGCGAGTGAGATTCAGGAAAAGGCGCTGGCGTGGTCGGTGGCCTGGGCCAGCCGCGAGGAGATCGACCAGATCAACATCCTGCAGGCGACCCTGCTGGCCATGCAGCGTGCGGTCGAAGGATTACAACTCAGCGCAGAAATGGCGCTGATTGATGGAAACAAGACGCCTAAACTCGCCATCCCCGCCCGCGCTATTGTCAAAGGTGACGCGCTGGAGCCGTGCATCTCAGCGGCCTCTATCCTCGCCAAGACAGCGCGCGACGCGCTGATGCACGAACTGGCCGAGCGTTATCCGCACTACGGCTTCGAGCAACACGCGGGCTACCCGACCCCGGGCCACCTCGCCGCCTTGCGCACCCATGGTCCTTGCCCGGAACACCGGCAGAGCTTCGCGCCAGTCAAGGGACTCATTGTGTCTCCCCCATAGACGCAAAAAAATTTCATCCCTTGGCCTACGTTAATCAAACCCTTTGGTAGGGGAAATCATTTCGGTCACACAGATGGAATCAGTTCCATCTTCTCTTTGCGTTAATTTCAAATGGACCACAGTACCGCCACCTAGGCGTGCATCAAGCCATACTCTCCAACCATTCGCCCGAACCAGTTGCTGCACAATGGCGAGCCCTAAGCCACTCCCTCCCGTGCGAGTCGATCGCGAGGGTTCCAAGCGATGGAATGGTCGAAACACGGCCTCCCGATCAGCCTCTGGTATGCCTGGTCCACGATCAGAGATCCGGATTTCCAAGCATCCGGTATCGAATTCAACCACGGGAGCTTCGCTCCCGCCGTAGCGGAATGCATTGTCCAGTAAATTACTTGCCACTCGCCGAAAAGCCAGCGAACGGATACGCATCCGGATAGGCAAAGGTGCAAGAAATATCACTTCGTTTCCCGCCCTTCTGGCAGCCTCAATAACTTCCTTTAACAGTTCTACAGGATCCACGTCATCTATTGGTTCATCAAACCCCTTCCCCAACTCCAAACATCGACCGATTAAATCATTCATGGCATCGATATCTAGCATAAGCTGATTGGCCAAATCGGGGTCATGTCCCTCAGAGAGCATCCCCAAAGCCAAACGCATCCGCGTCAATGGAGTGCGTAAATCGTGAGAAATACCAGCGAGTAAAGTGGTTCGACTAGCTAACAGTTCCTGCACTTGGCTGACCATGCGGTTAAAGGAATTGACGCAGGTATCAAACTCCTCCAAGCCACCTATAGGCAAGGGGGCCGGGCGTTCACCCTCCCCCATTTTACGAGCTGCTGTGGCAAGTTGGCGTAGCGGTGCAGTGAGACGTCGAGCAAGAAATGCGGATGTAATCACGGTAGCGGCCGCACCCACGATTAAAATAAGAGCTAAAGCACCAGGAGGAAATACACCGCTACGCTCACTGGAAAACCCTACCCGAACAATGCCCTGCGGTGTATTTATATCGGCCCAAAGCCATGAATTCCCATCTCGCCCCGGTTTCATTCCCAACTCAATATCTTGACCAGTACGGCGACTAATGGCCTCCTGGACAAAATAATAATAAGGAAGATACTTTGAGTATGTGGACAAGTCGAAGTTCGCTGTTCCGACCTGCACATCATAGGTGTGCAGAGCGTGTGCCGAATAATATTGCTGTTCTGAGTTAGACAACCCCCCCCACACCTGAGCTATATCCACCAACCGAGCGGCCAGCTCATCGGCAGCACTCTTGCCTAGTGGCACCAAGGCAAAGTAGGCAATAGCCCCAATGACAAATAATTGAAACGCCACCGACACGGTGGCGATTACAAGGGTGGTACGACAAAACAAAGTACGTGGCCACTTCATGGCGATCTCACATTAATTTGAACTTGGAGTGAATTGATAACCTTCACCACGAATAGTACGGATATAAACAGGCCGAGTTGGATCGGGCTCGATGCGTCGACGTAGACGAGTAACACGAACATCCACCATGCGATCAAAGGGTGAGCGGTCATAACCTCGTAGCAAATCGACCAGTTTGTCGCGGCTTAGAATCTGATCAGGGTGATCTACGAAGGCCTTGAGCAAGGCATATTCTGCGCCTGAGAGTGGGACCGCTTCCCCGTTATGACTCAGACGATGGGTTTCTCTATCCAGGATCCAAGGACCAAAACGAAACAGACGGCCATTCTGAGGGGTAGGCGTACGGCGCAATACGGCTCGCACGCGAGCCAGGAGTTCTCGATGGTCAAACGGCTTGGCCAGATAGTCATCTGCACCCACCTCCAATCCAACGATGCGGTCCACGGCATCGCCTCGCGCCGAGAGCATGATCACTGGAGGTCCGCCAAGCCCACGCAAACCCCTTGCCGCGGTCAGGCCATCTTCGCCCGGAAGCATGATATCCAACAAAATCAAATCCACTGGGTGCTCGGCCAGATATTGGCGCATCGCGATGGCATCGCCCACTCCAGACATCTGAAATCCGTTTTTCCCAAGATAGCGCATCACCAGTTCGCGTAGTGCCACATCGTCATCGACTATTAGAATATTACGATTTTCTGTCAAATTAGTTCTCCATTTCAGGATGAAACAGAACGGAAATCAAATGTAACCATTCGTTCATTATTGAAATTCTATGGAAATGAGGGCTTCCCACAATATGGGTACGGACCAAGTGGTCCGCATCCTACTTGAGGAGAACTCTATGTCCCAACACAAATTTTTTGTTACCAGCGTAATCGCCGGCCTACTTTCCCTTTCTAGTCCCTTGACCATGTCATCCGCCCTGGCGGCCGATACTAAGGCAGAGAGCAAGGCTGGGATGCAAATTATGCAAAAACAGTTGGCGATGATGACGCCGGAACTGCAGCAAAAGGTTAAGGCACTGTCTCCCGACATCAAGCAATTCCTCGCACATGTGGCTGGCAAACATACCAGAAAGAGCAACACCGCGACATTGGCTCAAGTCATGCAGGAAGTGCAAGCCGACTACCAAGCCATGGCGATGGCAATAGCCATGGATAACGGCGAAGCCGCTTCAGAGGCGGCCCGGCGATTGGCCGATCATCGACTCCCCAAAGGTGGCTTACTGCCTTACATGCCGCTTAGCATGGTTAACAACCAAGACTTGTCCGTGCTACCTGGAATGGAAGAGGCCGTAGAGGGTGGTTCCATTCGCCTGGCAGAGGCTGCAGAGAAAGGCGACATGATCAGCGCAGCTGAGCATCTAGGCGCAGTAACGCGTGGGTGCGTAGCCTGCCATCAACATTTCCGGGGCCAACCGGGAACATCCAACCTGTTTAACAAATAGACAAACTCCGAGGAGATACTTATGACGACGCAAAAACCGTTAATCATCGCCTTGGCTATAGCCGGGTTCATTTCTGCACCGGCCCTTGCCACCAACGGCGATCAAATGATAGGTGTGACCGCCACTCAATGGGGGATGGGTGGTGCCGTAGTGGCCGCCCCTCAGGACGCAGGCACCATTCTCACCAACCCGGCCGGATTGGCCGAACTGGGTATCAAGGAAATGCGTGTAGATATGGGCTTCGGCTTTCTAAATCCGCCGCGCAAGGCCAATGGATTTGAAAGCGATTCCGACCTGTATATGATCCCATCCGGAGCACTTGCCTTCAATGTTAATGATCGCCTTTATCTGGGAATGGGCATGGCAGGTCTCTCAGGTATGGGAGTGGATTTTCCTGATACCGCTGCAACGGCTGGCAATCAGGCCATTGTTACCACTAAGCAGTTCTATAAGATTGCTCCAGGATTTGGTTACAGGGTCAATGAACAGTTGAGCGTGGGTGCTGCACTGAACATTGATTACCAAAGCTTGGCCCTGTCAAATCCGCAATACACCTTGCCGCAAAATCAGGTATACGGCTATGGGTTGTCTGCCGGCCTGATCTACAAACCGAGTGACCGGTTAAGAATCGGCGCATCCTGGGTCAGCGAACAAAAGATGGGTGCTTTTCATTGGAACACGGCAAACGGCCCCATTGAAATGACCATGAACGGGCCCCAGCAGCTTGCCTTTGGGGTGGCATTCAACCCTATGCCAGACATGCTAGTGGAAGCTGATGTCAAACATATTGCTTTTGGCGATGTCCTTGGCAGCGTAGCTGTCTCACGACCCGATGGCTATACGGGAAATGTTCCAGCAAGCATGAACTTCGGATGGGATAATCAGACGGTTTTCTCTCTAGGAATCCAAAAGGAAATTGACCCCAAGACCACCGTGCGTCTTGGCTTAAACTACGGAAAATCACCCATCGGGCCGGAAGATGTGAATTCCAATATCGGATCATTGGCGGTCACTGAAAAGCATGCATCCTTAGGGATAACGCGCAAGATCAGTGACAAGATCTTAGGCTCGCTATCCTATATGCATGCTTTCAAGAACTCGGTGGCATCCAGTACCAACACTATCGAGCTGGAGCAGAACATCATCAATCTGCAGATCAGCTACAAGTTCTGAGACGGGGGGAAGCATGACTGTCGACCGTATCGTACATCTTGTCGCAGGGCTCATGGTTTTGATGAGCCTCTATCTGGCCAATTCCATTCATGAGAACTGGGTATGGTTAGCCGTGTTCATTGGTGTCAACCTAACCCAAAGCGGACTGACCAATTTCTGCCCATTGGCTGCCATACTAAAAAAGATGGGCATTTCAGAGTCAAGTTCCTGCTGCAGCTAATGGCACAACCTCGCTATTGTTCCCATAAACCGTGATGGTGTGATGGCGTTGTGAAGTTAAAAAATCGTGAGGGGCACTACATGTTGCCGCCCACGATTTTCCTGTTTCCCCGGGAAATCCGATCGCTGTCGTTGCCGCTTAGTCGCTACCAAACAGGTCACGCGTGTAGACCTTGTCGGCGACATCCGCCAGTGCCGGGGTCATGCGGTTAGCGATGATGACATCCGATTGCTGCGTGAAGGCCGCCAGGTCGTTGACCACCCGCGAGTGGAAGAACTCGGCCTCGGTGAATACCGGCTCATGAATAATGACCTCGATGCCCTTGGCCTTGATGCGCTTCATGATGCCCTGGATGCTAGAGGCGCGGAAATTGTCCGAGCCGGCCTTCATGATTAGCCGATAGACGCCGACAGTCTTGGGATTGCGGCGAATAATCTCGTCGGCAATGAAGTCCTTGCGCGTGGTGTTGGACTCGACGATGGCGTGGATCAGATTCTGCGGCACATCACGGTAGTTGGCGAGTAACTGCTTGGTGTCCTTGGGCAGGCAATAGCCGCCGTAACCGAACGACGGGTTGTTGTAGTGGCTGCCGATGCGCGGGTCCAGGCTGACTCCGTCGATGATCTGTTTGGTGTCCAGGCCGTGGCTGGCGGCGTAGGTGTCCAGCTCGTTGAAATACGCCACCCGCATGGCGAGGTAGGTGTTGGAGAACAACTTGATCGCCTCGGCCTCGGTCGAGTCGGTGAACAGCACGGGGATATCCTGCTTGATCGCGCCTTCCTTGAGCAGGTTGGCGAAGGTCTCGGCGCGTTCGGAACGCTCGCCGACGACGATGCGTGAGGGATACAGGTTGTCGTACAACGCCTTGCCCTCACGCAGGAACTCCGGCGAGAAAATCAGGTTCTTGCAGTCGAATTCCTCGCGAAACTTGGCGGTGTAGCCCACGGGAATGGTCGATTTGATGATCATCACCGCCTCGGGGTTGATCGCCTTCACATCGCGGATCACCGCTTCAACTGAGCGGGTATTGAAGGAATTGGTCGCCGTATCGTAATCGGTTGGGGTGGCGATGATCACAAAGGCGGCGCCTGTATAGGCCTCTTCCTTATTCAGCGTAGCGCGCAGGTTGAGTGGCTTGTGGGCAAGGAAGTCTTCGATCTCGACATCGGCAATCGGCGACTGCTTGTTGTTGATCAGGTCAACCTTCTCCGGGACGATATCGAGTGCAACCACCTCGTGCCTCTGTGCCAAGAGACAGGCCATCGAGAGGCCCACATAACCGGTTCCGGCAATGGCAATTTTCATTGGAGGGATCTTTCGAGGCTGTTAAAGGTGCTTGAGTGTAGGGCAATCATTGGGGATCCTTCAACTGCCGTCGTGCCAACAGCAAATCAGCCCAGGCCCGACCCTTGTCCACCGGGGTGCGGAGCAGATACGCGGGGTGATAAGTTACGACCAACGGTACCCCTTGATAGGCGTGTACCTGCCCGCGTAAACGATCGACCGGGATGTCGGCACCCAACAGGGTTTGGGCCGCGAAACGGCCCAGGACAAGGATGATGCGCGGCCGGATGAGGGCGATCTGCCGCTCAAGATAAGGCAGACAGGCCATGATCTCATCCGGGGCCGGGTCGCGATTGGCTGGTGGATGCGATTTGAGGAGATGGGTGATGTAGACCTTCTCGCCGCGATTCAGCCCGATCGCCGCGAGCATGGCATCGAGCAACTGCCCGGCCTGACCGACGAAAGGCGTGCCCTGTCTCTCCTCCTCCGCATCTGGCGCCTCACCGATGATGAGCCAGTCCGCCTGATGGTCGCCACCCCCGGGAACGGTATTGTGGCGCGTGGCATGCAAGGGACAACGAGTACACGCACGGATCTCAGCCTTCAGGGCAGCCCAATCGTCCGCCATGGCCGGAGGGTGCGCAGAAACGGCATCCGCAACTGAAACAGCCTTCCGCCGCCGCCAGACAGGCAGCAGACCCAAGGCATTCAGGCGATGTTCACGGGCGAGGGTCATGCCGTCTCCATCCCGGATTCGGCCGTATAGCGCATCACCAGCGCATCCTCGCGCCCGCCCTCTTCCACCGTGGCCGGGTAGTAGCCTCGCCTGCGGCCAATTTCAAGAAAACCCAAGTCAGAGTACAAGTGAACGGCCGCCGCGTTAGCGGGGCGTACCTCAAGGAGCAGGCTGGGCAGATGCATATGCGGCAAACGGCTGATCAGGTGCTGCATCATCTGTCGCCCCAAACCGCGTCCTTGGTAGGTCGGGGCCACACAACAATTGAGGACATGGGCCTCATCAACCATCGTGGCCAGAATACTGTAACCCACCAGAACATCGGCCTCCAACATGACCTCGCAACGGTAGCCCGTCTCCAGGCAGTCGGCAAAGTTGCCTCGCGTCCAGGGAAACGCATAGGCCGCCGTCTCGATGGCATACACCGCATCAAGATCGCTGGGCTGCATAGGGCGAAAATGGATCGTCTTAGCAACGCTCATGAGCGCTCGCTCTTTTTGAGTGCGACCTTGTTACGGACATAGACCGGCTCTGCCCATTCCGCCGAACGCCCTTCTCCCGTCAGGAAGCGCGGTACAGCCAGACGAGCGACCTGCGCCGCACTGGGATAGCGCAGTTCGCTCACACGGTAATCCAATCCGATCCAGGCGGCGCCCAACAAGGCCTCATAGGCAAAAAACCCGGTTCCGGCTACGCATTCGCCGGGTTCAGGTACGGGCAAGGCCTCTGGCTTGAACAGGGCCGGGGACAAAATCTCGATGCCATCCCGATAGCGAGCGGCATAGACCTCGCCCATGCGCGCATCCAGGATGGCCAACACCCCCGCCGCGCCCGTCTCAAGCGATGCCGCCGCTGCCAAGGCCGAGAGACTGCCGACCCCAATGACCGGGCAACCGGCCGCCAGGGCCAGACCTTGGGTCACTCCACAGGCGATCCGCAGACCGGTAAAGGAACCCGGGCCTTCGCCATAGGCCATGGCATTGAGTTGCGTCAGGGGAATGCCCCCTTCGGCCATGAGTTCCTGCACCATGGGCAGGATCAGCTCGGAGTGGCGGTTGCCCGCATGCGCCTCACGCACATGCAGGTCGCCGTCCACCCAAAGGGCAGCAGAACACCATTCGGTTGAAGTCTCAAGGGCGAGGATCTGCACGGTTATTCAAACGGGAAGGGGTAATGGATGGGCAGGATGGGCAAGGTGGCTAAAAGCGACGGTGAAGCCCTGTCATTGTACCGGTTCGGTGCTAACGACTTCGAACAAGATGCGCCGCCACGGGTCGCGGCTCACCTCCAAATGAAGGATCCGAGCCTCCAATGCCTCACCCCGATCCAAGAGCCGCGCCAGATCGATATTGTCGAGTCGAGGGGCATAGCCAATCTGCACGCCGCGCCACTCCACTCGCACGGCACGCAGGTCAAAGGGATTTTCGGGTTCGCGGATGAGATCGAGACGATCGCCCACGCGCAAGAGTGGAAACAGCGCCCGCCCCGCATAGTGCTGAAAGCCGGCCAAGGGCGAGGTTTGCACGATGACGCGGCTGTCTGTGGCCGGCAAGGTCTCGGCCAGAGCGTGCGTCGCCAGCATTAAATAGATTAAAAATAGTCTTGCTATCAACATGTTGAAAGACTATCCACAGAAACAGGGTTGGCTTCCTCAGCCGCAAAAAAGGCAGCGGCCTCGGCCTCAATCCGAGTCCGGCGCATGGGCGGCAAGGATTGCCAGATGCGTTTTCCGTAGGGTTTGTCGACTAGGCGGGTGTCGCAGATCATCAGCACGCCACGGTCGGTTTCGCGCCGGATCAATCGGCCAGCCCCCTGCTTCAGGTTAATCACGGCCTGAGGAAGCTGAATCTCGAAGAACGGATTTCCACCCGCCTGCCGTAATTGGTTAATACGCGCCGCCAGCACGGGATCATCCGGTGGCTGGAAGGGTAATTTGTCAATAACAACCAAGGAGAGCGCTTCACCAGCCACATCAACCCCCTCCCAGAAAGATTGGCTGCCAAGCAAGATCGCATGGGCCTCGCTACGAAACCGCGCCAGCAGCGCGCTACGGCTGTCATCGCCTTGCACCAACAACGGCCAATCCAGCCCGGCGTCTGCCAAGCGCTGGGTTAAGAGCGTCTTTGCCTCTTGCAAGGCCCGCAGACTGGTGAAGAGCAGAAAGGCCCGTCCCTGACTGGCTTGCACCACCGGCCAAGCGCGGTCAACCACCGCCATCGTATAGCCCGGTGTATTGGCCTCCGGCATCTGCGCAGGGACATACAAGAGGGCCTGACGCTCGTAATCGTAGGGGCTATCCCAGACCGCTGTCTGCGCCTCGGGGACGCCGATCTGGCTGAGGTAATGCGCAAAATTTCCGCGCACCGACAAGGTGGCCGAGGTAAAGATCCAGGCCCGTCCTTGGCTATCCTCGTTCTTTAGTTGCCGGGCAAACTCACTGCCAATATCCAGCGGCGTGGCGTGCAGCGTGACACCATAGGCCGTGATCTCCAGCCAGCGCACCTGTTCGGCGGCGCCACTTTCTACAACGCCTTCGCCCACCAACCAGCGCTCCCAGTGCCGTTCAGCAGCGCTACAACGATCGGCGAGCTGCCCCAGTTCTTCGGAGCGAATAGCCTGTGTTTCAATCTGCAGACGAAGATCCGTCATCAGCGGCGTGACCTCTTCCAGGGCCGTGCGTCCCGCCGCGCTGATCCGTTCAGCCGGCAAGCGTCCGCCATTAACCGGGGCGACAAAGGCCAGACGCGCGTCGCGCAAGGCCTTCTCCAGGGTATGCGCGGCCTTGGGCAGGGGCGCGTAATCGGCCGCGCCGATCGCGGCGGCTTCGCGCACATCGCGGCACAGATCCAGCAACTGCCCGGTGGACAGGCGCTCGCCAAAAAACAGACCGGCGATATCCGGCAACTGATGTGCCTCGTCAAAGATCACCACATTGGCGTTGGGCAACAACTCCCCGGCCCCCTCATCTTTCAGCCAGACATCGGCAAAAAAGAGGTGATGATTGATGACCACAACATCGGCCTCAAGGGCCTTCTTGCGCGCCTTGAGGACAAAGCAGTCGCGCACATTGGGACACTCGCTGCCGAGACAGTTGTCGCGGGTCGAGACCGCATACGGCCACGCGGCTGACTCCTCGCTCACACTCTGGCAGGCCATGCGGTCACCGCTGTCGCTGCGGGCAGCGAACTGCGCGATCTTCTTCAGGTCACGAACCTCGCCCGGCGAATGAAAGCGCCCGGAATCGAGGGCACGGGCGAGATGAAGGTGACACACATAGTTGGCCCGTCCCTTGAGCAGGGCCGTACTGACGGGCCGCTGCAAGACAGCGCGCACCGCCGGCAGATCGCGTTGAAAGAGTTGGTCCTGCAAGGTCTTACTGGCCGTCGAAAGCAGCACTTTGCCCCCGGCCAACAAGGCCGGAACCAGAT
Source organism: Bordetella parapertussis (assembly GCA_945890495.1). GTDB lineage: Bacteria > Pseudomonadota > Gammaproteobacteria > Burkholderiales > Thiobacillaceae > QYQG01. The sequence goes on along the minus strand of CAMDCO010000004.1, from coordinate 27,551 downwards.
AAGCCAGCGTCTTGCCCGTCCCTGTACCGGCCTCAATCACCAGAATCCCGGATTTCTCGATCGCCCCGGTAATACGCTCGGCCATTGCCTGTTGCATGGGCCGGCTGCGAAATTCCGGGATGGCAGCGGCAAACGGCCCATCCTCTGCAAACAGCCGAGCCAGATCAGTCGTCAGTTCAGTCATGCGATAGACAACGGGGTCGATGGTTAGCGTGAAAGTCGCGAAGTGACTTCTCGATGCTCCCCTCTCCCCTTGCGGGAGAGGGGGTGGGGGAGAGGGAAACGGACAGGACTTTCATACTTAGGGCGGTCTTCTAAAAGTCATGTCCGTTAGCGTGAAACAACACCGTCATTGGCGTAGGGGCAACCCCCCGTGGTTGCCCTGGTTGGATAGGCACGAGGACGGCCCCTGCGATCGGTTTCATGATTTGGGGTGGCATAAATGTCATGAAAGTTGAGCAGGAACCGCATTATCGGCCAGTTGCAGGGCCCCCTCGACATCGACCACCACCGGCCGTGATACACCGGGTTCCGGCATAGTCACGCCGACCAGATGGCGCGCCATCTCCATGGTCAAACGGTTGTGAGTGATAAACAAAAACTGGGTCTCGGCCGACATCTTCTGCACCAGACGGCAATAGCGCTCGGTGTTGCTGTCGTCGAGCGGCGCATCCACCTCATCCAGCAGACAAAACGGGGCTGGATTGAGGCGGAACAGGGCAAACACCAGCGACAACGCGGTCAGGGCCTTCTCGCCACCAGACAGGAGATGAATAGAACTATTTTTCTTGCCCGGTGGCTGAGCAACGATGGTAAGCCCCGCTTCTAGGATGTCTTCGCCAGTCAAGACCAGTTGCGCCTCGCCCCCCCCAAACAACTCTTGGAAGAAGGCCTTAAATTCCAGACTGACGCGGTCATAGACCGATTGCAGGTTGGCCCGACTCTCCGCATCAATGCGGGCAATCGCCCCTTCCAGGGTGGCCACGGCGGCCTCCAGATCGGCGGCCTGTGCATCCAGATAACCCAGACGGGCACTGGCCGCATCCAGTTCGGCCAGGGCCACCATATTCACGGCACCGAGTGACTCAATCTCTCCGTGTAAACGAATCACCTCCCCGTTCAGGCGAGCCTCCTTGTCCTCGGCCACTAGGGTGGCGGCCATGGCCGTCTCATCAAACCCGGCCCACGCCCCGGAGAGTTCCTGCAAATACTGGGCCAGTTGTTCAGCGAATTGGGCCTCCTTGAAGTGGGCCTCCTGATGTTTGAGTTCCAGGGCCTGCAACCGAGTCCGCAAGGGTTCAAGGGCCTGTTCCGCCTGGACCCGCGCCTGTTCATGGCGACGCAGCGTCTGTTGACTATTCTCAAGGGCCTCACGCGCCGTCACCAAGGTCGTCTCAGCCCGGTTACGCTCATCGAGGGCGGTTTGCAAAGTGGCTGTTAGCGGCGCCTCAACCAGGCTGGCCAGATCACTGCGCAAGCGGGTCGCGCGAGCCTCGAGTTGAACGCCCTCGCCGGTCTGCCGTTCGGCCTCGGAGAGGTAGCGTTCCAAGCGCAGGGTTAGTGTGTGCAAGGCCATTTGCCCAGACTGAAAGGCCTGCTGAGCCTCGCGCTCGGCCGTACGCTGGGCCGTGAGCTGCGCATCCGCGCGTTGCAAATCCTGACGCTGCTCCTGCAACTGCGCCTCTAGCGTTTGCACACCCGTCCGGTTATCGGTTAATCGGGCCTCGGCCGCCGTGCGTCGAGCCGTTTCATCCGTTTGCTGCTGAGTAATCTCGGCCTGCTCGTGCTCGATCTGAGCTCGCCGCGCCGCACTGCGCTGGGCGGCCTCACGCGCCTGAAGGAGGCGGATCTGGGTCTGGTGAACCTGTGTCTGAGCGGTACGCTGGGCCTGCTGGGCGACATCAAGGCGAGACCGAGCGTGGCTTCGTCCAGTTTCAGCCGCTTTCAAGGTGGCCTGACAGGCCTCATTCTCGGCCCGCAGACGCGTTTCGTCTGTGCTCAGTTCAACCAACTCGCGTGCCCGGCGCAAGACCCCCTGCCGCGCCGGATCGAGGGCATTCAGCGTCACCCCTTGCGCGCTAACACTATGCCCCTCCGGGGTCACCAAGGTAACCGCCCAAGGCAGATCGGCATGCTGCGCCAAGGCAGACGGTAGATCCTCGGCACAACCGACACCCGCTAGCACCGCGTCGAGATAGGCCTGCAACGCCGGCACGCGACAGCGCACCTGTCCGGCCAACGGTGTCAACCCGACCGGCAATGGGTCAGTGACGGATGCTTTTGCTCCGCCCAGCGGAAAATCCAGCCGACCCAAGGGCAAATTCGTCAGCCAATCGGCGTTCAAGGTCTCGGCTAAGGCCTCCAGACGCGGACCCAAAACCGCCTCGACGGCCGTTTCCCAGCGCGGATCCACTTCGATGACCTGCCAAAGACGCGGGCAACCGGTCAAGGCATGACGAGCCAGCCAGTCCGCCGTCTGCACCTCAGACTGTTCACTCTGCTGTTGCAAGCGCCTCAACGCGGCATGCTGCGCCTCACAGTGATGCAGGGCACGCTGGGCCTCAGTCACATCAGTATGGGCCGTGCGCCAGGCCTGTTCGGCCGCCTCGATCCCGTCGCGGGCGGCCAGCAAATCTCTGTCCGTCTGACTCAAGACGGCCTCGGCGTTCGCTTGCTCCGTCTCAAGGCGTTCAATGACGACGGCATCCACCGGCAGCAGTCGGCCCAGTTCCTGAGTCAGACGCTCCATACGCTGCGCCAGTTGCTGCAGGTTCCGCATGGACTGTTCGCGCTGATTGCGAGCCAAGGCCTCGTCCTGCTGTAAGCCAGCCAGTTGACGCTGGCTGGCAGCATGGATCGCGCGTGCAGTCTGCAGAGCAGACTCAGCCTCCGGGAGGGCCAATCGTTGTCCGGCCCAGGTCGCTTCCAAAGACTCCATCTCGGACTCGGCATCGGCCAGAGCCCGTGTCGTAGCCTCGCGTTCTTGGTCAGCGGTCGCGGTCTCTGCCGACAAGGTGCACTGGCGCTCCTCGATGCTGCGCAAATCCCTATCCAACCGATGCCGTTGTTCACGCAGGTGCGCCATCGTCTGTTCTAGCCGAGTCACTTCTGCACCGGCGGCGTAATAGGCCGCTTGAGTCTGATTAAGTTGGTTCAGGGCCTCATGCTGGCGTTGCCGCTCCTCCTCGGCCTGGCGCTCAGCCTGGTGAATGGCCGCCGCACACGCTTCCATCTCGATCCGGGTCCGCGACTGGTCACTTAAGACCCGCGCCTGTACGACCTGGGCATCACGCCGCCGCACCAAGGCGAGCTGCGCCTCGCGCCACTGCCGCTGGGACAGCAGGTCGAAATAACGCCGCGCCACCTCGGCCTGCACGGAGAGGCGCTCAATCTGACGCCGCAGTTCCCCACGGATATCCTCGACCCGATCCAGATTCTCGCGGGTATCGCGCAGACGATGTTCCGTCTCACGCCGCCGTTCACGGTACTTGGAGACCCCGGCGGCCTCTTCAAGATGGCCGCGCATCTCCTCCGGGCGCGCCTCGATGAGACGCGAGATCGTTCCCTGTTCGATAATGGCGTAGGCATCCCCACCCAAGCCGGTGCCCAAGATCAGATCGGTGACATCGCGGCGTCGGACATGGACATTATTAAGGAAATAACTGGAGTCACCGTTGCGGGTTAGCACCCGTTTGACCGAGATCTCGGCATACGAGGCCCATTGGCCGGGCGCACGCCCATCGGTGTTATCAAACAGGAGTTCAACGACAGCACGGGCCGCCGGTTTGCGCTGCGCAGAGCCATTGAAGATGACATCCTGCAAGGTCTCGCCGCGCAGTTCGCGGGCCTTGGACTCGCCCAGGACCCAGCGCACGGCATCGATGACATTGGATTTTCCACAGCCGTTCGGGCCGACAATGCCAGTCAGATTCGTGGGGGCCGGGATGCTGACCGGATCCACAAAGGACTTGAATCCGGCCAGATGGATGTGCTTGAGGCGCAAGGCGAAGTCACAGGCTAGGTATAATCGGCCGAATTGTAACTTAAGCCTTGTGATTGAGCCCTGCCATGTCCAGCCTACCCAGCAAAACGCTTGAAACCTTCCCGAACCCGAAACCCGAGCGGGACTACCACATCCACATGGAGATTCCGGAGTTCACCTGCCTGTGCCCCAAGACTGGCCAGCCCGACTTCGCCACCCTGACCCTGGACTACATCGCCGATCAGGCCTGCGTGGAACTCAAGAGTCTCAAGCTCTACATGTGGTCGTTTCGCGACGAGGGGCACTTTCACGAGGATGTCACCAACCGCATCCTCGATGACTTGGTGCGTGCGACCGAACCGCGTTTCATGCGTCTGACGGCCCGCTTTTATGTGCGTGGCGGGATCTTTACCAATGTCGTCGCCGAGCACCACAAGGCCGGTTGGGTGCCCGCCCCGCGCGTTGAACTCAGCCCGTTTCCGGCCAACTCCAACACGCGTGGTTAATTAAACTAAGCCAATCTAGCGCGCTTCAGCCTTACCGAGCTCCTTTTCGTCGATAGAAACGCCCAAGCCCATATTTCGGTGACAGTTTACTAAATACACTAAATTATTTGTGCGCTCCGCACCCTGTCGCGATTACCTCGCCTTGTGATTCCCGGTTGCCCGCACGCTGTCACCCAGCGTGGGAATCGGCGTGAGCGTGTGTTCTTTGAAGAGGGCGATTACGCGCGATACAAGGATCTGCTGAGGTAGGCGGCAAGCAAGGCGGACACAGAGATCTGGTGCTATTGCTTGATGCCCAATCATGTCCATCTCATCGCCACGCGCGTCCGACGATGCGCTGCTCAAGCCTGCTCAAGCACGGGAGCGCTATGGCGATTTTCGGCATTTCTGGGGGAGTGCGCGCACGAATCTGCCGCATTCAAGGCACCTCGCAAGCGGACCCGCTTTGGGGAGCGAGGCGTGGGTCGAGCGGCTTGAAGTACCGGCGAACAAAACGCTAAAACCGCAGAAGCGTGACCCGAAGGGGTGGGGTGATAATTTGGTGTATTTAGTAAACTGTCACCGAAATACACCAGAACCCATCTCGCGATGGATCCCAGCGTAACGCCCTAGCGCGCCTCGGCCTTGCCAAGGGCCTTTTCGTCAATGGAAACGCCCAAGTCCGCCTTGGTGGCGGCAATAAAGGCCTTGATCTCACTCGATGCCTGCATGCGCTGAAGATCGGCGCGGATCCGGCCGGCATGTTGTTCAGCCGCGTTGCCCGCCTGAACCTGGTTGATCCGGTAGAGCCGATAACCGTCCTGTGTTTCGACGCCCACAATGACTGGCAGGCGGTTGGTAGGTTGCTTGAAAATAGCCTTGATCGCTTCCGGCGGCAGGTTGAGCGACTGCATACGAGTCAGCATCATGTTCGCGCTCCAGGCCCCCGCTCCCTTGCCTGTCTGACCCTGCGCCAAGGCCTCGGCACCGGCCCGGCGCGCGGCAACCAAGGCCGTACGACCGGCCAGTTGTTCACGGATCTGCGCCGATACCTCGGCCAGCGGACGCACACCGGCGGGCTTGTGCTCCAAAAGGCGGGCGGCCACTAGGGTATTAGGGGCCACTTCGATCGCATCGGTGTTCTGTTTCTTGGCCAGGCTCTCGGGTGAGAAAACCGCATCCATCAGACCAGGATGCGCCAAAAAGCTTGGCTCTGCCTGATTGCGGCTGATCCAGCCCGAGGTCTGCACCGTCAGGCTGTAGGCCTTGGCCACGGCCTGCAGGCCATTTGCCTGCTCATACACTTGGTTGGCGAACTTATCAGCCTGCTCAGCAAAGCGTTTCTGGGCCTCTTGCGTGCGCCATTCCTCGGTCAATGATGCCATCAAGTGCTCGAAAGGCTTTGCCTGAGCCACACGGATCTCGTCCAGCACGATGATGTGGTAACCAAATTCACTCTCGACCACGCCGCTGATCTCACCCTTCTTCAAGGCAAAGGCCGTGTCAGCAAAGACCTTGACCATGCGGTCACGGGTGAAGAAACCCAAGTCACCGCCATTGCTGGCCGAACCCGGGTCTTGAGAGTGTTTACGCGCCAATTCCGCAAATTGGGCCGGGGCCTTTTTCACCTCAGCCAGCACCTGTTCGGCCTTCTGGCGGGCTTGGGTTCGCTCGGCCGCTGGCTGATCCGCACGGGCCGCTATCAGGATATGCCGGGCCCGACGCTGCTCAGGCTCGCTGTAGCGTGACAGATTACTGTCGTAATGGCGCCGGACCGCAGCCTCATCGACCTTGACCTGAGCCTTGATGCTATCAAGGGAAAGCACCAGATATTCCACCCGCACCTGCGCCGGTGTCTCCAGTTTGGCGCGCTGGGCCTTGTACTCGGCCTCGATCGCGGCGTTATCGATCTTGCCAGGATCTTGGAATCGGCGGGCGTCAAAGACCTGTTCGTTAACCTCGCGCTGTTCGGACAAGGCCATGATCAGCGGCTTGATGCTGCCTTCGGCGATGACGCCACCTTCGCGCAGGCCCACCTCCAGTTGGCCCAACTGGACATCCTGTTGCAGCAAGGCCAGCAATTGCGCCTGGCTCATGCCGCGGTTGCGCAGCCAACTATCTAGGCGTGCCGGTGAAAATTTCCCGCCCTCCTGAAAAGCCGGGATTTCGGCCAAGGATTTAAGCGCGCGCTGCGGATCGGTCTTGATGCCACTTTGCTGCGCAGCGGCGGCCATGACGCGCGCGGTAATCAAGTCGTCCAGCACCGCTTGACGGAATTTGGGATCTTCGGTGTTTGCCTTACCCTCGCCATTGCTTTCAATGGCATCCTTCTGGTTGCGTAACGCCATTTGAAAGTCTTCTAGGCTGATGCCATCACCGCCCACCTTGGCGACTTCAAGCACGGCAGATCGGTCATTGATATAAGAGTCAACGCCGAAAATGGCAAAGGTCAGGATGACCAAGCCCAGAATGACGCGGGCAACCCAACCTTGGGCACGGTCACGAATAGCTTCTAGCATGATAAAAATCCATTAGCGTACGCGTTGCGTACAGTCCGTTGTAAGACAGTCACACCGATCTTGGCTGTGATGTATCCATGCAGCCCATAGGCTGCGCGCGCCGATTATACCCAGCTGATCGCGTCGTGCCATGTATTGCCACGCGATGTACCCAGAGATTGGGGTGTGTCCTAAAACCTCACCCACGCCACAAGACACCGCCAGAACCCATTGAATAACTTGATTTTTAAATGACGCCCGGTTATGATTGCGGACATGCTGATCAAGTATAAATGTATTCCGATGCAGGAAGCCAAGGCCTCTTGCCACAGGGAGAAAAGCACAAAACCCCGTCTACTAGCCTTCTTGTGGCTATGTCTGACAGGGTTATTTTTGCTGCCTACGGCCTTTGCTGAACCCCTGCGCCGCGAGGTTCCTGCCATTCTGGCTTCAGCCACCCTACCCGCTCCGGCCAATGAAACCGATCTCTGGTCGCGCGTCCGTGAGGGATTCGTGATGGAGGAGGTTTCGCCCGCCCTAGTGCGAACCCATGAGCGCTGGTTTGCCAGCCACCCCGAACACCTGGCCCGTACAGCCGAGCGTAGCCGCCCCTATCTCTACCATGTCGTCGAAGAGGTTGAGCGGCGTGGCATGCCCATGGAAGCAGCTCTGCTGCCCTTCATTGAATCCTCCTACAACCCGGCCGCCACCTCGCCGCGCGCCGCCGCCGGAATGTGGCAATTCATCCCCTCCACCGGCCGTCTCTATGGTCTGAAGCAAGACGGCTGGGTCGACAGCCGCCGCGATGTGACGGCCGCGACCGATGCCGCACTCGATTACCTGCAAAAGTTGCATGCCCAATTCGGTCGCTGGGACCTTGCCTTTGCCGCCTACAACTGCGGTGAGGGTTGTGTCGCGCGCGTTCTCAAGAAGAACGCCAGCAAGGGCAAACCGCTAGACTACGCCAGTCTGGCGCTACCCACCGAGACGCGCCACTATGTACCCAAGCTGATCGCCCTGCGCAACATCGTGCGTGAACCGGAGCGCTTCCATGTTCAATTGAAGCCGATCGAGAACGAGGCCTATTTCATGCAGGTCAATCTCAAACAACCCATGACGGCCACTACGGCGGCCAAATTGGCTGAGATGAGCATGCCCGAGTTCATCCAGCTCAATCCGGGGTTTCGTCGCAATGTTATCGGCGGTGTCACCTCAAGCGCCATGTTGATCCCGGCAGATCGGGTCGAGGCCTTCCACTTTAATCTGCAGCAAGCCGGCAAGACCGAGAGTTCGCTCAAGGTCTATACCCCGAAGAGTGGCGACACCTTGAACAAGATTGCCGACCGTTTCGGCGTTACCCTGCAATGGCTGCGTGATCACAATGTGGTCCAGACAAACCGCAAGGGCACTCTGTCTGAATCGCAAACGGTACTGGTCCCGGCACAGAAACCCGAAGCCGAACCGGCCAAGTCCAACAAGAAATCGGATCTGCGCGCCAGCTTGCCGTCCTCACGCTCGCGTGCTCAGCCGCTTTAACCCAATCGAGTACTGACTTACCTAGGTACCGAGGCCATCAAGGCCTGCGTATAGGGATGACTCGGTGCCGTCATGACCGCCTCAGCGGCCCCCGCCTCCACAATCCTGCCCCCTTGCATCACCGCCACCTGGTCGGCAAAATAGCCCACCAGCGGCAGATTGTGGGTGATAAACAAATAGGCGAGCCCGCGCTCCTGTTGCAGTTCGCGTAACAGACTCAGCACCTGCGCCTGTACCGAGACATCGAGCGCGCTGGTCGGTTCGTCCAGAATCAACAGTTGCGGTTCAACACAAAGCGCCCGGGCAATGGCAATGCGCTGGCGCTGACCGCCGGAAAAGGCATGTGGATAGCGCAGCCTAGCGCTCGCATCCAGCCCTACTCGATCCAGCAGGCGTTCAATCTGTTGCCGGCGCGCGGCAGGCCCCCATTCCGGTCGCAAGGCCAGCAAGCCCTCCTCCAAGGCATCCCCCACCCGCATGCGCGGGTCAAGCGATGAGAACGGGTCCTGAAAAACAATCTGGGCACGACTACGCAGGGCGTGCAAGGCCGCACCGCGCAGGTTCAGCACCTCTTCGCCATTCAAGCGCACCCGGCCCCGCACCGTCGCCTGCGGCTGCAAGCGCAACAAGGCCCTCGCCAAACTGCTCTTGCCACAGCCCGATTCGCCCACCAGCGCCAGGGTTTCGCCCCGGTTGAGACTCAGGCTGACACCCTCCACCGCCCGCACCCAGTCGGCGGTGCGTTGCAACAGACCACGGCGGATAGGATAGTGCACACAAAGATCTTCAACCTGTAGGAGCGCCGTCCCCTGCGCGGCCTTTTCGATGCATCGGCCAGCGGGCGGATCTCCTGCAAATGATGGCGGCGAAGCGGCCTGACACGGCGGAAACCAACAACGCACACCCGCCACCAACGGCGGTTCAATCTCAGTACAACGCGCCTGCACAGTGCCACAACGCGGTGCAAAACGGCAGCCAGGCGGCCAGTCACCCGCCAACGGCACCGACCCCGGCAGACTCAACAAGGGCTGACCGCGCCGGCCTAAGCTGGGCGTAACCTGCATCAGGGCGCGGGTGTAGGGGTGCTGTCCGCGATGGGCAAACAACGCCGTAGCCGATGTCTGTTCCACCACCTGTCCCGCATACAAAACAGCGACTTCATCCGCCATCTCGCGAGCGATTCCCAGATCATGCGTAATCAACAACAACGCCATACGCCGGCGTTGTTGCAAGTCGCGCAGCAGTCGCAGGATCTGCGCCTGCACGGTCACATCCAACGCCGTCGTCGGCTCATCGGCGATCAGAATTTCCGGCTCACCCGCCAGCATCATGGCGATCAAGGCACGCTGCCGCTGCCCGCCAGACAACTGGAATGGGTAGCTATCGGCGTGTTGCGTTTGCAGACCCACATCCGCCAAAAGGCTCGCCACCGTTTGTCGGGAGCCGTGCGCCGAGAGCGCCTCCTTAATCTGCGCGGCGATCGTCATCACCGGATTAAGGCTGCTCATCGGCTCCTGAAACACCATCGCGACCCGCCCGCCGCGCAAGCCGCGCATCCGGTTCTCCGGCAGCGTAAACAGGTCAAGGCGCCCCTCCTCCCGCCCTGGGGAGGGGTTGGGGGAGAGGGACATCTGCGCGCTGCCGCCCGTAATCGCCACCCCGTCCGGCAGCAAACGCATCAACGACAACGCCGTCAACGACTTTCCGCAACCCGACTCGCCCAACACCACCAAACAGCGCCCCGCTTGCAAATCCAGCGACACGCCATCCACCGCGCGACGGCCATCCGGCAGACGGACCACGAGATCGCGCAACTGCACAGCGCTGCACACCCCCCCCCGAGGAGAGGGGTTGGGGGTGATTTTCAGATCGTGGGATGGCAAGGCGAAGCACTCCCCTCTCCCCCCGGGAGAGGGGTTGGGGGAGAGGGAATCGGCCTCAACCATCAGCGTGCGCCCCTCGGATCAAACGCCGCGCGCACCGCATCGGCAAACAGATTGGCCGCCAGCACCAGGGCAAACAAAAAGCCGAACGCCGTCGCCAGGGGCCACCACACCACCGGCTCGCGCGCCAGTTCCAGGCGTGCGGCGTTGATCATGTTGCCAAAGCTGGGCGTGGCCGGATCGACCCCGGCACCCACATAGGACAACACCGCCTCGGCCAGCACCAAGCCGGAGAAATCCAGCACCACGGTAATGATGACGAGGTGCGCCACATTGGGCAGCACATGGCGCGCCAAGATGCGGGCGTGCGAGACACCAAAGGCGCGTGCCGCCTGGATGTAATCCAGCTCGCGCAGCTTCAGGGTCTCGGCGCGCAACAAGCGTGCCAGCCCAGTCCAGCCGGTCAGGCCGAGAATGCCGCACAGGGCCAAGAGGCGCAGGTCGGCCCGCGCCGCCGCACTGTTGAACCATTCGGCATGGGCGTCGATCTGCACATCCACCACCAGCACCGCCGCCGCGATCAACAGTACCCCGGGGATGGAATTGAGCGTGGTGTACAGATACTGGATCGCGTCATCGACCCAGCCGCCAAAATAGCCCGCCACCAAGCCCAGCGCACAGGCGAAGGGCAGCATGACCAGCGTCGTCAGGGTGCCGATCAACAGCCCGGTGCGCACGCTTTTAAGCGCCAGATACAGCACATCCTGCCCCACCTTGTCGGTGCCCAGCGGATGGATATGCGCGATCTCCGGTGCCAGGCGCGCCACCGAGCCATCAGCCAGCGTCACGCTTTCTTTAACCAGCAGGTGCTGCGCAAACGGGGCCGAATAGGTCTTTTCACCTGCCATACGCAAAGGGGTGAGCAGCACATCCAGGGCCGACAGCACTTCGCCGCTGTATTGCTGCGCCTGCCCCGTGGGTGTGGCGACCGCCTCCCGGTAATGCAGCGAATCGAGCACGCCGACGACCACGAAAAACGCCATCACCCACGCCGCACCGCGCCCCATCCGCTGCGCAAACACGCCGCGCCAGGTCGCGCGTGCATTTTCAGAACGGCTGGCGCGCCAGACATACGCCCCCACGGCCGCCAACAACAGGAAGAGCAAGGCGTCGCTGATCAGCAGGGTCGGTTGGATGTTCATTGCAAGCGCACCCGGGGATCGACCCAGGCGTAGGACAGATCGGTTAGCGTCAGGCCGACGATGTAGAGCAGCGAGCCCAGGAACACCATCCCCCGCACGATGGCAAAGTCCTGCGCTTGGATCGCGTCGATGGTGTAGCTGCCCAGGCCCGGAATACCGAAAAACGACTCCAGGATCAGGCTACCCAGAAACAGACGCGGAATGACGACCACCACACCGGTCAGGATCGGGATGGCCGCATTGCCCAGAATGTGGCGGAACAGCACCCGCACCGGATGAAGCCCCTTGGCGTGGGCGGTACGCACATAGTCGCGCCCAGCCTCCTCCAAAAACAGGGCGCGATAAAAACGCGAGGAGTCGCCGATGCCGCTCACCACCCCGATCAACACCGGTAGAAACAGAAATTGCAGCCCGGCCAAGCCCGGCGCGTAACCGGAAATCGGCGCCCACTGCCACCACTTTGCCAACAGCACTTGGCCGCCGATCACATAGAACAAACCCGAGATCGACATCAGCGCCACCAAGAACACCACCCCCACCGTGTCGAGCGCCGTATTGCGGAAAAACACCAGAAACAAGGCCGTGGCCAGATACACCGCCAGACCCAGTAAAAAGGTCGGCAAGGCCACCGCCAGGCTCGGCCACATGCGTTTGCCAATCTCGCGGGCGATGTCGCGCCCATCGTCCGCCGTACCAAAATCCAGCGTGAACAGATTGAGTGATTTCTGCACGAACAGCGTCTGCGTCACCCGGTCTGCGCCCTCGCCCGCCGCGTTATAAAAATTCGGCAAATCATAGCCGTGCTGCGTCTTCCAGCGCGCCACCGCCTCCGCCGTCACCCGCTTGCCGCCCAAGTGGATGCGCGCCATGTCGTCCGGCGAGCTCACCCCAAAAAACAGCGCAAAGGTGAGCAGATTCACCCCCAGCAGGATCGGCAGGGCATAAAGCAGGCGGCGGATAAGGTAGGCGATCATGGATCAGGGCAAAGGTTCAAGCCAATTCACCACGCTCAAGCCAGCGACACGCGAAAACTCGCTGACATTGGCCGTCACCAGCACGCATTCCGCTGTCAGCGCCTGCGCGGCAATCAGCATGTCGTTGGGGCCGATGGGCGTTCCTGCCTGTTCCAGCGTCTGGCGTAGTTGCGCATAGACATGATCCGCCGGCACTTCAAATGGCAATATTTCCATCGCCGCAAGAATGCTTTCAACCTGCGTGGTCAGCTTGACAGACCCCTTTCTGACCGCAGCAAAACGCAATTCGCATGCCACGATGATGGAGGTGCAGACAGCGCCTTCTCCAATCTGCGCAATCCGCTCGGCAATCCGGCCCTGCGGATGCCGAACCAAGTCAGACACAATATGGGTATCCAGCAAATAGCGCGGCATGGCCATTAAAAATCAACCGAATCCAACGGCAACAGACCGGCATCCACATCCGGAAACGACTCATCCAGATCCGGCAATAGTGCCAGGGTCACCAGCAGGCTTTTTTTGCGCACGGGTTCGATCACCAGGCGATCTTCCTCCCGGCGAATGATGGCCTCATTGCCCTCCAGCTCAAACTCGCGCGGAATACGCAGGGCCTGATTACGGCCGTTGCGAAACAATTTCAGATGGCGTTCTGCATACATAAGCGTCTCCAATCTGGCATATGCTTAAACATATGCCAGATCATAGCACATGATCAATCGAGCACTCTCCGCTCCTCACGCCGCCGCCAGGCGCGCATCGCGATGCCGGTGACCACGACCATCCCCGCCAGCACGGCAAACAGCGGCCACAACGCCGGACGGTTCCATGTCTGTTGGTAAGTCACGCGGGCAGCCGGGTCGAGGTCGGTGTACTTGAGGGTATTGTTGGCCATCAGGTTCGGGGTGCGCGAGGCCATCCAGCCGTGGCGCAGGGCATAACTTTTGCCGATATAGGCAAAGGCCCAGGGTGCGTCGTGCTGCACCAAGGCCAACATCTGATCAATCACAGCCTGACGCGCCGGGCCATTTTCCATGTCTTTCATGCGCAAGAACAGGCGATCGAACTCGGGGTTTTGGTAATTGGCCGCATTTTCGCCGTTCAGCCCGGCCTTACGATTAGGGCCGTAAAGCAAGAACAAAAAATTTTCCGGGTCGGGGTAATCCGCGTTCCAGCCCCATTCAAAGATTTGCGCGCTGCCCTTTAGCATCTTGTCCTGAAAACGGTTGTAATCGGTGGCACGCACCACGAGCTGGATACCGAGCTTTGCGAACTGCTTGCGATACCAGTCGAGCCGTGCCTTGGCGTCCGCGCCACCGGCCATGGTATCCAAATACAACACCAATGGCGCACCGGTTTGGGCGTGGCGGCCCTCCGGCCAACCGGCCTCCCGCATCAGTTTTTTGGCGTCATCCAACGGCCTTCGTTGCAGGCGACCGTCGCGCCAAACATGGGTAACGGGGTTCACGCCCGCCCCACCTTCGCGATGGCCAAAGATGCCCGGCGGGATCGGCCCTTGTGCCGGGATGCCGCGGCCATTCAAAAAGATGGAGATGAACTCCTCCCAATCGAGCGCAATCGACAGCGCCTGCCGCAGCTTGCGTGCCGAGTCACCTCCGCCGCCGGGCCGTCCCAAGGCGGAGGCGCCCCCTTGGGGGGCAGCAACTGCAGGGCGCGTGGGGGCTGTCACCTCGCCGCCCAGCACCGGGTCCAGCCCATTGAAGCCGACATACCAAAGCGAAGGCCGCAGTGCGGTGACCAGTTTCAGGTTGCGCTCGCGCATCTCGGCAGACAACTCCGGGGTGCCATCGGGCGCCACGCGAATGGCTTGATCGAAGGTGTCCGAGGCGATGCCGGAGCTGTCGTAATAACCCTGCAGGAACTTGCCCCAATACGGAATTTCTTCCTTTTCTAGGCTGTACACCGCCTGGTCGATCAGCGGCAGGCGCAAGTCAGGGCGGTCGGGGTAAAAATCAGCGTGATAGTTCGGATTGCGGATCAGGCGCATCACCCGATTGGGGTCGTTTTCGGCCAATAAAAACGGGCCACTCCCCACCGGTTGCCAATCCAGGCTGAGGTTCTTTTCCGCCATGCCAGGGCGGGCGTAAAAGCGCTCAACCTCCGGCGGGATGGGGGCAAAAAACGGCATGGCCAGCCAATAGATAAATTGCGGATAGCGGCCCTTGAGGGTGATGCGCAGGGTACGCGCATCGACCGCCACCGCACCCGCCAACGCCTCGTTTTCCAGATTGATCCCCTTGTGCGGCCGCGTCGCCAAGCGATCACCCAACTCGCCCAGGCCAACAATAGACTCACGCATCAATCCATAAATAGGCGACGACACGCGCGGGTCGGCCAAGCGCTTGATCTGGTGCACCATATCCGCCGCCGTGACCGTACGGCTGGCGCGCTCGGGAAAATCGTCAAGGCCGTCCACCATCCGCAGATCCATCTGGTGCATGGCGGGAACAAAGGCAGGGTGCGGCTGGTAGCGAATGTCATCGCGCAGATGCAGCTCGTACACACTCTGTGCAACCTGTTCAGTCGGCGCATCGGATGGCAGCACCCTCCCCTGTTTGTCCAGCAAGGTCAGGCGCGGCATCTCCGTCAGGATCAGCGGCTCCAGTTCATAGGGC
The DNA here is from genome assembly GCA_945890495.1 of Bordetella parapertussis. Lineage (GTDB taxonomy): Bacteria > Pseudomonadota > Gammaproteobacteria > Burkholderiales > Thiobacillaceae > QYQG01. The sequence goes on along the minus strand of CAMDCO010000004.1, from coordinate 12,358 downwards.
CGTTTAAGGAAGTGATATTGCAGCGGTGGCTCATAGATCTGACCGATGAATTCAATCTCGTTGCTGCTGTAGGCGCGCGCCGGGTCGAGGTGTTTGGGTCGCTCGGAAAAGGACGAAAACAGGGTCTTGCCCATGGCCGCACCCGATGGGTGCGGACTGTTGATGGGTTCTTGGCAACCCATCAAGGCAAAGACCATGATTAAAAGTAATGCGCGCATGGTTGTGGAGTGTAAGAGAAACCGGCGTACATGGTTATAATTCACACGCGTTCTGACATCGATAGGGGTAGTACATGGGCTTTCTCAGCGGCAAGAAGATTCTCATCACCGGCTTGATCAGCAGCCGTTCGATCGCCTATGGCGTAGCACAGGCCTGCCACCGCCAAGGGGCTGAACTGGCGTTCAGCTATCAGGGCGAGCGCGCTCGCGATCGAGTCATGGAGTTCGCCAAGGAATTCGGCAGCGACCTAGCCTTCCCGTGTGATGTCGCCAGCGACGAGGAAATTGACGCCCTGTTCGCCGAACTCGGCAAGCGCTGGGATGGCCTGGACGGCATCGTCCACTCCATCGCCTTCGTCCCCAAGACCGCACTGGCCGGGGACTATATTGAAGGCGTGACGCGCGAAAACTTCCGCATCGCCCACGACATCTCCAGCTATTCCTTCACCGCACTGGCCAAGGCCGCCATGCCCATGATGCAGGGCCGCAACGCCTCATTGGTAACCATGACCTACCTCGGCGCGGTGCGTTCGGTGCCGCACTACAATGTGATGGGTCTCGCCAAGGCCAGCCTGGAAAGCTCAGTACTCTATCTGGCTGCCGCCCTGGGGCCCAAGGGCATCCGCGTCAACGGCTTGTCTGCCGGCCCAATCAAGACCCTGGCCGCCTCTGGCATTGCCGACTTCAACAAGCTCTTGGCCTGGGGCGAAGAACACTCGCCGCTGCGCCGCAATGTCACCATTGAAGAGGTCGGCAACGCCACCGCCTTCCTGCTCTCCGACCTCGCCTCAGGCATCACCGGCGAGATCACCTATGTCGATTCCGGCTTCAACAGTACCGCCGGCCTGGGCGTCGATTCGCACTAAACCCGCTGCGTACCCCATAGGCCGGGTCACCGCCGCTCAACACGGACGCTGTGCATGCCGCTTCGCGGCATTCCGGGCGCCGGTTAGCTCTATGTTCGCCCCCCCTATGGAAGGTCGCCGCGCGGTTAGTTTGACAATCTTATTTTCTGTAGCTACAGTAAAGCTGTGAGAATCGAGTTCGATCCAGCCAAGGACACGGCAAACCAAGCGAAGCACGGTGTGTCTCTGTCTATGGCTGGCGACCTCGACTGGGAAGCCGCGCTGGTATGGGTTGATGAACGGTTTGAGTACGGCGAATCGCGAATGATTGCGCTCGCTCCGCAAACCGAAATTCTGTACTGCGTGGCGTTTGTAGACCGAGGCGAAGTGCGAAGGGTCATCAGCCTGCGCCGCGCCAATCGTCGCGAGGTGAATCACTATGTCGAAAACATCTAAGCGGCCAACGATCCTCATGCCTACTGTGGAAGAGGACAAGGCCATTACTGCGGCCGCTAAAAGTGATCCTGACGCGCAGCCACTGACGCCAAAGCAACTGAAGGCGATGGTGCCAATCCGAGCCCTGCGTGGTCGCCCGAAGTCTGAAAACAAGAAACTGCTTGTATCGGTGCGTTATAGCCCCGAGGTCGTCGCCTACTTTAAGTCGACCGGTGAAGGTTGGCAATCGCGAATGGATAGTGTGCTTCGTAAGTACGTAACGCGCCATTCCCGTAGCGCGGAAAATGTAGCCGAACCCGGCGGTCCACCGGACGCTGCGCGATAGACCTTGCCGGTGCTTTGTAGTGCATGGCAATACCAGACGAAAACAACAAAAAAGCCCGCAGTGACGCGGGCTTACGGTGGTTTTATGCCGTCTAGTGCAAGACGGCACGAGACATCAAGTCATTCCCACTCAATCGTACCCGGCGGTTTGCCGGTCACATCGTAGGTGACGCGGTTGATGCCGCGGATTTCGTTGACGATGCGATTGGCGACCTTGCCGAGCAGCGAATACGGCAGTTCGGCCCAATGCGCAGTCATAAAATCACTGGTGACGACGGCGCGCAGGGCGACGACATAATCGTAAGTGCGGCCGTCGCCCATCACGCCGACCGATTTGACCGGCAGGAACACGGCAAAGGCCTGCGAGGTCTTGTCATACCAGCCCGCTGCGCGCAGTTCTTCGATGAAGATGTGATCGGCTTGGCGCAGCAGATCGGCGTATTCGCGCTTGACCTCGCCGAGGATGCGCACGCCCAGACCCGGGCCGGGGAACGGATGGCGATAAACCATCTCGTGCGGCAGACCCAACGCAATGCCGAGTTCGCGCACTTCGTCCTTGAACAGTTCGCGCAGGGGTTCGAGCAATTTCAAGTGCATGTCTTCGGGCAGGCCGCCGACATTGTGGTGGCTCTTGATGGCATGCGCCTTTTTGGTTTTCGCGCCCGCCGATTCGATCACATCGGGATAGATGGTGCCTTGCGCCAGCCATTGGGCGTTAGCGAGCTTGGCTGATTCTTCCTGGAACACGGCGACAAATTCGCCGCCGATGATCTTGCGTTTCTTCTCTGGGTCGGTCACGCCCACCAGATTGCCCATGAAGCGCTCGGAGGCATCGACATGAATGACCTTGACGCCCAGATTGCGGGCAAACATGTCCATCACCATCTGGCCTTCGTTGAGGCGCAACAGGCCGGTATCCACGAACACGCAGGTGAGTTGCGTGCCAATAGCGCGATGCAGCAACGCCGCGACCACAGAGGAATCGACACCGCCCGACAGACCCAAAATCACCTCATCCGTACCGACTTGCGCCTGCACCTTGGCAATGGCCTCGGCAACATAATCGGGCATGTTCCAGTCTTGGCCACAGCCGCAGATGTCGTGCACGAAGCGGCCCAGCATGGCCTTGCCCTGCAGGGTGTGGGTCACTTCCGGGTGAAACTGCACGGCGTAGAAGTGGCGCGCAGCATCGAACATGCCCGCAATCGGCGTCGCGGCGTTTTCGCACATCACGGCAAAGCCGGGCGGCAGTTCAGTGACCTTGTCGCCGTGGCTCATCCACACATCGAGCCAGCCTTTGCCATCGTCGTCGCAGCGATCCTGAATATCGGCCAGTAGCCTCGAATGTCCCCGGGCGCGCACCTCGGCGTAGCCGTATTCGTGCTTGCTGGCGGTCTCGACCCGGCCGCCCAGTTGCGCCGCCATGGTCTGCATACCGTAACAGATGCCCAGCACCGGCACGCCGAGGTCGAAAACCGCCTGCGGTGCACGCGGCGTTTCAGCCTCAGTCACGGAAGCCGGGCCGCCGGACAAGATGATGCCGGCCGGATTGAACTCGCGCACGAAGGCATCCGTGACATCGCAGGGGTGCAGTTCGCAATACACCTGCGCCTCGCGCACGCGGCGGGCGATGAGTTGCGTGTACTGGGAACCGAAGTCGAGGATGAGGATTTTTTTATGCATGGTCATGCCTTACAAACGAAGAAGGAGGGCTGTGCCCTCCTTCGTGTGACGCGTTTAAACGTGGTAGTTGGGCGCTTCTTTGGTGATCTGCACATCGTGGACATGCGATTCGCGCATCCCGGCCGAACTGATTTCGACAAAGTTGGCCTTCTGGTGCATCTCGTCGATGGTGGCGCAGCCCAGATACCCCATGGACGAACGCAGGCCGCCCATCAATTGGTGCAGTACAGCCAGCGAACTGCCCTTATAGGGGACGCGACCTTCGATGCCTTCCGGCACCAGTTTTTCGACATTGGCCTCGTTATCCTGGAAATAACGGTCTTTGGAACCCTTGGCCATGGCGCCCAAGGAGCCCATGCCGCGATAGGACTTGAACGAACGACCCTGGAACAACTCAACCTCGCCCGGCGCCTCTTCGGTACCGGCCAAGAGACCGCCCAGCATGACGGTATGAGCACCGGCCGCAATCGCCTTGGCAATATCACCGGAATAGCGAATCCCGCCGTCCGCGATCAACGGCACGCCGGTGCCCGCCAGCGCATCGGCCACATTGGCCACGGCGGATATCTGCGGCACACCCACGCCGGCCACGATGCGCGTCGTACAGATCGAGCCCGGGCCAATACCGACCTTGACCGCATCCGCACCGTGATCCACCAAGGCGCGAGCGGCATCAGCGGTCGCAATATTGCCGCCGATCACCTCGATCTGCGGGAAGTTTTTCTTGACCCACTGGACGCGCGACAGCACGCCCTGCGAATGGCCATGCGCCGTATCGACGACGATGACATCGACACCGGCCTCGGCCAGGGCCGTCACCCGCTCCTCGGTATCGCCACCCACACCGACCGCCGCACCGACGCGCAGACGCCCGAAGGCATCTTTATTGGCGCTGGGATATTCGCTCGACTTCAGGATGTCCTTCACGGTAATCAGGCCATTGAGTTCAAAGGCGTTGTTGACCACCAGCACACGCTCCAGACGATGATGGCGCAACAGGCTGATCACCTCGTCACGCGGCGCGCCTTCGCGAACCGTCACCAGACGGTCACGCGGGGTCATGATGTTGGCCACCGGCTGATCAAGATTGATCTCAAAGCGCAGGTCGCGGTTGGTCACGATACCCACCACGCGGCCTTGCTCGTCAATGACTGGAAGGCCGGAAATCTTGTGCTGTTGCGTCAGATTGAGCACATCACGCACCGTCATCTGCGGGGTGATGGTCACCGGTTCCTTAACTACGCCGGCCTCATAGCGCTTGACGCGAGCCACCTCGGCGGCCTGTTGGCGCGGGGTGAAATTCTTGTGAACGATACCAATACCGCCTTCCTGAGCCAAGGCAATCGCCATGTTCGCCTCAGTGACCGTGTCCATCGCCGCGGACAGTACCGGCATGTTGATGCGGATATTACGGGTGAGCTGGCTGGCTAGGCTGACATCGCGGGGCAGGATGTCGGAATGGGCGGGGACGAGCAGGACGTCGTCGAAAGTAAGGGCTTTTTGGATGACACGCATGATGTTTTGGCCTCGCGCAAAGCGAGCATTATACCGAGTCATCGGCCGGGTTTCTATCCCCCTTTTTTCATCACCTTGCCTTCTTCAGCCCGCTGCCGACGAACCTCCTTGGGATCGGCAATCAAGGGACGATAGATCTCCACTCGATCCCCGTCCCGTACCGCGGTATCCAGCTTGGCCAGTTTATTCCAGACCCCCACCTTGTTGACTCCGCCCAGATTAATCTCGGGGTGCGCCGTCAGCAGGCCCGAACGCTCGATGGCCTCCTGCACAAGCGCACCCTCCGGTACCTCGACCTGAAGCACGAATTGCTGCCCGGGCAGCGAATAGACAACCTCAACAGTACTCATAGTCTCTTCAAGGCCTAGCGTGCACCGTACACCTGTTCGGCGCGCTGAATAAAGGAATCCACCAAGGAACCGGCAATATAGCCGAAGACCGGGCCCAACAACGCATCGAAGGCCGCGTTGGCGAATTCATAATGGAGCTTGAATTCAATCTTGCACCCGACAATAGCATCGGGCTCGCCCAGCGGGTGAAAGCGCCAGCCGCCTTCCATCTGTCGAAATGGACCGCTCTTGAGGCGGATATGCATCTCGTGCGGTGCTTGCTTGAGGTTCCGTGTGGTGAAATGTTGGCGCAAACGATGGTAGTCGATGTGCAGCGTCGCCTCAGTGACCTCGTCATCGCGCTCGTGTAACTCCGTATGGCCACACCAGGGCAGGAATTGCGGGTAGTCCTCGACCTGATCGACCAAGACAAACATCTCGGCCGGCGTGTAGGGCACTAGGACGGATTTGACGACATCAGACATTGAGGCGTTTTGAACGAGAAAGAACCGCTAAAATACACGAATTCACCCACCACCCGCCACGATCATTTACCGCCCATGAGCATTGCTGAAAACAAGAAGGCCTTTCACGACTACTTCATCGAAGAGCGTTTCGAGGCCGGGGTCATGCTCGAAGGCTGGGAAGCCAAGGCTATCCGAGCCGGCCGCGTGCAGATCAAGGAGGCCTATGTCGTCATCCGTAGCGCGGCCCTGTGGCTGATCGGCTGCCACATCTCACCGCTGACCACCGCCTCTACCCACATCCACCCCGACCCTACGCGGAGCCGCAAGCTACTGCTCCACGCCGCCGAGATCTCAAAGCTGATCGGCAAGGTCGAACGCGCGGGTTACGCCCTCGTCCCGCTCAATCTGCACTTCACCCGAGGTCGCATCAAACTTGAGATCGGCCTGGCCAAGGGCAAAAAACAGCACGACAAACGCGCCGCCGAAAAAGACCGCGAATGGGTTCGTGAAAAGCAGCGCTTGGTGCGTAAGGAAGTCGCGTGAGCTTCAATACGCGGCTTTCGGTGCAGGCTAAGCTGTGCGCAGCGCAGGTTAAGAAAGCCCTGATCAAATCCTTCGACAAGCTCAGGACGAACGGCGGGATTGGTACCCCGTTCGTGGTGAGCCTGTCGAACCATGAACCGCCGTTCGTCGTGAGCCGACCCAAACCATGAACCCTGCCCTCGTCAGCCTCGATCCACTCAGCCGCTTCGACGCCATCATTGATGCGCGCAGCCCGGCGGAGTTTGCCGAAGATCACATCCCCGGTGCCATCAACCTGCCCGTACTGGACAACGACGAGCGCGCCCGCATTGGCACCCTTTACGCCCAGGAATCGCCCTTCGCCGCCAAAAAGATCGGCGCGGCCTTGGTGGCACGCAATGTCGCACGGCATTTGGAAACGCACTTCCTCGACCAGGAAAAGGGCTACCGGCCCCTCATCTATTGCTGGCGCGGCGGCAACCGTAGTGGCGCTATGGTCACCATCCTGCGCGCCGTCGGCTGGCATGCCTTACAGCTTGATGGCGGCTACAAGGCCTTTCGAAAACAGGTGATGGCCGACCTCGAAACCCTGCCCGATGCCTTCCGTTTCAGCGTCGTCTGTGGCCCTACTGGTAGCGGCAAGAGCCTTTTTCTACGCACGCTGGACGAGGTGGGCGCACAGGTGCTTGACCTCGAGGCCCTCGCCGCGCACAAAGGCTCGCTCCTCGGCGCCCTGCCCGACATCCCGCAGCCCAATCAAAAGCTGTTTGAATCCCGCATCTGGCACCGCTTGCGCGGATTCGACCCTACCCGTCCGGTGTTCGTCGAATCCGAAAGCAAAAAGATTGGTGCCTTACATGTCCCCGCCCGCCTGATCGAACGGATGCGCGCCTCGGAATGCCTGCGCTTGGAGACCGACCCCGCCGTGCGCGTCGCCCTGCTCAAGGACGAATATACCCACTTTCTGAATGAGCCCGCCCGCCTCAACCGTCAGCTCGACCTCTTGGTAGACCTGCGCGGCCGCGAACGCATCGAACACTGGAAGGCACTGGCGCTGGCTAGCGAATGGGACGCGTTGGTCGAACAACTGCTCAGCGAGCACTACGATCCCGCCTACCACCGTTCGCTTGGCAACAATTACCCGCAGGTAGAACAGGGCCCGTTACTGCGTCTCACCTCGGCCGAACCCGCTGCCATGCAAGCCTTGGCCGCCGAAGCCATCGAGCTATTTCATTAAAGCCGCTGAATGAGGCAAACGGCCTCTGCCGCGATGCCCTCGCCACGACCCGTGAAGCCGAGTCGCTCCGTCGTCGTCGCCTTGACATTGATAGCGCCGACATCAACACCTAAATCAGCCGCAATGTTTTTACACATGGCGGGGATATGCGGCGCCATCTTCGGGCTCTGCGCGATGATCGTGGCGTCCACATTGCCGGTTTTCCAGCCCTGTTCGCGCAGCAGGTCAGCGACATGGCGCAACAATTCGCGGCTGTCGATGCCCTTGTAGCGCAGGTCCGAATCAGGGAAATGACAGCCAATATCGCCCAGAGCCGCCGCACCGAGCAGCGCGTCGCAAATCGCATGCAACAACACATCGGCATCCGAGTGCCCCAGCAAACCCACAGGATGCTCGATCTTCACCCCGCCGAGGATGCAATCGCGACCGGCCGCGAAGGCGTGTACATCAAGGCCATGGCCAATTCTGAACGACATCACGGTTACAATCCTCCTGTTACGATCTAGCTAGTGTGCCATGAAACATTCCCCAAGCGCGTCTTCAGGCGTCATTCTGTATGGCATTCCCAACTGTAGCACCGTAAAAAAGGCCCGCGACTGGCTGGAGGGGAACGATATTGCCTACGCGTTTCACGATTACAAAAAGCAGGGCGTAGCGGTGGCCGAACTACAAAAGAGGATGACGGCGCAGGGCTGGGAGCCCTTCATAAACCGCCGTGGCCCCACTTGGCGCACACTCGACCCCGCCACTCAAGCCTGCGTCATCGATGTCGCCAGCGCCTTGACCGTGATGCAGGCCAGCCCCAGCGTGATAAAACGCCCCCTGATCACCTTCAACGACCGTCACCTGCTCGGTTTCTCCGAGGACGCTTATGCCGACTTCTTCGCCCAATAATTCCCCCGTGCACGCCCCCATGCAAGATGCCGCCCTGCGCTATGCGCATGAACTCATTCGTCGTCGCTCGCTGACCCCTGACGATGCCGGCTGTCAGTCTTGGCTGGGTGAACGGCTGACCGCCTTGGGTTTTAGGCTCGAAACGATCGCGCAAGGGGGCGTCACCAACCTGTGGGCCGTGCGCGGCGAACGCGGCCCCCTACTCTGCTTTGCCGGCCATACCGATGTCGTGCCCACCGGCCCGCTGGATAAATGGGATAGCGACCCTTTCGTCCCCAGCGAACGCGACGGCCGACTGTATGGACGCGGCGCGGCTGACATGAAATCCTCCATCGCCGCCTTTCTGGCAGCCAGCGAGGCCTTTGTGCAAGAATGCCCCGAGGCCCCCGGTCGTATCGCCTTTCTGATCACCTCCGATGAAGAAGGCCCCGCCATTGACGGTACCGTTCGCGTCGTCGAGGCGCTCAAGGCGCGTGGCGAACGCATCGACTACTGCATCGTCGGCGAACCCACCTGCGTGACCGCTTTGGGCGACACGATCAAGAATGGCCGGCGGGGATCCCTGCATGGTCGCCTCACCGTGCGTGGCAAACAAGGCCACATCGCCTATCCCGAAAAGGTCCGGAACCCCATCCACCTTGCCGCCCCGGCCATCGCTGAACTCGCAGCGACCGAATGGGATTCCGGCAACGAGTTCTTCCCGCCCACCACCTGGCAGATCTCCAATATTCATGCGGGCACCGGTGCAACCAATGTCGTCCCCGGAACGCTGGAGGTGATTTTCAATTTCCGGCACGGGACGGCGAGTACGGTCGCCTCGCTGCAAGAACGCGTACACGCCATTCTGGACCACCATGGCATCGATTACGCCCTCGACTGGGAGGTCGGCGCCCAGCCCTTCCTCACCGGTCGCGGCCCGCTGGTCACGGCATTGACCGAGGCCATTCACAGCGTCACCCAGCAGATACCAACGCTATCCACCACCGGCGGCACCTCGGATGGCCGCTTCATCATTGATATCTGCTCAGAGGTCGTTGAGTTCGGACCGATCAACGCCTCGATCCACCAGATCAACGAATCGGTCAGCATCGACGAGATCCGCGCCCTGACCCAAATCTACCGCCAAACCCTGGAGGCCCTGCTTGTCTAATCTCACCCTTGAATGCCAAGAACTCCTGACGGTCCGCGACTGGTTGCGCTACACCGTATCGCGTTTCAACGCGGCGCATCTGAGTTTCGGCCACGGGGCCGACAACGCCTATGACGAGGCCGCCTGGTTAATCCTGTCCAGCCTGCATCTGCCGGTGGACCAACTGGCCCCCTTTCTGGATGCCCGCCTGCTGCCGCACGAGCGCACCCTGTTGGCCGAACGCATCCAGCGCCGCGTAGAAGATCGCATTCCAACCGCCTATCTGACCGGCGAGGCCTGGCTGCACGGCCTGCGTTTTGAGGTCACACCCGATGTCATCGTGCCGCGCTCCTTCTTAGCCGGCATGATCCTGAATCATCTCGAACCCTGGCTGGACGAGACACAGCCCATCTCACGCTGTCTGGACCTGTGTACCGGTTCTGGTTGCCTGGCCATCCTGTTAGCCCATGTCTTTGAAGAGGCTAGGGTCGATGCCATCGATCTGTCGCCCGCCGCCCTCGCCGTCGCCCGCCGCAATGTGGATAGCCATGGGGTCTCGGATCGCGTTCACCTAATCGAATCGAACCTGTTTGGCGCGGTACCCGAGCAGACTTGGGACCTGATCGTTTCCAACCCGCCCTATGTCGATGCCCACGCCATGCAGGCCCTGCCGGCCGAATATCGTCACGAACCCACCCTGGCGCTAGCCAGTGGCAACGATGGTCTTGACGCGACCCGCGTCATCCTGCGTGAGGCAAAGCGTCACCTTAACCCGAACGGTCTTCTGGTGGTTGAGATCGGCCACAATCGCACGGCCCTGGAGGCGGCCTTCCCGGAGATCGCCTTTACCTGGCCTGAAATCGAGGGGGGCAGCGACATGGTCTTTGTCCTCCAGCGCGATCAACTTCCCGATTAATTGTCGCAATCCTTGTTGCAAACCCAACCTATAATCCGCTCCGCCCTCTTTCATTAGGATCTGCCATGCAAGAATTTGACCTGTTCATCAATTCCCTTGGTGCCTTTTGGTCCGAACTAGCCGGTTTTCTGCCGCAAGTTCTTATCGCCCTGGCCCTGCTATTCATGGGGTGGATTTTGGCCAAACTGGCCCGCTCCGGAACCATGCGCCTGCTGCAGATCCTCAAGTTCGATCGTGCCACCGAGAAATCGGGCCTGGAATCCTTCCTGCAACAGGCTGACCTGGATGTCTCGGTCGCCCGCGTGATCGGCAACTTGGTCTACTGGCTCATCATCCTAGTGATGATCGTGACCGTGGCGAACTCGCTGGGCCTGTCCATGGTGGCAGAGCTCTTCAACCGCGTCGTGCTCTACATCCCCAATGTCATCGTGGCCATCCTGGTCCTCGTGTTTGGCACCATTCTGGCGCGCTTCATCAACCGCATTATCTTTGCCTGGCTCAACAACATCGGCTTCTCAGGTGCCCTGACCGTATCCACCTTCTCCGAATATGCCATCATCATCTTTGTGTTCTTTGCGGCTGTCGAGCAACTGCAAATCGCCAATGAACTCATCACGGCGGCCTTCATCATTGCCTTTGGCGCCGTCGGCCTCGCCTTTGCCATCGCCTTCGGCCTCGGTGCCAAGGATGCCGCCCAACGCAGCATCGAAAAGCACTTCAAGGACTAATCCCATGTCCAACGGCCGCGCCCTTTTTAGCGTGGTGGCCGTCTGGGCAAGCGGGTTGGCCCTCGCCGCCCCCTCCGCCGCACCACCCGGTCTCGATCCCGCCGGCCTCAAGGCGTGGGCCCAGTACCAAAAAGAACCCACACACCGTGCCTTTGCCATCGCACCGGGGGGCCAATGGGGCTGGCGTTCCGGCCTGATAGATACCGATCAAGCCATTGAGGGGGCCTTGGCCGCCTGCCAGCAGGAGAACGAACGGGCCTGTCTTGCCTACGACCTGAATGGCCGCCGTCTTCTATCCTCAACAGGCTGGGAACAGGCACTCACCCCATACCCAAGCGCGCCCACTCAAGTCGGCACCCGGCGGGGCCAACGCTTCCCGGACATCCGCCTGCAAACGCAGGAGGGACACCCCGTCCCTCTGGCCGAACCCGGCGTTCACATTACGGTTTTGCATTTCTGGGGCTCTTGGTGCCCACCCTGCGTGAAGGAGTTGCCCAACTTGGCGCAAACCCAAAAACGGCTCGCCAAGGACAGCGACATTCGGTTTGCCCTGATACCCCTACGCGAATCCATGGCCACCAGTCAGGCCTGGCTGCAGTCACGCAAGCTAAATCTGAAACTGGTCCTGGCCGAAGCCGCCTCACCCACGGCCCTCCGTCTCGGTGATGGCAAGACCCTGGCCGACCGACAAGTCGCCCCGGTCTTCCCCACCACCTATATCCTGGACGGTCGTGGCACGGTACTTTTTGTGCAACATGGCCCCATCCACGACTGGGCCAGCCTCGTTCCCATCCTGCGTCACGCGGCAAAACACACTGTCCGCCCATAAAAAACGGCAACCGAAGTTGCCGTTTTTTATGCTGTGAACCTTTCGATTCTATCAACCAAGATTAGTCCACCTCTTCTTTAGTCCACCTCTTCCCAGCCGGTAATCATGGCCTTGATGTGGGCCGTAGGGGTGTGACCCGCCGTGGTCAGATAGACATGGGCAATCAGGAAGATCAGCATCATGAAGGCCGCCGCTACATGCAGGAAGGCGACCCACTCTAGGCCGAGATAGGCATCCCAGCCCCAGGCAATCCACTTGTCGTAAAA
>CAMDCO010000003.1 GCA_945890495.1 Bordetella parapertussis | reverse complement strand
GCGTTCTGGTTGTCGTCGGCGGTCGAAAAGGTCTGCGATGCCCGGGTCGGGATGGTGGTGTTCTTGACCACCAGCTTGGTCATCACGCCGCCCAGGGTCTCAATCCCCAGCGACAGCGGGGTGACATCCAGCAGCAGCACATCCTTCACATCGCCTTGCAGCACGCCGCCCTGGATCGCTGCGCCCACCGCCACGGCCTCATCCGGATTCACATCCTTGCGTGGTTCCTTGCCAAAGAATTCTTTGACCATTTCCTGAACCTTAGGCATCCGGGTCTGGCCACCGACCAGGATCACATCATGGATGTCGCTGACCTTGACACCCGCGTCCTTGATGGCGATCTTGCACGGCTCAATCGTACGGGAGACCAACTCATCCACCAGCGACTCAAACTTGGCACGGGTGATTTTCATCACCAAATGCTTCGGGCCAGAGGCATCCGCCGTGATGTAAGGCAGGTTGATCTCCGTCTGGGTCGTGGACGACAGCTCGATCTTGGCCTTTTCAGCCGCATCCTTCAGCCGTTGTAGCGCCAGCACATCGGCCTTCAGATTGACGCCTTGCTCTTTCTTGAACTCGTCAATGATGTAGTCGATCAGACGCTGGTCGAAATCCTCGCCGCCCAGGAAGGTATCGCCGTTGGTGGACAGCACCTCGAACTGATGCTCGCCATCGATCTCATTGATTTCAATAATGGAAATGTCAAAGGTGCCGCCGCCGAGGTCAAACACAGCGATCTTGCGGTCGCCTTCCTTCTTGTCCATACCGAAGGCCAGCGCTGCTGCGGTCGGTTCGTTGATGATGCGCTTTACATCCAGGCCGGCAATGCGGCCGGCATCCTTGGTGGCCTGACGCTGGCTGTCATTAAAGTAGGCCGGTACGGTGATGACGGCCTCGGTCACTTCTTCGCCCAGATAATCTTCGGCGGTCTTTTTCATCTTGCGCAGCACTTCGGCCGACACCTGCGGCGGGGCCATCTTCTTGCCACGCACCTCAACCCAAGCGTCGCCGTTATCGGCCTTGACGATCGAGTAGGGCATCAGGTCAATGTCCTTCTGCACCTCTTTTTCCTCAAAGCGACGGCCAATCAGACGCTTCACCGCATAAAGGGTGTTGCGGGGGTTGGTAACAGCCTGGCGCTTGGCCGGTGCACCGCACAGGATCTCGCCATCTTCAGCGTAAGCCACGACGGACGGCGTGGTGCGGGTGCCTTCCGCGTTTTCAATCACCTTGTACTTGCCGCCTTCCATGACGGAGACGCAGGAGTTGGTGGTGCCGAGGTCAATGCCAATAATCTTGCCCATGTTCTTTCCTTCAATGCTGTTTAGAGTGTTGCCGATGTGGGGGTGCGTTCAGGGTTTTCAAGCCCGGCTCATCCAACCGGCTTGATGACCATCACCATGGCCGGGCGCAGCACCCGACCATTGAGCAAATAGCCCTTTTGCAAGACGGTGGCGACCGTATTGGGCTCGCCCTCCGCCTCGATCATGCCGATGGCCTGATGCTGGTTTGGATCGAACTTTTCGCCCTGCGGGCTGACCTCGACGACTTGATGACGCTCGAAGACACCCACGAGTTGTTTGAGGGTCACTTCAACGCCATTGGTCAGGCTCTCGACGCTCGTCGATCCGGTCGAAGCCAGTGCCGCCTCAAGGCTATCCTTGACGGCCAACAGGTCGCTGGCGAATTTCTCGGCGGCGTATTTACGCGCCTTGTCAGCCTCTTCCGCGCCGCGCCGACGGACATTCTCAATCTCGGCCTTGGCTCGCAGCCAGGCGTCGTGATGTTCTTCTGCCCGCAGTTCGGCCTGCCGGAGCAGGTCTTCCTTGCTGGGCATGGTATCGAGATTGGGATCGGCCATAGCCGCTTGATCCAACGCAGGGTCTTCCGAGGTGCCCGCAGGGATGTGTTCGTTTTCAGACATGCATTTTCTCCATAAACCCGCACGAAATGGGGCGCATGCGCAGCGTTTCAAGAGGGCAAAATCAAAAATACGGGACATGGCGCGCCTAGATCCCGTCGGTCACAACCATCTGATCCAGCCGCAGGCGCAGGCGCTCACCCGTTATCAGATCCACCTCCAGCCACTCCGCCCCGCCCTGCGTATAGATATCGACCGCGATTCCTGAACCCACTTGTGTGGCCGCGCCCATCGGGGCGCCCGCCTCGGTATGCCATTCCAGATGCAGGGTGCGGCGACGCAAGATGGCCAGTTCAAGCCGCGAGTGCAGATCACAACTCACGGGTTGGTAGGTCTCCATTAGCGCAAGCGCGGCGTCAACGCAGGTTGCAGGGATGCCCCAATCGAAACCCCTAATTGGCGCGTCAAACGGTCGGCAAGACTTTCCTGCAGCGTGTAGTCGACGATCTCTTCGGCCTTGATCACCTCACGCGCCACGAAATCGAGGCTGCCCAATCCATCGGCCAGGCCCATCTCAACACTGCTGGCCCCGTGCCAGATCAGCCCAGAAAAGATCCCCGGCCGTTCCTTGAGGCGTTTACCCCGACCCTGACGCACCGCCTGGATAAATTGCGCATGCACCTCGCCAATCAACAGGCGCGCATGCTGTTCTTCGGTGCTATTGCGCGGCGAGAAGGGGTCGAGAAAACCCTTGTTCTCCCCCGCCGTCAGCAGGCGACGCTCAACCCCAAGCTTCTTCATGGCGTCGGTAAAACCAAAACCATCCATGAGGACGCCAATCGAGCCCACCAGCGAGGCCTTGTCCACATAGATGCGATCGGTCGCCGCCGCAATGTAATAGCCCCCGGAGGCGCAGATATCGTCCACCACCGTATAAACGGGAATATCGGGGTTCAGCGTGCGCAAGCGCCGAATCTCGTCATAGACCTGACCCGCCGCCACCGGACTGCCGCCGGGACTATTGATACGCAGCACGACACCCTTGACCTTATGACCACCGAAGGCCTCGCCCAAGGCAAAGATTATGTCATCGGCCAAGGCCCCATCTTCACCGCCGATTTCACCCTGAATATCGATCAAGGCCGTGTGCGCACCCTCCATGCCACCGGCGGAACGGTCTTCACCCCACCACCCCAAAAGCACCACCAACAGCACGGCCATCCAAGCCATCCGCCACCAGAAGCGCCCCCGTCGCTGCCGCCGCAACTCGCCCAGATAGGCCTCAACCAGCGACTCCATTGTCTTGTTTTCCATGCTTTACCCGTTCTCGTCCAGCCAGTTCGCCAAGGCTACCATCGTATCGACGATCGCCAACGGGTTACACGCCTGTAACAAATCCATCTCATGCGCCCCATAGCTGACCCCCAGCCCGGCCACGCCCGCATTCACCGCCATCTGTAGGTCGTGACTGGTATCACCGATCATCAGGGTCGTCTCCGGTCGGCCGCCCACCTCGGCGATAATCTCTTCGATCATCGCCGGATGCGGTTTGGAAAAGGTCTGGTCGGCCGTACGCGTCGCCGTAAAGATAGGCTCCAGTGCCGTATGTTGCATCGCTCGCTCCAACCCACGCCGGCTCTTGCCCGTCGCCACCGCCAGGACATGACCCCGGGCGTGAAGACGGCGCAACATCGAATCAGCCCCCGCAAACAGCGGAATGGTGTGATCCTGACCGAGATAATGATTGCGATAGCAATCGGCCAGACGCGGATGATCCGCCTCCGGCAGCATGGGAAAAAGGTATTCAAGCGCCTGTCCCAGGCCCAGACCAATGACATAACGCGCCTTTTCCGGCGGCGGCACGGGCAGATCCATGTCGCGCGCCGCACCCTGCAGGCTGGCCACGATATGGCCGGCCGAATCCATCAGCGTACCGTCCCAATCAAAAATCAACAGTTCGTATTTCACGGGGTCTCCGGATCCAGGGATTTCAAAAAGCGGTCCAACTCATTGGGCAGCGGCGCGGTGAACAACAACGGCTGTTGCGTCAAAGGGTGTTTGAGTTCCAGCCGCGCCGCGTGCAAGAACATGCGGCGCAGACCCCGACCTTTCAAGGCCGTATTGAGGGCCGCATCGCCATATTTCGTATCGCCGGCGATGGCATGTCCGCAGGCCGCCAAGTGGACACGAATCTGGTGCGTGCGACCGGTCATGAGTTCGGCCTCCAGCAAGGAAAATCCCGCATAGCGCTGACTCAGTCGGAAGATCGTATGGGCCTGCATCGCCTCGGGGTGCTTTTCGGGCACCACCTCCACCCGCCGCTCGCCCTCAGCGGTAAGAAACTTGTGCAGCGGGAAGCGCACATTGCGCAGCGCATCCCGCCAGCGCCCCGTTGCCAGGGCCAGATAGGTCTTGCGCGCCTCGCCCGCACGCAACATTCGATGCAGTTCAACCAAGGCGCTGCGGCGCGAGGCCAGCATCAGCAGGCCCGAGGTATCGCGATCCAGACGGTGAACCAGTTCCAGATAACGCAACTCGGGTAGTTCCTGACGCAGGTGCTCGATGATGCCGAGGCTGATCCCGCTCCCCCCGTGGACGGCCCAGCCAGCGGGTTTGTCGAGCACCAACAGGGCCTCGTCCCGATACACGATGTGCGGTAACAAGGTGCTGCCGACCGGAATCACCACCTTAGTGGGCACTTCGGCCAGGCGCACTGGCGGGATGCGAATCTCGTCCCCAGAGAGCAGACGATAGTCCGGCCCCTTTCGGCCCTTGTTCACCCGTACCTCGCCATCGCGGATCATGCGATAAACCCGGCTCTTGGGCACCCCTTTCAGGGTGCGAAACAAGTAATTATCCAGGCGCTGGCCTTCGGCCTCGACACCTATCGAGACGAATGTGACTGTTTCTTTGCGTTCTGCATTCATTGCCTATATACTCGGGCGCGCTTTAAAGTGTATAAATGATTGGTGCTTGGGTTTATATCTTGAGAACTTTGTAGAGATCAGGTCCAGTCCATCCACTCAAGCACACCGGTTAATTCCGCTCACCGGTCAAGTCTTCGTCTTCCGCCCCTTCAAGGGTGATGCAGACGGACCAAAAGTAGCGATGTTAGCGTATTAGTAGCGTGTTCTGCACCCGGATACTGTGTGACCGGTTGAGAAGGTAGCCCGCGAACCCCTTTGAACATTTGCGTTTGTATGTTCGCAAATGTCCCGAGTTCGCCAAGCCCAACCTTTTCCCGATCCCACAATAAGGATAACCCCTTCACCATGACCACGACCGAGAACCGAGAGCCTCCCGCTTTCCAAGTAACCGACTGACTCCATGCCAGCCGCGGGCACCGTCCTCAGGACGAATGCCGGCGACACAGGGTTTTCCCCGGGCGTCGAAGACGCAAGGGGTCATAATGAAAAGAATGTTATTTAACGCGACGCAGGCGGAAGAACTCCGCGTCGCCATTGTCGATGGCCAGAAACTGGTCGATCTCGACATTGAATCCGCCGCCAAAGAGCAACGCAAAGGCAACATCTACAAGGCCGTTGTCACCCGCGTCGAACAAAGCCTGGAGGCCTGTTTCGTCGATTATGGCGCCGAGCGCCATGGCTTCCTCCCGTTCAAGGAGATCTCCCGTAGCGCCCTGCCTGGCAACGCCAATGGCCCGGTCAAAGAGCAGATCAAAGAAGGTCTCGAACTCCTCGTTCAAGTCGAAAAAGACGAGCGCGGCAACAAGGGGGCCGCCCTCACCAACTACATCAGCCTAGCCGGTCGCTATCTGGTCCTGATGCCCAACAACCCGCGTGGCGGTGGCGTCTCGCGCCGCATCGAAGGTGAAGATCGCAACGAACTGCGCGACCTGCTGGCTCAACTCGAAGTCCCGGCTGGCACCAGCCTGATCGCCCGCACGGCCGGCATCGGCCGCAGCCTGGAAGAGCTGAACTGGGACCTGAACTACCTCATGCAGTTGTGGACCGCCATCGACGGGGCCGCACAAGGCCAAAAGGGTGCCTTCCTGATCTATCAGGAATCCAGCCTGGTCATCCGCGCCATCCGTGACTACTTCACTGCGGACATCGGCGAGCTGCTGATCGATATGCCGGCCATCCATGAGCAGGTACGCCAGTTCATGGCCCATGTCATGCCGAATCTGGTCAGCAAGGTCAAGCTGTACAGCGACAGCGTACCGCTCTTCTCGCGTTTCCAGATCGAACACCAGATCGAAACCGCCTATTCACGCCATGTGCCGCTACCCTCCGGTGGCGCGCTGGTCATCGACCACACCGAGGCCCTCGTCGCCATCGATGTCAACTCAGCTCAAGCGACCAAGGGTGCCGACATTGAGCAGACCGCGCTCAACACCAACCTGGAAGCGGCCGATGAGGCCGCACGCCAGTTGCGTCTGCGCGACCTGGGTGGCCTGGTGGTCATCGACTTCATCGACATGGAGAACACCAAGAACCAGCGTGCCGTGGAAGATCGCCTGCGCGATGCCCTGCACGCCGATCGCGCCCGCATCCAGGTCGGCAAGATCTCCCGTTTTGGCCTGCTCGAACTCTCCCGTCAGCGCCTGCAGCCCAGCCTCGGCGAGACCAGCCACATCACCTGCCCGCGCTGTATGGGCACCGGCCATGTGCGCAGCACCGAATCCTTTGCCTTGCACCTGCTCCGCATCCTGCAGGAAGAGGCCATCAAGGAAAACACCGGAGCCCTGCATATCCAGGCCCCGGTCGATGTGTGCACCTTCCTGCTCAACGAAAAGCGTACGGACATCCTGAATGCCGAGGCGCGTGCCCGTATCGAAATATTGCTGATTCCAAACCTGCACTACGAGACCCCGCGCTACACGCTCACTCGCCTGCGCCACGACCAGCTCAATCAGGGCAATGCCCTCCCGCCCAGCTACCAGATGGTGGACGCGCCGGCAGAAGAAACCAGCGAAGAACAGATTCTCGAGGCGCGCAAGACAGACCGGCCGCAACCGCTGGTGCAAGGCATTACGCCCAGTCAGCCAGCCCCGCTACCGGCCGCGCCCCTCACCCCGGCCGCACCGGCCATGGCAACCCCCAGCGCTAAGCACGGCCTACTTGGCCGCATCATGGGCTGGCTACGGGGCCTGGACAAGGAACCGGAGGCCCCAGTAGCCGCCGATGGGCCTGAAACCCGATCCGGCCGCAACGAAGGTCGTAGCGATCGCAACCAGGGCCGCAATGAGCGCAGCGGGGGGCGCGGGGGACGCAGCAATAGCCGTGACCGCGGTGACCGTAGTGACCGCGGCGACCGTCCTGCCCGCGCCGAGCGTTCTGAGCGCAACGAACGCCCGCCCCAAGGCGAGCGTCCTGCCCGCGCCGAGCGCCCCGTAAACGAAACCCGCACCAACGAGCGTTCCGAGCGTCCGCGCAACGAACGCCGTCGCGAGCGTCCCAGTGCCCCCCCTGCCCCGCTGGGTGATGAGGCCCTAGGCGACGAATCCTTGATGCCGGCCTTGACAGACGCCGAGAGGATTTCGGATGCCCCCGAGACCCCCGTGGAGGCAGAGGCTCGTGAGTCGCGTGGCCGTCGTGGCCGTCGCGGTGGGCGTGGCCGTGGAGGCCGTGAAGGCAATCGCGAACCGCGCGCCATCATCGAATACGCCGCCGGTGCCACTCCCGTTGTCATCGAGATCTCCGCCCCGGTAGCTGAGGCCCCGGCCACCCCTACCGCGGAGACCCACGCCCCGAAGACGATCATCGAATATGCCGGCACGCCCAAGGCCCCCGTGATCAGCGAGACGCCCGGCGAACAGGTCGTTCCGACCGCAGCGGCGATAGCGTCTGAAGTGGTTGCGGATGCCGTAGCGGATGCCGCCGCGCAGACCTCACGCCGCGCCAATCCCCGTCGACGGACACAGCGCCCGGCCGAACCGGAAATGCGCATGGTCGAAACGGCCCCGGCCATCAAGGCTGACGAAGTCATCGAGGCATCCGAGGTCGTTGAGGTGCCCGTTGCCGTCGAGCGCAAGCCGCGTCGACAGACCCGCCGCCCCAAGGAAGCCGCCACCGAACTCGTCATGGTTGAGACCCAAAACGACTAAGGCGCCCCATCCACCTAAGGTGCGCCCTCTCAGGTGCACCCGTAAAAAAGCCACCCTAAGGTGGCTTTTTTATTTAGGAACAATTGGGGTCATTGAGGATTAATCGTGGTCTGACCCCGATTTTCGACATCGAGTAGGGGACGGGGTTGCCCCCGTCGCCCTCTCACACCACCGTACGTGCGGTTCCGCATACGGCGGTTCATTAAACATGTTGGAAGCGTCGCTGGGTATCCAGCAACGAAACCAACCCCAGTGCGTCAAAGAAGCGTTTTGGATAGGCCTCGTTCATGTGGCTCGCTCCGGCGTTCCACCAAGGGCCGCGTCCGTTGCTTGCCGACTTCCATGCTCGCGTCTCATCCAACCCTCGCGCTTGAAGGCGTTTATTCCGGGTGGCCGGGCGTTTCCATTGCCGCCATAGCAGGCAGCGCAGTCTACGCCGAATCCATCCGTCAAGTTCCTGCAACACTCCTTTTACCTCGGTCAAGCGAAAGTACGAGGTCCAGCCACGCAGCACAGGGTTGAGCGCTTCGATCGCTTTACCGAGATTGCGCGAGACATTCCCGACAAGAATCTCACGCACCCGCTCTTTCAGTCGCTTCAGACTGCCGTCGGCAATCTTGAGACGGGCCTGTTTGTGCCGGGTGACGCTGTAGCCCAGAAACTTTCGCTGCCAAGGCCGCGCGACGGCGCTCTTGTCCCGATTCACCTGAAGCTTCAATTTCTTTTCCAAGTAGTCGGTGATCGCTTCCATCGCGTGCTGTCCTGCCACTTCGCTTTTGACGTAAATGTTGCAGTCATCCGCATAGCGGCAGAATCGGTGTCCCCGGCGCTCCAGTTCACGGTCTAGATCCGTCAACAGAATATTCGACAGCAGCGGCGACAGCGGTCCGCCTTGCGGCGTGCCTTCTGTCCTCGCGCTGACGATCCCTTCTGACATCATGCCCGCTTCCAGGTAACGACGGATCAGTTTCAATACCCGCTCATCCTCGACCCGGCGCGCTACCCGCGACATCAATATGTCGTGGTTCACCCGGTCAAAGAATTTCTCCAGATCAAGGTCCACCACCCAGCGGCGGTCTTCCTTGATATAGCTTTGCGCTCGTTGCACCGCTTGCCAGGCATTGCGGCCCGGCCGGAACCCGTAGCTATGTTCGGAGAATTCAGGTTCGAATTCCGGTTGCAGTACTTGCAGCAACGCTTGCTGGATCAGGCGATCCAACACCGTCGGGATGCCCAGTGTGCGTACCCCACCGTTGGGCTTGGGTATGTCCACTTTGCGAATCGCCGCCGGCATGTAATCACCCGTCAGAAGCGCTGCCTTGACGCTTGGCCAGTGCTGTTGCAGCCATGCCTTGAACTCGATCACAGTGAGCCCATCGACTCCTGCCGCGCCCTTGTTCCGCATGACACGCTCATACGCCAGCCAGAGGTTGCTACGCTCGACTACGGCGTCCATCTGCCGCAGCCCTTCCGCTTTCGTTCGCCCATCCGCCGCCGTGCCTATCTCAGCACCCAGCCCGGCCTTTGACGACTTCCGTTCGTCTCTTTCCGTTCGGGTAGCAGTCACCTGCTTTGTTGCTTCGTCAATCTGCATCGAGGTCGAATGTCCTAATCGCGTTGTTCAATGTTCAGGCCTTCGGTCAGAAGTCTTCTCGGATCGCACCGCTTCGCCCCCAACCTACTATGCCCTCTGCTGACTTCTGCACGAGCATCCCAACACCTCTCGATGTCAGTAGCACAGAGGTTTCCCTCGGCACCCGTGCAGATCTCCCCGGGTATTGCGCACTCACCTTCACGCTTATGCCTGTCGGATATACGTCACGGCGTTCCGTACAAGTTTCGGGCTTTGACAATATTGGCCGTCTTACCCCACCGTGCCGCCTCGTATCCGCTTCCTGTTCGTCAGGCCAGCGCTTTGCCTTCGGCTTCCTCCAGATTTCCAGTCGCCCAGAACACCCTTGCCGTTCGGCTAACTCTTCCCCTTGTCGGGCGAGTAGAGGACTTCCACCTCCAAGTAAGTGCGCCCTGCCGGGCGCACCAATCAGAACAATCGTGGTCTGACCCCGATTTTCGTGCATGGGTGATGAACTTCGTGCGCAGGTACAACACACAGCATCAGCATTCAGCCCTGAAATTCGTCACCCCGATACAGCGCCATCAGGGTACTGACATTGCCGTCCTACATGCTCGGAAGGCCCTTTACGAAGCGGCCAAGGCCGCTCGACCAGAACGATGGCGGGGTTCTACCCGAAACTGGGATCGCCCTACGACGGTCTGGCTTAACCCAGTGCGACAAGAGGATTCAAAACTGAAATTGGTAGCATGAATACCGTGACAACTATCTTGACAAACAACGCCCATCAGTTCCATGATGCGAAGAGATTCTTGTCAAAGAAGGGACAACGAATGCAAATCTTTAGGCTCGCATTGATCGGTTTAACGGCCCTCACGCTTGGTTGCGCTACGGGTTCTGGGATTGTCACAGGACAGAAACGGCCAGCGGCTGACCCAAACAAAGTTAAGATATACCTCAATCCACCTTCAGGACAGTATGAAGTGATTGGCCTTGTTGAGTCTAGGAGCGCAGGCGGTTTCAGTGAACAAGGCAAACAAGACTACGCCACAGAAGAGCTTCGGAACCAAGCAGCCTTGATGGGGGCCAATGGAGTCGTTCTCGACACCACAGGAACAGAAACTGTCACCGGAGGCACTTATATCGCACAGCCTTACGGCAGAGGCATGGTTGTCCCCTACACTGCAAGGAACAAAACACTCTCTGGAATCGCGATATACATCTACTGATATTCGGTGAGAAAATTCCACTTCTAATGGCCCCGCTTTTGCGGGGGATTACCGATCCGTCGGAGATAAGGGTCGCGGTAGGGACAGGAGTTACCCCCTGCCCCCCGCACAGATCCCTGCGAGCGGAATTACCGCACAAGGCTCCTGCCTCAGGTAGATAACGCAATACCTCATCGCCAGTTGTCCGTTTGACGACATCACGTGCATTGTTGAGTCTCATCAATGTCCCTTTTCCGGCGCTGTGTCCGGCAGACAGGAAACCCCTCAACGCTCCCCTTGGCTATCCCCCTTTTCTCCACCTCCTCCGCAGAACGGTCTTTGTTCGGAGGCTTCCTCGATACTATGGGGATATCCGACTTCTCGGTAGCGTAGATGACAGGCGTGTGGCTTTCACCTTCCCTGCCCCGCCCAAGCATACTGCTCCGGGCACTACCGAGATCTCCCAGCTTCTGCGTAGATCGCTTCCCGACATGCACAGGGTCTCCGACCGCGTGGGATCAAAACATGACTTGTGGTTAACGCCATATTCTGTGTTGCCTTCCGGATGTGTCCACGCCGTCGGCATCCCAATTTGTTGATTTCGCGGCTCAATGGCTGGCCTGCCGGTTTCCCCTGTCAACGCTTCGCCACACACCTCACGAGGTGTAACGCATGACTCGGGGCCAGAGTGATTCACCATTTCTTCTCTGTATCAAACTTTCATCGACTACGATCTACCAGCTTGTGCTGGCGCACGGACACAATACTTAATTGTCGAGACTCATCTCGCCGCCTCCCCCCGTTCGCCCTGAGCTTGTCGAAGGGCGGCATGGTTCGACAGGCTCACGCTTCAAGCCCACCACGAACGGAACACACTCCCACCACCGTTCGCCCTGAGCTTGTCGAAGGCGAAGCAGGCCGAGAAATGACACCAGGCAATTAAGTAGTCGTCCCTGATTTATTCATTTTCACACCCTCGCAAGCCGGTATTCCGGCCGAGCGCCTTGCCCGAGTGAAACTTCGAGCCATTTCCAGAGTCGGGTGAGCGCCTGGCACAGGCGCAAATAAAGACCGTACAAGAAGGTGATGCCCTTCTTCACGATCATCCGCAGCAGATCAGCCCTTTGGCACCAGTCAGTGCGATCAATTTCTTGGCTGACAGGAAGAAACTGTTCCGCCCAGCTTCATTTTTAATTCCCTCGAATTCGAGGGAATTAAAATCAGGGTTGTTGATGCGCTCCCAGACGCCAAGGAACAGGACGGTGTCTTTGTTTTTGAGCCATTGCTCAATCAGGGCGCCACCACCATCAAAGTTCCGCACCATATCAGTGAGCGAAATATAGTCGCCGTCGAACAATTGGGGTCAGACCACGATTTCAAAAGCCACCCTAAGG
This sequence comes from Bordetella parapertussis, assembly GCA_945890495.1. Lineage (GTDB taxonomy): Bacteria > Pseudomonadota > Gammaproteobacteria > Burkholderiales > Thiobacillaceae > QYQG01. The sequence continues at coordinate 81,136 of CAMDCO010000003.1, read as the reverse complement.
TGGCTTTTTTATTTCCAACGATCGCCAACGCAGCGATCTTGATGCATCCGCCGCTTTAGCGGGCCAGACCCAAGGCCTCCCGCACATCACGCATCGTTTCGCGGGCCAAATCACGCGCCTTCTCGCACCCATCGGCAATGATGTTGCGGACCCGGTCCGGATCTTCGCCAAAGCCGCGTGCCCGTTCTTGGATAGGGGCCAACTCGGCCAGGATGGCGTCGATCACCGGCTGTTTGCAGTCCAGACAGCCAATGCCTGCACTGACACAACCGGCCCGCACCCAAGCCTTCTGATCCTCGTCCGAATAGACCTGATGCAACTGCCAAACCGGACACTTGTCCGGCGAACCCGGATCGGTACGCCGCATCCGCGCCGGATCGGTCGGCATGGTGCGGATCTTCTTGACCACCTGATCCGGTGCCTCCCGAAGGGCAATGGTGTTGTGGTAGGACTTGGACATCTTTTGCCCATCCAGACCGGGCATTTTGGACGCCGCGGTGAGCAAGGCCTGCGGCTCGGTGAGGATCATGCGGCCGCCGCCTTCGAGGTAACCGTAGAGCCGTTCCTTGTCACCCAAAGAGAGGTTTTGCGTCGCCGCCAACACCGCACGCGCTGATTCAAGCGCCTCGGCGTCGCCTTGTTCTTGGTAACGGGTACGCAACTCGGCATACAGGCGCTCCCGTTTCCCGCCCAACCGTTTCATCGCCGCCTTGGCCTTGTCCTCATAGCCCGGTTCGCGGCCGTAGAGGTGATTGAAACGGCGCGCAATCTCGCGCGAGAACTCGATATGCGGCACCTGATCTTCGCCAACCGGGACGCGATTGGCGCGGTAGATCAGGATATCGGCCGATTGCAACAAGGGATAACCGAGGAAACCGTAGGTGGATAGATCCTTTTCGCTCAGTTTTTCCTGCTGGTCCTTGTAGGTCGGTATCCGTTCCAGCCAACCCAAGGGCGTCATCATGGACAGGAGGAGGTGCAGCTCGGCGTGCTCAATGACCTGAGACTGGATAAACAGCGTGGCCCGGCTGGGGTCCACCCCGGCCGCCAGCCAATCGATCACCATCTCCCAGGTACTGTCCTCAATGCTGCCCGGGTTATCGTAATGCGTGGTCAGGGCGTGCCAGTCAGCGACAAAAAACAGGCACTCGTATTCGTGCTGGAGTTGGACCCAGTTTTTCAGAACGCCGTGGTAGTGACCCAGATGAAGGCCGCCCGTGGGGCGCATACCGGAGAGGACGCGATCTACATACATAAGGTATCGTTTATGAAAGAGGTCAAAGCAGGAAAGACAAGAGCGACAAGATACCGGACACGGCTGGGCCGAGAATCTGGTTCAGGATGCCGGTCAACAACAGGGCAATAAGGACAAACATACCGTAAGGCTCAATGCGGGCCAGCGGCACCGCCAAGCTATCCGGCAACAGGCCGACCGCAATCCGGCCACCATCCAAAGGTGGCAAGGGCAACAGGTTCAGGGCCATCAGCACAGCGTTAATCAGGATGCCGCCCTCGGCCATCATGCGTAACGGGGTGTTGTAATCACCCAGATCAACCCCCACCGATAGCTTTAGCATCAGGGCCCAGAACACCGCCATGACCAGATTGGCGGCCGGTCCAGCGGCCGCCACCCAGACCATGTCCTGGCGTGGATTGCGCAAGCGACGGAAATCGACCGGTACCGGTTTGGCCCAACCGAACAAGATCCCGCCCAGCAGCATCGAGATGGCCGGGACCAAGAGGGTGCCAATCGGATCGATATGGCGCAGCGGATTGAGCGACAAGCGACCCATGGACCGCGCCGTGCTATCGCCAAAGCGCAGGGCCGCATAACCGTGCGCGGCCTCGTGCAGTGTTATGGCGAAGATCACCGGCAGGGCATAGATCGCAATCTTCTGTATCAGGGTGAATTCCACAGGCGTTCCCTAGTCCAAACCCACGCGGGAAAGCTCACCCCGGCCACGGCGCACCAACTCCGGCACGCCGCTCGACAGGTCCACCACGGTCGAGGGTTCGCCACCACAATGCCCGGCATCCACGATCAGATCGAGGCGCGAACCCATCGCATCGACGATGTCCTCCGGGTCCAGCAACGGGGCCTCTGCACCCGGCAGTATCAGCGACATCGACAGGATGGGTTCGCCGACCTCGGCCAGTAGGGCGCTGACCACGGCATGATCCGGCACTCGGATCCCGATCGTGCTGCGTTTGGGGTGTTGCAAGCGGCGCGGCACCTCGCGCGTCGCCTCAAGGATAAAGGTATAACTGCCCGGGGTCGCCGCCTTCAGGATGCGGTATTGCACATTATCCACCCGGGCATACGTCGCGATCTCGGACAGGTCACGGCACACCAAGGTGAAGTGGTGTTTGTCATCGACCTCGCGCAGGGCACGGATGCGGTCCATCCCCTCCTTGTGGCCGATCGCACAACCCAGGGCATAACAAGAGTCTGTCGGGTAGGCGATGACCCCGCCGCCCTTCAGGATGCGGGCCGCCTCGCGCATCAGGCGCAGTTGCGGGTTATCCGGATGAACATAGAAACGCTGTGACATTACCAATCCTGCCAGATCGGCACGCAGCGGGCCGGTAGGGCCTGCAAGCGGCCCAATTCGCGTCCACCCTCACCGGGGGCATGAAAGTCGGAGCCCATCGAGGCCTTGAGCCCAAAGGCGGCCGCGTAATCGGCGAATACCGGCACATGGCCGGTCGTATGACTCCCCGCGACCACCTCGATGCCGGTGCCGCCCAGATCGCGAAACTCGCCCAGCAACTGGTTCATGCGCTCTCGCCCCATGTCATAACGGCCCGGGTGCGCCAGCACAGCCTCGCCCCCCGCACCGGTGATCCAACCCACCGCCTCCGTGAGACTGGCCCATTCGTGTTTGACATAACCTGGCTTGCCAGGGACGAGAAAACGCTTGAACACCGCCGGCACACTACCCGCCCGCCCGCTATTGACCAAAAATCGCGCAAAGTGGGTCCGCCCGATCATGTCACCGCTCGTAGCATAGACCGCCGACCCGGCGAAGGCCCCGCCGATCCCCACGGCCGCCAGCGATTCGGCCATCCGCTGCGCCCGCTCGACCCGCCCGGCACGCAGTCCAGCCAGGCCCGCGCCCAAAGCATGGTCGTCAGGATCAATATTCAGGCCGAGCACATGGACGCTACGCCCCTCCCATGTGACTGAGATCTCGACCCCGTAAATCAGTCGGATGCCTACGGCCTGAGCCTCTGTTTGCGCCTCGGCCAAACCCCGAACGGTATCGTGATCGGTCAGGGCCAGTGTCCCAACCCCGCGTTCGGCCGCACGCACCACCAGCGCCGAAGGCGCAAGAACCCCATCTGAGGCCGTGGAATGACTATGGAGATCAAAGATCACGCAGGGAATTTTGGATCATCAAAGATCCGACTTGTGGAATAGCGACGAATCATAGCAAAATGCGGGGCCTCCTGCCGTACCATACGGTGGGCCGTGCTACACGACCCGCTACACAACCCACCGCCAAGCTCACCTCTGACTGAATCCACTCACCTCTCCGCGCGCTGCCTGCCTCCGTGAAAAAGCTCCTCTTCGATCTCTTTCCCATCATCCTGTTTTTTATCGCCTATCAGGTCGCCCAATCTCACCCGCAGGCCGCCTCTGATGCCCTGACTTGGCTAGGGATTCAGCTAACCCCAACACAAAAACCGGGCGTATTTATCGCCACCTTGGTCGCGATCGGGGCCACCTTCGGGCAGATCGGCTGGCTCAAGCTGCGCGGGCGCAGCATCGATGCCATGCTCTGGGTCTCGTTGGTACTTATCGTCGTCTTCGGTAGCGCCACCCTGATCTTCCATAACGAGACCTTCATCAAGTGGAAACCCACCGTCCTGTACTGGCTCTTCGCCCTGAGCCTCGCGTTGGCACCGCGACTCTCCGGTCGTAACCTGATCCGACTGATGATGCAGGGTCAACTGGAACTCCCCGATCCGGTCTGGGCCCGTCTGAACCAAATGTGGGCCCTCTTTTTCGCGGCTATGGGTCTAGCCAATGTCTGGGTCGCCAACACCTACGATACTGACACCTGGGTTACTTTCAAGCTCTTCGGCACCCTCGGCCTGATGCTGGTCTTCGTGCTCGCCCAAGGCGTATATCTGTCCCGTCACATGAAAGAGCCGACCTGATGTATTACGCCATCATCGGCCACGACACCGAAGACAGCCTGGAAAAACGCCTCGCCACGCGTCCGGCCCATCTCGCCCGCCTGCAACACCTGCAACAAGAAGGTCGTCTCTTACTGGCCGGCCCTTTTCCGGCCATTGATGCCGTAGATCCCGGTCCAGCCGGCTTCACCGGAAGCCTGATCGTGGCTGAATTCACCGATCTCGACAGCGCCCGCGCTTGGGCCGATGCCGACCCCTATGTCAGCGCCGGTGTCTATGCCCGCGTGACCGTCCAACCCTTCCGCAAGGTATTGCCATGACCGACACCGTTACAGAAATGCAAACCCGCCTCTCCAGCCTGACCCCCCTCAGCCTGGACATCCTTGATGAAAGCGCGGCACACGCCAGTCATGCCGGCGCCCGTTCCGGGGGCGGTCACTACCGCATGCGCATCGTATCCGCCGCCTTTGAAGGGCTGGGTACCGTTGCTCGCCACCGCGCTGTCTATGTCGCCCTCGGCGACTTGATGCAGAACGCAATTCACGCCCTGACCATCGTTGCCACCAGTCCTAGCGAAAACACCCCGGAGTCCGCCGCATGAAAACCCCCGCCCTGATCTTTGCCCTATTCATCTCCCCGCTCTTAGTGGCCCATGGATGGGTCCACGCCGCCGAAGCCGCCCCGAAGGCCAGCACACCGACCGCCGCACCGGTGACGGCCCAACCAACCGGCCCGGTCGCGACCGTCAACGGCATCGCCATCCCCGCCAGCCATGCGACCCTGGTCATAAATGAGAACGCCCAGCGTGGCAAACCGGTCACCTATGAAACGGTACGCAACAAGCTCATCACGCTCGAACTTCTCGCTCAAGAGGCCAGCAAGCGTCAATTAGACCGACTTCCGTCCGTACGCGCCCGCATCGAGGTGTTACAGCGCAACCTGCTCGCCGATGCCCTGCTGGATGACGAACTGACGCAACACCCCATCAGCGATGCGGCGGTTCGGGCGGCCTATGACACCCTCAAGGCCCAAACAGACAAAAATGCGGCCAAGAACGAATACCATGCCGCCCACATCTTGGTCAGCGAAGAATCGCTGGCAAGATCCATTCTCGCCGACCTCAAGAAGAAGAAGCCCTTCGCGGCCCTGGCCAAAAAGCATTCCAAGGATCCCGGCTCCGCCAAGCGGGGCGGCGATCTGGAGTGGATGAGCGGTGACGACCTGGTCCCCGAATTTGCACAAGCCCTGGCCGGCATGAAGGCGGGCCAACTGCTCGACACACCGGTCAAGACCCAATTCGGGTGGCACATCATCCGTCTCGAGGCGACCCGCCCCTTCACCTTCCCCGAATTCGCTGCGGTCAAGGACAGCCTACGCGAGCAAATGCTTCAGCAACAGGTCAAGCAACTGGTTGACCAAATACAGGCCCGTACCAAGGTAGAATGATCCCAGTCAAACTGCCATGCTATGATCAGCACCTGAAAATAACTGTCGTACCCGGACATCCGCACCATGAGTGAACGCGTCAACCTGCAAGATCAATTTTTGAACAACCTGCGCAAGGAACATACCACTGTGTCCATGTTCCTCGTCAACGGGATCAAGCTGGTTGGTCGCATCGAGTCCTTTGACCAATACATGGTGCTGCTCCGCGGCCACGACGCCGCCTTGCAAGCGGTATTCAAACACGCCATCTCCACGGTTTCGCCCTCGCGTCCGGGCGGCGAGCATCCGAGTGGCGGTGGCAGTAGTTACGGCAGCGGCGAACGGCGTTCACCCTATGGGCGCAGCGGCGGCGAGCGAACCGAGCGCAGTAGCAGTGACCGCTATTCCCCGTCTGCGACACATAGCGACGATGCACCCAAGCCGCCTTCCGAGCCCCGCACCCCGATCATCCGCTACAAATAAAACCCGCTTGGACCTCTTAGGCGACGCTTAGGCATTGCTTAGGTATAACCGCTACAAATAAAAACGCCGCAGATCCGTCTGCGGCGTTTTTATTATCCAGAACAGCGACCCCGGCCTGAGCCGGGGTCCCATCAGGAAGTCAGAACAACTCCGGCGTCGTACCCGGCATCTCTTCATCCTGCTCGGCGACCCGTTGCAAGCTGGTCAGCTTCTCGCCCTCGCCCAGATTGATCAGCGTCACGCCCTGCGTGGAACGCCCCAGAGAGCGGATCTCGTTGACCCGAGTCCGGATCAGGACACCCCCATCGGTGATCATCATGATCTCGTCTTCCGGCTCAACCAGGGTCGCGCCCACCACTTTGCCGTTACGGGCCGTGGTGGCGATGGCGATAACACCCTGACCCCCGCGACCGTGACGGCTGTAATCACCCACCGGGGTGCGCTTGCCATAACCGTTCTCGGTTGCCGTCAGAACGGACTGTTTCTCATCGGTCGCGATCAGAAGCGCGATCACGCTGGCCCCCTTGCCTAACTTGATACCGCGCACGCCACGCGTCACTCGGCCCATGGAGCGAACCTCCGCCTCGGCAAAACGGTTGGCCTTGCCATCGTTGGTAAACAACATCACAAACTGCTGACCGTCGGTCAGGGCCACGCCCACCAGGTGATCGCCCTCGTCCAGATTGACCGCGATGATGCCGGCCGAACGCCGCCGCGAGAAATCCGCAAGCGGCGTCTTCTTGACCGTTCCGAAGGCCGTCGCCATGAACACAAAGCGATCTTCAGCGTATTCCTTCACCGGCAGGATGGTGGTGACCTTCTCGCCCTCCTCAACCTTGAGCAGATTAACGATGGGCTTGCCCCGCGCCGTGCGACTACCCTGCGGCACCTCATAGACCTTGAGCCAGAACAAACGGCCGCGGTCCGTAAAACAGAGGATAGTGTCGTGGGTATTGGCGATAAACAGGTTGTCGATGAAATCTTCTTCCTTGGTCCCCGCCGCCTGCTTGCCGCGCCCACCGCGCCGCTGAGTCCGATACTCATCAATCGGCTGCGACTTGATATAACCGGAGTGCGACAAGGTCACCACCACTTCTTCCGGGGCGATCAGGTCTTCGAGCGAGAAATCCGTAGCGTTGGCGATGATCTCGCTGCGGCGAGCATCACCAAACTGCTTTTTGATCTCTTTCAGTTCCTCACCGATAATCGTTGTGACGCGATCCGGACGGCTGAGGATGTCGAGCAGATCGGCGATCCTGACCATAACCTCGCCGTATTCGCTGAAGATCTTGTCCTGCTCCAGACCCGTCAGGCGTTGCAGGCGCAGATCAAGGATGGCCTGGGCCTGGGTATCGGAGAGGAAATAACCCTCGGGGTGCAGACCAAAATGGGCCGGCAGATCGAGCGGGCGGAAGGCCTCGACCGTCGGGCCAGCCGTATCACCGGCGGCCCGCACCAGCATGTCGGTCACCAATTGCGAGCGCCAGGCCTTGGTCATCAAAGACGCCTTGGCCTCCGTCGGAGTGGCTGCGGACTTGATAAGGGCGATGATCTCATCCACATTGGCCAGCGCTACGGCCAAGCCTTCCAGGACATGGCCGCGTTCACGCGCCTTTTTCAACTCAAAATGGGTGCGCCGGGTGATGACCTCGCGACGATGGCGCAGGAAGGCCTCCAGCATCTGCTTCAAGTTCAGCAGACGCGGCTGACCATCAAGGATGGCCACCATGTTCATGCCAAAAGTGTCCTGCATCTGCGTTTCTTTATACAGCTTGTTGAGGATCACCTCGGCCATCTCGCCGCGCTTCAACTCGATGACCATGCGCATGCCGGACTTGTCCGACTCGTCGCGCAACTCCGAGATCCCCTCAAGGCGTTTTTCTTTGACCAACTCACCGATCTTGATCAGAAGATTGGCCTTGTTGACCTGATAAGGCAGCTCATCGACGATGATCGCCTGACGCCCGCCGCTGATATCCTCAAAGTGGCAGCGGGCACGCATCACCACACGACCGCGGCCAGTACGATAGCCGTCGCGCACACCATTCAAGCCATAGATGATGCCGGCGGTCGGAAAATCGGGGGCCGGAACCAAATCAATCAGCTCATCGATACTAATATCCGGACGCTTGAGTACCGCCAGACAGGCCGTGACCACCTCGGTCAGGTTGTGCGGCGGGATATTGGTGGCCATACCCACGGCGATACCCGACGAACCGTTGATGAGCAGATTGGGGATCTTGGCCGGCAAGATCAGCGGCTCATGCTCTGAACCGTCATAGTTGGGCCCAAAATCAACCGTTTCCTTGTCAAGGTCGGCCAACAACTCATGGGCAATCTTGGACATACGAATTTCGGTGTAACGCATCGCCGCCGCGTTATCTCCATCCACCGAACCAAAGTTACCCTGGCCATCCACCAACGGATAGCGCAGCGAAAAGTGTTGCGCCATGCGCACAATGGTGTCGTACACCGCCGTGTCGCCGTGCGGGTGATATTTACCGATCACATCGCCAACGATACGCGCCGATTTCTTGTAGGCCCGGTTCCAATCGTTGGAAAGCTCGTGCATCGCAAACAACACTCGACGATGCACCGGCTTCAGACCATCGCGCACATCGGGCAGCGCACGGCCGACGATCACGCTCATTGCGTAATCGAGATAGGAATGACGCATCTCCTCTTCGAGGCTGATGGGCAGGGTTTCCTTGGCGAATTGTTCCATTGATGGATCCGTTGTTATAAAAAACCGCACTCCATGCAGAGTGCGGGCGCGCGCGATTTTATCACGACTTCCGATCGACCCTGGTTGTCAATTGATCCTAGAAACGCATAGGATGCGCAATATGCATACGCCATCCATTCCAGCGCACCTCTCTGCCCCCCTCCCCGCCGACCTGCGCATCGACCCCCAGTGGATCATCCCGGTCGAGCCTGCCCTCCAAGTCTTGGAAGGCCACGCCCTGATCGTCCGTGGCGGTCACATCTTGGATATTCTCCCCGTCCATGAGGCCGATGATCGCTATCAGGCCACTGAACATCAGCGTCTACCCGGCCACGCCCTGATCCCGGGACTCATCAACCTGCACACCCATGCGGCGATGACCCTGTTACGCGGCTATGCGGACGACCTCCCCCTGATGGAATGGCTGCAAAACCATATCTGGCCCGCCGAAAAACGCTGGGTCACTCCAGACTTTGTCCGCGAGGGTACCCAGTTGGCCTGTCTAGAGATGCTGGAAGGCGGCATCACCTGCTTCAACGATATGTATTTCTTCCCCGAAGCCAGTCTGCAGGCCGCGACCCAGGCCGGGCAACGCATCGTCAGCGGCCTCATCGTGCTGGACTTCCCCAGCGCCTGGGCCGCCGATCCGGACGCCTATCTACAACAAGGCCTAGCCATGCGTGACCAGTGGTTAGACAACCCTCTGGCGCACTTCTGCCTTGCCCCGCACGCGCCCTATTCAGTCAGTGACCGTAGTTTCGAGAAGATCGCCACCTACAGCGCCCAACTCGACCTGCCTATCCACATCCATCTGCACGAGACCCTCGACGAGATCAAGCAAAGCCTGGAACGCTACCGCCTGCGCCCTCTGGAACGCCTGCACCAGCTAGGCCTTGTCGGGCCGCAACTCATCGCCGTTCATGCCGTGCATCTAAACCCAGACGAACAGGCCCTGCTCGCCGAACAGGGCGCATCCATCGCCCATTGCCCCAGTTCCAATCTAAAACTCGCCAGCGGAATGGCCCCTCTCGCCTCTATGCTGGCACACGGTCTCACGGTCGGACTGGGCACCGACGGGGCCGCCAGCAATAACCGACTGGATCTCTGGGAAGAAATGCGCCTCGCGGCCCTGCTGGCGAAAGGGGCCTCTGGCCAGGCCGATGCCGTTCCCGCCCATCAGGCCTTGGCCATGGCCACGATCCACGGGGCCCGGGCTCTGGGATTAGACGACCGCATTGGTTCGCTGGCCATCGGCAAGGCGGCCGATCTGGTCGCCGTGGATCTGTCCGGCCCCGAGACCCAGCCCTGTTTTGACCCCATCTCACAGCTCGTCTACAGCGCCGGCCGCGCGCAGGTCAGCGCCGTCTGGATCGCCGGGCAGGCTGTCGTCCGCGAACACCGCGCCCTAAGCCTGGATCGAGACGCCATCCTCGCTCGCACGCACTACTGGCGAGAGCGCTTGCAAGGCCATTAATAACGAGGCATTAACGGATTACTCATACTCGATCCACCATTCACGGCGATCGTAGGGGCACCCCCCCGTGGTTTCCCTGCATCCCCATGGTTGCCCATTCACCGCTAGGGCAGGCACAGGGGCCTGCCCCTACCCCCTCGGGCGACAGCGGGCGTTGAGCAAGGGTTTATCTTGTCGATGTGGTCGTTGCCGGGGTTGATGTGGCAGCGGTGCGCAAGGGTTTCAGCAACTCGTCGAATTTGAACGGGTGATGCTGTTCGTAAGCTACGCCCATTTGCGGCATGTTGGCCAACCCCACTTCGCGGGCGTGTTCGACAAAGCCTTTGTTGCGCCAGAAGACCGCGCCCGGCAGAAGTAAACAACTCATGTTCAAAGATGCCCTTTAGGCACAGCTTGCCCCGGTTGACATCGGCATCGGCCACTCCGCGCGAGGACACCGGCTTGCCCTCGGCGTTCAAGCCAACCTCGATGGAACAACCGGTGGAGCAATAGCCACAGGCGGCGTATTTCCATTCCACCACGCCCTTGTCGGCGATCTTGATGGCGTTCTTTTTTGCGCGTCCAAACAGCATGGGTTTCCTCTTCTTAATCGAGTCCGTTTCAGGCGGAGAGCAGTTTTTTTAATTCCGGTATGCAGGAACCGCAGTTGGTTCCGGCTTTCAGGCTGAGGCCCAACGCCTCCACCGAATCGGCGCCCTGGGCAATAACGCGTTTTAAATCGTTTTCGCCCACGCCAAAACAGGCGCAGATAATGCGACCGGCATCTGGCGTGGACAGGTTTGGTCGACCGGACAACAAGGCAATGCGTTCGTCGCCGCTAAGTTGTTCCTTCTCGAACAGTGCCTCCAGCCAGTGGCGTGGCGGCAAGGCGGCGTGGTCGCGGTCAAAGAAACACACCAATTCTACGCGCCCGTCCTTTATCAACGCGGCACGATAACGGTTGACCGCACAATCTTTTAACTCGATCCAGTCGCCTGCGTTGCCAAATTCTTCACGCATGAGCGAAGGCCACTGGCAACCCTGGTCGAGCCCGGCTAGCTCGTGTCGCCAGCAAGCCTTGGCACGAATGCGCGTCCAGTAACCGCTGGCATGGCAGTCAAGCGCGCGGCGTGCAAGCACAAAACCATGCCAGGCGGCGGCATAGGCTTCCACCGCGACGGGCGCGTGCTTGAATTCTGGTTGTCCGGAGATCTCATCGGTAACGGCGTAAATCAGCGCATCGACGCGTGCTTTGGCCGAGTTCTGGTTGCTCCAGTGGATCGGTGCAAATACTGAACCGGGACGTTGGTCTGCGCTTTCCAGCACGCGTACCAGTATTTCACCACGCCCGTTGCACACGCGTGCCAGTGCGCCGGATTTAACCCCGGCGTTGCGTGCATCCTGCGGGTGCATTTCAATGTAGGGTTCGTCGATGTGCGCGAGTAATTTTGCCGTCTTGCCGGTGCGCGTCATAGTGTGCCACTGGTCGCGCACGCGTCCGGTGTTGAAAATAAATGGGCGGGCAGTATCCACCGGATGCGCTGGGCCACGCGGGCGGTGGGCGATCATGCGCGCCTTGCCGTTGGCGGTGAAATAACGGCCTTGTGCGAACAGGCGTTGCGTACCTTGGCCGTTGGCCGCGACCGGCCATTGCACGGGCGCTAGCGTGTCGTATTCGGCGTGACTCAATTTGCTCAGCCCGGCCAGATTGAAGTCGCGCTGGGTGTTTTCAAACGCAGATAGGGTCGCGTGTTCGCGGAAAATGGCGTCCGCGCTGGCGTAATCGAACGCTGACGTGTAGCCCATGCGTTTGGCAACTTCGTTCACTATCCACCAGTCGGGTTGCGCCTCGCCCGGTGCGGGCATAAAAGCGCGTTGGCGTGAAATGCGCCGTTCGGAATTCGTTACCGTGCCGTTTTTCTCGCCCCAGGCGGCGACAGGCAGGTGTACATGGGCGTGGATGGCGGTGTCGGTGTGGGCGGTGACATCGGACACCACTACGAATTCGCAGTTTCTCAATGCCGCCACCGCACGATCAGCCTCGGGCAGGCTGACTGCCGGGTTGGTCGCCATAATCCACAGCGCCTTGATGCGCCCTTCACGCACCGCGTCGAATAGCTCCACGGCTTTGAGGCCGGGGTGTGTAGCGATGTTGGGCGCATTCCAGAAGCGACTCACGCGCTCAATGCTCTCTGGCGAAAAGTCCATGTGTGCGGCCAGTTGATTGGCAAGTCCGCCGACTTCGCGACCGCCCATGGCATTGGGCTGGCCGGTGATGGAAAAGGGCGAAGCACCGGGCAAACCAACACGACCGGTAGCCAGATGCACATTGATGATGCTGTTGATCTTGTCCACGCCGGAAGAAGACTGATTAATGCCCTGTGAAAATAGCGTGACGGTTTTGTGTGTTTGCGTAAACAGGCGGAAAAATTCCGCCACATCTGCTTCGAACAGGCCGCATTGCACCGCTATCTTGGGAATATTCAAGCCGCTGACTTCTTCCAGCGCGGCGCCAAAACCTTCGACGTAATTTTCCAGATAGCTCCAGTCAATACCATCCTCGCGCCGCAGGTGATTGAGCAGGCCGTTGAACAGCCAGGCATCCGTGCCGGGTTTGATGGCAAGGTGCAAATCGGCGATGTCGCAGGTGGCGGTGCGGCGCGGGTCGATCACTACAACCTTCAGTTGCGGACGCGACTTTTTTGCGGCGGCAATACGCTGAAATACCACTGGATGCGCCCACGCGGTATTGGAGCCGGCCAGCACGATCAAGTCCGCCAGTTCCAGGTCTTCATAACAGCCGGGTACGGTGTCGCTACCAAAAGCGCGTTTATGTCCGGCCACCGGAGATGACATGCAAAGACGCGAATTGGTGTCGATATTGGCGCTGCCGATGAAACCCTTCATCAGCTTGTTGGCAACGTAGTAGTCCTCAGTCAGCAACTGGCCAGATACATAAAAGGCCACCGCGCCGGGACCATGTTCTTTGATGACACTGGAAAATTTTTCCGCCACGGTATTCAGCGCATCGTCCCAACTGCTTTGTACGCCGTTTATTTGTGGATGCAGCAGGCGCTCGTCCAGGTCGAGCGTGTCGGCCAGGGCGGCGCCTTTTGAACAGAGCCGACCAAGATTGGCCGGATGTTCCGGGTCGCCGCGCACCGCATAGCCATCAGCCTTGCGGCTAACTAGAACGCCACAGCCCACGCCGCAATACGGGCAGGTGCTGTGAATGGTTTCAGGGAAGGCCATATGCCGGTTCAGTGGTTTGGACAACCTTCGGCGGGCACGAGCGACAGACTGACGCGGCCAGCTTCCACTTTAACCGGAAAGCGCGCCGCACAGCCTTCATCGGGGGCGACGGCCAAGCCGGTGTCGAGATTGATCTTCCAGTCGTGCAGCGGGCAGGCAACCTTTTTACCATGCACGATGCCTTGCGACAACGGACCGCCCTTGTGCGGGCATTGGTCACGCAGCGCGAAGATTTCATCGTCCACCGTGCGAAATACAGCAATATCGCCAATCGCCGTGGTAATAACGCGCGCACCTTGGCGGGGGATGTCTGCAAATTGGGCCACTTCAATCCAGTGAGTCATGTTCATGTCCTTTGTTTAAGCCGCTTTACTTTGAGGGGAGAGAGGCTAAAAAAATCATCAAGCCGCCGCGTGAATCGGGATGAATTCCCGCTTCTTGTCGCCTTCGGTGCGTTCTTTCCACGGGTCAACCTGCGCAGGTTTTTGCGAGATCACGAAGCGTTCTGCCAGTGCGCTCCGGTTGGCCGCGTCTTCCACCACCTTGGCCTTGATATGCGCCAATCCCACGCGCTCCAACCACGGTGCGGTGCGTTCCAGGTAATGCGCCTCTTCGCGGTACATCTGGGCGAAGGCCGCGGTGTACTCCATCACCTGCTCTTCGGTTTCTACCTTGCACAACAGGTCGGTCACGCGCACCTTGATGCCGCCGTTGCCGCCGACATGCAGTTCGTAGCCAGAATCCACGCACACCACACCAAAGTCTTTAATGGTCGCCTCGGCACAGTTGCGCGGGCAGCCAGACACCGCCAGCTTGTACTTGTGCGGCATCCAGGAGCCCCAAGTCAGTTGTTCCAGCTTCACGCCCAGACCGGTGGAATCCTGCGTACCAAAGCGGCACCACTTGGCACCCACGCAGGTTTTAACCGTGCGCAGCGCCTTGCCGTAGGCGTGGCCGGAGACAAAACCCGCATCGGACAAATCCTTCCACACCGCAGGCAGGTCTTCTTTTTGGATACCAAACAGGTCGATGCGCTGGCCGCCGGTGACCTTCATTTCAGGGATATTAAATTTATCGGCCACATCCGCGATGGCACGCAACTCTTTAGGATTGGTCAGCCCGCCCCACATACGCGGCACCACCGAAAAACTGCCGTCCTTCTGGATGTTGCCGTGGGCGCGCTCGTTGATATAACGCGACTGCGCGTCGTCCGCATACTCGGTCGGCCAGGCGCACAGCAGGTAGTAATTGAGCGCCGGGCGGCACTTGTTACAGCCGTCCGGTGTTTTCCAGTTGAGCGTGTGCATCAAGTCCGGTATGGATTTGAGATTATTGGCGGGAATCGCCGCACGCACTTCGTCGTGGGTGTGCTCGGTACAACCGCACATCGCTTTCTTGGATGGCGCAGTGGAATAGTCGCCGCCAGCCGTCGCAGCGAGAAGTGTCTCCACCAGCCCGGTGCAACTGCCACAAGACGATGAAGCCTTGGTGTGTGAGCGCACCTCGTCCAGCGTAAAGAGTTTCTTGCTGAGAATGGCCTTCACGATGGTGCCTTTGCACACACCGTTGCAACCACAGATTTCAGCGCTATCGGGCAGCGAGATGACGCGGGTAATTTCATTGCCGCCGCCTGCGCCAGAGTCACCGACATGATGACGGCCAAACAGCAATTTGTCGCGGAAGTCGGAAACATCCGTGCCGTCGCGCATCAACTCGAAATACCAAGCGCCGTCCAGCGTGTCGCCATACAGCACGCTGCCGACCAGCTTGTTGTCTTTCAGCATGAGTTTTTTGTAGGAGCCGCGCCCGGCATCTTGGAAAACGATCTCTTCAAAACCTTCGCCGCCGCTAAAGTTTCCGGCGGAAAAAAGGTCAATGCCGGTGACTTTAAGCTTGGTTGAAGTCATCGAACCGGTGTAGCGCGCAATGCCATATTCCGCCAGATGGTTGGCGCAAACCTTGGCCTGCTCGAACAGTGGCGCAACCAGACCATAGGCGGTGCCGCGATGGTTGACGCATTCGCCAATGGCGTAAATGCGCGGATCGGTCACGGTTTGCAGCGTGTCGTTAACGCGAATACCGCGATCGCAATGCAGCCCGGCGGATTCGGCCAGCGCCACATTGGGGCGGATGCCAACCGCCATAACGATTAGATCCGCAGCAACGGTTTCGCCGTCCTTGAACTGGATGGCCGCGACCCGACCCGATTCGCCCTTGATTAACGCAGCGGTTTGCTTTTGCAACAGGAAGTTCAGCCCCTTGGTCTCCAGATTACCTTGCAACATGCGCGCAGCGGGTTCGTCCAGTTGGCGTTCCAGCAGCCACGGCGCGATATGCACCACCGACACATTCATGCCGCGTATCTTCAGGCCGTTTGCCGCTTCCAACCCCAACAGGCCACCGCCGATGACGACGGCGTTTTTGTACGCGCCCGAGGCGGAAACCATGGCATCCACATCGGCAATGTCGCGGAAACCCATCACGCCCGGCAAGTTCGCACCGGGGATGGGCAGCATGAACGGTACCGAGCCGGTGGCAATCAACAGCCGGTCGTAATCGGCGCGGGTGCCGTCCTCGGATTCGACGAAACGCCTCTGGCGATCGATTTTTGTAACCCTTTTCCCGGTGTGCAGGGTAATGCCGTTTTCCGCATACCACGCACGCGGGTGGGTAATGATCTGCTCGAGGGTCTGCTCACCCGCCAGCACCGGACTCAACATGATGCGGTTGTAATTAGGGTGCGGCTCGTTGCCGAACACGGTGATGTCGTACAGGTCTGGTGTGAGTTTCAACAACTCTTCCAGCGTGCGCACCCCGGCCATGCCGTTGCCGACCATGACCAGTTTCATTTTCTTTGGAGTTTCACTCATGCCCATTTTTCGTTTCTCCAGATTCAATCAGCGTGTGTTTTATATTAAGCAACGACCGTGCCAACTTTTTTAAACACCGCGCGAGACCAAGAAACATAAGGACTTATTAAAATATCAAGGTTTTGAATAGGGTGAATCCGGTGGATTGATGCACCACATCAGCGCGTCTGCACTTTGCGTTCGCACCTAATGAGTGCCGCCCGCCAAAACCAGATAAATCAGCAACACATTAAACAACAGAGACAGCGCGGCGATGCCTTGCCACAACGCCAGCGGATTGCGTTCAACCAATGGGCTTTTGCGCCGCACATGGAGCCTTACGCTGTCGCCCTTTTCCAGAGCGATGAGCATTTCCTCAACGGTCTCAAAACGCGCAACCGGATCACGGGCGACCGCCTTCAGCAGCACATCTTCCAGCCAGCCCGGAATGTCGGGGCGGTAGCGCGTGGGCGGCGCTGGGTCATTAAATTTCGGATGCTGGAATGGCTCGATTTCGCCATACGGGTATTTTTGCGTCAACAAGTGGTAAAGCGTGACGCCGGCAGCGTACAAATCAAACTTCGCGTTGGCCTCCATGCCGCCAAACGATTCTGGCGGCAAAAAGCTCGGCGTTCCAGCCGCGGGCGTGTCCATGCCAATGCCCAAACTTTCGCAGCGTGCGACACCCAGATCGAGAATGCGTAACTTGCCGTCGGCATCCAGATGGAGATTGTCCGGCTTGATATCGCGATGCAGGATGCCCAGGCGGTGCAAGGCAGACACCCCTTTCAGCAGGCGAATGCCGATCTGCGCGACTTCCGGTGCGGTAAATCGGCGGCCTGTTTCCAGGTGTTGCATCAGGCTGGCTCCGTCATGCCAGCTATACAACAGATAAAGGTAGTTTCGTTTTCTGTCCCGCGCACAAATGCAACTAGGGAAATAATGCGAGGCGATACGCCGTGCCAGCCATTCCTCTTCGGCCAGTTTGCGTTTTAAATCAGCGTCGTCCGCCAGTGCCAGCGCCAGCGTTTTTAAGGCAAATAACTGACCGGTCTGCGTATCGCGTACCCGATAAAGTCGGGAGCCACGACTGTCGTGAATTTGCGCCTCAATGTGTAATCCATCGATATCAAAGCCCACCTGCAGCGTCTGTGGAATCGGCAACTCGGTCAACTCCTGCAAGGCGGTTTGCAAGCTGTTCTCCGGCACGCTGTCCACATCCAGCACCAGCGCGGTGACATTGTCCTGACTGCCCGCCTTGAGCGCCTCATCGACCAGGGCTTGCGCGGCCCGCTTAGGGTCGTGAAAGAGCGCCACTGTTTTATGCAGCAAAACGGGGGCAAGGGCATTCCACACGCCATCGCAGACCAGTACAAAACGGTCGCCTGCCTGAAGATCGCCTTCGTGTATGTCGGGCAGCAGTTGCGCATCCAACCCCAGCGCGCGTTTGAGGACATGACGCATGTCAGGTTTGTCCCACACATGATCACGAGTCAGTAGCGCCAGTTCTTGTCCGCGCATTAAATACACGCGCGTGTCACCGGCGTGAATCACGGTATAACGCTTGCCGCGCAAGGCCAGTGCCGAGAACGCGCACATCAATTCGCCATGCAGATGCGACTGGTTTTGCCCGTGCATCCAGCGATTCAAGGCCATGACCAGTTTGTTCAGCGCCCGACCAACTTCCCAAGTTTCGGGCACCGCGTAGTAATCCGCCAGCAGGCCGCGTACGGAAGACTCTGCCGCCTCGCGCCCGCGCCCACCCGAAATACCGTCGGCCATCGCCGCAATCGCGCCGTGGCGCTGACCGATTTCGCCGTCGGGAAACGCCGCTGCGCAAAAGTCTTCGTTCAACTCGCGAGCGCCCTGCGCTGTTGACTGACCGATACTTAATGCAAGGGTGTTGGTGGACATGAATTATTTAGCTCTATATGAAATCGAGTGGGTAGTGCAATTCATCGTACGGACCCGCGAGGATGAATTGCGGAAGTGAGGTGGAAAACCCTGTGCTTGCCTTATTTTCGTAGGGGCAACCCCCTGTGGTTGCCCTTTCACCGCTAGGGCAGGCACGGGGGCCTGCCCCTACATGGGCCATGGCCGTCGTGGTTGCCAAAATGTGTAATGTGGCCAGATCCATTACCAATCACCAAGAGCCAATCATTTACTCACAGAATGAAGCGGGTGCGGGGTGAAAAATAGGCGCCTCTGAAGTGACGCCCCTGAAGTGACGCTGCCCTCCTCTGTTAACGCGGCGCAACTTCAAGAAAGATCCCGATCGCTTAGATCCTCGCGCCGGAAATGTGCACTGCGCCCCAAGTGGTGCGCCAGCGGTTTTTTACCAAAGAGAGGCCCAGCAGCGCGACGAAGCACAAACCGGCAAAAATCAGCAAACCGAGCTGGTAACTCCCGGTTGCGCCTTTGATATAGCCTAG
This sequence comes from Bordetella parapertussis, assembly GCA_945890495.1. Classification (GTDB taxonomy): domain Bacteria; phylum Pseudomonadota; class Gammaproteobacteria; order Burkholderiales; family Thiobacillaceae; genus QYQG01. Next base: position 62,374 of record CAMDCO010000003.1, on the reverse strand, counting down.
GCTGGCCGCCAGGTAAAAGCCGCCGATGCCGCCTGCCATGCCGACCAGGCCGGTCATCACGCCGATTTCCTTGCGAAAGCGCTGCGGCACCAGTTGAAATACCGCGCCGTTGCCCACGCCTAGGCTACCCATGGCAAGGATAAACAGCGCCAGCGCAACATAGGCAGAGTCCGAACCGAAGCTCACCAGAATAATAAAGAGGCCGGCCAGCATATACATAGTCAACAGGGTGCGGATGCCACCAATGCGGTCTGCGAGTGCGCCGCCGAGGGGGCGTACCAGAGAGCCCGCAAACACGCAGACAGCGGTGAAATAGCCCGCATGCACCGGCGTCATGCCGTACTGGTCATTAAAGTAGATGGTCAGGCTGGAGGCCAGGCCCACGAAGCCGCCAAAGGTGCAGAAGTAGAAGAACATAAACCACCAAGCATCCTTATCCTTCAGCACATGCAGATATTGGTGCAAGGATTTGGGCGGCGGGCAGTCTGGTGCATCCTTGGCAAACAACACATAAACAATAAAAGCCAGGCCCAGCGGAATCAGCACCCAACCGAAGACATTGCCCCAGCCATAGGCCACAGCCAGCGCCGGCGCAAACAGCGCGGCCAGCACGGTGCCCGAATTACCGGCACCGGCGATGCCCAGTGCCGTACCTTGGTGCTGGGGTGGATACCAGCGCGAAGCGAGCGGCAAGGCCACGGCGAAAGCCGCACCGGCAAACCCTAGCAGCACGCCCAGGATCAGGGCTTCACGAAAATCATGAATACCGGCAAGCCAGGCCCACAACATGGAGCCCATGACGATGATCTGGCCGATTATTCCGGCTTTTTTGGGTTTGAGATGATCCACCAGCACGCCCATCACCACACGCAAGATGCCGCCCGCCAGCACCGGAGTTGCGACCATCAGCCCCTTTTGCACGGGGGTCAGGCCGAGGTCGGCAGCAATCTGCACGCCCAGCGGCCCCAGGATCACCCAGACCATGAAGGCGATATCGAAATACAAAAAGGCGGACAACAAAGTGGGCGTGTGGCCCGATTTCCAGAACCCTGCGTTCATGATTTTCTCCCTATGCCCCATCAAGAGACAGATGATTTAACAATTTGCACTGACCAAGAATAAGCATGAAGCGTGCCAGGTCGTTAAACCCTTGATCCGTAGTGCACACAAATGGGGTGGAAGACAAGAACACCCGGTGACGCGCACAACATTGGGGCATGGATGCACCATACAGCGGCGATCCGCTTTCAAGAGGGTCGTTGCAGCGATGTGCTCTGGCCGGGGTATCGCGCAGCACGATCCATGCACAGAATGCGCCCGGCCGGTCGATGTATCGAACCTATACGGTTTTTGCACCCCGATCGCTTGGCTTTATCCAGCGGACTCTGTCAACCTACTGATTTGTCGCTGATTCCTAACAAGGGCACATTCATCCTGAAACAGGGCCGCTCGGGTAAAATAGCGCCCATTCGTGCTTCAACCGACACAGACCTTCGAACCGATTTTGCAAGCTCAAATATAAACTTAGCCAGGAAACCCTCATGAGCCATCTCCAGATTCCCGCCAGCGGCAGCCGGATTACCGTCAATGCAGACAACAGCCTCAATGTCCCCGCTCGCCCGATTATTCCGTTTATCGAGGGCGATGGCACCGGCGTCGATATCACCCCGGTGATGCGCCGTGTGCTGGATGCGGCGGTAGCCCGTGCCTACGGCGGTGCGCGACAGCTTGAATGGATGGAGATCTTTGCCGGCGAAAAGGCCGTCAAGGTCTATGGCAACGACACCTGGATGCCCGACGAAACCGTGCAGGCCGCCCGGGACTATGTCATTTCCATCAAAGGTCCGCTAACCACGCCCACCTCGGGCGGCATTCGCTCGCTCAATGTGGCGCTGCGCCAGATGCTCGACCTCTATGTCTGCCTGCGCCCGGTGCGCTATTTCACCGGCGTGCCCTCACCGGTGAAGGCACCCGAGAAGGTGGACATGGTGATCTTCCGCGAGAACACCGAAGACATCTACGCCGGCGTCGAGTGGGAAGCCAATTCCGATGCCGTGAAGAAGGTGATCGCCTTCCTGCAAACCGAGATGGGCGTGACCAAGATTCGCTTCCCGGAGACCTCCGCCATCGGCATCAAGCCCGTGTCCATCGAGGGCTCCGAGCGCCTGATCCGCAAGGCCATCCAGTACGCCATCGACAACAACCGCCGCTCGGTGACCTTGGTGCACAAGGGCAACATCATGAAGTTCACCGAGGGCGGTTTTAAGAAATGGGGCTATGAACTGGCCGCGCGTGAGTTTGGCGCCAAACTGATCGGCGAAGGCCCGTGGATGGAACTACCGAACGGTATCGTCATTAAAGATGTGATCGCCGACGCCTTCTTGCAACAGATCCTGCTGCGGCCAGATGAATACGATGTCATCGCCACGCTGAACCTGAATGGTGATTACATCTCCGACGCGCTGGCGGCCGAGGTGGGCGGTATCGGCATCGCCCCCGGCGCCAACTTGTCCGACACCATCGCGATGTTCGAGGCCACGCACGGCACCGCACCCAAATACGCCGGCCAAGACTATGTAAACCCGGGTTCGATCATCCTGTCCGGCGAGATGATGCTGCGCCACATGGGCTGGATCGAGGCCGCCGACCTGATCATCAAGGGTACCGAAGGCGCCATTCAGGCTAAACAGGTCACCTACGACTTCGCCCGCCTGATGGACGGCGCGACCCAGGTGTCGTGCTCGGCCTTTGGCGCAGAGATCATCCGCGCGATGTGATATCCGTTCCGGACCCGGGCGAATTCACGCCCGCGGCGTCCGGACAATTCATGCCCGCGGTGTCCGGACACAACAGGGCCATCAACTCAACCGCAATGGGACCCAGCACCTCTTGCTGATGTTCCAGCCCGACCCACAAGCGCGAGACCTCATCCGTCCCGGCATACCCATCCGCATCCGACCTCGATGCGGCCCCCAATTTGGGTAGTATCCAGCCATCCATAACGCATTCCTCATGAACCCATGAAAACCTTTACTGTCTATAGCACATGAGGGCAAAAAGTGCGCTGCGGGGATGACCCGCACGCCCTGTGGGCGAAAAAACGGCGGCCGTAAAAAACGGCGACCCTAAGAGGCCGCCGTAAAGATGTTCCGTAGAAGTTACAGCGGAACGATATTGGCCGCTTGCTGGCCTTTCGGACCTTCAGCGACATCAAAGCTCACACGCTGACCTTCTTTCAGGGACTTGAAGCCCTTTGAGTTGATCGCGGAAAAATGGGCAAAAAGGTCTTCCCCACCGCCATCGGGAGTGACAAAACCAAACCCTTTCGCGTCATTGAACCATTTAACGATACCAGTAGCCATGAAATAAACTCCAAAAATAAAGACACAGAGTTTGGACGACAAGCCACACAGCGCATCGTATAGCGGCCAAGAACCTGCCGCAGGTGATCTACGCGACTCGAACAAAACCAAACAGTCGCTTTTTACATCCCTCCAATAAACTCGTCAACGGTCTTGCAAAAAAAAATTACCGCCCCACAATAAGTGAATGAGCATTCAACATCAAGATTCCCCCACCACTACGGCCCTAGAACGCGAGGCATTACCGCCGCCTCTTTTTCGTGTCAGGCTGATCAACGACGATTTCACCCCCATGGATTTCGTCATTGCCGTGTTACAGCGGTTTTTTGCAATGGATCGTGAAAAGGCGACCCGCCTTATGCTCGAGGTTCACCACCAGGGTTCCGCCATTGCCGGCGTCTATCCGCGCGACATTGCAGAGACCCGTTCCCGCCAAGTTGCAGAATATGCCCAAACACACCAACATCCGCTGCAGTGCGTCGTCGAGATCGACCGCTAGATAAAACCCGCCCAAGGAGTCCCCGTGATTGCACAAGAACTCGAAATTAGCCTGCACCTTGCCTTTATGGAAGCGCGTCAAAAACGCCATGAATTCATAACCTTGGAACACCTCCTGCTGGCGCTTCTGGATAACCCATCGGCGGCGGAGGCATTACGCGCCTGCAACATCAACCTGAAGGATCTGCGCAAGCAACTGGAGGACTTTGTACAGTCCCATACGCCCAGCCTGGAGGGCGAGGGCGAGCTCGACACGCAGCCCACCTTGGGCTTCCAGCGCGTCATTCAGCGTGCCATCCTGCATGCTCAGTCTTCCGGCCGAAACGAGGTCAATGGCGCCAATGTCCTAGCCGCCCTTTTCAGCGAAAAAGATGCCCACGCGGTGCATTTTCTCGGCCAGCAAGGCTGCTCCCGCCTCGATATTGTCAACTTCATCGCCCACGGCATCGCCAAACGCCCCCAAGAAGAGGCCGCCAAGCCGTCCGAAACGACCACCCCACCCGAGGCAGAAACCACCAAGGAATCCGCCCTTCAGGCCTATACCAGCAACCTCAACGAGGCCGCGCGTAACGGACGCATCGACCCGCTCATTGGCCGCGACCTAGAACTGGAACGGGTTATTCAGACCCTCTGTCGCCGGCGCAAGAACAATCCTTTACTGGTCGGTGAGGCCGGCGTCGGGAAGACCGCCATCGCCGAGGGTCTCGCCCGCCGCATCATGGATCATGAGATTCCAGAAGTCCTTGCCCAAGCCACGGTCTATGCACTCGACATCGGTGCCCTGCTCGCCGGCACCAAGTATCGTGGGGACTTCGAACAACGCCTAAAGGCCGTCCTGAGAGAGCTTCAAGCCGACCCGCACGCCATCCTGTTTATCGACGAGATCCACACCCTGATCGGGGCTGGCAGCGCCTCAGGCTCCACGCTGGATGCCTCTAATCTGCTCAAGCCAGCGCTCGCCTCAGGCCAGTTGCGCTGCCTCGGGGCCACCACCTATCAAGAATATCGCGGCGTATTCGAAAAAGATCACGCCCTCGCGCGCCGCTTTCAAAAGATCGATGTGCCCGAACCCAGCGTAGAAGAGACGATCGCCATCCTGCGCGGCCTTAAGAGCCGTTTCGAGGCCCATCACAGCGTGCGTTACACCCAAGCGGCCCTGACTACGGCCGCCGAGCTATCCGCCCGCCATATCAACGACCGCCATCTGCCGGACAAGGCCATTGATGTCATTGACGAGGCCGGCGCGGCGCAGCGCATCCTGCCGCGCTCCAAACAGAAAAAAGTCATCAGCCCAAAAGAGATCGAAGAAATCATCGCCCGCATCGCCCGTATTCCGGCCAAGACCGTGGCCAGCGACGAGCGCACGGCCCTGCGCACCCTGGATCGCGACATCAAGTCTCTCATCTTCGGTCAGGATCGCGCCATCGAGACCCTCACCAGCGCCATCAAGATGGCCCGCTCAGGTCTCGGAAACCCGCAAAAACCCATCGGCGCCTATCTCTTTTCAGGCCCCACCGGGGTCGGCAAGACCGAGGTCGCCCGGCAACTGGCCTACACGATGGGCATCGAACTCATCCGTTTCGACATGAGCGAATACATGGAGCGCCATGCCGTCTCCCGCCTGATTGGCGCCCCTCCCGGCTATGTCGGATTCGAACAGGGTGGCCTACTCACCGAGGCCGTCACCAAACACCCTTACGCCGTGCTACTCCTCGACGAGATCGAAAAAGCCCACCCAGACATCTTCAACATCCTGTTGCAGGTGATGGATCACGGCACGCTGACCGACAATAACGGACGCCGTGCCGATTTCCGCAATGTCATCGTCATCATGACCACCAATGCGGGCTCGGAATCACTACAGAAAACCCGCATCGGATTTGCCCACGACAAGGCCCCGGGGGATGAAATGATCGAGATCCGGCGTGTGTTTACGCCAGAGTTTCGCAATCGGCTGGATGCCATCTGTTCGTTCGCCCCCCTCAATGCAGAGACCATCCTCAAGGTAGTCGACAAGTTCCTCATGCAACTTGAGGCCCAACTCCAGGCCAAGAAGGTCGAGGCGCATTTCACCGACGCCCTGCGCGCCCACCTCGCCCAGCACGGCTTCGACCCGGCTATGGGCGCGCGGCCGATGACGCGACTCATCCAGGACACGATTCGCAAGGCCTTGGCCGACGAACTCCTGTTTGGCGCCCTCGCGACAGGCGGCGAAGTCACCATCGATATCGACGCCGAGGGCAAAGTAAAGCTGGAGATCGCCCAACGCGCTGCGCTCGAAGTCGTCTGACGCAACAAACCGACGCGACAGGTATTCGCTTATGAGCCCATTTCAGATAGAATGCGCGGCTTTCACCGCTCCAAATATTCCCGGGAATCAATGATATGAAGACAGCACAAGAACTGCGGGCAGGTAATGTGGTCATGGTCGGCAAGGACCCTCTGGTCGTCCAAAGGGCCGAATTTTCCAAATCGGGCCGCAACTCCTCCGTCGTCAAGATGAAATTCAAGAACCTGCTCACCGGCGCCGGCAGCGAAGCCGTCTATCGCGCCGATGACAAGTTTGATCAAGTCATCCTCGACAAGAAGGAATGTACCTATTCCTATTTCGCCGACCCCATGTATGTCTTCATGGATGCCGATTACAACCAATACGAGGTTGAGGCGGAATACATGAGCGATGCCCTGCCCTTCCTGGACGATGGCATGCCGATCGAGGTCGTCTTCTACGAAGGCAAGGCCCTTTCCATTGCCATGCCCAGCTATGTCGTACGCGAAGTCGAATACACCGAACCGGCCGTCAAGGGCGACACCTCCGGCAAGGTCATGAAACCGGCCCGCATCCTGCCGACCCTCCATGAAATCCAGGTTCCGGCCTTTGTCGAAATCGGTGACAAGATCGAGATCGATACCTCAACCGGCGAATACCGCAGCCGCGTCAAATAAACGAATGCTGCAATGCAAAAAAGGCCGCAATTGCGGCCTTTTTTGTTGGCTAATGTGTGCCGTTATTTATTGATCGCAAAATCGCTCAAGGCACGCCCCTGAGCCAAGGCATCCACCACCCAGGCCGGCTTGCGGCCCTTGCCCGTCCAGCCCTTGCCGCCGGCCGGGTTGGCATAACGAATCTCACCCTTAACACCCGCCGTAGCCGATTTCGGACGACCACGCCCACCACCCAGATCAGCTACCGTAACGCCATGTTGCTTCATCATGTCGCGAATCTGGGCAATAACGCCCGACAATTCGGAACGACGCTGTGCCTCAATATCTTTCTTTGCATCCTTCTTTGCTTGCGCCTTTTCAACACGCCGAGCCATCGCAGCATCCTTCTTCAATTGCTTGATCTGCGCCATAATTTCCTGATGCGTTGCCATATTACTAGTCTCCTGTAAATAAATTGAAATTCAACGGCGCGAATATAATCAACTTATTCCGTAATTGCAAACACCCCACAAATAAACCTATTGTTCGTGCGGGATTCAATCAATCAAAACAACGCAAATAGCGGTTGTGATCCAGAACAAAACCGGCAATACAGCACCTCAGCACAATACCCCTGCGCCCCATTCCAACGCCAATACCATGCCAATAACACGCAGCAGTTATGGCTCAGGCGATAAAAAACCCGCAACGCGAATGCGCTGCGGGTTTCGGGATACAACAGGATGGAATCCTGCAAACATCTGGCGGAGAAGGCGGGATTCGAACCCGCGGTAGGCTATGAACCTACACACGCTTTCCAGGCGTGCGACTTAAACCACTCATCCACCTCTCCGGAAGGTGGTGAAGCATACAGGGAAGCACCCTCCCGGGCAAGCAAAAAGCCCTCAACTTTCATGGCATTCATGCCACCCCAAATCATGAAACCGATTGCAGGAGCCGTCCTCGCGCCTGCCCAACCAGGGCAACCACGGGGGGTTGCCCCTCCGCCAATGGCCGTGTTGTTTCACGCTAACGCGGCTGCGACGATAGCCGGGTGTCGCCGGTCCCGTCATGGAATGCGGATACAATCCGGCCCATGCTACGCACCTTTGCAAAAAGCGCCCTCCTGATGGCGGCCCTTGTGCTGCTGGGCTTGGCCGTGCGCCACTTGGGCCTCGACAGCCTCAACGAACACTGGATCGACACCACCGTGCGCGGGCAAGGTCTGCGTGGCGAGCTGCTCTTTCTCGCCGTGGGCACTTTGGCGATGGCGGTCGGACTGCCGCGCCAGGTCTTCGCCTTTCTCGGCGGTTATGCCTTTGGCTTCGTCATCGGTACGGCGCTGGCCCTGCTAGCAACCGTCATGGGCTGCATCGCCAGCTTTTATTACGCCCGCGTCCTCGCCCGCGACCTGATGAAACGCCGCTTTGCGCGTCGCATCGCACAAGTGGATGTCTTTCTCGGCCACAGCCCGTTCAACATGGCCCTGGTGATCCGCCTCCTGCCCGTCGGTAGCAACCTGCTGACCAACCTCGTCGCCGGGGTCAGCCACACCGCCGCCCGGCCCTTCTTTGCCGGCTCGGCCTTAGGCTTTTTGCCCCAGACCCTGATCTTCGCCCTCGCCGGGAGTGGCGTGAATGTGGACCCCAGCCTGCGCCTGAGCATCGCCGCTGGGTTGTTCGTTATCTCCGCCGTCATCGGCGCCCGCCTGTATCGCCAACACCGTCAGGCCGCGCAATTTGAAAGCAATCTGAGCCAGGATGACAAGGCCCGTCCCCATGACTGACCGCTCGATGCCTGACCGCCTCACTCAGGATCTGCGCTGGCTCGGCCTGGCCCTTCTGGCCCTCACAATCTGGCGGCTTGCGGCCGCCCTCCACGCCCAGCCCGAACTGTTCTTTGACGAGGCGCAATATTGGGACTGGTCCACCGCACCGGCCTGGGGCTATTACTCGAAACCGCCCATGCTCGCTTGGCTAATCGCCCTCAGCACCGCGCTTCTGGGCGACAGCGAATTCGCCGTGCGTGCGCCTTCCCTCGTACTCTATCCGCTGGGCGCGATCCTGCTCTATTTCACCACCCGCCGGCTGCTAGCCTGGCAACCCAGCCTGCACGCACCCGCTGCGCCCCTGTGGACGGCCCTGGCCTACGCGACCCTGCCGGTCGTTGCCCTCGGCAGTTGGCTGATCACCACCGATGCCGCCCTACTCTTTTTCTGGAGCGCCGCCCTCTGGGCCTTGGTGCGCGCCGTCGACCTGGATCGTTGGCGTGACTGGTTGCTTCTAGGCACCCTCGTCGGCCTGGGTCTGCTGTCGAAATACACCATGGTCGCCTTTGGCGTTGCCGCCCTGGGCTGGCTCTTGAGCGAATCGCAGCGGCGCGGTCATCTGACCACCGCCAAACCCTTCGTTGCCCTAGCCATTGCATTGGCCCTGTTTGCGCCCAATCTCATCTGGAACGCCCAACACCAGTTCGCCAGTTTTCAGCACACGGCGGAGATCTCGCAACTCGATCAAGGTCTGCTCCACCCGGGCAAACTACTGGAATTTTTCGGCGCCCAATTTGCTGTATTCGGCCCGCTCTTGTTCGCCATCCTGACCGGCCTGGCCCTGCGCCCACGCCGTTGGCTCGACAACCCCGCGTTGCGTTTTCTGGCCTGGTTTGTGTTCCTGCCGCTCGCCAGCTTCATGGGTCTGGCCCTGCTCTCGCGCGCCTTCGCCAACTGGGCCGCCTTTGCCTATGTCGCAGCGACACCACTGATCGTCATCGCCCTCTTACAAAGCAATAGCCGCCGCCTGTTAATCCTGGCCCTGAGCCTCAACCTGGCCCTGGGTGCCGTGATCTACCACTATCACGACCTGGCACGCGGGATCGGCGTAGAACTAACTCGAAAAACGGACCCCTATCACCGCATCACCGGCTGGCGCGCATTCGGTGCGGCCGTAGCGGCTCAGCTCGCCGCTCACCCCGAGGCACGCCTGTTGTGTACCGACCGGGATGTTATTACCGAGCTCCTGTATTACGCCCGGCCCCGCTCGCGGCCGGCCTATTTCTGGAATCTGTCCGGACAGGTCCGCAGTCACTACGCCCTCATGAATGACCTCGGTACAGCGCCCGATGGGGCCTTCCTGCTCGTGGGCGGAGCGATGGATCTGGCCTTCCTGCGCCAGCACTTCGCCTCCGTTACGCCCCTGCCGGAGATCGTCATCCCCGTCCACCGGGACCTCACCCGCCGCTACAGCGTCTTTTTGGTTGAAGGTTATCGACCCGTAGCGACCGGCATCCGCACTAGCAAGTAACCCCGTTCGCGAAAGAGTACCTCGGCACCGGGCAGGTCGGCCAGACGGCTCGCGCGCGTCAGGGCGATCTCACCGGCTTGCGGGGCACGACGGGCCACGGCTCGGCCGGCATAGGTCTGAAAGCTCGGGGTGTTGACGCCGTACAGGGCCAGAGGGGCCGACATCCCGGCGGCAATCTGCCCGGCCTGACGAATCGGGCCCTGCAACAGCCCGCCGATCGCCGGCAACAAGACCAGTGCAAAGGCCAGCGCAGCCGTCACTCCTTGCCAGTAGATCACCCGTTGCGTACTGCGGCCCCGCACCAGCCAGACCCCATTAAGCAGGGTTAGCAGCGCGAAGGCCACGATAAAGGTCGTATCAAAATGCGCCCCCAAATCCGCCGCCAACAAACGGTCGTCCGGTCGCAGGTTCGGGGCCGCTGCCGCCAATAGCCAAGGCAAGGCCAACAGAAAGGCAAATCCCAACAGCGCCGGCAGAAAGGCCACGAACCGGTTCAAATGCGTCTGACCCACCAGAACCAGAATCAAACCGCCGTAGCCGTAATAGACATAGTGCGGCAACTGGGTGCCGGAGAAACTGAAAAAGACCAGCACAAACAGGAACCAGAGCAGACCGAAGCGTTGTAGCGGGTCATCCCAGATCCGCCGCCACCGCAGGAACGCCGCCAGTAACCAGCCGGAATGCGGCAAGAGCGAGAGCGGCACGACCCAGAGGTAATAGAAATACTGGCCGCGATGTCCCTCCATCGCCGAGTCGTAGCGTTGCAGGTTGTGTTTGAGGAAAAAACCCTCGAAGAAGGTCAGCCCCTCGCGCAAGTACTGGACGATGAACCAGGGCGAGGCGAGTGCGATAAAGAGCAGGACCGGCCCCAGCGAGCGGATATCCGTGCCGATGCCCCAGTGCCAGAAACGCCGCCATTCGCCCCGGCTCGCACACCACAAAAAGACAGCCGCCGCCGGCACCACCACCGCGACCGGCCCCTTGGTCAGAAAACCCAGCGCCATGGCCGCAAAACCAACATAACGCCAAACGATGCGTCCTTCGGCCAGCCACAGCCAGGTGGCATAACCGGCCGCCGCCAGCCACAGATTGAGCAAGGCATCAGCCGTCGCCGCGCGCAGGATAACGCTAACCCCTGCCGCTGTAGCCACAATCAGGGCCGCCAGCAAGGCCCGACCCGGATCGGCCACCCGTGCGACAAACAACCAGGTAATCGCGATCCAGGCGCTCCCGGCCAGCGCAGAGGGCAGGCGGAAGGCCCACTCCGTAGGGCCAAAGGCCATGATCGAGGCCGCTTGCAGCCAATAGATCAGGATGGGCTTGTCGGTGCGCGGCTCACCCAGAAGATAGGTTGACCAGAAATCACCGCGCAGGAACATCTCGGTCGTTGCCGCCGTGAAGGCCCCCTCGTCGAGATCGAAGAGCGGCGCGCTGCCCAGCCCCACAAAGGGCAGGAGCAACAGCAACCAGAGGGGCCAGTGACGCATCACGGCCCGATTAGGTCGACGAGGACTCGGTGGGCGCCTCACGCAACAGATACTGCGACCGGGTCGGCTCGTGCCAGATACGGATCAGGATCTCGCCCAGGATCCCCATACCCAGGAACTGCCCGCCCATGAGGGTAAACATCACCCCCAACATCAGCAGCGGACGGCCGCCAATATCGACCCCGGTGAACAGCTTGAGACCCGCCAGCCAGGCCAGCATCAGCACGCCCGGGACCAAGAGGACCAGGCCGACACCGCCAAAGGCGTGCATGGGGCGATGCAGAAAACGGAGCAGGAACTTGACCCACAAGAGGTCGAGCAGGACGCGAATGGTGCGGTCGATGCTGTACTTGGAGACCCCACGCAGGCGCGGATGGTGCATCACCGGGGTCTCGATCACGCGGGCACCGAATTCGCGCGCCAGGGCCGGCACGAAACGATGCAGTTCGCCATACAGCTTCACATTGGCCAGCGCCTCGCGGCGATAAAGCTTCAACGAGCAACCATAGTCATGCAGACGCACGCCGGTGACCTTGGAAATCAGTTTATTGGCCAGCCAAGACGGCAACTTACGCAGGATAAAGGCGTCCTTGCGTTTCTCGCGCCAGCCGGAAATGATGTCCACCTGCGGACTCGCGTCGAGCCTATCCAAGAGGCGCGGGATATCGGCCGGGTCGTTTTGCAGGTCGCCATCAAGGGTAACGATCACCGCCCCACGCGCCGCATCAAAACCCGCCTGCATCGCCGTCGATTGCCCGTAATTGCGCTTCAGCCAGAGGGGTTGAAGGGCCGGATGCGTCTCGGCCAGTTGTGCCAACAAACGGTCGCTACCATCCCGCGAACCGTCATCGACGCAGATCAATTCCCAGGTTCGGCCACAGTCCCGCATCGCCAGGTGCACGCGCTCGACCAGATCGGGCAGGTTTTCGTATTCGTTATAAACGGGGATAACAATAGAAACAGTAAGTTCGGACGAGGTGGCCATGGACACTCCTTGAATTCCTGATCCCAGGACGAGGGGGCTATTGTAGCCATCCAAACTGGCCAAATTAAGGCTCGAACGAAAAAAAACGCCCGCACAAGGCGGGCGTTTTTAGACGGCATAGACCGTCGGTTAGTGCGCTTCGGAGTCAATAACCTGAGCCGGGCGGGTTTCACCCTTGCCAATGGTCAGGAGGTCCCAGACCAGCAGGATATAGCCCAGCAAGAAGCCGTAGCCGGAGATCTGACGCCAGTTCATCGCCTGCGTGAACCACGGATGTTCCTGGGCGGCAAAGTAGCCCATCCAGGTCGAACCCTCGATGGCACGCTCAAGCTGCGATTGAGTATAGCCGGCGATCAACAACGACATGGTCATGCCAATCATACCGATCCACAGCAAGGCCATGCCCCACTTCCACTTCCAGCCATTACCCGGCAGATTGCCGCTCATCCACACATTGCCGCGCGATTTCTGGGCAGCCAGGTAGAAGAAGCCAATCACAGCGGTTGAGTAGGCCCCGAAGAAGGCCAAGTGGCCATGCGAAGCGGTCCACTGCGTGCCATGGGTGTACAGGTTGATCTGCGGCAGGGTGTGCATGAAACCAAATACACCCGCACCAAAGAAGTTACCTGCCGCCTGACTAATGGTCCAGCCGAGGGCCGGGTGATTGGTGTTCTTCATTCTGTGCACGCCAGAGTCAAACAAGGCATGCACCACCATGGCGACCAACGGAATCGGTTCCAAGGCAGAGAAGAAACCACCAATGGTCAGCCAATATTCCGGCGTACCAATCCAGAAGTAGTGATGACCCAGACCCAGGATGCCGGAGCCAAACATGAGGGCAACCTCAATGTATAGCCAGGTTTCCACGATCTTGCGGCGCACGCCCATGGTCTCGATCAACATGTAGGCCATGATGCAGCCGACCAGCACTTCCCAGGTCGCCTCAACCCACAGGTGAATCACCCACCACCACCAGAACTGGTCCATGGAGATGTTCGGGGTGTAGCCCATGCCAAACAGGTACAAACCAGCCAAGGCAACCAGGTCAAGCACCAGAACACCCCCGATGCCGGTATAACGGCCCTTGGTGAAGGTCGCCATCACGTTGTAGAAGAAGACCAACACGGAGACCACGATACCAATGTCTGCCCAACGCGGTGCCTCGATGTACTCGCGACCCTCGTTGATGAACCAGATCGAGCTCATCTCGCCAGGGCCAACCTGCACCAGCAAAAAGACCAGCACCACCACAACGACCGCCGAGGTCAGCACCCAGAAGATCAAATTTCCGAGTCCCAAGCCCACGACGGGGTGTTTGGCCTCATCTTCAAGCATGAAATACACGCCGCCGATAAAGCCGTAAAGCAGCCACACCACGAGGGCGTTGACATGCAAGGTACGGTTGACAGAGAAATCCACGATGCCGAACAAGAAGTCAGGCATGAGGAATTGCAAGCCGGCCAAGAGGCCGAACAAGATTTGCGCACCAAACAGTACCAGCGAAACGGTGAGGTATTTCAACCCCAGTTTCTGGCCTCCATTAAGGTTTGCCGTATTAAAAACGCCCAAGGCACTCATGTTCTTGCCTCCTTATTTGGGTTGGGCTGCAGCCGCCGGGGCGGTCGCAGCAGGAACAGCCGCCGGTGCATCCGACTGATCCAGTGTCTTGAAGTTGTGGGGGAATCCCATCGTATTGATCGCACTCATCCACTTCAGGAAGGCAACGGTCGCCTTGGCCTCTTCCTCGGTGATCCCCAGATTGGGCATCTTGCGGCCGATGCTGTTGTGCAGCTTATCGGTCGGATCCATCAGGAAGGCCACCATATCGGCTTCTCGCGTCTCCTTGGAGCCCCACGCCGGGTCCAACCAAGACTTGGTCAAGTCCGGAGCGTAATAGGCACCGTTACCGAGCAGGGTGTGACATTCCATACAGTTCTTGGCCTGCGTGGTCAGCTTACCCTTGGAAACGAGGGCTTCGGCCTCCGCTTCGGTCAGCATCTTGCCGAACAGCGGCTCGTCCTGACCGATGACCGGCAGGTAACGATGCTTGGCTTCGTTGTATTGGTAGTCAATACGCTTGTTGATCACCGAAAAGCCGGGCACATTGGTACCGCCCGCCTTGATATACGGCAGCGTATCAAAGGTAAGGTAAATCAAGAAAATGAATGAGACAGCTGTTACCCAGATGGCGGATTTCTTCCACAGGGATTCAGATGCCCACCACGCAGTTTGGCTCATAGCGAAGCCTCCTATTTAAGGTTGTTACAGTGGGGTTAGGAACGAATGAACAGGGGATTACCTTCATCGTGCGGCTTATGCCCATCGACCGATTCCTGGTCATGGGTCGCCACGCAAAGATGCCAGACCCCATGAGGGGCCACGAAATAACCGAGGAGCATGAGCCCCACGATGAAGGTCCAGAAGGTGTCGTTGAACAGATTCGCGGCCTGAGCCAGCGTGTAAACGGACACCGATAATCCAAGATAGGCCACATAGGCCAGCGGCATCAGGCGGGGACGCTGACGCAGACGCGAATAAGCAAACAACAAGGCATAAGTAGCGCCCGTCAGGATCACCATAGCGGCCGAGAAAAACACGGTAAAAAAATTGGCCAGCGCGACAGGTTCCACAATCATGAAGCTCTCCTTTGTTGGGTTTCGGGGCGCATAGTGCACCGAAGAGGTGCGCATCTTAATTGACATGCATCAATTGGGTCAAAAATATCTTAAGATTGATCTATATCAAGGACTGGTTAACAATGCGGGCCCATATTTCACCGCACTCGCCATAGGGCCATTTTCGACGAGTTTGATATCTTCTTGACTACTGAAGGAGTTGTACTAATGAAATCCAAATCCATGTTCACCGGCCTGTTCATGCTGGCCGCTCTCCCGCTGGCGATCTCGACCGCCATGGCCGCAGATCCTGGCCACAAGCCCACACCCGGCGATCAATACATGGCCGGCTCCGGCGCGGGTGCTGGCAAGCTAGAGATGTATCAGTCCACCGATCCCAAGGCCCCGGCCATGACCAAGGCCGAATTTGACGCCGGCCGTCAGCTCTATTTCGACCGTTGCGCCGGCTGCCACGGCGTGCTGCGCAAGGGCGCCACCGGCAAGGCCCTGCTGCCAGATGCCATGCAAAAAATCGGGACCGACACCCTTAAAACCTACATCGCCTACGGTACCGCCGGCGGCATGCCCGGCTTCGAGACCTCCAACGAAATGAGCTCCAAAGAAGTGGACCTGATGTCCCGCTACATCCAGCATCCGGCCCCCACCCCGCCAGAATGGGGCCTGAAGGAGATGAAGGCCTCGTGGAAGCTGCTGGTCCCGGTCGACAAGCGTCCGACCAAGCAGATGAACAAGCTCAATCTGGACAACATCTTCTCAGTCACCCTGCGTGACTCCGGCGAACTGGCCCTGATCGACGGCGATTCCAAGAAGATCGTCACTATTCTCAAGACCGGCTTTGCGGTGCATATCTCCCGCCTGTCCAAATCGGGCCGCTATCTGTACACCACCGGCCGCGACGGTCTGATCAACCTGATCGACCTGTGGATGGAAACCCCGCAAACCGTGGCCACCATCCGCACCGGCTCGGATGCCCGTTCCATCGACACCTCCAAGTACAAAGGCTTTGAAGACAAGATTGCCATCGCCGGTTCCTACTGGCCGCCGGCCTATGTCTTCATGGACGGCTTCACGCTGGAACCGAAGAAGGTCGTGTCCACCCGTGGCTACACCTACGACGAGGGCGAGTATCACCCCGAGCCGCGCGTCGCCTCCATCGTCGCCTCGCACATCAAGCCCGAGTTCGTGGTCAGCGTGAAAGAAACCGGCAAGGTGCTTTTGGTCGATTACTCCGACCTGAAGAACCTGAAGACCACCGAGATCGAGGCCGAGCGCTTCCTGCATGACGGCGGCTGGGATTCTTCCAAGCGTTACTTCATGGTCGCGGCCAATATGCGCAACACCGTATCCGTGGTCGATACCAAGGACGGCAAGCTGGCCGCCAATGTCAAGGTCGGCACCAAGCCGCACCCGGGCCGTGGCGCCAATTGGAACGACACCAAGTTTGGCCCGGTCTGGGCGACAGGTCACTTGGGTGACGACACGGTGGCCGTGATCGGCACCGATCCGGCCAAGCACAAGAAAAACGCTTGGAAGGTGGTGCGTAGCCTGAAGAACCACGGCAATGGCTCCTTGTTCGTCAAGACCCACCCGAAGTCCAAGAACCTGTGGGTCGATGCCGCCTTGTCGCCGGATGCCGAGCTGCGCCAGTCCGTCTCTGTATTTGACTTGGGCAACCTCGACAAACCAGCCGTGGTCATGAATCTGGCCAAGGAGGCCGGCATTACCGAAGGCCGCGTCACGCACCCCGAGTACAACAAGGCGGGTGACGAGGTGTGGTTCTCCGTCTGGGGCCCGAAGAACAAGGAATCGGCCATCGTGGTCATGGATGACAAGACCCGCAAGGTCAAGGCCGTCATCAAGGACAAGCGTCTGGTCACGCCGACCGGCAAGTTCAATGTGTACAACACCGTGAACGACATTTATTAACCTTCCTCTCTTCCCGCTCTCATGTTTCAGAGAGCGGGTTTTTTGCAGCGTAGCGTGCTGTGCTGCAAAAAATTAACCTGCAAAAATTAACCTGCTAAGGCACCCGTTCCATGAGAGGAATGAAACAGCTTGGATGGCTGGCGCTGTGGTCATGTATGGCCAACGCCGCACCCGATGCCCTTCGACAACAAGAGCTAACGCGTTTCGTGCGTCAAGAATGTGGCTTTTGCCACGGCTTACGTCTCACAGGCGGGCTAGGCTCACCCCTCACGGCCACCGCCCTGCGCGACAAGCCGGCTGAATCGCTGATCGCCGTCATCCGCCATGGCATTCCCGGTACCGCCATGCCCGGCTGGGCTCCATTCTTGGACGAAGCCGATGCCACTTGGGTGGTCGAACAACTGCAAAAAGGATTCCCGCAATGAACCAATCAGCAGCCCTTCTTTGTTGTACGCTCGCCCTGCCGGCCTGGGCCATAGATCCCATGCCCACCGGCGACCTCGGCCTGGTGGTCGAGCGTGCCAGCGGTTCGCTCTTGGAGGTCAACACCAGTCGCCACACCATCCTGCGCCGCATCGAAGGGCTGGGCGATCTGTCGCACGCCTCCATGGTCTTTTCCCGTGACGAACGCTTTGCCTTCGTGTTTGGCCGTGACGGTGGACTCACCAAGATCGATATGCTCACCGGCGCCCTCGTCAAGCGCGTCATCCAGTCCGGCAACTCCATCGGCGGGGCCATCTCGCAGGATGGGAAGATCGTCGCCGCCGCCAACTACACGCCGGGCGGGGTAAAGTTCTTCGATGCCGACACCCTGGAACTGCTCGCCGAGGTACCCACCGATTCCAAGGTCGTGGGCCTTGAGGACAGCACCGACAACCGCTTCGCCTTCAGTCTCTGGGAAAACGCCAAGGGCGAGGGCGAGATCTGGGTGGCCGATCTGTCCAAGGACCCCAAAAACCCCCAAGTCACCCAATTCCCCAACATCGGCAAACAACCCTACGACGCCCTCATCTCCCCGGATGGCCGCTGGTATGTAGCCGGGCTGTTTGGCGAAAAGGGCGTGGCCGTGCTCGACATGTGGCACCTGGAACGCGGCGTGAAGCGCGCCCTGCCGGATTACGGCAAGACCGACCCCAAGCTACCGGTGTACAAGATGCCCCACTTGGAAACTTGGGCCATGGTCGGCAACCTCGCCTTCATCCCCGGTGTTGGTCGGCATGAGGTGGTGATCGTCGATGTATCGACTTGGCAGCAGGTCGGCGTCATTCCCGTGGCCGGCCAACCAGTCTTCGTCATCGCCCGCCCGGATGGCCGCCACCTGTGGGTCAATTTTGCCTTCCCCCACTACGACACGGTGCAGGTCATTGATGTCGAGGCGCGCCAGATCGTAAAGACCCTGCAACCCGGCAAGGCGGTCCTGCACATGGAGTTCACCCCACGCGGCGAACAGGTCTGGCTGTCCGTGCGTGACGGTAACCGTGTCGAAATCTACGACACCCGCACCCAGACAAAACGCGCCGAGTTGCCGGCCCAGGCCCCCAGCGGCATCTTCTTCACCCCGCGTGCGCATCGCTTTGGTCTATGAGCCCCGCCATGATCTCCGTTCCGCTCAACGAGCTTGAATTCGCCCTGCTCAACAACTGGCAACGCGGCTTTCCGCTCACCGCCCGCCCCTATCAAGCCATCGCCGAATCGCTGGGCCGCACAGAAACCGAGGTCATGGCCGCGTACCAACGCCTGCTGGCCAGCGGCCATATCTCCCGCGTCGGCGCGGTATTCAGACCCCATGTGCTGGGCTGGAGCACGCTGGCGGCGATCCGCGTACCGGCCGAGCGCGTCGAATGGGCCGCCGCCCGCATCAACGCCCACCCCGAGGTCAACCATAACTACGAACGCGAACACGCCTGGAACCTGTGGTTTGTCGTTGCCGCGGCCAGTCGAACCGATGTCGCGCGGGTACTGGCCGAGATAGGACACGAGGTCGGCAGCCCGGTACTGGATCTGCCCATGGTCGAGGACTATCACATTGACCTCGGCTTTGACCTCAACGGCCATCGTAAAAACAACCCCCATCGGGTCAACCACAGCCCGATCACACACCCCATTGAACTGAACGCCTGCGACCGCACAATCTGCACCGCGCTAGAACCGGGTCTGTCCGTGACCTCCCATCCTTACGCGGCGATGGCGGCCCTGTGTCAGGAGACCGAGGCCGATATCCTCGAACGCATCGCCCATTTGCAAGACAGCGGCGTGATCCGTCGCTTTGGCGTCATCGTCCGTCACCGCGAACTGGGCTATACCGCCAACGCCATGGTGGTGTGGAACATCCCCGATGCGCGTGTCGTCGAGGTCGGCCATGCGCTGGGGGCGGATGCCGCCGTGACCCTCTGCTACCAACGCCCGCGCCGCCTGCCGGATTGGCCATACAACCTGTTTTCCATGGTGCACGGCCGCGATCGTGAGGCCGTTCTGGCCGAGATTTCCCGTCTGCGCACGACGCTGGGTTTGGCTGAAACGGATTGCGTGCCGCTGTTCTCACAGCGCCGCTTCAAGCAGTGCGGCGCCCGTTACGGGGCGCGCCATTCCGCCGGCGCGAACCAAAAAGCGGCCTAAACGACATGTTGCAGGACATGGATCGCCGCATCATCAATCAGTTACAAAACGGCTTCCCGCTCTGTGCGCGCCCCTACGAAGCCGCCGCGCAAGCCTTAGGCCTGAGCGAGGCCGATTTAATCAAGCACCTGGGCCAGATGCTCGAAAACGGCACCCTCACCCGCTTTGGCCCGCTCTACAACGCCGACCGCATGGGTGGGGCCAATGTGCTGGCCGCCATGACCGTGCCGCTGGAACGCTTTGATCGCGTGGCCGAGCAGGTCAACGCCCATCCCGAGATCGCCCATAACTACGCGCGCGATCACGCCCTCAATATGTGGTTCGTTGCGGCGGCGCCCACACCCGAGGCCGTCGAACAAGTCTTTGGTGCCATCGAGATCGAGACCGGACTGACCGTGCATCGCTTCCCCAAAGAACGCGAATTCTTCGTCGAGCTCAAGCTCACGGCCTGACACCATGGATACCCTCAACTTTCATGGCATTCATGCCACCCAAAATTATGAAACCGATTGCAGGGGCAGTCCTCGTGCCTACCCAACCAGGGCAACCACAGGGGGTTGCCCCTACGCCAATGACCGTGTTGTTTCACGTTAACCAGGCCCTCATCAAGGCCACGCAGGCTGGACTGCCGCTGACCTCCCGGCCCTACGCCACCCTGGCCGACCAGATCGGCTGTAGCGAGGACGAGGTCATGGCTCGCCTGAATGCGATGCTGGACAGCGGCGTCATCCGTCGCATCGGGGCGGTGCCCAACCATTACCGCCTGGGCTACACCGCCAACGGCATGACGGTCTGGGATGTGGCCGATGATCGCGTTGACGCACTGGGCGAGATCATCGGCAAACTGCCCTTCGTCTCGCACTGCTATCGCCGCCCACGCGCCCTGCCCGACTGGCCCTACAACCTGTTCGCCATGGTGCACGGTCATTCACGCGAAGAGACGGCTGAGCAAGCCGCTCAGATCGCCGCCCTGCTGGGCGATTCATGTCGCGCCCACGACATCCTCTACAGCACCCGCATTCTCAAGAAGACCGGACTGCGGCTGGTAGACTAGCGCCCCCACGACTGACACGCGCCCCATGTTCCGCCTCACCCAACTCCTGCAAGAACTGGTCACCCCTACCGAGGTCCAGCCGCACCGCAACCTGCCCGGCCCGGTGGTGATCTGGAACCTGATCCGCCGCTGCAACCTCACTTGCAAACACTGCTATTCCATCTCCGCCGACAAGGATTTTTCAGGTGAACTGTCCACCGCCGAGGCCTACACGGTCATGGACGACCTCAAACAGTTCCGCGTGCCCGTGCTGATCCTGTCCGGCGGCGAACCGCTGCTGCGCCCGGACATCTTCGAGATTTCCGCCCACGCCAAGGCCATGGGTTTTTATGTCGGCCTGTCCACCAACGGCACCCTGATCGACGCCGCGATGGCCGACAAGATCGCCACCATCGGCTATGACTATGTCGGCATCAGCCTGGACGGACTGGCCGCCACCCACGACCGTTTCCGCCGCAAGGAAGGCGCATTCGACCTGAGCCTGGCCGCACTGCGCCTGTGCCACGACCGCGGCATGAAGGTCGGCATGCGCTTTACCCTCACGCAAGAGAATGCCCACGACTTACCTGAATTGCTCGACTTGATGGCGACGGAGCGCATCGACAAGTTCTACCTGTCGCACCTCAACTATGCCGGGCGCGGCAACAAAAACCGAAAAACGGATGCGCACTTCCAGACCACCCGTCAGGCGATGGACCTGTTGATCGACCGTTGCTGGGCCCAAATTCAAGCCGGCCAGCCCGCGGAGTTTGTCACCGGCAACAACGATGCCGACGGCGTGTACCTGCTGCATTGGGTGGAGAAACACTTCCCCGACAAGGCCGAACACATTCGCCAGAAACTCATCCAGTGGGGCGGCAACGCCTCGGGTGTCAACATCGCCAACATCGACAATCTCGGTGTGGTGCACCCCGACACCATGTGGTGGAACTACCCCTTGGGCTCGGTGCGCGAGCGGCCCTTCTCGCAGATCTGGCAGGACACAAGCGACCCGGTCATGACCGGTCTCAAACAACACCCGCGCCGGGTCGAAGGCCGCTGCGCCGCCTGCCAGCACTTCGCCATCTGCGGCGGCAACACCCGCGTGCGCGCCTGGCAAACGAGCGGCAAGCTGTGGGCCGAAGACCCCGGCTGTTACCTCGACGATTCTGAAATTTTTCCCTCACCCTGACCCCCCTGACCCCTCGCCCTTCGGGAGAGGGGCTGGGGAGAGGGTCTTCTGCGACGACACCATGAAAAAACTCATCCTTCTTCTCTCGCTTGTTTCCGCCCCGGTCCTCGCCGCCCCCGACGGTGCCGATCTGTACAACAAATACTGTCAGTCCTGCCACGGTGCCGATCGTCTGGGCGGCATGGGCCCGGCGCTGTTGCCCGAATCGCTGGTGCGACTCAAAAAACCGGCCGCCATCAAGGCCATCGCCGACGGCCTGCCGGCCACGCAAATGCCCGGTTTTGTCGAGGTCATGAACCCGACCGAGATCGCCGCCCTGACCGACTGGATCTACACCCCGCCTACCACGCCGCCGAAGTGGGACATCGCCGACATGAAGGCCTCGCAGATCGTCAACAAAGACGCGCAGAATCTGCCCGCCCAACCGGTATTCAAGGCCGATCCGACCAATATCACCCTGGTCGTGGAACACGGCGACCACGCCATCACCGTCCTGGACGGCGATGTCATGGAGCCCATCCACCGCTTCCAGACCCGCTACGCGCTACACGGTGGCCCCAAATTCACCCAGGACGGTCGCTTTGTGTTCTGGGCCACGCGCGATGGCTGGATCACCAAGTTCGACCTGTGGAACCTGAAGATCGTCGCCGAGATTCGCGCCGGGCTCAACACCCGTAACCTCGCCGTGTCTTCCGACGGCAAGCAGGTACTGGTCGCCAACTACCTGCCGCACAACCTGGTGCGCCTGAACACCGACGACCTCTCGCCGCAGCAAATCATTCCGGTGCTGGGCCACAACGGCAAGACCTCACGCGTTTCCTCCGTCTATGACGCCCGCCCACGGCAGAGCTTTGTCGCCGCACTCAAAGACATTCCCGAGGTGTGGGAGATCCCCTACGCCGGCCCCAACGCCTTCCAGCCGCGCAAGGTCGTGCTCCAAGATTATCTCGACGACTTTTATTTCGACCAGAGCTACCGCTATCTGCTCGGCGCCTCACGCGCCAGCCCCAAGGGCCAAGTCATCGATCTCGACAGCGGCGCCAAGACCGCCGAACTGGACCTGCCCGGCATGCCCCATGTCGGCTCCGGCATCACCTTCGATTACCAAGGCCGCCGCGTCATGGCCTCGCCCAACCTGAAAGACGGCATCGTCACCGTCATCGGCCTCGACGACTTCAAAACCATCAAACACATCAAAACCCTGGGCCCGGGATTCTTCCTGCGCAGCCACGAGACCTCACCCTATGCCTGGGCGGATGTCTTCTCCGGCCCAGAAAAGGATGCCATGCATGTGATCGACAAACGCAGCCTGGAAATCGTCGCCACCCTGCGCCCGGTACCCGGCAAGACCTCCACCCATGTCGAGTTCGACCGCTACGGCAAGTTCGCCCTGGTATCAATCTGGGAACACGACGGCGCGCTCATCGTCTATGACGCAAAGACCCTGAAAGAGATCAAGCGCCTGCCGATGAAACGCCCCGTCGGCAAATACAATGTATGGAACAAAACCCGACTGTCGGAGGGAACGAGTCATTAAATCGTGGGCTGATCCCGATTATTCAAAAAACTGATAGCATGAGCCTCACCCGTTGAAAGACGAAAAGCCAGGGAAAACTTACCGGAGCCGGTCATGCGCCCACTCAGCCGCTTTGCCTTTGTTCTTGTCTTCAGTTATTTCGCCGCCCTAAGTGCCACGGCGCGCAGTGACGCCACTTTTGTGCAAACCCCTTATGCCGCGCCAAAGGTGGTGTTCGACTTTTTTCTGGATGACCCGGCCAAGATGAACGCGGCGCTGTACTGGCTGCGCTCGCTCATCCTGCCGCTTTCCGTGCCGCCTTACGAATACAACCCGGAGACCATCAAGGTGGTCATCCACGGCACCGAACTGGTCACCGTGGCCAAGAAAAATGAGGCAAAATATAAAGAAGCGGTCGAGCGCATGCGCTACTACGCCGATCTGGGCGTGGAATTCAAGATCTGCATGCTGGCGATGGGCGACTACGGCTACAGCCTTAAAGACATGCAGGACTTTGTGCAGGCCGTACCCTCCGCCCCAGCCGAACTGGTGCACTGGCAAAACCAAGGCTATGCCTTAATGACCCCAGTGATCATGGATAAACGTTTCAGCATCGAATCAATACGCTAACCCCCACGAATGGGGTCAAACCACGATCACTTATCAACCTGAAACAAGATCCAGCTGTCGGAGGGAACCCACCACTAACGATCGGGCTTTATCCCGGCTTGCCATCCACCCTGAGCTGCCAGGTCATGGGTGCGTATTTAACGGCCCAGAAGCCAAACGCGGCCAGCCAAAGCCCGCCAGAGGCGGTGATCCAGGCATCGGACAGCGACAGAACATCCGGGGCAATGCGCAGCAACGCGGCTACTTGCACCAGCCAGAACAGCCACCAGGTGGCCGCGTCGCATTCCAGCTTGCGCCCAGAGTGCCCAAGACTAACGCGCGAGGCCATGCCGATCAGCATGGCACCGAAGAAGCCCATACCGAGCGCATGCAGCGGTGCGTGGCCAGCGTTCCATGGCAGTTCCAGCCATAGCGCCAGGCTGGAAACACCATACAACACAAAGGCCACAGCGGCCCAGACGAAGGCCAGGTGCAGCATGGCCAGCAAGCGCACGCCAAAACTGCGGGCGATGCCCCAGCGGCTGATGAACCACAGCGCCAGCGCCGCTAACGGCAGATCGGCTACCCAGGTCCACTGCGGCAACGCCGCAATCTCCAGACCCGCATGGATCAAGCAAGCCGCCAGCATGCCCCACAACGGGACATAGGGGCGCACAACGACATAGTTGCTCAGCACGCGACTGGTGAACCAGGGCACCATGCGATGACAAATCCCCAGAAAGAGCGGCGTCAGGAATAACCACACGCCCACCGTCAGCGAGGCCGCCAGCAGACCCGCCGAGTCGCTGCCCGCCCCGAGCAGAAACAGGCCATCGCCCACGGCACCCAGCGCGGTTGCCCACCAAGTCAGCCAGGGCTGGCGTGTGTCCTGCGGTTTGGCCTTCCTCAAGACCCGCAGTAAGGCCATCATCGCCCAGGCCCAGCCTGCGACATGCAAGGCAAGACCGGACAGGATCCAAACGGGTGAATCCAGCCCCAGATAAAACACCACAGCGCCCAAACCCATTAACCCTGCCGATCCGATATAGACCGTCCGTCCTACGGGCGAGCCGCTGACCCAATTCGGGAGTGCGGTGAACAGGAATCCCAAGACAAAGAAAGGCAAAAGCCCGTACAGCATCAACCAACCGTGCGCTGCACTGGCTGGCAGGGTGGTCTGCACCTGTCCTCCCAAGATCCCCAACCAGACGGCGATGGTCAAAACGCCTTGGATGGCTCCGAATAAAAAGAATGGACGATGGGGGGCCGCGAGTAATGGCCCAAGAGGGGTGGTTTTTGAAGGGGTTTTTGAAGGGGGTTGGGCGAGGTTCATGGGGTCAATATACCGAGAGGCGGACCCAATAACATTGACCTGTCTCAACCCCCTCAGCGCATGAGCGTAGCCGGCTTGTCCAACATCAAGACGGCCTCTTTCGAGCCAATCGGCATCGCGATTCAATACCCCCACACAAGGAGGATCGAATGACATCCAGTAACACCCCCATCACCGTTGACGCACGCCATCTGGAACCACCAGAACCCATGGATCGCGCCCTTGCGGCGGCGGGGCTGTTACGCAATGGGCAGTATGTGCGCATGCTGTTACACCGTGAACCGTTCCCGCTCTATTCGATTCTGAATGCGATGGGACTCAGCTATCGCACCCAACTCACACCCGAGGGCGATTTCGTGATCCTGTTCGCCCACGATGCTGAAGATCTGCCGATCTAGGGAATCACTGATTTATTCGATTCCGTCCACGGTTCTACAAGCCGACAACGAATGGAATCATAAGATTACCGTTCGTCCTGAGCCTGTCGAAGGATTTGATCAGCGCTTCCCTAGAATCAAGCCAAGGTGCCTTGCCGGGTGCCACGACGACCCAACTCTGCCTCGATGGCATTGAGGGTCGGCCAACGATGCACCACCCAGGCCGGAGCCAAAAGGAGATCGGCCGGGGCCGTGCCGGTCACCCGATGAAAACGAACCGGCCAAGGGGTCCGTTCAATCAGATCGGCCGCTGCACGAACATAGTCCGTCTGACTCAGCGGGGTGTATTCGCCTCGCTGCCACTGATTTGCAAGGACCGTGTGGCGCACAACATGCAAGGGATGCAGCTTGATCCCGTCGACCCCTGTATCCAGCACCCGTTCCAGGCTCTGCCGGTAGTGTGATGCGTCCTCGCCTGGCAAACCCAGGATCAAGTGACAGCAGACCGGCAGGTCGCGCGCCCGTGCCGCCCGCGTGGCCGTAATGTACTCGGCCATGCCATGACCCCGATTGACGCGCTCCAGGGTCTCGTCGAAGGCGGATTGCAGACCCAGTTCAAGCCACACCTCGTGACCGGCGGCACGGTAACCGGCCAACAGGTCGAGGACGGCCTCGGGCACACAATCTGGCCGCGTCCCGATCGACAGACCGATCACCCCGGGCAGGGCCAGCGCCGCATCGTAAAGGCGGCGCAGGGTCTCCACATCGGCATAGGTATTGGTGTAGGCCTGGAAATAGGCCAAATATTTGCGCGCGCCCGTGCCTTGGGCGATTGCCTGTTTTGCCCGCGCCACCTGGGCCTCCAGCGTGACCGGCAGGCGCGAACGGCGAACCCGCCCCCCCGCGCTGCTGGGGAGAATCGGGGTGATACCCGGCGTACTGCCACAGGAAATGGCCGGATCGGCGGGATTGAAGGACTGGTTATTGCAAAAGGTGCAGCCCCCAATTCCCTTGCTGCCGTCACGATTGGGACAGGTAAAACCGGCATCAATGGCGATCTTGTGCACCCGCTCGCCGTGGCGGGCCAGCAAGTCCTGACCCAAGGTGTGCACGCGATCACT
This sequence comes from Bordetella parapertussis, assembly GCA_945890495.1. GTDB lineage: Bacteria > Pseudomonadota > Gammaproteobacteria > Burkholderiales > Thiobacillaceae > QYQG01. The sequence continues at coordinate 35,459 of CAMDCO010000003.1, read as the reverse complement.
GAGGGCCATCAGCCTCCCCCGATCCCATCCCCTGAAGCCAGTTGTTCAACCCCCAATAGGCCAGCCCAGCAACAAACCAGAGCAGGGCCAAGAGGCCGGCCATCGCGCCACAGCGATACCCCAGCAAGGGCAGGATGGCCGAGGTCATGTAGAACAGGGCACGCACGCCGTTGTAGCGACCGATGGCCGCCCGCGCTTTTGCATGCCAGGCCGTCTGTCGGCCGGGGCGTACCCAGACCGGTAGCAACTGGCTCGCCGCCCCGCTCACCAGCGGGAACATGAAACCCGCCAAGAAGATATCCAGGCTGGCGACACCGGGCAGCATCACGCCGATCAGCGCCGAGGCCAGGCCCAGCGTGGCGGCGGCCAATGCTGGCGCGGCCCCGTGCCAGGCAAAGATCTGTGGCCTATCCTCCCGTAGCCAAGCCCAAGCCATTCGGGCCAAGGGCCAAAGCCAGAGCAAGACACCCGGGACGGTTATCCAGATCGTTTCCAGCGTCCGTCCAAAAGCCAACAGAACGGCCCCGGCGAAGGCCCATTTCAGATCTTGTCGCAGGCGTCGACTGACCCCAGGATCGGCGCGCCCCGTTGCCGTCGGAAACAACACCTGCAAGGTCCCGACCGCCGTCAGACCGATAAAACCGTACAGATTGATATGCAGATGGAATTGCCGCAACGGGGCTTGCCATTGCGGGAATAGCGGAATCAGGGCCGCTGCGGTCATCCCCAGCAACAGACAGGCCAATGCCACCGCGTACCAAGCCAGGCCCGGATGGGCCCCGCCCAAGGCATTGCGCGATCGCTGGCGCATCCAGAGCAACATCCAGCCCGCCGCCAAAAAGACCAAGGCCGCCAACGGCACAATCCAGTCCCACGCCCAGGCACCTGCAAACACCAGCAGCAACAAACCACCCACCAGGACCAGCCCGAGGGGAAGCCGGCCCAAGGCCGCCCCCGCCGCCCGGCTCCGCGTCAGGACCGGGACAAAGTGCTGCATAGCCGCCACGATCAGGGGAAGCGCCGCCATCGCCAACACCCCATGCGCCCAGAAAATCGGGGACAACCAAGGCAGCGGCGCAAGACTCGTCGCCACCAGCAAAATCAGCAGGGAAAAAATCAACAGGGCAATCAACATGGGAGGGAAATATCTAAGGCAAACGCCAGGGTAAATTAACAACAGGATACCGAGTTTATCCCCGGAGCGATCAAGGAGTGCCACCCTAGTGCCACGGCCCGTAAAGGGCATTGATACTGATCAAAACACCGTCATTTCGCGCTAAAATCATCGCTGGCCGTAACTACGATGAAATATTATCATCTGGGCCTTACATCGCCTGTGTTTGGCGTGGCTCAAGTTTAGCTCGCCACCCCCTTGAGAAATGGAATGTGCTGATGAAATGCGTAGATGATTTCCGCCTACGGTTAGGCAACCAAGATCTGGTACCCATCATTATTGGCGGCATGGGTGTTGATATTTCCTCAACCGAGCTCGCCCTCGAGGCCGCGCGCCTGGGAGGCATCGGACATATCTCCGACGCCATGGTGCCAACCGTCTCGGATCGTCACATCAAGACCCGCTACGCCAAGGACAAGCTCAAGCACTACAAGTTCAATGTCGAGAACAACGACAAGTCCGTTGTTCAATTTGACCTTGGCATGCTGAAAGAAGCGACCCGCTGGCATGTTGACCGCACCATGACCGCCAAGCGTGGCGACGGCATGATACTCATCAACTGCATGGAAAAGCTGACCATGAATGCGCCGAGAGAGACGCTCAAGGTACGCCTGACCGCCGCACTCGACGCCGGCATTGACGGCATCACCCTCGCTGCCGGCCTGCACCTTGGCTCGTTCGCCCTGATCGAAGATCACCCCCGTTTTCGCGATGCCAAGCTGGGCATCATCGTCTCCAGCCTGCGCGCCCTGCAACTCTTCCTGCGCAAGTCGGCACGCACCAACCGCCTGCCCGACTATGTGGTTGTCGAAGGCCCTCTGGCCGGCGGCCATCTCGGCTTTGGCATGGACTGGGCGCAATACGACCTGGCCATCATCATCGCTGAGATCCGCGCCTGGATGACCAGCGAGCACATTGACATCCCGCTCATCGCCGCCGGCGGCATCTTCACCGGCACGGACGCCACCCACTTTCTGGAGACCGGCAGCGCCGCCGTACAGGTCGCCACCCGCTTCACCGTCAGCGCCGAATGCGGCCTGCCCGACGATGTCAAACAGGAATACTTCAAAACCAGTGAAGAGAACATCGAGGTCAATCAGATCTCCCCGACCGGCTATCCGATGCGCATGCTGAAAAACAGCCCCGGCATCGGCTCCGGTATCCGTCCCAACTGCGAAGCCTTTGGCTACATCCTCGACAGCAACGGCCACTGCGCCTACATCGACGCTTATTTCCGTGAACTCGGGGTCCATCCGGGCGAAAAGTTCACGGTTCAAGACAAGACCTGCCTGTGCACGCACATGCGCAACTTCGACATCTGGACCTGCGGCCAAACCACCTGGCGCCTCAAGGACACCAGCGTGAAGAATGCCGATGGCGACTATCAACTCCTGAGCGCCGAACACATCTTCAACGACTATCGCTACAGTCGCGACGAAAAGATCGCCCTGCCAACCCCCGTCAATCCGGCCTGATATCCCGCCCGAGAACGCCCCCTCCATTGACCTGTTCTGCCGCGTCATCGACAACTTCGGTGATGCCGGTGTGGCGTTGCGGCTCGCTCGGCGTCTGGCCCGTCTGGGCCAATGCGTGCGTCTTTGGATGGACCCGGTTCCGTCCTTGGGACAACCGGACGATGCCCAGCACTTTGTCATCCACCCCTGGTCCGACCCGTTCCCCGTCGTCACCCCGGCCCGCCGTGTCATCGCCCTATTCGGCGCCCGCCTGCCCGAGCCCTATCTCGAGGCCATGGCCCGCCAGCCCGTTGCACCCGTCTGGATCAATCTCGAATACCTGACCGCCGAGGCCTGGGCGGCCGATTGTCACGGCCTGGCCTCGCCCCACCCCCGTCTACCGCTCACCGAGCATTTTTATTTTCCCGGCATCACGCCCGGCACCGGAGGAGTTGTTATAGAACCCGACCTAGGCCGGGAGTGGGCGTGTTTTGATCGCGCCGCCTTCCTTGCCCGGCTAGACATCCCCGATGATGGCAAGCGCTTGATGAGCCTGTTCAGTTATGACAGCGCAGCGCTCGACGGCCTGATCGACACCTGCAGCAAAGACCCTGCTCCGGGCTGGCGCATCCTCTCGTTCGACACCCCGGCCCTGCCCCGCCTCGCTCGCCGTCTGGGGCGCACCCACCTCACCCCGAACGAAACAATACGACTAGGCTCACTCGAACTTCGCATCCTCCCTTGGCTAAACCAAGACGACTATGACCGCCTGCTATGGAGTTGCGACCTCAATATCGTGCGAGGGGAGGATTCCTTTGTGCGCGCCCAACTCGCTGGCCAGCCGCTGCTCTGGCAACCCTATGTGCAGGCCGAAGGGGCCCATCTCGTCAAGTTGGATGCCTTCTTGGAAGGCTACGCGAAGGGGATGCCCGAAGTGCTGAGCCAAGCCGTCCACGCCATGCACCACGCCTTCAACCGTGGCGAGGCTCCAGGGCAACCACCGGGGTTTCCCCTACCCTCCTTGGAGGATCTTGAAACGCTCACGGCTCATACCCGGCACTGGCGCGAATCCATCTTCACCCGTGGCGACCTGGCCGAGCACCTGCTGGAATTTAAACCGAACTAGCCCTTACGCGCCCAATGCCGACACAAGCAGTGCCTGCAACTGACGCTTGTGTTCCGCCGCATAACCGGTCGCCGGCGAGGCCGAGTGGGGGCGCCCGGCATAGTGCCAGGTCAGGCCAAAACGCAGGAACTGGCGCAGGACATAAGGCCAGGCCCCCTGATTCTTGGGTTCATCCTGCGCCCAAACAATCTCCACGCCTTCTGGATAGTGCTCAATAGCCGAGAGAAATTCCTCGTCCGGAAAGGGGTAGAACTGCTCAATCCGCAGCAGCGCAATCTCAGACTCGAGGCCCCGTTCCCGACGCGCCGCAGCCAAATCAAAATAGACCCGACCACTGCAAAAAACCAGACGACGCACCCGGCCCGGATCGCTTGCAGCGGTGTCGCCCAAGATTGGCTGGAACGCCCCATGAGCCAGATCCGCCAACGGGGAAACCGCCTCTGGATGGCGCAACAAGCTCTTGGGCGTAAAGACGATGAGCGGCTTGCGATAGGGGCGCAGCATCTGACGACGCAAGAGATGGAAAAACTGTGCCGGCAGGCTGGGCTGCACAATCTGCATATTGTCCTCGGCCGCGAGTTGCAGGAAACGCTCAATACGCGCCGAGGAGTGCTCTGGCCCTTGCCCCTCATAGCCGTGCGGCAGAAGCAGGGTGAGGCCGCTTAGCCGACCCCATTTGGTCTCACCGGCCGCGATGAACTGATCAACGACCACCTGCGCACCGTTCACAAAATCGCCAAACTGCGCCTCCCAGAGCACCAGCGTATCGGCCGAGGCCACGCCGGCGTAACCGTATTCAAAGGCCAGCACGGCCTCTTCGGACAACAAGGAATTGACCACATTAAAGCGGGCGCGTCCTTGGCCCATAGCCTGCAACGGGACAAACACCCCACGATCACGCTCAGTTCGATTTTGATCATGCAACACCGCATGACGATGGGAGAAGGTCCCCCGCTCGCTATCCTGGCCCGTAAGGCGCACGCCATACCCATCATCAAGCAGGCTCGCATAGGCCAGCAATTCGGCCATACCCCAATCGAGGGACTGCTCTCCTGATGCCATCTTCCGACGGACATTCTGAACGGCCTCGACGCGCGGATGCAGGGTAAAAGGCGCGGCGGGAATCTGCGCCAAGGCCTGGCCCAGCGTTTCCAGTCGCGCTCGCAATACAGAGGTCTCGCAAGGCGCGCGCCAGGTCTTGTGTCTAAATGCGTCCCATTGACTGGGATCTGGCAGGGGTGGCGCAATCGGTGCGGCATCCATCTCCTGCCGATAGGACACAACCAAGGCCTCCGCCTCGGCCGCATCGCGCAGGACACCTTGCCCAGCCAATCGTTGCGCATAGCGCTCACGGGTTGAAGGCAGGCCTTTGATCGCCCTATACATCAAGGGTTGCGTCACCATCGGCTCGTCCTGCTCGTTATGCCCCAGACGACGGTAACAGATCAGATTGATGGCGATATCGGCATGAAAGGCCATGCGATATTCCAGGGCAATGCGCGCTGCCCGCACCACGGCCTCCGGATCGTCACCGTTGACATGCAGGATAGGGGCCTCGACCATCTTGACCACATCGGTGCAATACAGACTGGAGCGGGTGTCACGCGGATCCGAGGTGGTAAAACCGATCTGGTTGTTGAGAACAATATGGATCGTTCCGCCCGTGGTAAAACCTCGGGTCGCTGCCATGTTGAGGGTCTCCATCACCACCCCCTGCCCGGCAAAGGCCGCATCGCCATGCACCACGATAGCCATGGCGCGATTGCGCTCGATGTCGTCCAGCGCCTCTTGGCGCGCGCGCACCCAGCCTTCCACTACCGGGGAGACAATCTCCAGATGCGAGGGGTTAAAGGACAGCGCCACACGCACCGAACCGTGTGGCCCTGCCACCTGAGCGGTAAACCCTTGGTGATATTTCACATCACCGCCCCGGCCATCCACCGGCGTGTCATCATGGGCGCTACGGAACAGGTCAAAGACCGAGCGACCGAGTAGGTTTTGCAAGACATTGAGGCGGCCACGATGACTCATCCCCAAGCCGATCTCTGCCACACCGAATTGCGGCGCCCAGGCCACAATTTCATGCAACAACGGCAGGAGGGACTCACCCCCTTCCAGTGAGAATCGCTTCTGTCCCACATAGCGGGTATGGATCAGACGCTCCAGGGTCTCCGCCGCCGTCAGTTGTGTCAGCAGGCCGCGTTGTTCATCCGCCGTCAGCGGCACGGGGCAAGGGCCTTCAAGGCGCTGTTGCAACCAGGTCCGCCGCCGAGGATCAGAGACATGGCCCAGTTCGGCGGACAAACTACCCCCATAGGCGGCCTGGAGACGCGCCAGGATGGCACGCAGGGTATCGCGCACCGGGCCGCCCAGATTGCCTGTCTCGAACACCGCGTCGAGGTCATGGCTCGTCAGACCATGCCGTGCCGGATCCAGTTCGGCCAAATGCTGGGGCTCATGCAGACGCAGGGGATCAAGATCCGCGCTGCGAAAGCCATGGGTACGCCAAGCCTCAATGAGATGTAGCACCCCCACTTGGGCCAGCAGGGGCATACAGGCCGCTCCGCCCTCAACCCCAGACGGGACACTCCCCGGAAGCGGGTCCGGATGGGGCGATTCCAGCGCCTCCAGATAGGCCAAACTGCCCGCGAAGTAGGCCGTTCTCAGTTCCGTGGGCGCATTCATCTGCAAGGGGGCCTCGAAAAAACCTTCCTCTGAATCGTCTATTTGCGCCGCGAACGCCGCTGCTCAACGGCCACAAAGTCGCGGCGCGGCGCGCCGGTGTAGATCTGGCGCGGACGGGCGATCTTGTGATCCTTGGCCGACACCATCTCGTTCCACTGCGCGGTCCAGCCGGCGGTACGGGCCAGCGCGAAGATCGCGGTGAACATCGAGGTCGGAATTCCCAAAGCGCGTAAAACGATGCCGGAGTAGAAATCGACATTGGGATAGAGCTTCTTCTTGATGAAATACTCGTCCTCTAAGGCGATCTCCTCCAATTTGAGGGCGATCTTGAACAGGGGGTCGTCGTGCAGACCCAGTTCATCGAGGACCTCATGACAGGTACGACGCATGATGGCCGCACGCGGATCCATGTTCTTGTAGATGCGGTGGCCAAAGCCCATCAAGCGGAAGCCGCTCGACTTATCCTTGGCCCGCGCGATGAACTCACCGATGCGGGAGACATCGCCGATCTCCTCCAGCATCCGCAATACCGCCTCGTTAGCCCCGCCATGCAGCGGCCCCCACAAGCTGGCGATACCGGCCGCAACGCAGGCAAACGGATTGGCATAGCTAGAACCCGCCGTGCGCACCGTCGAGGTCGAGGCATTCTGCTCATGGTCCGCATGGAGAATGAAGATCCGATCCAAGGCGCGCACGGCCACCGGATTGGGCTCATACGGCTCACACGGGGTCGTGTGTAGCATGTACAGGAAATTGGCCGCATAACTTAACCGGTTCTGCGGGTACACGAACGGCTCGCCCCGGTTGTACTTGTAGCTCCAGGCTGCGATGGTGGGGATCTTGGCCAACAGGCGATCCATCGAGATCTCGCGCTGGCCCATATCCGTCACCTCGGCCGAGTCCTGATAAAACGCCGACAAGGCGCCCACCGCCGACACCATCACCGCCATCGGATGGGCATCGCGACGGAAGGCGCGGAAGAAATAATTCATCTGGTCATGAATCATGGTGTGGTGACGAATCACCGAGTCGAACCCTGTCCGTTGCGTCTCCGTAGGCAACTCGCCATGGCGCAGCAGATAGGCCACCTCCAGAAAATCGGCGGACTCCGCCAGTTGCTCGATCGGATAGCCGCGGTAATAGAGCAACCCCAGGTCACCATCGATATAGGTGATGTCCGAACTGCAACTCGCCGTTGACAGAAAACCGGGGTCAAAACTGAAATAGCCCTGGCTGCCCAACTGGCGAATATCGATGCAGCGCGGCCCCAGACTACCCTCCAGGATGGGCAGTTCAATGCGCTGCTCACTATCGCTAAAGGTAATAAAGGCGGTCGGCTTGGTGTCACTCATCATGAAGTCTTTCGTATCCGTGCTACTAAATCGGCCCACTCTGCGGGTGCGGCAGTTCGACCCAGTAGCCAGTCATAGATCTGATCATCCTCAGCGTCCAGCAAACGCAACAGGCGTGCGCAGTCTAGCTCATTCAGTGACGCATTGCGATCGAGAAACCCCGTCAACCAGGCGTCCAACTCCAACATGCCACGCCGACAACGCCAGCGTAATCGGGCACGGTCACAGGGCTCAGACATCGCCTGCTTCAGAGATTGCGATCTACCAAAAGCTGCTTGATCCGGCCGATGGCGGCCGTCGGGTTGAGACCCTTGGGACAGGACTCGACGCAACTCATGATGCCGTGACAGCGGAACAGCCGATACGGATCTTCGAGGAAATCGAGCCGGGTATCGGTGGCCTGATCGCGGCTATCCAGCAGGAAACGGGCCGACTGCAGCAAGGCCGAGGGCCCGAGGAATCGATCCGGATTCCACCAGAAGGACGGGCATGAGGTCGTGCAACAACCACACAGAATGCACTCCCACAGGCCATCGAGCATGGCGCGCTCGGTCGCCGTTTGCAGGCGTTCGTTTTCCGGTTCGGGGTCCAGATTGATGAGGTAGGGCTTGACCGCGCGGTAGTGCTGATAGAACTGCTCCATGTCCACGATCAGGTCACGAATCACGGCCAGACGGGGCAAGGGACGAATCGTGACCGGCTCTTTCAGCCCTTCCAGGTCGGTGATGCAGGCCAGCACATTGCGGCCGTTGATATTGACACCATCGGAACCACACACCCCTTCACGGCAAGACCGGCGGAAGGACAAGCTTTCATCCACTTCTTTAAGCGCAAGCAAGGCATCAAGCACCTTCTTTCCGCGCGGATCGAAGGCGATCTCGTACGCCTGCATGAACGGTTTCTCGCCCGATTCCGGGTTGTAACGATAGATCGAGAAACGCATCAATAAGTCCTCGCCTTGGGTTGGAAGGTCGCTACAGTCAGCGGTTTCAGGCGCACCGGCTTGTAGTCCAGCGTGTCGCCCTCCCGGGTGTAGAGCGAGTGGCGCAACCAGTGATCATCGTCGCGTTCCGGGAAATCCTCGCGGGCATGGGCGCCGCGACTCTCGGTACGGGCCAGGGCCGCAACCAGCGTGGCGCGGGCAATAGGCAGCAAGTTTTCCAGCTCCAGCGCCTCCAGGCGTGCCGTATTGAAATAGCGGCTCCGATCCTCGATATAGGCACCTTCCAAGCGCACCTCTACCTCGGTCAATTTTTCGATCCCGGCGCGGATCAGGTCATCGCGCCGATATACGCCACAGTGCGCCTGCAAGATGCGCTGCATGTCCGCACGCAGGGTGGCGACCCGCTCGCTGCCGTGCGGGGCGTCCCAGCGCGCAAGACGGGCCAGGGCCGCATCGACCTGTGCCTGTGGCGTCGCCTGCGGGATCGGGTTCTCGCGCAGGTATTCGAGCATGTGTTGCCCGGCGGCACGGCCGAACACCACCAGATCAAGCAAGGAATTTCCACCCAGCCGATTGGCCCCATGCACGGAGACACACGCGCACTCACCCACCGCATAGAGGCCCGGCACCGGTTCCTCAGGGCCATGCCGCACCGGCACCACCACCTGGCCGTGCAGATTCGTGGGGATGCCACCCATCATGTAATGCGCGGTGGGCGTCACCGGCATGGGGGCCACGCAGGGATCCACCCCCGCAAACTGCATCGATAACTCGCGGATCCCCGGCAACCGTTCCTTGATCGTGTCGGCACCAATATGGTCAATCTTCAGCAACACATAATCGCCGTGCTCGCCGCAGCCGCGCCCCGCCAGGATCTCCTGGGCGATCGCTCGCGAAACGACATCGCGCGAGGCCAGATCCTGGGCGTTCGGGGCGTAGCGCAGCATGAAGCGCTCACCGTCCTTGTTGATCAGGTAGCCCCCTTCGCCGCGCACCCCCTCGGTAATCAGGCTACCGACCTCAGGGATGCCGGTCGGATGGAACTGCCAGAACTCCATATCTTCAAGGGGCAGGCCCGCGCGCAACACCATGCCGAGACCATCGCCCGTGTTGATGTGGGCATTGGTCGAATGGCGGAAGATGCGACAGGCCCCGCCGGTCGCCAAGAGCGTGGTACGCGCCTCGAACAACCACGGCTCGCCGGTCTCGATCTCCAGCGCCATCACGCCGGTCACCGTACCTTCGTCGTTGCGGATCAGATCAAGGGCGAAAAACTCATCAAAAAATTGCGTACGCGCCGCGATGTTGCGCTGATACAGGGTGTGCAGCAGGGCGTGGCCGGTACGATCGGCCGCCGCACAGGTGCGAATCGCCTGCTCGCCACCGAAATTCTTGGATTGACCGCCAAAAGGACGCTGATAGATCTTGCCGGCGTTCTTGCCCGTCTCCAGCCGCGAAAACGGCAGGCCCATGTGCTCCAACTCATACACCGCCGAAGGCGCATTGCGGCACATGAACTCAATGGCATCTTGGTCGCCCAGATAGTCCGAGCCTTTGACCGTGTCGTACATGTGCCAGTGCCAGTTGTCATCATCGACATTGCCCAACGCTGCGGTAATCCCGCCCTGGGCCGAGACCGTATGCGAACGGGTCGGAAACACTTTAGAGATCAGCGCCACCTTAAGGTTCGCCTCGGCCAAGGTCAGCGCCGCGCGAAGACCCGCCCCGCCACCGCCGACGATCACCGCATCAAAGGACCGCTTGGCGTAGGCACGGCTCATACAAGACTCCAGAGGATGTGTGCCGCCCAGCCAAAACACAGCAAGGCACCCATCAGAAAGACAAAAAGCAAGGGCAAGCGCAAGGCCATGATCTGGACATAATCCATCATCACCTCACGCAGACCGATCCAGGCATGGACCAGTAAGGCGGCCACCGTCAGGAGAGCAATGAGCTTGGCATAGAGGGGCTGAAACAGGGCCACCCAAGCCCCGTATTCCGACGGGCCGGCCAGAAACACCCAAACGACAAAAGGCGCCACCAACGCCATCCACACGGCGCTGACGCGCTGCAACAACCAGATCGTCAAGCCACTGCGCGCACCGCCGGCATGCCTCATTGGATACCTCTCATTGGATACCTCTCATTGGGGTTCTCTCATTGGGGTTCTCTCATTGGGGTTGCAGGGCAACCACAGGGGGTTGCCCCTACGCAGCATCCACAAGGGTTACCCCTACGCCGTTGAGGTGCGCTCATGACAGGGTCAATCCCAACAAGATCAGAAAGGTAAGGAGCAAGGTCAACCAAGCCGAACGGCGCGCGGCCAAACGGGATTCGCCCCAGCCGAGATCAAACCCAAGGTGGCGCAACCCGGCCAACAGGTGATGCAGGAAGGCCCACAACAACACACAGCCGATCAACAGGCCCAGCCCACCGTGCAACGCCCCCTGTACGAGGGCGAAGCCCTCGGCCGAGCTCAAGGAGACCGACCAGGCCCAGAGCAGACCGGGGATGGCCAGGCTCAACAACACACCGCTGACCCGATGCAAGATGGAGACATAGCCGCCGACCGGCAGCCAGATCTGCATCAGATTGAGATAAAAGGGGCGCTTACGGGACATGGAAGAATCGATCTCTCATTTAACTCAAGCCGAGGCCCGCGCCGCCGCCGCCACCGCCTGCGGGATGCGTTCGATGAGACGCGGATCAAACGGCTTGGGAATGATGTAGTCGCGACCGAAGGCTAGTTGCTCCAGGTTGTACGCCGCCAGCACCTCGGCCGGAACCGGTTCGCGCGCCAGAGCGGCCAACGCCCGGGCTGCCGCAATCATCATCGGTTGGGTAATCGCCTTGGCACGGGCGTCGAAGGTGCCCCGGAAGATGTAGGGGAAGCCCAGCACATTGTTGACCTGATTGGGATAATCCGACCGTCCCGTCGCCATCAACGCATCCTCGCGTGCCGCATGGACCTCCGCCGGGGTGATTTCGGGGTCGGGGTTGGCCATGGCGAACAGGATCGGCCGCGCCGCCATGCTTTTCACCATATCGCCGCTCACCAGATTAGGACCGGACACACCGATGAACACATCCGCACCCGTCATGGCCTCGGCCAGCGTGCGTTGCTCGGTCGTCCGGGCGAATTCCTGCTTGTGGGCGTTGAGATCGGTGCGACCGCTGTGGATGACGCCCTTGGAATCGACCAGGGTCATGTTCGCCTTGTTGCCGCCCATCGCAATCAACAGGCGCATACACGCCAACCCCGCCGCGCCCGCGCCCAGGCAGACCAGACGAATCTCATCGAGCCGCTTGTCCTGCACCTCCAGTGCATTGAGCAGGCCCGCACACATCACCACCGCCGTGCCGTGCTGGTCGTCATGAAACACCGGGATATCGAGGCGTGCTTTCAGTGCTTCTTCAATCTCGAAACAATGCGGTGCGGCAATGTCCTCTAAGTTGATGCCGCCAAAGGTCGGCGCGATGTTCACCACGGTCTCGATGAAGGATGCTACCGACGGCGCGGCCACCTCGATGTCAAACACATCGATGCCGGCAAAGCGCTTGAACAGGATGCCCTTGCCCTCCATCACCGGCTTGGAGGCCAGCGGCCCCAGATTGCCCAAGCCAAGGATGGCAGTTCCGTCGGTAATCACCGCGACCAGATTGCCCTTGTTGGTGTAACGGTAGGCGTTGGCGGGGTCCTCAGCGATCGCGCGCACCGGCTCGGCCACGCCCGGCGTATAGGCCAGGGAAAGGTCCGCCTGCGTGGCACAGGGTTTGGAGGACTCAACCGAGATCTTCCCGGGGGTAGGAAACTCGTGATACGCCAAGGCGCGGGATTTCAGGTCAGTCATAAATCAACTTCAGCAAGATCAGGAGAGCATCCCCAGCGTGCGCGGCAGCCAGAGGGAGAGGTTCGGCCAGTAGGTCACCAAGCCCAAGAAGGCCAGCATGGTCAGGAGCCAGGGCCAGACGGCGATGGTCAATTCAGTAATCCCCATCTTGGCAATGCCGCTGGCCACATAGAGGTTGAGCCCCACCGGCGGGTGACACATACCCACCTCCATGTTGACGACCATGATGATACCAAAGTGGACCGGATCGATCCCCAATTGCATGGCGATCGGGAACAGGATCGGCGCCAGGATCAGGATGATGGAAGACGGCTCCATGAAGTTGCCCGCCAGCAACAACAGGACATTCGAGACCAGGAGGAAGGTAATGACGCCAAGTCCCTGCCCGAGCATCCAGTCGGCCATGTTTTGCGGGATATGCTCACTGGTCATCAGGAAGGAGAACAGCACCGCGTTGGTAATGATGTAAAGCAACATCGCGCTCATGTTGGCGGAATTGAGCAGGACCTTGGGCAGATCGGACAGGGACAGGTCCTTGTACACAAACACCGCAATCACGAAGGAATAGACCGCGCTCATCGCGGCCGCCTCGGTCGGGGTAAAGAGCCCGGTATAAATGCCGCCCATCACCACGACGATCAGCAACAGCCCCCACATGCTGTCGCGGAAGGCGGCCAGACGCTCGCCCCAGGAGGCCTTCGGCAGGCGCGGGTAATTGAACTTGCGGGCCCGGTACCAGGTCGTCAGGCCCAGCAGGATGGCCAAGACCAGGCCGGGGATCACGCCGGCCATGAACAGGGCACCGACCGAGGTATTGGTCGACACCGAGAACATCACCATCACAATGGAGGGCGGGATCAGGATCCCCAAGGCCCCCGAGGTGGTGATGATGCCGGCACCAAAACGATTAGGAAAACCAGCCTTGACCATCGCTGGTAGCAAGATCGAGCCGATCGCCACCACGGTCGCCGGGCTGGATCCCGACACCGCCGCAAACAGGGCGCAGGCCAAGACCCCGCCCAGACCCAGACCGCCATGCAGGTGGCCCACCATGGCCGAAGCGAAGCGGATCATGCGCCGGGCTACCCCACCGTGGGTCAGGAAATTACCGGCCAAGATAAAGAACGGGATGGCCATAATCTCGAACTTTTCGATCCCGGTGAACAACTTCATCGCCACCGCCTCGATCGGCACATCGGTGAAGGCAAACAGAAAGGTCAGGACCGTCAGGCCGAGCGAGATCGAGATCGGCATGCCGGTCAGCATCAAGACCAGCAGCAGACCAAAAATAATGAGCGCCGTCATGGGCGGTCTCCCTTGTCATGAAGCTTGGATCCCTGGCCCGACTCGATCTCGTGCGGATGCAAGTTGTCATCCATACGATAAATGCGGTCATCCTCGCCGGCGGCGGGTGCCCCCTCTTCATCCAGGCCATCGACATGACCGTGGTCATGGTGCGGCAATTCGCCGCTACGAACAAAGTTCCAGGCCACTTGCAGGAAACGGAAACACATCAGAGAAGAACCCAGCGGAATGGCCAAATAGACCATCCAGGTCGGCCATTCCAGATCCGGCGTAACCGGCCCCTCAGTCAGGGCCGAGACATCCATCCCCAGGGCATGAAAGGATGCATAGTGCGCGCCATTCTCCCAGACGAAGATCACCCCAAGCGTGCCGATAATGCCGGTAAACAGGGCACCCGAAAGCAGCCCGAACAGGATGAAGATACGCCGATGGTTATCGCCTAGCTGGTTGATCAAGACATCCACACCCACATGGATGCCGGTGCGCACCCCATAGGCCGCCCCAAACTTAGCCATCCAGACGAACAGGATAATGGTCAACTCCTGTGACCAGGAGAAACGCAGCCCCAGCAACCAGTCCTGCACGACCGGGATGGCCATGCCGGACAGGTAACGGTGCAGGACGGCGGCGAAGGTGATCAGCGTGGCCAGCGCCATAAAAGCGATGACCAAGACCTCTTCCAGGCGATTCAGGAGCCTATTCACGGATCACCCTCCCGTCTGCAATCATCATGAGATAGGTGCGGTTACAGCTTGGACGGATCGAACCCGGTTTCCTTATAGATAGACTGTACCAAGGCCTCGTCGATCTTCGGGGCGAACTCCTTATGCACCGGGAAGAGGACCCGCTTGAGTTCCTGGCGATCCCCGCCCGACGGGGTATAGACACGGGTCTTGCCCGACTTGCGGACAGCCGCCAGCGCATCGTCATTTTCATCCTTGGCAATCTTGTTGGCATACGCCGTGGCCTCTTTCATGGCCACCTCCAACTGGCCCCGCACATCGGCTGGCAAGCCATCCCAAAACTTCTTGTTGGTGATAACACCGTAGCCCAGATAACCGTGATTAGTCAGCGACAGGTGCTTTTGAACCTCATGCATCTTCTGGGTATACAGGTTGGAGATTGGATTCTCGGTCCCATCCACCACCCCGGTTTGCAGTGCCTGATAGACCTCAGAGAAGGCCATGACCTGGGGGATCGTGCCCAGAGCACGCATCTGGGAATCCAGCACTTTGGAGGACTGGATACGCATCTTCAAGCCTTTGTAATCCGCCACCTCATGCAAAGGGCGGTTGGCCGAGAAGGATTTGAAACCGTTGTCCCAGTACGCCAGACCCTTAATCCCCTTAGGCTCCAGTTTATTGAGAAGAGACTGGCCGATAGGACCCTGAGTGACGCGATGCAGCTCCGTGTAATCATCGAAGATGAAGGGCAGATCGAAGACCTCAAACTCCTTGACACCCAAGGGGCGGAACTTGGACAACGAGGGCGCCAGCATCTGCACCGCGCCCATCTGCAAGGCCTCCATCTCTTCCTTGTCCTTGTACAAGGTGCTGTTGTGGTAGACCTCGACCTTGACGCGGCCCTGGGTCTTTTCCCCGGCCAACTTGGCGAAGTAGTCAGCCGCCTTGCCTTTGGGGGTGGCGGCGGCCACCACATGCGAAAACTTGATAACGATCGGGTCCGCGGCTTGGGCAACGCCAAAGGCAAGGCCCAGTGCGAGGGCCATCAGGGTGGAATAGCGTTTCAGTTTCATTGTGTGTCTCCTCTGTCTGTCAAAACCACATGGGTCATCGCCCGGACGGGCCAATCTGTAGCGGGAATGATTCTCTCTTGTCCCCTACCGTGTCAACATTGTGGATATCCGCAGCGCCTGAATACGGAAACAGCATCCTAAAAGACGCCGCAGCGATTTACCATAGCCGCTATGGTGCCATCAGCCCACCTTCTGGACACACATCCCCGCCGACACTGGCTCTGGTGGTTGCCTCGGCTCGCCTTTATTCTTCTGGTCATGGCTGTGGGCACTCAGCTCTGGCTGTCCGAGAGGGCCGATCGCGAAGAAGAACAGTCCACCTTGATCAGTGACATCCTCTGGTTAGAACAAAGTTTGCGTTTCAACCTCCAACACAACGAGGAATTGCTGGGCAACATCCGCCCGGAACAGCTCAAAAATGCGCACCACTTCGATGCCTATGCGCGCATCTTGCTGGCCAACAACACCGGCCTTCGACACATTGCCCACCTAAAATCCGGACGCGCCCATACCCCCAACACCCGCCCACCCCTGCCATCGGGCCTGATGGCCGCCCTGGACGACAGCTTGCGTTTGATGCCCGCCCTGCATAAACCGGTGTATGGGCCCGCGTTCCGCGACCCCGGCGGGGAGTGGCTGTTCACGGTTCTGGTTCCCATCCCGACAGCGGCTACTCAGCCCGGCCAGCCCGCCGAGGCCATGATCGGCATCTACTCCTTTGCGAGAATGCTGGATGATGTGGCGCCTTGGTGGCTCGCACAACGCAATCACATCGGCTTCACCGACCTCAACGGAAAGACGCTAGCCAAACGCTCGCGACTGGAGACCCAGACCTCGAGCATCAGTCACAGCCTCGCCTTCGACCCCCCCGGCCATGGCCTGTCCCTCTGGGCCGCACCGATCCGCCCTCCCGTTCCGCTGTCGGGCAAGTTTCTTTCCGCCAGCTTCGTCCTACTGGCCGGCTTGCTGTTGTGGAGCCTGTGGGCCCTGCGCCGTCATATGCGGCAACGCCTGGAGGCCGAAAAACAACTCCGGCTACAGCAAGAGCGCCTGCAAACCTCCACCCGCCTGATTGCCATGGGCGAGATGGCCTCCAGCCTGGCACATGAACTCAACCAACCGTTGGCCGCCATCTCTAGCTATACCGCCGGATCGATCAATCTGATCGACGCTGGCAAGACCGATCTTTCCGAGATACGCGAGGTCCTGAACCGAGTGCAAGAACAGTCGCAACGGGCCGGGCGCATCATCCGCCGTATTTACGAGTTCATGCGCCGGTCCGAGCCCAAGGTTGAACCCTGCGACATGGGCTTACTCATCCATGAAGTCGCAGACTTGGTCGCGATTGACGCCCAACGACATCGCATCTGCATCCAACGGGACATCGCAACCGATCTGCCCGTTATCAAGGGCGACAAGACCCTGCTGCGACAGGTCCTGTTCAATCTGCTGCGCAACGGGGTTGACGCCATGCGCGGCACGCCGACTAAGGGCCGAGACTGCGCCTTAGGCATTAACGCGTATCGTGATGGCCATAGTAATGACAATGGCAGCACCCTGCGCATCGACATTCGCGACCGAGGGCCGGGGATCTCGCCCGAGATTGCCAAACACCTGTTTGAGCCCTTCTTCACCACCAAACCCGAAGGCCTGGGCATCGGTCTCAACATCTGCCGATCGGTCGTCGAGGCCCATCGGGGCCAATTGAGCCATGCGCCTAACCCGCTGGGCGGCACGATCTTCAGCCTGTCGCTACCCATAGACCCGCCCCCACCCAAAAAATCACCATGACCCCGACGACCGCTACAGGTGTTGCCTTTCTGATCGATGATGACGCGGCGGTCCGGGATGCCCTGTCCTGGCTTCTTCGCTCCCGGGGCATTCCTTCCAAAAATTGGAACAGCGCTGAGGCCTTCCTGACCGATTACAGCCCACAGATGCAGGGCTGTCTGATCATCGACATTCGCATGCAGGGCATGACCGGCTTCGAACTCTTCGATCGCCTGCTCAGCTTGAAATGCCTGATGCCCGTGATCTTTCTCACCGGTCACGGGGAGGTCTCCAAGGCCGTTCAGGTCCTCAAGCAAGGGGCCTTCGATTTCATCGAAAAACCCTTTAATGACAACGAACTGGCCGATCGAGTGCTCGAAGCCTTGGCTTGGGATGAGTCCCGCCGAGCGCGTGGGCAGCAATCCCATGCCATCCACGATCGGCTGCGCAGTCTGACCAGCCGCGAGAAAGAGGTCATGGCCCACATCATCAAGGGCCAGATGAACAAGATCATCGCCGACGAGTTGAACATTGCCATGCGCACCGTCGAGGTCCACCGCTCCCATGTCTTTGAAAAAATGGGCGTAAAGTCTGCTGTTGAATTAGCCACGCTGTTGGCTGAAAACGGCCTATCGGTATCTTCTTAACCTCGCTATGGAGACTATCAAATGAAACCCCGTTCGCCATTTATCTTTGCCTTCGAGGAGGGCGACGGCAAAGACAAGATGCTGCTGGGTGGCAAGGGGGCCAATCTGTGCGAAATGACGCAGATCGGTCTCAATGTGCCGCCCGGTTTTGTCATCACCACCGCGGCCTGCCTCGCCTACCTGGAACACAACCATCTTCCAGATGGCTTGATGGACTCCGTGCTGACCTCTATGAAAGAGGTCGAACAAAAGGCCGGGAAGATCTTTGGCAGCGCCGAGAATCCGCTGTTGGTTTCCGTGCGTTCCGGCTCGTCCATGTCCATGCCCGGCATGATGGACACCGTCCTCAACCTCGGGCTCAACAAGACGACGCTGCAAGGACTCATCAAGCAAACCGGTAACACGCGTTTCGCCCATGACGCCCACCGGCGCTTCATCCAGCTCTTCGGCAAGATCGCGCTGGGCGTGTCCGACGAGCATTTCGACGCCGCCATGGCCGCCATGAAGAAAAAGATGGGCGTCTCCCAAGATGTCGATCTCACGGCAGAGAACCTGGCCGAGTTGGCCGATCAGTTCGCCGCCATCGTCCAGAAACACACCGGCCAGCCTTTCCCGGAAGACCCCGCGCAGCAACTCGAGATCGCCATCGGCGCCGTATTCCGCTCCTGGAACGGCAAGCGCGCCATCGACTACCGCAAACAGTTCAAGATCACCCCCGCCATGGCCAGTGGCACGGCGGTCAACATCTGCACCATGGTCTTCGGCAACATGGGCAATGACTCCGGCACCGGCGTCGGCTTCACACGCAACCCCGGCACCGGCGAAAACACCCTCTATGGTGAATATCTGCTTAACGCCCAAGGCGAGGATGTCGTAGCCGGCATCCGTACCCCCAAAGCGCTGGCCGAGATGGCGCAAGAGATGCCAGAGATCTACCGGCAACTCAGCGAACTCCATAAGCGCTTGGAGACCCACTACAAAGAAGTACAGGACTTCGAATTCACCATTGAGCGCGGCACGCTCTACTGCCTGCAGACGCGCAACGGCAAGATGAACGCCCAAGCAATGGTGCGCACCTCGGTCGAGATGTTCAAGGAAGGCCTGATCAGCAAGGAAAAGGCTCTGCTACGCATCGATCCAGCCCTGCTCGAACAACTGCTGGTGCCGCAGCTTTCGCCCAACTTCAAGGGCAAACCGCTCGCCACCGGCCTGCCGGCCTCTCCCGGGGCCGCGTCCGGCCGGATCGTCTTCGACGCCGACTCTGCTGAACAGCGCGGCAATGCCGGCGAGAAGATCATCCTCGTGCGCGAGGAAACCAAGCCCGAGGATATTCACGGCTTCTTCCAGGCGCAGGGCATCCTGACCTCGCGCGGCGGCAAGACCTCGCACGCGGCGGTGGTCGCGCGCGGCATGGGCAAGCCCTGCGTCTCGGGTTGCGATGCGATCCACATCGACGATGTCAATCGCCGCGCCAGCATCGGCGACACCCTCCTGCATGAAGGCGATGTCATCACCATCGACGGCGGCAACGGCCATGTCTATGCCGGCGAAGTGCCGACCGTACAGGCCGAATTCAACCAGGACATGGTGACGCTTCTGAAGTGGGCCGACCAGGTCGCGCGCCTCAAGGTGATGGCCAACGCCGACACGCCGCAGGATGCCGCGCGCGCCCGCGAGTTCGGCGCCATGGGTATCGGCCTGTGCCGCACCGAACGCATGTTCAACGCCACCGACCGCCTGCCCATCGTGCAGGAGATGATCCTCGCCGAGACACTCGAAGAGCGCCAGGCCGCCATCGACCGCCTGCTGCCGATCCAGCGCGCCGACTTCAAGGGTATCTTCAAGGCCATGAAGGGCCTGCCGGTTACCGTGCGCCTGATGGACCCGCCACTGCACGAATTCCTGCCAACGGCCGCCCAGCTCGAACTGGAAATCGCCCACCTGCACCATCTGCGCGATTCGCTGAAAGCACTCGAGGAACTGCCCGAGACGCTCAAGCTGCTCAATCCGAAGCTCTATATGCAGTATGCCGATGGCCTGACCAAGCTTGGCCGCAGCATGACCGAGTTCCGTGACAGCCACCTTGAAGAAGACGCCATCCAGAAGAAGGAAAAAACACTCAAGAAGGTACGCGCGCTCTCCGAGGTCAACCCGATGCTCGGCCACCGCGGCGTGCGTCTGGGCATCACCTATCCCGAGCTGTATTCGATGCAGATCCAGGCGATTCTCGAAGCCGCCGCGCTGTGCGCCAAGGAAGGCATCGAGGTCTATCCCGAGATCATGGTGCCGCAGGTCGCGACCGTCGAAGAAATGCTGCGCATCCACAGCTATGTCAAGCGCATCCACAAGGTGGTCGAACTGACCCACGGCATCAATGTCGGCGTCAAGTTCGGCAGCATGCTCGAAGTCGTACGCGCCTGCCTGCGCGCCGGTCGCATGGCGCAGGATGCCGAGTTCTTCAGCTTCGGCACCAACGACCTGACGCAAGCGACCTTCTCGTTCAGCCGTGAAGACGCCGAGAACAAGTTCCTGCCGCACTACAACGCGGTCGGCATCCTGGAAGACAACCCCTTCGAGGTGCTCGACCAGAAGGGCGTCGGCGAACTGATGAAGCTGGCGGTGACGGAAGGCCGCAAGACGCGGCCCGATCTCAAGATTGGCATCTGTGGCGAGCACGGCGGCCACCCAGCCTCCATCGCCTTCTGCCACAAGATCGGACTGACCTATGTGTCCTGCTCCGGCCCGCGTGTACCGATCGCGCGTCTGGCCGCCGCACAGGCGCAACTATACGACCCAGACAACCCAATCACCGCCTAAACAAGCAAAAATAGCCTTCCTAAACCTTCGCACAAAAAGACCTGGCGGCCCCGGCAGGCGAGGGCCTCTGTACGGTCTCCCCGTGCTGAGGAAAACCCGCGTTCTAATCCAGCCACAACGCAAAGAACACCCCCCTTGGCGCGATCAAGGTGGATACGCTTGCCTGTGCCTCGGTTAGAATGGAGGACATTTTTCACAAAATAGACCTTCTATCTCCGCCTATCATGCATAACCTCTTCGACACTCGCCAATCCTTCAACACCGGCTCAGGCAAGGCGGCCAGCTTTTATTCCCTCCCGCAACTCGAAAAGGCCGGCATCGGCGCCATCTCCCGCCTGCCGGTATCGATCCGCATCGTGCTCGAATCCGTACTGCGCAACTGCGACGGGATCAAGGTCACCGAGCGGCATGTACGCGAACTCGCCCACTGGCAGCCCAATGGCAATCGGGTCGAAGAAATCCCCTTCGTGGTCGGCCGTATCCTCCTGCAAGACTTTACCGGCGTGCCGCTCTTGGCCGACTTGGCCGCCATGCGCTCCGCCGCCGCGCGAGCCGGCAAGGACCCCAAGAAGGTGGAGCCTCTGGCGCCGGTAGAACTGGTCGTCGATCACTCGGTGCAAGTGGATCGCTTTGGTAGCGCCAACGCCCTGCAACAAAACATGGAGATCGAGTTCGCCCGCAACCGCGAGCGTTACCAGTTCATGAAGTGGG
Source organism: Bordetella parapertussis (assembly GCA_945890495.1). Lineage (GTDB taxonomy): Bacteria > Pseudomonadota > Gammaproteobacteria > Burkholderiales > Thiobacillaceae > QYQG01. The sequence continues at coordinate 13,868 of CAMDCO010000003.1, read as the reverse complement.
GCATGCAGGCCTTTGACACCTTCAAGGTGGTGCCGCCCGGCATCGGCATCGTCCATCAGGTCAATATGGAATATCTGGCGCGCGGCGTCATGGAAAAAGACGGTGTGGCCTATCCCGACACCCTGGTCGGCACCGACAGCCACACCACCATGATCAACGGTCTGGGCGTGGTCGGCTGGGGCGTGGGCGGGATCGAGGCCGAGGCCGGCATGCTCGGCCAGCCGGTGTATTTCCTCACCCCCGATGTGGTCGGCGTAGAACTGGTCGGCGAGGCACAGCCCGGCATTACCGCCACCGACATCGTCTTGACCATCACCGAGATGCTGCGCCGCGCCAAGGTGGTCAGCAAATTTGTCGAATTCTTCGGGGCGGGCGCACAAGCCTTGAGCGTCACCGATCGCGCCACCATCGCCAACATGGCCCCGGAATACGGCGCGACGATGGGCTTCTTCCCGGTTGACGAGGCCACCTGCCAGTATTACGCCAGCACTGGCCGCACGGCAGAACAGGTCGACCTGATCCGCGCCTACTTCAAGGCACAGGGGCTGTTCGGCATCCCCAACGCCGGCGATTGCGATTACAGCCAGACCCTGCGTCTGGATCTTGCCTCCGTAAAACCCTCCGTCGCCGGCCCCAAGCGCCCGCAGGACCGCATCAACCTGTATGCGCTGAAAGAATCGTTTGAGACGCTGCTAGAACTGCCGAAGGCCGAAGGCGGCTACGACAAAAAAACCGGCCGTAGCGGCGAGGGCCTGCAACACGGCGATATCGTCATCGCAGCGATCACCTCCTGCACCAACACCTCCAACCCGGGCGTCATGCTCGCCGCCGGCCTGGTGGCAAAGAAGGCGGTGGAGCTAGGCATCAGGCCGCCGGCGCAGGTCAAGACCTCGCTCGGCCCCGGTTCGCGCGCCGTGACCGAATACCTCAAGGCCGCCGGGCTGCTCGGCTATCTGGAACAGATCGGCTTTAATGTGGTCGGCTACGGCTGCACCACCTGCATTGGCAACTCCGGACCGCTGTCCGAAGCCATCGAAAAAGAGATCCTCGACCGCGATCTGGTCGCCTGTTCGGTGTTGTCCGGCAACCGCAACTTCGAGGCCCGCGTACACCAGAATGTGAAGGCCAATTTCCTGATGTCACCGCCCTTGGTCGTCGCTCTGGCGCTGGCCGGCCGGGTAGACATCGATGTCGCCAACGAACCGATTGGCCAAGGCACGAACGGCCCGGTCTATTTGCGCGACCTCTGGCCCTCCAACGCCGAGATCGCCGCCCTGCTACCGCTGGCCGCCGACGCCAACGCCTATCGCAGTTACGCCGATGTCGGTGCCAACAACCCGCTCTGGGACGCCATACCCGCCCCCGCCGGTCTGGTCTATGACTGGGACGCAAGGTCCACCTACATCCAGGAGCCCCCGTTCTTCGCAGAACAAGCCACGCCCAACGCCGCCATCCGTGGCGCAAAGGCGCTGGCCCTCTTCGGCGACTCGGTGACCACCGACCACATCTCGCCCGCCGGCAGCATCAAGGCCGCCGCCCCCGCCGGTCAATACCTGGTTGAAAACGGCGTCGCCCAGCAGGATTTCAACAGCTACGGCTCGCGGCGCGGCAATCACGAGGTGATGATGCGCGGCACCTTCGCCAATGTGCGCATCAAGAACTTGATGATCCCAGGCTCGGAAGGGGGCGTGACGCTACTCCATGGCGAACAGACCGCCATTTACGATGCCGCCATGGCGCACCAGGCCAGTGGCACGCCGCTAATGATCTTTGCCGGCGAAGAGTACGGCACCGGCTCGTCGCGCGACTGGGCGGCCAAGGGCACGCAACTGTTGGGCGTCAAGGCGGTCGTTGCCAAGAGTTTCGAGCGCATCCACCGCGCCAATCTGGCCGGCATGGGCGTGCTGCCGCTGCAGTTCCAAAACGGCATTGATGCGCAAACCCTGGGCCTAAAAGGCGATGAAACCTTCGATCTGGTCGGCCTGGAAGATGGCATCACGCCACAGCAACAGGTTATGCTCATCATTCATGAAGCCGCTGGCGGTAACCGCGAGATTCCGCTTAAGCTACGCTTGGATACACCGATCGAGATCGATTATTTCCATGCCGGCGGCATCCTGCCCTTTGTCCTGAACCAATTACTGGGCTAAAGAACGCGTGCTAAAACGACATACTGTCCTGTTCTTGCTGGGGTCTATACCCCTGACCGCGCAAGGTCAGTATGTCTACCCGTACGCCTATGCCATGGCCATCCCGGCCTCTCCGGGCTGGACCGGTGGCGAGGTGATCTACTACCCGCCCGTCGAATGGCAGATCGTTTCCTTCTCGCCGCTGCCGTCCCAGCCGACCCCAAGCCAAGCGGCTCCGCTCCTATCCAGCGTCCCCTTAGGGGAAAACAAAGCGCCGCCTCAAGCTTCCCTCCCCCTCGTAGATGAACCGTCGAAAAATGGGGCTATTGAGGCCGGTTCTGGGGTTGTTCCTGACATGCGACTAGCCTCCATCCCCGCACTAGGACGCTTACCGGAGGCGATTCAACCCCCAGTTCACCCCCCCGCCACAACACCCGTATCGGCACCCTCGCCGGTAGCGCCCTCGGCCACGACAAACAAGACAAGCCCTGCGCCCGCACCCGTCACACCCGTCACACCCGTCACACCCGTCACACCTGTCACACCTGTCACACCTGTCACACCTGTCACACCTGTCACACCTGTCGCACCTGTCGCACCTGTCGCACCTGTCGCACCTGTCGCACCGGGTTCGAGCCAAGGAATAAATCCTCGGCCCGCCGATACTCCGAATTCGGCCAAGGCCGCGTTGGCTGCCGCCGAAGCGGGCAACGCGGCCGCACGGGCGGCCGAGGCGGCAACGGCAGCGGCCAATGCGGCGACGGCCGCCGCTCATGCCGCAACGGCGGCGGCCGCCGCCGCTTCAGCCGCCATAGCCGCTATTAATCCGGAGCATCGTCCCGCCCTGCTGGCGGCCAACCAAACACCTCCGGCAGCAAACTACGCCCCGCCGTCCTATGCGCCTGGGTATGCGCCTAGTTATGCGCCGCCCAGCTACCCAACCCCACCCGCCCAGCAACCCGCGTCCCCTGTGCCCGGCTATCCAACCGCCAATCCTTACTATCCCCCGGCCTACCCCCCCGCCTATCCTCAGACTTGGCCCGCCGCGCCCGGTATGCCAGGCATGTCCGGAGGGATGCCCGGTATGCCAGGGGGAATGCCCAGTATGCCCTTCCCCATGTCCATGATGCCGCCCATGATGGGTGGTCCGGTCCCGTCCGCCAAACCCTACACCATGCGCCGGACCATCAGCCAGGAAGAGAAACGCATGCTGGCGCAGATGATGCTGCCCATGATGACCAGCTTCATGCAGCTGACCCTGCCGGACATCATCAATTACTTCACGCGCAAATACCCGGCCAAACAGGGCGTCAGTTTTGACGATGTGGTGGAGTCAATGAAGCTCTCCGCGAACAAGCAGAATCTGAAACTGGTCAGCGAAAACCTGATGTGGAAAGACTTTCACGCCGTCCTGGACGACAAAAAGGCCCCGCGCGTCGAGGTCTACAGCTTCTGTGATATCGCCGTCGGGCGCGAACTGCTCAAACTCAGCCCGGAGGCGGCCATCTTCCTGCCCTGCCGCATCGCGATCACGGAAGACGCCGATAAACAAATCTGGGTCTCCATGCTGGACTGGAACCCCGCCTGGGCCTTGGGCTACAAAGAACGGCTCGGCATCAGCGACGCCCTCTGGGACGGCGCCATCAGCGTTCACGACCGCATGGATGGGGTCATGCGCGCCGCCGCGAACGGCGACCTGTAAGAAAAATACGCGAAGGTGAGCAGATATAGGGCGGGAATCCCTTCCCGCCGGTGCAAAAGGTTGTCGGCTATATCGAGAGGTGCGCGTGTAGGGGCAGGCCCCCGTGCCTGCCCTAGCGTGGATTGGGCAATCACGGGTGCAGGGCAACCACAGGGGGTTGCCCCTACGGTGGGAAATTCAAGGCCTTGAGGACAAGGAAATGTCCGTTAACCCATGGCCTGATTGAGCCCCACACGCCAATCCGGCAGGCGAATGCCAAACACTCGTGCGAGCCGGTCGTTCGACAACCGTGAATTCAACGGTCGCGCCGCGGGCGTGGGGTATTCGCTGGAGGGAATGGGAAGCAGCCTCGTGTCTGCCCCCACCCTCTCCCGAATCGCCTCGGCAAGGCCGAACCAGCTCGTCTCGCCGGCGTTGGTCAGGTGATAGGTACCCCACGGCACGGGCCGGTCAGCACCCCGGGCAGGCGAATCGATCTGCGCCATCATCAGCGCCGTGACCTCGGCGATATGCCGCGCCCAGGTCGGCGCGCCGATCTGGTCATCCACAATCTTCAGTTCGGGCCGCTCGCGCATCAGGCGCTGCAGGGTCAGCAAAAAGTTCGCGCCACGCGTGCCATAGACCCAAGAAGTGCGCAGGATCAGATGGCGGTCCAGTGCGGCACGGATCGCCACCTCACCCGCCGCCTTGCTCGCGCCATAGACATTGAGTGGATTGACCGGCGCATCCTCAGCAAACGGCGAATCGCCGCTGCCATCGAACACATAGTCCGTCGAGTAATGCACCAGCGCGGCACCGACCTCAAGAGCCGCCTCGGCCAGCGCACGCGGGGACTCAGCATTCACTACATAGGCCAGATCGCGTTCAGATTCCGCCTTATCTACCGCCGTGTACGCCGCCGCGTTGACGATCCAGCGCGGCCGCAAGGCCAACACCGCCGCACGCAGTGTCTCGGGCCGGGACAGATCCAGCGTCTCGCGCCCCGGTGCGATCACCTCACCCAGTGCGGCCAGCGTGCGCTGCAACTCCCAGCCGACCTGACCGTTTCCGCCGGTAATAAGAATACCCCTCTCCCCAACCCTCCCCCGCATGGGGGGAGGGAGCGTCACCCGAGCCTGGCCCCCCTCTCCCTTGACGGGAGAGGGGTTGGGGGAGAGGGTGTCAGCGTCACGCATACGTTTCCGCTTCTGCAAACGCCACGCCTTGCTGGTCCTTGGCGGATAGCACCGGCTCAGCAACACCCCAATCGATGCCAATCGCGGGATCGTTCCAGCGGATACAGCGCTCATGTTCCGGCGCGTAATAATCCGTCGCCTTGTACAGAAAATCGGCAAACTCGCTCAGCACCACGAAGCCATGCGCACAGCCCGGCGGCACCCACATCTGGCGATGGTTTTCTTCGTTCAATTCAGCACCAAACCAACGCCCGAAGGTGGGCGAAGAGCGGCGCAGATCGACCGCCACATCGAACACCGCGCCGCGCACCACGCGCACCAGCTTGCCCTGCGGGCCGCCGCTGCTGGGCAGCCCCAAAGCGGCGACTGCGCCCCCTTGGGGGGCAGCGAGCGAAGGGAGCGTGGGGGGCACCTTTTGAATCTGATAATGCAGTCCGCGCAGCACGCCCTTGGCCGAGCGCGAGTGGTTGTCTTGCACGAAGTCCGTCTCGATGCCGGTCGCCTCACGGAATACGCGGGCGTTCCAGCTCTCAAAGAAGAAACCTCGGGCGTCACCAAACACCTTGGGCTCCAACACCAGCACGCCGGGGATGGGGGTTTCAATTACGCGCATTCGTATTCTCTTTTCTTCCCAATCCCCCGCAAGGGGGGATGGAGCCACGCAAGGAAGGGGCAAAGCCCCTGGCGATGACTCTGGGAGTCTTGTCGTGGGGGTGGCCACACAATGAGGGGACAAAGCCCCACGATGCGACGGCGAAATATCTCGCTTGGGGGTGGAGTGGGCCACGCAATAAGGGGGCAAAGCCCCTCACCCATGTTTCTGGTTGGCACTTATTCATCAAAAAATCCTGTCTTCCAACAACGCCAGCAGATAACGCCCGTAACCGCTCTTGGCCAAGGGCTCAGCAAGACGGCGCAATTGTTCGGCATCGATCCAGCCCGAGCGCCAGGCCACTTCTTCCGGGCAGGCAATCTTCAAGCCCTGGCGTTTTTCCAGGGTCTGGATGAATTGCGAGGCCTCCAGCAGCGAATCGTGGGTGCCGGTGTCGAGCCAGGCATTACCCCGGCCCATGACCTCGACCTGGAGCGTACCGGCCTCCAGATAATGGCGGTTGACATCGGTGATCTCCAACTCGCCGCGCGGCGAGGGCCGCATCGTCTTGGCAATTTCAACCACCGTGGGGTCGTAAAAATACAGACCCGTCACGGCATAGCGGCTCTTGGGCTGGGCCGGTTTTTCTTCGATGCTGATGGCCTGACCAGCGGCATTGAACTCGACCACGCCATAGCGTTCAGGGTCGGTCACCGGATAGGCAAACACCGTGGCGCCCGTCTCGCGCGTCATGGCCGATTTCAACCGGCGGGCGAGATCATGGCCGTAGAACAGGTTGTCGCCCAACACCAGCGCACTGGGCGCGCCCGCCAAAAAGTCTTCGCCAATGATGAAGGCCTGCGCCAGGCCGTCCGGCGAGGGTTGCACGGCGTACTGAAGATCGATCCCCCACTGCGAGCCATCGCCCAACAATTGCTGAAAACGCGGGATGTCCTGCGGGGTAGAGATCAGCAGGATCTCGCGTATCCCCGCCAGCATCAGCGTAGACAGCGGGTAATACACCATCGGCTTGTCGTACACCGGCAAGAGCTGCTTGGACATCGCCAAGGTGGCCGGATGCAGGCGAGTGCCCGAGCCGCCGGCAAGGAGGATACCCTTGCGGGATCGATTCGTACTCATGCACGACCTCCATAATTCTTTTCGGTCCAGCCTTGGTATTCACCCGACACAATGTTGGCCACCCAAGCCTGATGCTCGAGATACCAGCGCACGGTCTTTTCGATGCCGGTGGCGAAGGTCTCCGCCGGCCGCCAACCCAGTTCGTGGTGAATCTTACTGGCGTCAATCGCGTAGCGGCGGTCGTGGCCAGGGCGGTCCTGCACATAAGTGATCAGGCGCGTATAAGGCCCGGCAACATCCGGTTGCATCCGATCGAGCAAGCCGCAAATCGTGTGCACGATATCCAGGTTAGGCATCTCGTTCCAACCGCCGATGTTGTACACCTCGCCCGGCCGACCCGCCTCCAGCACACGGCGGATGGCCGCACAGTGGTCGGACACAAACAGCCAATCGCGCACATTCAGGCCATCGCCGTAGATCGGCAGCGCTTTAGCCGCCAACGCGTTGTGGATCACCAACGGGATCAGCTTCTCCGGGAACTGATACGGCCCGTAATTGTTGGAGCAGTTGGTGGTCAGTACCGGCAGCCCGTAGGTGTGATGATAGGCGCGCACCAGATGGTCGGACGCCGCCTTGCTGGCCGAATACGGGCTGTTCGGGGCGTAGGCTGTGGTTTCGGTAAACGGCGCGTCGTTGGGCCCCAGCGAGCCGTACACCTCGTCGGTCGAGACATGCAGGAAACGGAAGTTGGCCTTGTCTGCGCCGCCCAACTCACCCCAATACGCCCGCGCCGATTCCAGCAGGTGGAAGGTGCCGACCACATTGGTCTGGATGAAATCCTCCGGGCCGTGAATGGAGCGATCGACATGCGATTCGGCGGCGAAATTGACGATGGCGCGTGGGCGATGCTCAGCCAACAAGCGATCAAGCAAGGCCCGGTCGCCGATGTCACCCTGCACAAAGCGATGCCGCGCATCGCCCTCTAGACGGGCCAGGTTTTCCAGGTTGCCGGCGTAGGTCAGCTTATCGAGATTAATGACCGGCTCGTCGCCTTGCACACCACCCTGCGCCAGCCAGTCCAATACAAAGTTGGCACCGATAAACCCGGCGCCTCCGGTTACGAGAATCACATCTGCTCCTTAAAAAAACGGCTCTTGGTGATTGGTAGTGGATCTGGCCACATTACACATTTTGGCAACCACGACGGCCACGGCCCATGTAGGGGCAGGCCCCCGTGCCTGCCCTAACGGTACATGGGCAACCACAGGGGGTTGCCCCTACGAAAATCAGGCAAGCACAGGGGTTTCCCCCTCCGCAACTCCTCCTCGCGGGTCCGTACGATGAATTGCACTACCCACTCGATTTCATATAAAGCCAAAAAAACTCAGCCAGAGGGCGGCCTCCTACAACGGCAAAGCCCCCGTAGGGGCGCGGCCCTCTGCGCAGCCCTCTGCGTAGCCCTCTGCGTAGCCCTCTGCGCGACCATTTCCGCGACTCTTGTGCGGCAGAGGCGCATCCCGCTTCGCGGGACCCGCCTCCGGCCTGGTCAGATCTACAAAATTTGTGATGCGTAGTCGGCCAGACGAGAGCGTTCACCCCGCGCCAAGGTGATGTGGCAGGAGTGCCCCCAACCCTTGAATCGGTCGACCACGAAGGTCAGACCCGAGTTTCCTTCGGTCAGGTAAGGCGTGTCAATCTGCGCGATGTTACCTAGACACACCACCTTGGTGCCAGGACCGGCGCGGGTGACCAAGGTCTTCATCTGCTTCGAGGTCAGGTTTTGCGCCTCATCAATGATCAGGAACTTGTTGATGAAGGTACGGCCACGCATGAAATTCAGCGACTTCACCTTGATGCGCGAACGGATCAGGTCCTGCGTCGCGGCCCGGCCCCACTCGCCGGCCGAGTCATCGGTCTGCTGCAAGACATCCAGGTTGTCCTCCAACGCACCCATCCACGGCGTCATCTTTTCTTCTTCAGTACCCGGCAGGAAGCCGATGTCCTCGCCCACCGGCACGGTGACGCGGGTCATAATGATCTCGCTATACACCTTCTTTTCCAGACACTGCGCCAGGGCTGCCGCCAAGGTCAGCAGGGTCTTTCCGGTACCGGCCTGACCGAGCAGGGAAACGAAATCGATGTCCGGGTTCATCAGCGCATTGAGGGCGTAGTTCTGCTCGCGATTGCGCGCCATGATGCCCCAGACACTGTTCTTTTGGTGGCTGTAATCGGTCACCGTCATCAGCTCGGCCGTATTGCCGGTAATGCGCGTCACCACGGCATTGAGCGGATTGGGGCCTTCCTGCCAGACAAACTCGTTGATCAAGAGCGAGGCGCACAGCGGGCCCGTGACGCGGTAATACACGCGCCCTCCCTGTTGCCAGGATTCCATACCCTTGCCGTGTTTATCCCAGAAATCGGCCGGCAGTTCACGCACCCCGCTATACAGCAGATCGGTGTCTTCCAGCACCCGGTCGTTGGTGTAATCCTCCGCCGGCATCCCCAAGGCACGCGCCTTGATGCGCATATTGATGTCCTTCGACACCAGGATGACCGGCCGACCGGGATGCTTGTGCTGCAACCAAGAGACCACGCCAAGGATCTGGTTATCGACCTTGCTGAACGGCAGGACCGAGGTCACATCACTCTGCACCGGATGCGTCTGCAAGTAGAGCCGCCCCGTCGCCGCCTTATGGCTGATCACCGCCAATGGCGCACCCTCGGCCAGATCCTCCTCGCAACCCTTCACAATCTCATCCAGGAAGCGGGTCACCTGCCGCGCATTGCGCGCCACCTCGCTCATCCCTTTCTTGTTGTGATCCAGCTCCTCCAGCACCGCCATCGGCAGATACAGGTCATGCTCTTGGAAACGGTACAGCGAGGTCGGATCGTGCATCAAGACATTGGTATCCAGCACAAACAACTTGGTGGGCGATTTTGATTTCGCCGCGATCGATTTCGCGGGGGCCGACTTCTTGGTCACCGACTTCGCGGGGGCGATCTTCTCAGGGGCCAACGGTGCAGGGGATGGCATTGCGGGAGTTTTGGGACGGGGGGTGCGCGCCATATCGGTTCCAGGTCAGGTTGAGGGAAGGGTCTTTACTGCATGAAGAACTTCGGCGGCGTGTTTGATCCCTTTGCCGGCCACCTTGACGCCACGCCACGCGCGCACGATCACGCCATGGCGATCGACCAGAAAGGTGCTGCGCTCGATACCGCGCACCTGTTTGCCATACATATTCTTGAGCCTCATCACGCCCAGCGCCGTGCAGGCGACCTCGTCCGGATCGGACAAGAGCTCAAAAGGCAGATCCAGTTTGGCCTTGAAACGGGCATGGGACGCGAGACTGTCGCGTGAAACACCGAGGATCACACAACCGGCGGCGCGGAATTCCGGATCAAGCGCGGCAAAGTCGAGGCCCTCGGTCGTGCAGCCGGGCGTGTTGTCCTTGGGATAGAAATACAACACCGTCAAACGACCCAAACAGTCGCCGCGATGGAACAGACCACCGGTCCCCTCCAGACAAAAATCGGGCAATGGGACTTCCATGTCGTCTTCACTCATGGTCGCGTTAGTTTTGTATTCATGTGGCGCGATTAGATCAGAAAAACATGGCCGTTGTACGATCTCCAAACCACAAAACCCGCACAACGCCGACACCCACCGGTTAGAGGCCGCCCTCTGCGCGATCCTTCACCGGTCGTGAACCGCCTTGCATGACTGCGCTAGACCACGATGCCACACCGCGTAAACCAACAAACAGCCTACCCAAGCCGCAATCAGCGTGGCCGTGCTGGTCTGGGGACACACGAAACTGGTCGGCCGGTGGTGTCGTTACGCTCAATCCAGAGCGCGACTCCATCATAAAGACACATTTGGTGGGCAACTATTCAACCGTTGACAGCATGACCGAGGCGACAACCACCTTGATGCGCGCCGCTTCGCAATACACCTGAATGATAAAGTCCTCGATGGGCATGGTCGTCTCTCCTGGTCTCTCCTGTAGTGTAGGTTCCAAACAAACCCACCCTACGGTGACGGCCTTACCGCCTTCCTTCAAACACAAAAACTTTTACCCCTTGAAAAGTTGCACATCGCGTTGATGAATAAATTGTTTATCGATTCCGTTCATCCTGAGCCTGTCGAAGGATTTGATCAACGCCTCTTTAACTTCCAGCCCGTGGTCCAGGCCCGTTTCAGCGCCGCCATCTGCCCCGCTGAGTCGGGGTTTTCACCCGCACGGCGGATGGCGCGGCGAATGAAGGCCACCAGCACGCCCAAGAACAACCCGGCCACGCCGGCCAGCATCACGATCTGGGCGCGTTTGGGTTTGCTCTTTTTCTCTGGGGCTTGGGCGACATCGACCACTTGCAGGTGCGTCGGCTCGCGAATCTCGTCCAGACGCGCTTGCTCATGCTGCCGCTCCAAGACATCAAGAACAGCCTGCTGGCGACCCTTATCTTTCGATGCATCGGCGGCGGACAATGCCTCGTCTAGCGTGTCCAGTTGCGTATTCAGGCGATTCAATTCCCGAATCCTGCGTTGCAAGACGGGGTCAGTCAGGGATGCGGATTGACGCAGCGTGGCGTATTCGCCCTCCCGTTGCCGAAGCAGATCGATCAAGCGGGCACGGGCAAGGATCCCAACCTCATGGAGCTCGGCTGGATCAGCTTTGAGTCGCTGGATCAGATCGACATAGAACTCCCGGCGCAGCCTGATCTGGGCTGTATCCATCTCATCCATCCGATGGCGCAATGCCTGTACATAACCGTTGGCGAGCTTGGCTGCGATAACAGGATCCTTGTCGTCGACCTCAATGCTGATCAGATTGGATTTCTTGTCAATCGCAATCCGTGTCACCCCTTCTAACGACTTTCGGGCTGAGGAAGGCGTTTGGGTACCGTAAACCTGCTTGAGATTGAATTGCTCGACCATGGCATCTTGAATCGTTTGGCTTGTCAGGATTGCCTGTGCCTGTGCCTGTGCCTGTGCCTGTGCCTGTGCCTGTGCCTGTGCCTGTGCCTGTGCCTGTGCCAGCGTCGTCTTGGCGGTATAGATCGGCGTGGCCACCAGCGCATAGACAATGGCCAGCGCCGTGGTGATGACCGGGATGCCGAACAGCGTCTGCTTTTCTTCGCCCAGCGCGGTGGCCAGGTCAAGCAGGCTGATCTCGTCGTCTTCGGGCAGGGAGGGTTCTGATAGGGGAATGTTTTGTTCGTTCATAGATTCAGTGTTGTGTGATGTCGCCCACCGGCAAGGACAGGCGCTGTTGTTTGGACATGAAGTCGAGCAGGATGATGACCCGTTGCTCGCCGTCGTCCTGATCATAAATCCCTTCCAGTCCAGCAAAGGGGCCGCTGGCGATGTTGACCGTATCGCCCGACTTGAACAGATGCCGGTCGGCAGGGTCACATTGGGCGAATCGGGCGACGATCTCATCGCCAATCTCCGCCGGCGTATCGCCAAAACGCACGATATTGGTTACGCCGTAGGTGTTGCGCAGGGCATACCAGTTGCTGGTGATCTGATCCAGATGCACGAACAGATAACGCGGAAACAGCGGCTCATCCACCTGTTCGCGTTTGCCCCGCCGCAAGCGCTCACGCGAATAAAGCGGCAGCAGGCATTCAAACCCCTGGTTTTTCAGGTTCTCCAACGCCCGCCGCTCTTGACGCGGACGGCTTTGCAAGACATACCAGCATTTAACAGCCGCTGTGTCTTCAGAGGCACGGCTACTTACCACATTCATCCTATTTCCCCGTGGGCCGGATGATTTTCCAAGCCGCCGCGGGCATGGCCCGCCAAACGGGGCAAATGGCGTTTTTTGGCCCAGCGACCGTTGCCGTCCATGATCATGGCGATATGGCGCGGCATCGTTTTCTCCAAGTTCTGGATCTCCCGCATAGTTATGCTAAATCCTGTTTATAAATATACGTGCATTATAAGCAGGTTTACCGGGGGGGGGTAATTTTTTTGCATTCACCACCGGATGGGTCATCCCTTGAAATCTAGGCCAATACCCCCACAATAGCGACTCAGGAAACCTTCCCCTTCTACGACAACCTCATGAAACGCATTTTTTTATTCTTGGCCACCAACTTGGCTATCGTCCTGGTGCTTTCCGTCACCATGCGCCTCCTGGGCGTAGAGCCTTACCTCAACGAAAACGGCCTCAATCTGCAAGCGCTGCTGATCTTTGCGGCGGTCATGGGTTTCGGCGGCTCGTTGATCTCGCTGCTGATCTCCAAGTGGTCGGCCAAGATGTCGGTCGGTGCGCAGGTCATTACCCAGCCGCAAAACGCCGAGGAACGCTGGCTGGTCGAAACGGTGGCCCGTCAGGCGCAGGCCGCCGGCATCGGCATGCCCGAGGTGGCGATCTACGACTCGCCCGATGTCAACGCCTTCGCCACCGGCGCGAACAAGAACAATGCGCTGGTTGCCGTATCGACCGGCCTGCTCGGTCGCATGACCCGCGACGAGGCCGAGGCGGTGCTGGGCCACGAGATCTCGCATGTGGCCAACGGCGACATGGTGACGCTGGCGTTGATCCAGGGCGTGGTCAACACCTTCGTAATGTTCTTCTCCCGCGTCATCGGCCATCTGGTGGATAAGGTCATCTTCAAGACCCAACGCGGCCAGGGCCCGGCGTTTTTCGTCACCATGATCATCGCCGAGCTGGTGCTGGGCATCCTCGCCTCGACCATCGTGATGTGGTTCTCCCGCCAGCGCGAGTTCCGCGCCGATAGCGGGGGTGCGGCACTGGCTGGCCGGCAGGGGATGATCAATGCCCTGCGTCGCCTGCAATCGCTGCATGATCCGGCGCCCTTGCCGGATAAGATGGCGGCCTTCGGCATCAACGGCGGCCGGCCTTCCGGGATCCGCGCCCTGTTCATGACCCACCCGCCGCTGGAAGACCGCATCGCCGCGCTGGAGGCCCAGCGTTGATTTAACAATAAGGGGCCCTAGGGGATTAATTAAGTATTGTGTCCCCTTATCTCCGTTCGAAGACCGCATCGCCGCGCTGGAAGCCCAGCGTTGATTTAAGGAGTCTCTGCATTACCCGCCACAATGACGGATAATAGAGCCATCGTCCAGACAGAAAGACTTACGATGCAACGCAGCTTTGCCGAGATCGCGTTTGATTGCCGTCCCAAGATGACCAAGCGGCAGCAGTTTCTGGCCGAGATGG
>CAMDCO010000002.1 GCA_945890495.1 Bordetella parapertussis | reverse complement strand
CATAGCGGTATGGCCCCACCCCTTCCCATCCCGAACAGGACCGTGAAACATACCTGCGCCAATGATAGTGAGCTTCGAGCTCGTGAAAGTAGGTCATCGCCAGACTCCCATAAACACAAAAAACCCAGCCTAAAGCTGGGTTTTTTGTTTTACGGGCAATTTATGAACCTTTTAGGTCTGTGCTAGAGGTTCATGCCGCATGAGAGAGGCTGAAAAACGGATGCGATCTCAACTTTCATGGTATTCATGCCACCCCAAATCATGAAACCGATTGCGGGGGCCGTCCTCGTGCCTGCCCAACCAGGGCAACCACAGGGGGTTGCCCCTACGCCTATTGAGGGGTGGTCACCTCGTAGGGGCAGGCCCCCGTGCCTGCCCTGGCGTGGATTAGGCAATCACGGTTGCAGGGCAACCACGGGGGGTTGCCCCTACGCCAATGACTGTGTTGTTTCGTGTTAAGCATAGTGCTTTGCTTCCTTGCGTTTCCCCGGGACCTTCTTAAGGACAATAACGCCCTTAACAGGGTCCAGATTTTCAATCGGGATGTTCGGATAGAGCGGATTGACGGGCTTGAGCATCCAGCCTTCCGGATGCTTGATGAGTTGGCGGAAGATGAGCTCATCCTGGGCATCGGCGATGACGAAAGAGCCATCATGAGCGACCCCGGTGGGTTCGATGACGATAATCTCCCCGTGCATGAATTCGGGTTGCATGGAGTCCCCGAGTACCATGAGGGCGAAGGGTTCTGACTCCGCGCAATGACCGAGATCTACGGGGGCATCGGTACTGGCGGGCGTTAGGGTTTTTGCAGCGCGTACCGGGATGGGAAAGGGCGTGCGGGTGGGGTGAGGCTTAGGTTCGTCCATTATTGACCTTGCATAAAAAATGAGTGGATTTCACTGAGGTTGACCTGTTGCCAGGTAGGACGGCCGTGGTTGCATTGGTCGGCGCGCTCGGTGCGTTCCATGTCGCGCAACAGGGCATTCATTTCCGACAGACTGAGGATCCGATTGGCACGCACCGCGGCGTGGCAGGCCATGGTGGCCAGTAGTTCGTTGCGTCGTGTTTCTATTAATGTGCTGTGGCCCGTCTGCGTAAGCTCTTGGAGCAGGGCTCGCGTCAGCGATTCGGCGTCAGCATGAGAGAGTTCGCTCGGCAGACCGCGTAGGGTCAGGTGGGTCGGTGAGACAGCGGCTATGTCGACCCCCATGCTTTGTAGTTCGCCCTGATATTCCGCCGCCGTGGCCATTTCTGTCTGTGTCGCTGAAAAGACCACGGGGATCAGGAGGGGTTGGGCAACGGAGGGGGTTTTGGAAAGCTTGAGTCGTTCGTAGAGGATGCGTTCATGGGCCGCATGCATGTCCGCGATCACGAGGCCGTGTGGGTTCTCTGCCAAGATGTAGCGTCCTGCGAGTTGACCCAAGGCAAAACCCAGCGGTGGAATCGTCTCCGTTTCGCTCGGTGGCGTGGCCTCTGTGGAGGGGGCAGGCCAATAGGCGGGGGCCGTTCTTTCCCTAAAGGCAAAGCCTTCCTGTTTTGTGGAGAGGGGTGGAGCCCATGTGCTGGGCCCACGGCTTGCCCCGTATAAAGGGTTGGATTGTGGGCTTGCTGCTGGCCGTGACGGATCGATTGGGGTTTGCGTCGCCAGGATGCGTTCCAGGGTATGGAATACGAAGCTGTGGATGCCTTGAGATTGGCGGAAGCGTACCTCGGTCTTGGCCGGATGGACATTGACGTCCACCATTTCGGGCGGGAGATCAAGGAAGAGGACAAAGGCGGGATGCCGCTGGTGATGCAGAATGTCGCGGTAGGCCTCGCGTACGGCATGCGTGAGCAGGCGATCGCGCACAAAGCGCCCATTGACGAACAAGTACTGGGCGTCGCGTCCCACTCGGTTGTAGGCGGGGAGCGCTACCAGTCCGGACAGGCGTAGATGCTCCGCAGAGTGTTGCACGGGACGCGCGGCGGCGCTAAATTCGGCGCCCATCAGGTGCTGAATACGGGTCTCGCGCGGCTCGGGATCATAGCGCCAGAGGACGCGGGATCCTTGTCTAAACTCAAATCCGATCTCTGGATGTGACAGGGCGCAACGACGCAGGGCCTCTTCGCAGTGGGCCTGCTCAGTGGAAGTGCTTTTAAGAAACTTGCGTCGGGCGGGCGTGTTGAAGAAGAGGTCGCGCATCTCTATTGTGGTGCCGGTCTGCAGGCTGGCGGGTTCTGGCGCAGCCACCTCGCCATCTTGTGCGCGTATCTGCCAGGCGTGTGGCGCGGTGGCCACGCGGGTGGTTAGGGTCAGACGGGAGACGGCGGCGATGCTCGCCAGGGCCTCGCCCCGAAACCCCAGGCTGGCGACCGATTCCAGGTCATTCAGGTTGCTGATCTTGCTGGTAGCGTGGCGGGCCAAGGCGAGGGGCAGTTCGGCGACGGGAATGCCGACCCCATCATCCGTGATGCGGATTAGGTGTACGCCACCTTCTTCGATCTCGACGCGGATGCGATGCGCCCCCGCATCAATGCAGTTTTCGACCAATTCCTTGAGGGCGGCGGCGGGTCGTTCAATGACCTCGCCCGCTGCGATCTGCGAAATCAGCAGATCAGGGAGTAGCGCGATGGTCATGTGCGCAGGTTGCGGAGAGGGTCGTGATAGCGCGCCCGATAGAGTAGGCGGCGGTGCTCAGGACGGTCAGTGAAGCCGGAACGCGTATGTAGGGTGTTGTTGCAGATGAGGCCCAGGCCTGGCTCTAGCCTCAGGGCGTAACTCCCCATCGGATGGCTGGCGAGCAGGGCTTCGATGGCCTTCACAGCGGCGCGGGTGGCGTCGTCGTCCTTCCAAGCAATGCTTTGGGTGCGGGCGGTGTAGCGCAGGTGTAGCTGGTCTTCTTCGACGGCGAAGGCAGGGCCCGATTCGATGGCACGGGCGATACCGTTGGCGTCTTCGCGCGCCGGGATGGCCATGGCGTCATCCATCATCAGGGAGCGGATGTGATTGGGATTGGCATCGCGCAGGGCGATGTAGGCCAGTTCGTGGTCGTACAGATCGTTGACCCCGCCTTCGTCGGCCGCACGCACGCAATGCAGGGTCATGGCCCAGATGCGGCGTTCGCGTGGATTGTAATAACCGTCGGTATGCCAGCGGATGGGGCGGTGGGTGTAGGGGATGAACTCCCCCCGCGCTTGCCCGTCCTCGTCTTGTGGGGTGAGACTGCTAATACCGTCTTCGTCGGAAAGCCAGTTTGCGTCTAGGTGGGTGAGGCCAAATTGGGCGGCAAGTTTGCGGATGGGTTCCTTGTCTTCGGATTCGCCCATGGAGGTGGCGTAGATGGCCATCTGCGTCTTGGCAATGCGTTGCCAGAGTGCGGCATATTCGCTGTCGGTCAACTGGGCGGGGTCCTTGACCTCAACGATCAGGTCGCTGCCCTGTTGTGGGTAGCCAGCTAGTTTTTGCGCGCGCCAAGCCTGGTAGCCGGCCGCGTTGTCAGGGTGGAAAGGCGAACTCGGGGGGATCATGTGTTGGGTGGGAAGAAGCCGTCCACGGTCTTTTGGCAGGTGGCCATGATGAGCGGTACCTCAATGTCCATCAACTGATCCTGAATCCAGGTTTGGTCGCTTTGCTCCATAATCTCGCGGATCATCAGGCTGAGATAGCGCAGGGCTTGGTAGCTGGCCTTGTCGGCGGGAAAGTCAAAGGTGGCGTAATCGGCGTTGCGGCGATTCATCAGGTCGATGAAACCGGCCCTGTGGTCGTAGTCCGGGTCTTTCATGCCGCCATTGAAGACGATGATGTTGTCTTCCATGGTTTCGGCCAGGCGCAGGCCCACGGCACTGACCAGGGCGTGTCGGCTGGCCTCGTCCACGCGCGCGTAGAGCAGGCGATCGGTGTAATGGGTCAGATAGCAGCACAGCTCGGCGATAATGCGGAAACCGCGTTGCGGCGTGAGGATGTCGTAGTCGGCTTGTGACAGGTTATCCACGGTGCCGTCAGCCGAACGCCAGATGTTCATGGCGATGACGCTGGCGGTATCCTCAGGCGCGCGATCTTCCTCGCCCTCTTTGAACCATTGGGTTTTGACGCGAACGGGTTTGGCCATGATTTAAACTTCTCCGGTGGCGATGATTAGGACTCGCCGGTGGCGATGGGGTGTTTGGGGTCGCGAATCCATTCGCTCCACGAACCGGGGTAGAGGCGTGAGCCGGAGAGTCCGGCAACCTCCATGGCCAGCAGGTTATGGCAGGCGGTGACGCCGGAGCCGCAGACATGGATGACCTCGGTCGGTGCGCGGCCCCCGAGCAAGGCCTGATAGTTTTCGCGCAGGGCCTCGGGTGGCAGGTAAGTGCCGTCGATGTCGAGATTTTCTTCAAACACCCAGTTGATAGCGCCGGGGATGTGGCCGGCGACCGGGTCGATGGGATCGATCTCGCCGGTAAAGCGCATCTCGTTGCGGGCATCGATCAAGAGGTGCGAGCCATCGCTGACGATCTGTTCCATCTCGGTGGTCGAGAGCCACGCGCTGCGCTCAGGCAGGCAGGGGCAGGCGCCTTTGTGCGGCACGCTGGGGATGTCTTGGCTTAAGGGACGCTTTTCGCGCGCCCAAGTCTGAAAGTTGCCGTCGAGCAAGGCAACGGCGGGGTGGCCCAGCCAGCGCAGCATCCACCACAGCCGCACCGCCATCGAGCCATAACTGTCGTCATAGACCACGACCTGACGGTTGACGCCGACACCCAAGGCTTGCAGTTTGGCGGTTAAGGCCTGTGGATCTGGCAGTGGGTGACGGCCCGTCTGCGGGGTGATGGCGCTGGAGAGGTCTTCGTCCAGGTGCAGGTAATGGGCGCCGGGGATGTGGCCTGCGGCATAGGCGCGGCGACCGTGTTCGGTATCGGCCAGGCTGAAGCGGCAATCGATGACGATCCAGTGCGGATCGTCCCGATGCGCGGCGAGTTCTGCGGTGGAAACGAGGGTGGTGGAATGCATCAGGTTCAAGACCCAGGACTTATGCCGCAGGGGAGGGCCGCTGTGGCTCTCCCCTGTAACCCAAGCCCTGATTAGTAGCCGCCCTTGCCGTAGGGCTTGGGCAGGCCGGAGACCTTGGAGGCCTGACGGTTGGGCTGGTTGGGGAACAGCTCGTAGAGCACCTTCTTCCAGTCTTGGCTGTCATCTTCCTCATCCAACATGGCGAGCATGTTGCGGAAGTTGGGGGTGTGGCCGTCTTCCTGATAGCGCTCGCGCAGGAAACGGACAACTTGCCAATGCAGGTCGTTGAGCTTGATGCCCTCGGCCTCAGCGATTACGGGCACGACATCGTCGCTGAAGTTAGCTTCCAGCAGAAAACGCTCATCGTCGGTTTCCAGTTCTTCGCCGTTAACGATATAAGGGGCTGCATTTGCCATGGGGTTTCTCCTATAAAAAGTGGACAAAGGGCCGCGAACTGCGGCAATTTAATCAATTGCTAAAAAAATCAATCCAAGACGACTTCCTTGACGGATTTATGGGGGACAAACACACCGCAACCCCGCTCATGCATTGTGCCGAGACCCCGTTCCTGGAGCAAGAGGGACTGCGCTGGTGAGAGGCCATGAATCATCAGGCCAAAGCCGGAGGCCTCACCGTCTGCGGTCGAGATTGTACGCCGCTTGTTACAGATTAGCCCAACGCCCTGGATGCCCAGCGAGCCCAAAAGTTGGCGAGCTTCTTCCATGAAGCCAAGCTCTTCGCCCCCGTTAAGGATGACGAGGGGGGAATGCAATTCGGCAAACGGCAGTAAGGGGCGCAGCTTGGCGGAACCGATTTTTAGGGGGCCAACGCGGGTCTCAAGGTGACAGCCGGAGAGTTTCTTGGCCTGTTCGACATGCTCGGAGGGGAGGCGCAGAAACAGTTTGGTGCGCCGGTTAAGCAGTAAGGTATCGTTATCGTCTATGCCGCTTGGGGCCCCTGTCACGGGGTGCACGCCTAACTCTGCAAGGTCGCCGAGTTCGGGTAGACAGGCAAGCAGTGCGTCATGAAGCGATTGACCATGGTCTGCCGGGATGCTGTGACCCTCAAGGTCGAATTGCAGGTCCGTAAAGGAGCTGGTCAGATCCGAATGACGGATGGATTCCCACTCGGGGTTGTACATGCGCATCAGAGAGTGTCCTCTTCGATCGCAGGTGCGCCGTGCGCAGCGGCCATGGGCTCGGCCCAATCCAGCATCTTTTGCGCCCAGTGACGGGCCGTGAGCGGATCCATGTCAAATATGGTAAAACGCGAGCCTCGTTCACGGATACGGATGCGCAGCATGGGCATCCCGCCGTCTGCCCGTTCCATCTGTTGCAGCTCGATTTCCTGGTTACCAAAGGGGTTGCGGAAGGTATCCAAGACAGTAATCTGATCCATGGCGTTGAAGGTTAGGTGAAGGTGTCTATTATCTGATGAATTTTGTCGGGTATTCAATTCCCCAGCCAGGGTGATCCAATGCCTACCCGATCGGGTAGGTTTGTATACTCCCAAAGGGTTGTCGTACTCCCCCCCATTGAGCGATGGCGAGCAAGATTAACTTTCAATAATATGCACGGACTCGTCTCGTGTGACCTGCAAGTCGACGGCGGACTGTTCAAAACGGAATGGTCGCAGGTGTCACCCTAACGCATACTTCGCAAGGAGAAACAAATGGCAAAAAAAATGCATGACACCCCCAATCTCGACCAGCTAGAAGCTGGCCCGTGGCCGTCCTTTGTGACCGGCCTCAAGCGCTTGGCCAAAGACAATGACATGGCCGTTGACCTGATGGGTCAACTGGAAGAATCCTACAAGACCCGCTTCGGTTACTGGAAGGGCGGTACCGTGGGCGTCATCGGTTATGGTGGTGGCGTGATTCCGCGTTTTAGTGAGCTGAAGAATGCCGATGGCACACCGAAGTTCCCCGCCTCAGCCGAGTTCCACACCCTGCGCCTCCAGCCGCCGGCGGGTATGCACTATAGCTCCCAGTTCCTGCGCGATATCTGTGATGCATGGTCTGAGACGGGTGGTTCTGGTCTGATCGCCTTCCATGGCCAGTCTGGCGACATCATGATGCAAGGCATCAAGACGGCCGATGTGCAGCGTTCCTTTGACAAGTTCAATGAGATGGGCCTTGACCTCGGCGGTGCCGGCCCGGCGCTGCGTACCTCCATGTCTTGCGTCGGCGCAGCCCGTTGCGAGATGTCTTGCTACGATGAGGCGCGTGCCCTGCGTACGGTCATCAACAACAACATTGACGACATGCACCGTCCGTCGCTGCCGTACAAGTTCAAGTTCAAGTTCTCGGGTTGCCCGAACGATTGCACCAACTCCGTTCAGCGTTCCGACATGGCGACCATCGGTACCTGGCGTGACAACATCCGTAGCGATGAGACGCTGTCCCGTGAGTGGTATGCCAAGCACAGCATGGAAGAGACCATCAACATGGTGGTCAGCATGTGTCCGACCCGTGCCATTCAGTTGAAGAAGACGGCGGCCGTGTCTACGGGTGCCAAGATCACCAAGGTGGTCTTGTCTGACGAGCAGTGCCTGGAAATCGACAACAGCAACTGCGTGCGTTGCATGCACTGCGTCAATGTGATGCCGGGCGCACTGTTGCCGGGTAAGGACAAGGGCGTGACCGTCCTGGTCGGTGGCAAGGGCGTGCTGAAGATTGGCGCTTCCATGGGTACCGTGGTGATTCCGTTCATGAAGATGGAGTCTGACGAAGACTTCGAGCGCCTGAACGAGTTGTCCCGCACCATCCTCGATTTCTTCGCCGAAAATGCGCTGGAGCATGAGCGTACCGGTGAGATGATCGAGCGGATTGGTCTGGTTAACTTCCTCGAAGGTATTGGTCTGGATGTGGATCCGAGCATGATTAAGGAACCGCGTTCCAATCCGTATTTCCGTGGCGATGGCTGGGACGAGGAAGCGGAAAAATGGTTTGAGCGCAAGGCCGCTGCGGCAGCCTGATAGACGGCTTCTTACCAAGACCCTTACAGATTAATTACGGAGAAACAAAATGGCAGAACGCACTCATGCAACTGTCGAGTCCGGTGCACCGGACCCGATGCCCTACATGCACCCGGTGATGAGGGATAACTATGGCAAGTGGGTTTTCCACAGCCATCCCAAGCCGGGCGTGCTTTATCACCGTGCCGAAAGCGGTGCCGAGATCTGGACCGTCAAGGCGGGTACTGCGCGCCAGATGGACCACTACACTATCCGCAAACTGGCTGACATTGCTGACCAATTTGCTGACGGTTTCGTCCGCTTCACGGCACGCTCCAACATTGAGTACATGGTGGCGGACGGTTCCAAGGTCGAGCCGCTGATCAAGGCGCTGGGCGCCGAAGGATTCCCGATCGGTGGCACCGCTAACTCGGTGTCCATGATTGCCCATACTCAAGGCTGGCTGCACTGCGACATCCCGGGTACCGATGCCTCCGGCGCCGTGAAGGCCCTGATGGACGAGTTGCATGATGAGTTCATCAAGTGCGAGATGCCTAACCGCGTCAAGCTGTCCACCTCCTGCTGCGAGATTAACTGCGGCGGCCAGGCTGACATCGCCATCGTCATTCAGCACACCAAGCCGCCGAAGATCAACCACGATCTGGTCGCCAATGTGTGCGAGCGTCCGACCGTTGTGGCTCGCTGCCCAGTGGCTGCGATTCGTCCGGCACTGATTAACGGTAAGCCGACCTTGGAAGTGGACGAGAAGAAGTGCATCTGTTGTGGTGCCTGCTTCCCGCCCTGCCCGCCGATGCAGATTAACGATCCGGAGCACTCCAAGTTCGCGATCTGGGTGGGTGGTAAGAACTCCAACGCCCGTTCCAAGCCGACCTTCCACAAGCTGGTGGCCTCGGGCATTCCGAACAACCCGCCGCGTTGGCCTGAGGTGTCGGTCGTAGTTAAGCGTATTCTGGCTGAGTACAAGGCTGACGGTCGTCCGTGGGAGCGTATCAACGAGTGGATCGACCGTATCGGTTGGCCCGCCTTCTTCGACAAGACCGGTCTGCCGTTCACCAAGTACCACATTGATAACTGGCGCGGTGGCCGTAGCACCCTCAACGCCTCGACCCACATCCGCTTCTAACGGGTGCGGGCCTCCTTCGGGGGGCCCGTTCTGAAAAGATTACAGAGTTAGGACCCTTAATGAAATTTGGAATTCTGGTAAACGAAGGCCCGTACACCCACCAGTCGTCGGATTCTGCCTTCAAGTTCGCGCAGGCGGCCATTGCCAAAGGCCACGAAGTCACCCGCGTGTTTTTCTATCACGATGGTGTCAACAACGCCTCACGCTTGACCGTTCCGCCGGTGGATGACCGTCATGTGGTCAACCGCTGGGCTGAGTTGGGCGAGAAGCATGGTGTCGATCTGGTGGTCTGTATTGCTGCGGCTCAGCGTCGTGGTTTGCTGGATGACAATGAGGCGAAGCGTCAGGGCAGGGATGCCAATAATATTCATCCCGCCTTCCGCATTTCGGGTCTGGGTCAGCTCGTTGAAGCCGGTATCCAGAACGATCGTCTGGTGACCTTTGGTGATTGATCGGGAAAAGATAAGGACGAAGCGATGAGCGACGATATGGATATGGAAGAAGGCGGCACGATCAAGAAGTTCATGTTCGTGAACCGAAAGGCCCCCTACGGCACGATTTACGCGCTGGAAGCGCTTGAGGTGGTGCTGATCTCGGCCGCCTTTGAGCAGGATGTCAGCATGGCCTTTGTGGATGACGGCGTCTATCAGCTGATGAAGGGCATCAATTCGGAAGGTACCGAGCTGAAGAACTTCTCGAAGACCTACCGTGCCCTTGATGGCTACGATATTGAAAAGCTGTATGTGGAGCAGGAATCCCTGGAGGCCCGTGGCCTGACCGAGGACGATCTGCTGGTTGATGTAACTGTGATGTCTGCCGCTGAACTGGCCGCCACGATGGCGGAACAGGATGTGGTCATCAGTCACTAAGCCGATAGCCAAGGAAAGACACTATGTTGCACATCATTAATAAATCGCCGTCCGACCGCAACTCTGTAGAAGCGGCGCTGCGTCTGGCGACCAAGGGTTCTGTCGTGTTGCTTATCGAAGATGCGGTCTATGCCGCCACTCGGGGCAATACGGCGGCAGCAAAGATCCAGGCGGCCATGGCCGACCTGAAGATCTATGCGTTGAAGCCGGATCTGGAAACGCGCGGCATGGCCGACCGCGTCATGGACGGCGTTTCTCTGGTGGATTATGCCGGGTTCGTCGACTTGGTCGCCGAACAGCCTAACTGCCAATCGTGGCTTTGATTCGTACATTTTTTAAGGGGTAAAGATATGCCTATGGTAACTATTGCTGGCAAGGAAATTGAACTCGACGAAGAGGGTTTTCTGACCAATCTGGCTGACTGGAATAAGGATGTGGCTGATTATTTGGCCAACGAAGAAAAGGTTGAGATGACCGAATCCCATTGGGAAGTGATCGATTTCCTGCGCGAATATTACGACGAGTATCAGATCGCTCCGGCCGTTCGCGTGCTGACCAAGGCCATTGGCAAGAAGCTCGGCGCGGAAAAGGGCAACAACAAGTACCTGTACGAGTTGTTCCCGTATGGCCCGGCCAAGCAGGCTTGTAAGATTGGTGGCTTGCCGAAGCCGACCGGCTGTATCTAAGCCTGAACCGCCCGGCAGATAATGCCGGCTGTTCTCCTTCCGGCCATGACGATGGTGATGGCCGGGAGTCAGAAGATGCCTCAGTAACTGAGCGAGACATCTTCTGACTCCCGACAATCTGTTTGTATAGAGGAACACATGTCTGCACTAACGGGTTTTTATACCATTCTGTTCTACCTTGCGACCTTCATCTTGGTGGCGGGTGTTGCGTATCGTATTTACGAATACAGCCGCACCCCCGCGCCCCTGAAGATCCCGACAACCCCGGCGCCAACGACGCAGTCTGGCGTGATCTTGCGCATGGCGCGCGAGGTGGTTCTTTTTGAATCGCTGTTCAAGTCCAACAAATGGATTTGGGTCTTTGGCTGGATGTTCCATGTCGGCCTGCTTTTGGTGTTGCTCCGCCATGTGCGTTATTTCCAGGAGCCGGTCTGGTTCTGGGTCGATATCGTCCAGCCCTTCGGCATGTACGCCAGCTTTGCCATGGTCCTTGGGCTGGCAGGCCTGTGGGCTCGGCGTTTCTTGGTCGATCGCGTGCGTTATATCTCTACGCCCTCTGACCATCTGATGCTGGCCCTGCTCATCGCCATTGGTCTGTCCGGAATGATGATGACCTTTGTCGCCCATACCGACATCATTGCCCTCAAGGCCTTCGCCTTGGGTCTGGTGATCTTTGATTGGCAACCGCTGCCGGCCGACCCGGTGCTGTTGGTCCATCTGGGACTGGTCGCCCTGTTGATGATTATCTTCCCGGTGAGCAAGTTGCTACACGCCCCGGGGATTTTCTTCAGCCCGACCCGCAACCAGATGGATAACCCGCGCGAGCGGCGTCATGTGGCGCCTTGGGCTGCGGCCCTTGATAAAGACTGATCGGCAGCTTGACCTCTGGGTCAGGTTTATGGAGTCCTAAGGAATCAAGCGAAGGAATCGTAAATGGCAGCTCCTAAATTTGAAGTACCGACGCTTACCGAGTTCACTGCGGTCCCCAAGATCCAGGAAGGCTCGATGGCGCACATGAAGTCGTTCATCGCTAACGAGAAGGTTCAGACATTCCTGGGTTATCCGTGGGAACTCGGCGAAGACTGGAAGGAGCGCGCCCTTGATCGCATGGGCGATCTGCTGGGCAAATATCGCTCCCTGCGCGTGTTTATGGATGCCTGTGTGCATTGCGGTGCCTGTACCGACAAGTGCCATTATTTCTTGGGCACGGCGGATCCAAAAAACATGCCGGTCGCGCGCCAAGATTTGATGCGCAAAATTTATCGCCGCTACTTCACCCTGCCGGGCAAGGTGGCCCCGTGGTTGGTGGGTGCAGAGGACCTGACCCAGGAGACCCTGGATGATTGGTATAACTATTACCATCAGTGTTCCGAGTGTCGCCGTTGTTCGGTCTATTGTCCGTACGGCATTGACACGGCCGAGATCACCATGGCCGGTCGCGAGATCCTTAACCATGTCGGCATGGGTCAGAAATATTCGAACGAGATCGTAGGCAAGGTTCAGAAGATCGGTAACAACTTGGGCCTCCCAGGCCCGGCGCTTCTAGATACCCTCAGCGGGCTGGAAGAAGATGTCCTGGAAGCGACCGGCGTCGCAGTGAAATTCCCGATCGATGTCGAAGGCGCCGAGATCCTGTTGGTGACCCCGTCGGCTGACTTCTTCTCTGAACCGCATGTGGAATCCCTGATCGGCTATGCCAAGGTGTTCCACGCGGCAGGCGTCTCCTGGACCTTGTCCACGAAGGCCTCTGAGGCGGGTAATTTTGGCTTGTTTGTTGCCAACTACGACACGATGCGCACGGTCGCAAATCGTATCCGTGACTCGGCCCTGGAGCTGGGTGTGAAGCGGATTGTCGTCGGCGAGTGCGGCCACGCCTGGCGGGTTGCCTATTCCTACTGGAACACCCTCAACGGGGTGGGTTATGGCGGCGACGACCCGTACGCCAAGCAGTTGCAGCAGCAACTGGACTCGCGCTATCCGCAGCCGCAACACATCTGCGAATACACTTGGGACCTGATTGAGCAGGGGGCCCTCGAATTTGACAAATCGCTCAACGATCACCTCGTGATCACCATGCATGATTCTTGCAATGTGGCGCGGGGCTCGCGGATGGGTAATGAAGCGGGCGGCCAGTTCACGATTCCGCGCAACATCATCAAGGCGGTGGCCAATAATTTCCACGACATGGCTTCTGAGACGATTGGTGAAGGGACCTTCTGTTGTGGCGGCGGCGGTGGCCTTCTGACCGATGACTTGATGGAAGTCCGCGTCAAGGGCGCCCTGCCACGAATGAATGCATTGAACAATGTGGTTCAGGGGCAGCAGGTCAATTTTATGGCCACGATCTGTGCCATCTGCAAGGCGCAGTTCACCAAGGTACTACCGTATTACGGGTTTGATATGAGTATGGTCGGTGGCGTGCATCAGCTCGTCAGCACGGCCATCAAGTTAGGTTAATCAAGGTTCAAGGTTTATAGGAGAGCAACATGGCGGTGACTTCCAAAGATGTGAAAAAGACTGATGGCCAAATCTGGCGTCGTTACAAGGATGGCGAAGACGAATCGGACTATCGCTCCAGCCAGGACATAATTTTTCAGGCTAGCTGGACCCACAAGTGTCCTGAGTATGTTCAATCAGCACCGCCCTGCCAAGGCGCTTGTCCGGCTGGCGAGGATATCCGCTCTTATCTCAATATTGTGCGTGGCATCGAAAAGCCGACCAATGGCCAGAGCTGGCAGGAATACGCCTGGCGTCGCCTGACGACGGCCAACCCGTTCCCGGCCGTGATGGGCCGCGTCTGCCCGGCTCCGTGCGAATCGGGTTGTAATCGTAACCAGGTCGAAGAGAATGTGGGCATCAACTCGGTTGAGCACTTCCTCGGCAACTGGGCCTTGGAAAATAACCTGGCCTTTGGTGAGGCTGGTGCGGCGACTGGCAAGAAGGTCGCCATCCTCGGCGGCGGCCCCGCTGGCTTGGCGGCGGCCTATCAACTGCGCAAGATGGGTCACGCCTGCACCATTTTTGATGACCACGCCGAACTCGGCGGCATGATGCGCTACGGCATCCCGGGCTTCCGTACCCCGCGTGAAGTGCTCGATGGCGAGATCAAGCGCATCATCGACATGGGCGTCGAAACGGTGATGAATTGCCGCGTCGGTACCGATATCGCGATGGAAGAGATCGAGAAGAATTTTGATGCCGTGTTGTTCGGCCTGGGCGCTCAAGCCGGCCGCGCCTTGCCGGTGGATGGTGCAGATGCCCCCAACTGCGTCACCGCCATGTCCTTCTTGCGCGCCTTTAACGAAGGCCGTCTGCAGCATGTGGGTGACAAGGTGGTGGTCATTGGCGGTGGCGATACCTCTATCGATGTGGCGACTGTTGCGCGTCGCCTGGGTAAGGTTACCAATGCCTCTGAAAAGGACATGCCCGAGCATGTATTGTCAGGTACGGTTGCTCATGATGTGGCCGAGATTGCCGCCCGTCAGGGTGTCGAGGTGGTACTGATCTCTCGTTCGTCGGTTGAGAACATGGCCGCTAACAAGCATGAAGTGGATCAAGCCAAGGCTGAGGGTATCGAGATCATCGGCGGCGTGACCCCGATTGCTGTCATCAAGGATGCCGCCGGTCGTGCTATAGCCCTGCGTGTGGCCGAGTATGAGATGGTTGGCAAGGACATGAAGATCCTGGAAGGTACCGAGCGCGATATCACGGGCACGCTGATCGTTTCGGCGATTGGTCAGGCCGTTGATTTCACCGGCCTCGAGTCCTACAACAACAACAACGGCCTGATGAAGACCGACAAGAACTATCGTTTCCCGGGTAAGGAAAATGTGTTCGTGGCCGGCGATGTGATCCGTCCGCACCTGTTGACCACGGCCATCGGCCATGCCCGTATCTGTGCCGATGGCATTGACGCCTTCCTCAAGGGTGAAGAGGCCTCCAAGCGGCCCAAGGTTGATGTGGCGCACTGGGACATGGTGCGTCGCTGGGTTGAAACCGGCCACGCGTATAACGAGCATCATGGCCAAGAAATGGGCACCTCGGAATGGAAAGATGTCCTGCATAACTTTGATGACCGTTCCGGCCGTTACATTATTCCGTCCACTCAGTTGTTCTTGGGCCATTTTGCCAACACACCGCGCCTCAAGCGTGATGTGACCGTGCTGGATGCCCATAGCGCGCTGGGCAACTTTGAAGATCGTCTCCATTCTCTGGACGAGAAGCAGTCTGTTGCCGAGGCCAAGCGCTGCATGTCCTGTGGCATGTGCTTTGAGTGCGACAACTGCGTCATTTACTGCCCGCAAACCGCCGTGTTCAAGGTCAAGAAGAAAGACAACCCGACCACGGGTCGCTATGTGGACACCGACTACAGTAAGTGTATTGGTTGCCATATTTGCGCCGATGTTTGCCCGACCGGCTACATCCAGATGGGCATGGGCGACTAAGCTTCGGCGAACTCGGCAATCTCTTCGGAAGGAACTGGCATGATGGCCAAGTCGTTATTGAAAAAAGGGATCGGTGTGGTGCTCTTCACGGTCGGTGGACTATTCGGTCTGCTGTCTGTGGCACAGGCCGGTGTCGAAGTGCCTAAGCTGCCCAGCGCTAAAGTGGCAGGGAAGTGCGTCGAAGACACCGACTTCATGCGCCGTAACCACATGGATTTGCTCAAGCATCATCGTGATGACACGCTGCGCTTGGGCATCCGGACTACAAAGCACAGCCTTAAGGGCTGTGTGGAGTGTCATGCCAGCGAGAAGACCGGAAGCGTGGCGGCCAACAAGGAAGACTTCTGTGTGGCCTGTCATAGCTACGCCAGCGTGAAACTGGATTGTTGGGGATGTCATGCCACCAAGCCAGCCCAAAAGCCAGCCCAAAAGCCAGCCCAAAAGCCAGCCCAAAAGCCAGCCGGTCATCCGTCGGCCGCGTCTGGATCGACTCGCGCAGGAGGGGACAAATGAATCTGCACGAAAACGCACATGCTGACAAATCGGCGGAAACGCTGACCACCGACACCGCAACACGCCGTGATTTCCTCAAGGCGGGTGCGGTTGTGGCTGGCGCTACCTTGGCTCCAGGCGTCCTGTTCTACGGGGTGGCGCACAGTCGCCCTGCCGAAGAGCCGGCCTCCAAGGCGGTTCGCTGGGGTATGCTGATTGACACGCAAAAATGCGATGACGGTTGCAAGTCCTGCGTGACGGCCTGTAACGAAGAAAACGGCTTGTCCGGCAAGACCGGGCCGCAGGATTCGCAGTGGATTCGCAAGGTGGATATCCGCAATCTGCAGACGGGTGCGCATCATGAGTTACCCATGCTCTGCCAGCATTGCGAAAATCCGCCCTGCGTCGATGTGTGTCCGACCGGTGCTTCGATGAAGCGTGCCGATGGCATCGTTTTGGTCGATCGGCACATCTGCATCGGTTGCCGTTACTGCATGATGGCCTGCCCGTACAAGGCGCGTTCCCTCGTGCATGAGCCGCTCACCGAGCAGAAACCGGATGTACCGCGTGGCATGGGCTGCGTCGAGGCCTGCACCTTCTGCGTTCAACGCGTGGACCGTGACGAGACCCCGGCTTGTGTCGAGGCCTGTACCCAAGCCGGTCACAACGCCATGCTCTTCGGCAACCTCAACGACGCGGACACGCCGATCGCCAAGGCACTGAAATCCATGGCCAGCACCGAAGTCCGGGCTGACCTTAATCTCAACACCGGTGTGCGCTATCAAGGCATCTAAGCAGGGGATCTAACGATGAATATTGCCTTTAGGGAAATTCAGGCCAAGCAGGGTTACTGGCTGACGATGCTGGTCCTTGGTGCCTTGGCCGGGGCGGGCGTGTTGTCCGCCCTGTACATGGAACATCATGGCCATATCGTGACCGGGATGACTAACCAGATCGTCTGGGGTCTGCCGCATGTGTTTGCGGTCTTCCTTATTGTCGCGGCCTCCGGTGCGCTGAATGTGGCCTCCATCGCGACGGTGTTTGGCAAGACCCTGTACAAGCCGCTCAACCGCTTGTCAGCCCTGATGGCACTGACCTTCTTGGCCGGTGGCCTGATGGCGCTGGTGTTGGACCTTGGCCGTGCAGATCGTCTGGTTGTCGCGATGACCCAGTACAACTTCAAGTCCATCTTTGCCTGGAATGTGATCCTGTACAACGGCTTCTTCGGTATCGTGATCGCGTATCTATGGACCATGATGGATCGCAAGGGCGCACCGTGGTACAAGGCCGTCGGCACCTTTGCCTTCGTCTGGCGGCTCATCCTCACCACCGGTACCGGTTCTATCTTCGGTTTCCTGGTGGCGCGCGAGGCGTATGACGCGGCCCTTCTGGCGCCGATGTTCATTATCTTCTCGTTCAACTATGGCCTCGCCATGTTCCTGCTCATCCTTATGGGCTTGTACAAGGGCGATAACCGTCCGCTGGGCGATCGGTTGGTCAATCGCATGCGGAGCCTTTTGGGCACCTTCGTAGCGGCCAGCCTGTATTTCACCCTAGTCTATCACCTGACCAATCTCTACTTCACCAAGCATCATGGTCTTGAGGCCTTCTTGTTGCTGGAAGGCGGCATCCACACGCAAATGTTCTGGGTGGGGCAGGTCCTGATCGGTTATGTTGTGCCCATGGCGATCCTGTTTAATCCGGCGACCGGCGGTCGAGGCTGGACGGTGCTGGCCGCGTTGGCGGCGGTATTGGGCGGCCTCGCGCAGATGTGGGTTACCCTCATTGGTGGGCAGGCCTATCCCATGGACATGTTCCCTGGCTATGCCGTGACCTCTAGCTTTTACGATGGTGTGGTGAACGCGTACAGTCCTGCCTTGGTTGAGATCCTGCTGGGTGTCGGTGGGGTTGCGACGGCCGTTCTCTTGACCGTGGGGGCCAGCAAGGTCCTGCGTTTCATGCCCGAGCGACTGGACGACGAGACGCTGGCAGGGCTGCATGGCAAGCACTGATCCTTTGATCGTGCGCCGTAAAAACCGGCCGCTTGGCCGGTTTTTACATTCTGTGAAATAACCCTGCATGCCGTGTCTATATCTCTCTGCCGCCCATAAATCTTCGGGCAAGACCACCGTCACGCTAGGACTGGCGCGTGCCTTGCGCCAGCGGGGTCGGCAGGTGCAGGTGTTCAAGAAGGGCCCGGATTACATCGACCCCATCTGGCACGGCCAGGCCTCGGGACGCCCGAGTTACAACCTTGATTTTCATATGATGGCGTCGACGGAGATCGATGCCCTTTATGCGCGTCATGCCGCGACGGCCGATATCAGCTTGATTGAGGGCAACAAGGGCCTTTACGATGGCATGGATCTGGAAGGCAGCAATAGCAATGCGGCCCTGACCAAGCGGCTCGGTGTCCCCGTGGTTCTGGTTCTGGATGTCGTCGGCATGACCCGGGGGGTGGCCCCTTTGGTGCTGGGTTATCAGGCCTTCGATCCCGCCGTGCGGATTGTCGGCGTGATCCTCAACAAGGTCGGCGGGCCACGCCACGAAGAAAAGCTGCGTGCCGTCATGGCGCGCTACACCACCGTCCCGGTGCTTGGGGCTATCCCACGCGATCCGCGTTTGCAGGTGGCTGAACGGCATTTGGGGTTGATCCCTGGCAACGAGATGGCCGAGGCTGAGGCGCGTATTGATGCCATGGCGGGCGTGATTGCCGCGCACTGTGACCTGGACCGGTTGGAGGCGTTGGCCCAATTGGCCGATCCGTTACCCTCGGTCGTCTCGCCTGAGCCCCTCACCGACATCCCCGCCGGCTTGCGGATCGGCTATCTGCGTGATCGCGCCTTCGGTTTTTACTACCAAGAAGACCTGGATGCGCTACGCGCGGCGGGGGTGAGCCTGATTCCCATCAATGCGCTGACTGAGACGGCCTTGCCAGCCTTGGATGGGCTGCTGATCGGGGGTGGTTTCCCTGAGGTCTTTATCCGTGAACTCGAGGCCAATGTCTCGCTGCGCACCCAATTGCGCGCGGCGATCGCGGCGGGACTGCCGACTTATGCCGAATGTGGGGGACTGATGTATCTCGCCGAGGCCATTGTCTGGGGCGAGACGCGTGGCAACATGGTCGGTGTGGTGCCGGCCACCGTGACGATGGGCGAGCGGCCGGTCGGGCGTGGCTACGCCAGTTTGCGCGGGACCGGGGCGTCACCGCTGGCAGCCCTCGGTGTGGAATACCCCGCGCATGAATTCCATTACTCCTCGCTCAGTGCCTTTGCATCTCCGGCTGCGCGGGCGTACGACATTGTGCGTGGGCAGGGATTTGATGGGCGTCAAGATGGTTTCGTAGATAAGAATCTGCTGGCATCATACTGCCACCGTCGTGGGACTGGTCCGCATGGCTGGATAGCCCCATTTTTAAAGTTGTGTGCCGAATGGCGCATCTGAGTAGATTTTGAAAGGAATTAATATGTTGAATATTACTGAATCGGCCGCTGAGCAAGTGCGTCAGGCGGCGGCCCAAAACGGTGCCCATGAGATGGCTCTGCGCGTTGCCGCTCGCTTGAACGACGATGGCATGATTGAGTTTGGCTTGGGCTTTGATGAGATCGCTGAGGAGGACTTCGTGGTTGATGCGTATGGCGTCAAGGTCCTGGTAGCCCCTTCCAGCCAGCCCTTGCTGACCGATGTCACCCTGGACTTTAATGAGGTTGCACCGGGCGAGATGAGCTTCGTGTTCCAGAAGGCCAGCAGCGGCGGTGGTTGCGGTAGCGGCGGCGGTGGCGGCTGTGGCAGCGGTGGCTGTGGCAGCAGCAAAGGTGGTTGCGGTAGCTGATTTCGACCCCGTTTTCTGTCGGGTGTTTTCCCCTTTATAGAGTCACCGTACTGTGAATTATCTGCCTATTTTTATGGATTTGCGTGGCCGCACCGCCCTTGTGGTGGGCGGTAATGAACTGGCCGCTCGCAAGGCGGGCTTGCTTTTGTCGGCGGGGGCGCGCATCGAAGTCGTGTGCCCTCGGCCGCTTGTGTCTGCGTGGGCCGAATTGTCCGGGCAGGACCGTATTCAGCATCGGCTGGAGGACTATGCGCCCCCGCATCTGGATGGCAAGTTGATCGTGGTCGCGGCCAGCGGAGACGCTGCCCTAGATCAAAAGGTCTCCGAGGCAGCGCGCAGCCGGGGCATTCCAGTCAATGTGCCGGATCGTCCGGAATGGTGTAGTTTCATCCTGCCCTCCATTATTGATCGTTCGCCGATCGTGGTGGCGGTGTCTAGCGGAGGGGATGCGCCGGTGCTGTCGCGCCTCCTGCGGGCGCGGCTAGAGACCCTTATTCCGGCGGCGTATGGCCGATTGGCTGCGCTGGCCGGGCGCTTCCGTGTACGGGTGCGGGGCGTCATTGAACGGGGTGATGAACGGCGCAAGTTTTGGGAGAAGGTCTTTTTGTCACCGGTGGCCGAGATGGTCTTCGCGGGGCGCGAGGCCGAAGCGGAGGCGCGTCTTGAAGCCATGCTCACCGACAGCGCAACGCAGGTCCCCGTGGGTGAGGTCTATCTGGTCGGTGCCGGCCCGGGCAACCCGGATCTGTTGACCTTCCGCGCCTTGCGTCTGATGCAGCAGGCTGATGTGGTGGTCTATGACCGTTTGGTGTCGCCAGCCATTGTTGAGATGTGCCGCCGCGACGCGGATCGCATCTATGTCGGCAAGGAGCGTGATAACCATGCCGTGCCGCAGGACGAAATCAACCTGCTGTTGGCTCGTCTGGCTCTGGAGGGCAAACGGGTGCTACGCCTCAAGGGCGGCGATCCGTTCATCTTCGGGCGCGGTGGCGAAGAGATCGAGACCCTGCGCGAGCACGGCGTGACCTTCCAGGTGGTTCCGGCGGTTACGGCCGCCGCGGGTGTGGCCTCTTACGCGGGTATCCCGCTGACGCATCGTGATTATTCGCAGGCCTTGGTCTTCGTCACCGGGCATCTCAAGGACAACAGCATGAACCTCGATTGGGACATGCTGGCCCGCCCGCACCAGACCATCGTTGTTTACATGGGTCTCAGTGGCCTGTCGCACCTGTGCGAGAAGATGATAGAGCATGGTCTCGCACCGGACACCCCCATCGCGGTGGTGCAGCAGGGTACGACGCTGAACCAGAAGGTGGTGATCGGCGATCTGTCCAATATGCCGGAGAAGGTCGCGGCGGCGGCACTCAAGGCCCCGACCTTGATCATCATCGGCCAGGTCGTGAAGTTGCACGACAAGTTGGCTTGGTTTAATCCCGAGGGGAGGCCGACGACGGCGACCCCGCTGGATATCCCGGCCCACCTCGATCTGTAGATAGATTCGTACCATTGGCATACCCGTTACGGTGGATGGACAATCCGTCCGCTGATAACGAGGGGGTGTGCCAATGAATGGGGTGATTGTACGCGTTGGGCGATGGCTGGTCGCGGGGCTGCTGGGCCTGAGCTGTCTGGGCTGGACGCTGGCGGTCCAAGCGGAGGTTCGCGATCCGCAGACCCATTTCTTTCAACCCAAGTTTGGCGATCTTCCTGCTGATCTAGTCACGGCACGACAGGAAGGCCGGCGCGGCATCCTGCTCATGTATGAGATGGATGACTGCCCCTTTTGTGATCGGATGAAGCGGACGGTCCTGAATCAATCACAGGTTCAAGCCTATTTCCGCGAGCATTTCCTGATCTACAGTATTGATGTGCGTGGGGGTGCCTCCCTGACCGATTTTGCGGGCCAGGCCGTGACGGAAAAGCAGTTTGCGCTAGAGCAGCGCGCCCGCGCTACGCCGGTCTTTGTCTTCTACGACCTTGAAGG
This sequence comes from Bordetella parapertussis, assembly GCA_945890495.1. GTDB lineage: Bacteria > Pseudomonadota > Gammaproteobacteria > Burkholderiales > Thiobacillaceae > QYQG01. The sequence continues at coordinate 91,516 of CAMDCO010000002.1, read as the reverse complement.
CCGGTCGGTGGCTCGTTTTACAGGCGCGACCCAGAATGCGGATGAGTTTATGCTCCTTGGGCGCTTTGTCGCCGAGGGGCATTACAAGGCCATGCCCTTTAATGTCTACAAACGACAGGCGAGTGGCGGCAAGTAATGAGCCCACCCCGAAAACCTTCGCTTCACCCCTCAATGGGCCGTAGGGGCACCTCCCGTGGTTGCCCATTCACCGCTCGGGATGGCCACAGGAGCCTGCAGGGCAGGCACAGGGGCCTGCCCCTACAAGGGCGGCTCGGCGAGTTTCTTGAGAGCCCGAGGGGGATGACGCGTTGGACGCTGGTCTTGCTCTTTCTGGGCCTACCGGCCTGGGGCTTTGCCGCACCCCTGACCCTGGAGGCCGTGCTGGCCGAGGTGGATGCGCCGCATCCAGAATTGCGCATCAGCGAGGCGCAGCATGCGCTCGCCCGTGCCGATCAGCAATTGGCCGAGAGCCTCAACGATCTGAGCGTGACGCTGGATGCGACGGTGCGTGGCGGTCGAAATTCCACGCTGGGCGGCTATGCCCCCGACCATCTCGCGCGTCTCAATATCAAGAAGACCTTGCTTGATAGCGGACGGTTTGATGCCCTGCGCGGTGCGACGGAAAACGAGACGGCCGCCGCACATCTCCGGCATACCGATAGGCGTGCCCAGCGGCGTATTACCTTGATGGCGCGGTTTTTTGATGTATTGCTTGCGGATCTGGCCTATGCCGCCGACAGCGAGTTCATGGCCGTCGCCTATGTGCGTTGGGACAATGGCAAGGATCTGCATCAGTTGGGCCAGATCTCGACACCGCAATGGATGGATCTCGAGGCGCGTTATCAGGAACTGCGCCTGCGTCGTAACGACTCTGAGCGGCGCATGCGTGAGAAGCGCGCCTTGCTGGCCACGGCGATGAACCGTCCCGGTGATCTTGCCAGTGAGGTGGTTGATCCCGCCTTGACGAGCAATAACCGCGCCTTGCCAGAGTTTGAGAACCTGCTCGTCCATCTGACCGCGCATAACCCGAAACTGGCCGCCCTGCGCCTGCAACTGGACGCGGCGCGGCAACGCGTGACGGGCGTGCGGGTCAGCGAGGGTCCGCGTCTCGAAGCGGAGGCCGAGGCCGGGGCCTACAGCCGTGATAGCGGCTCTCGTGACAGTGTGCGCGCCGGTATCAATCTGGTCTGGCCCCTGTCGCAGGGCCGCCGTATGGATGGCGAGATGGCGCGTGAGCAGGCGCGCCTGCAGCAACTGCAGGCAGAGGTAGATCTTTTGGCCCTGAATCTGCGGCAGAGCCTTTATGACACCTGGCAGGAGATCCCGTTGTTACGCGATGTCGAGCGTAAGACGGCCCAAGCGCAGGCGGTGCAACGCGATTGGGCCCTGGAGCGGGCACGGGCTGAGTATGAACTGGAGTTGAAGACGAATCTTGGCGTTAGTATGGCCGAGACGCAGGCTGCCCGATTGTTGAGCCGATCGGTTGAATATCGCTTGGCATTGGCTTGGGCCCGGATGGATGCCCTGCTGGGTGTGCCGCTCGATCAGAAGGAGAAGCAACGGTGAAGAAAAGGGTGTCGTTCTCGGCGCAGGCCGTCCTGTATGTGGCAGGTCTTTGCGCGGTGCCTTCAGCACACGCCGCCGAGTGGGTCGGTCAACTGGACTGGTCGCAGCGCGTGGTCTTGTCCGCCGGCGTTTCCGGCACGGTTCGCCAAGTGCTTGTACAGCCGGGGCAGCCGGTCAAGGCGGGGGCCCTCCTGGTCGGGATTGATTCGACGCCTTATCGTGCCGACATGGCGGAGGCGCGGGCGGATATTGAACGACGAACCGAGGAAGAGGCGGATGCCCGGCGTGAACTGGATCGGGTCAAGGAGCTTTATGCCCGTACGGTTTCCTCAACGACGGAACTTGATATGGCCCGATTGCGTCATACGCAGGCGCGGGCGCTATTGACGGCGGCGCAGGCGCGCAGTGAACGGGCGCGCTATCAGTTGAGCGAGACCGAGATTCGCGCGCCGTTCGATGCGCTGGTGCTTGAACGGATGGCCGAGCCCGGTATGGTCTCTGCCGCGCAGTGTCAGCCGCCGGCCTTGTTAGCGCTGGCCCGTGCCGACGAGATGCTGGCCGTGGTGGAATTGAATGCGACTCAGGCGGCGAGCCTGTCGTTGGGGTCGGTGGCGACGGTCAGCGTGGCCGGTGAGCAGATCCAGGCCCCGCTGCGTGCGCTAAAGACCTTGGCGCAGGGGCGTTATCGTGCTGAGTGGGCCTTGCCGCGCAAGGGCGGTTGGCTCGCTGGCATGGCGGCCAGCGTGATTACACCCTGACCGCACCCTGACCGATTAACTGCGGGTCAACCGCGTACCGGCTCGATGATGGCGTCGAGGTTGAGATCGTCGCAGTAGTTCAGGAAGTCGCCACGCAGGGTTGAGATGTGCGCGTCTGCCGGGATGCCGACGGTCATCATGACCGAGAACATCGGCGTACCGGTATGCGGCGCCGGATAGGTGTCGGTGATGACCTCTTCGATGTTAATCCCCTGGCCGGCAAAAAAGTCGGCCAGACGATGCACGATGCCGGGGTGGTCCATGGATACGACCTCGACCCGATAGGGCACCATGGGGAGGCTGCGCGGGGCGTGTTTGGTGCGCTTGTGCAGGAGGGCGAGGCCGAGATCAGCACCGAGACCGTCGATGCGATCCTCCAATTTTTGCAGGGCATTCCAAGGGCCGGAAAGCAGCATGAGGAAGGCGAAATGACCGCCCAGCACCGACATGCGCGATTCCTCGATGTTGCAACCTGACTCGACGATACGGGCGGTGAAATCCTTGACCAGACCGGTGCGATCCTCGCCGGTGGCGGTGATGACCAAGTATTCCTGAGCGTTGCCGAGGGTGGGGGTGGGTGCGTTCATGGTGATGATTCCAATGCGAGATGTCGTTATTGTACCGGTCTATGTTTCGCGGAGGTCACCCTCGCGATAAAACCAGCGTCCTTCAAGGCGTTCAAAGCGGCTGAGCTCGTGCAGGCGGTGGGCACGGCCGTTGATCTTGTAGCGGGCGACAAACTCGACCGTGGCGTGATCGCTGTCCTGCACCGCAAAGTGTTGGACCTGTAAGCCCAGCCATTGCGGGGCGGGTTCCTCGTCTAGCGTGAGGTCAGTTGGGCGCGTGGCTGGGTACCAAGTGGCGAGCAGCCACGCCACATCGCGCAGGACAAAGGCGGCATAGCGCGAGCGCATCAGGTGTTCGGCGTCGGGAACGACCTCGCCGCCGTGGATGAAGCGGCCGCAGCACCTCTCGAAGGGTGACGGTTTACCGCAGGGACAGTTTGCAGCCATGGGGGCAGGGGGAGAGGAGTGGGCAGTCGGCACAGCGGGGCTTGGGTCGGCAATAGTGTTTGCCAAGGGCAACGATGAGGGCATGGAACTCGTTGAACAGGGCGCGGTCGGTGGGTAGCTCGGTGTGGAAACGGGTCTGGATGGCGGCATAGGACTCCTTGCCGGTCAGGCGTCCGAGACGGGTGAAGCTGCGCCGCGTGTAGGTGTCGACAACGAAGCTGGGTTGGTCGAGGGCATAGAGCAGGATTGAGTCGGCGGTTTCTTCGCCCACGCCGTGCACCGCCAGCAGGCACTCGCGCAACTCCGGCAGGGGGGCCTGTTCGGCAAGCCGTTCCGGTGCATCGGCGACACCGCGTTCGAGCAGGAACTGACACAGCGACTTGAGGCGGCGCGCCTTGACATTGAAATAGCCCGCCGGGCGGATCAGGGCGGCCAGCTCGGCATCCGGCAGACCCAGGATGGCCGTGGCGGAAAGCGCGTTGTGGTCCTTCAAGGCGGCGATGGCGCGTTCTACATTCGTCCACGCCGTGTTTTGGGTCAGGACGGCGCCGACCATCACCTCAAAGGGCGAGTCGCCCGGCCACCAGTGCTGGGGGCCGAAATGGTCAAGCAGGGCGTCGTGGAGGTCCATCCAGGTCATGGCTTCGATGCTACCATCGCGCCATGGAAACCGAGCGGATGCGGATCGACAAATGGCTGTGGGCGGCGCGTTTTTACAAGACGCGCAGCTTGGCCACGCAGGCCATCGAGGGCGGGCGGGTCAAGGTCAACGGCGATCGCGCCAAGCCGGCAAAAGAGATTCGTATCGGTGACCGGCTCGTCATCCATAGCGCCGAACTGGAGTGGCAGGTGACGGTGGCCGGTCTGTCAATGCAACGCGGTTCGGCACCCGTCGCCCGGCGGCTTTATGAGGAATCGGCCGAAAGCCAGGTAGCACGCGCCGAGGCCGTCGAGGCACGCAAACTCGTTCGAGATCCGGCCGCCGGTCTGCAGGGTCGCCCGACCAAGCGCGACCGGCGCCTGATTCATCGTTTCAACGCCTGACGGCGACTACAATCCCGGTCATGAATACCCATCCCCCTATCAACCCCTATGATCTGATCGTCATCGGTGCCGGTGTCTCTGGCCTGACGCTGGCCTCGCGCGCGGTGCATACGGGGCGCTCCGTACTCGTTCTGGAGGCCGAAAACCGTGTGGGCGGTTGCATCGAAAGCTGGCGCCCCTTCTCCGACTTTGCCGTAGAACTCGGCGCGCACACCGCCTACAACTCATATGGCGCATTGCTGACGGAACTGGAGGCCCGTGCCGGGTTGTCGGGCCTGCTACCGCGCGAGAAGGCGGGCTATTTCTTTATGGAACAAGGTCGTGCGGTCTCGCCCGTGCGGCGCTTGTCCTTCCTATCCTTGTTTTTTCATCTCCCCTTTGGCATCCTGCGCGACAAGGCGAAGGCCCGCGTGGGCGACTATTACCGCCGTCTGTTCGGGGCGGGTAATTATCAGCGTCTGTTGGCCCCGGCGTTTGCCGCGGTCCTGTCGCAACCGGCCGAGGATTACCCCGCGGCCTGGTTGTTCCGCAAGAAGCCCCGCGTCAAGACCGCGCCGCGAAAATACAGCCATGCGGGCGGTCTGCAAGGTTTGGCCGAGGCCATGACGACGGGCCTTGAGGTGCGTACCGGCACCCCCGTGCTGGGCCTCACCCGCAGCGATGCCGGCTATGTCGTCAAAACCGCCGACGGTGAGTTGACCTGTCGGCAACTGGCGCTGGCCACGCCGGCGGATGTCACGGCACGATTGTTGCGCGATGCCCATTCCGACATCGCCGCCGCGCTGGCGGGTATTGAAATGGCCGACATTGAGACCCTCGCCGTCGTGGTCCGCCGCGATGCCGTGCACCTGCCCAAACTCGCCGGCCTGATTGGCGATACTGAACCTTGGTTTTCTGCCGTCAGCCGCGACCCGCTGCCGCACCCAGAGCTGCGCGGTTTCACCTTCCACTTCCGCCCCGGCTTGTTGGACACCCCGCAAAAACGCGCGGCCGTGGCGCAGGTCTTGGGCGTGTCGGAAGACGCCTTCCTCGCCGTCACCGAAAAGACCAACCGCCTGCCACGGCTAACGCTGGAGCATGTCGCGCTGGCGGCGCACATCGACGCGCAAACCCGTGCCCTGCCGTTGGCCCTGGTGGGCAACTACCTCAACGGCCTCTCCATCGGCGACTGCGCCGAACGCGCCCGGCGCGAGGCCGAGCGGTTGATGGCCTCGAGTTGAGGCATTCTTCTGATGAATGAAGACCTCAGAAAGGTTTTATAACTGCCATGCGTAGTCGTATTCAATCCATTGTCACGCTAATAGCTGCGCTCTGTATTGGCGGCCTGACGGCGGCGCAGGCCGCGACTCCGCAAGCTGGAAAAGACGGGACAACACTGACCGCCACCACCACCAAGAATCGCATCGTGGTTCAGGTCAACGAAGACGGGGCGCGGAAATGGAACGACATCCTCGTCAACATCCACAACATCCAAGTTGAAATGGGACCGAAGAATATTGCGATTGCCGTGGTCGCTATCGGCCCCGGTCTGGGGATGCTCAAGGCCGATTCACTCGCCGCCAACGGGGTCCAGGAGGCGCTTGCGACGGGTGTTGAGTTTGTCGCCTGCGGTAACTCGATGCGGGCGCAGAAACTCATCAAGGATGACCTTGTTGACGGCGTGACGCTCAGCATCGCCGGCTATGTTGAGATCATGCAGCGCCAGCAGCAAGGCTGGGCCTACCTTAGACCTTGATCGACGGACGGATCGTGAGTTCATTTAAACAGGTGGCCATTGTTGGCGGCGGCCCGGCGGGGTTAATGGCGGCAGAGGTGTTAGCGGAGGCGGGCATACAGGTCGATCTCTACGACGCCATGCCTTCGGTGGGCCGCAAGTTTCTTCTGGCTGGAAAGGGCGGTCTTAATCTCACCCATTCGGAGGCGCACGAGGCCTTCCTGTCTCGTTACGGTGCCCGTCGACCTTACCTCGAACCGCTACTGACGAACTTCGGCGCTGACGCGTTGCGCGCCTGGGCCGATGGACTGGGTGTCGAAACCTTTGTGGGCAGTTCCGGCCGGGTGTTTCCTCGCGAGATGAAGGCCGCGCCCCTGTTGCGCGCCTGGCTGCATCGCCTGCGTGCAGCGGGGGTGTGCTTCCATGTCCGCCACCGCTGGCTGGGCTGGGAAGCTGATGGGACTCGGTTGCGATTTGCCACCCCAGAGGGTGAAAAAACAATTCAAACCGATGCCGTGATCCTGGCCCTGGGCGGCGGAAGTTGGGCGAAGCTGGGCTCCGATGGGGCTTGGGTGCCGCTGTTGCACGTGCGCGGTGTCAATAGCGCGCCGCTAAAACCCGCTAACTGCGGCTTCGATATGGCTTGGAGCGAACACTTTCGCGCCCGTTATGCCGGACATCCCTTGAAGACCGTGGTCGCCTCCTGCCGGGATACCGACGGCCACGAGATTCAGCGGCAAGGCGAATGCGTCATCACCGAAACCGGCATCGAGGGCAGCCTGATCTATGCCTTGTCCGCGCCCTTGCGCGACCGCATCGCCGCCGAAGGATCTGCCGTTCTCCATCTCGACCTCGCGCCCGGCAAGTCGCTGGAGCGGGTGAGGGCGGAGGTGGCGCATCCGCGTGGCTCGCGCTCCTTGTCCAGCCATCTGAAAAGCCACGCGGGGATCAGCGGGGTGAAGGCCGGCTTGCTGCGCGAGGTGTTGGGTGCCGAGGGCTATGCTGATCCTGCCCAGCTTGCCGCCGCCATCAAGGCCTTGCCGCTGAAACTGGTCGCGCCACGCCCTTTGGATGAGGCTATCAGCACGGCCGGCGGTGTGCGTTTCGAAGATCTCGATGAACACCTGATGCTGCGTGAGTTACCCGGCGTGTTTTGCGCCGGCGAGATGCTCGACTGGGAAGCCCCCACCGGGGGTTACCTACTCACAGCCTGTTTTGCCAGCGGACGCGCAGCGGGGCTGGGCGCACGAGCCTTTCTCCGACAAGCGGTGTAGCGCGAGATTGCCTTGGATAGACTAGGCGGGGTTGTTCAGCCCGTTGCCGGATTCAGTCGAGGCAGTGTTTCCTCCGCCATCAGTCTGACCCACAGGCCGGAGGCGAACATGGCACCGGCGACCAGTCCGAAGGTGGATTCCAGCGAACCGGTGAGGGCGGCGGTGAGGCCGACCAGTCCGGCACCGATGGCGTAGCCAAAGTCGCGCCAGAAACGGTAGATGCCGATGGCTGAGCCGCGCCAGTCGGGATGGGCAATGTCGGCGACGGCGGCGGACAGGTTGGGGTAGAGCAGGGCCATGCCCAGGCCCGATAGCGCTGCGGTGGCCAGCAGCCAAGCGTGCGCATCGACCAAGGGCATCAGGGCGATGCCGCCGCCGCAGAGCCACATGCCCCAGACGATGGGCCGCAGGCGGCCGATGCGGTCGGACAGACGACCGGTAAAGAATTGCGCCACGCCCCAGGTGATGCCGTAGGCGCCGACGATCCAGCCGATCTGCGGTAGCGGCACACCGCGCTGGTATAGCCACACCGGGGCGATGACCCACATCCAGGCATCGACAAACTTTTCCACCAGGCCGGCCTGACAGAAGGCGGCGAGACGCCGGTCGCGCCAAGACATCAGGGTGAACATCTCCCAGGTGCCGGGTTGGGCCGAAACGCCGTGCGGATAACGCGGTTTCGGGCCGCTGGCGGTGGCGTGTTGGGTGGCTTCCAGGCGCGCCCAGGGCAGGGTTTCTTTCACCCAGAGGAGGGTGGCGATACCGGCGGTGCTCACGGCGGCAAGGCCAAACCACAACAAACCGGTGCGGGCGCCCAGATGTTCGGCGAGATAGGCGGTGATGATGCCGGCGACGGCCACGCCGACATAGCCGGAGAATTCGTTCATGCCAATGGCCAGGCCGCGCTGGTCGCCCCGGGCAAGATCGAGTTTGCTGGTTTGGGTCATGGACCAGGTGAAGCCTTGGTTGACCCCCAGCAGCACGGTGGCGGCGACGATCCAGTTCCAGTTGGGGGCATAGGCAATCATCAGGGGAATGGGTAGCGCGGACAGCCAGCCCCACAGCAACACCCGGCGACGGCCCACCCGTTCGGACAATCGGCCAGCCACAAAGTTGAGCGAGCCTTTGACCACCCCGAAGGCGATGACGAAGCTCGATAACAGCAAAAACGAGCCCCGGGCGACGCCGAATTCTGCCTCCGACAGGGCCGGGACGACGGTACGCATCATGCCCAGCGTGAGGCCGACGAAGAAGACCTGGATGACTTGATGAGCGAACTGGGGGGTGTTGTTGCGGATGCCGTGGTGAATGTGGGTCATTAAGCGAGTCCGAGGTTGGCTTTGACCATGCGGTCCATCTCCGCCGGACGCGGCGGTATTTCTTGCGTCAAGGCCGCAATAAAGGCCTCCCGATTGAGACTGAGCATGGGGTTCCAGCGTTTTTCAAAGCCGATCGTGGAGGCGGGTTTTCCGGAGATGCCGGCGCCACAGACGCTGCCGGCAACATGGCCCGCGTAGATCTCGATCTCGTTGGGCAGGGTGAGCAGCTTGGTTTGCACGCTGTCCCAGATTTGTCCGGCCATTTCGGTCTCACGACCGGCCAGGTCGGGGCGGCCAATGGCACCAACGAACAGGGTGTCTCCGGTGATGACGAACCAGGGTTCGGGGTTCGCGTCGCCCATGCGCCGCTTGTCGGTGACCAAGAGACAGATCGAATCCGGCGTGTGGCCGGGGGTGTGCAGGACATCGAGGAATACATTGCCGACCTCGATGCGCTGACCGTCGCGCAAAGGCTCGAACGGAAAATGCACGCGGTCGGCGTTGGCTTCGTGCAGGCAATAAAGGCCGCCGCACCTTTCCGCCAAGGCACGGCCTCCGGAATAATGGTCGGCGTGGACATGGGTGTCGATGACATGGGTGATCTTCACATCCTGCTTGGCGGCCTCGGCGATGAACCAGTCTTCATCGCCCAATACGGGGTCGATGGCGACGGCGACATGGCAGGAGCCGCAGCCGAACAGGTAGGACAAGGTGGCTTCGCGGGTGGCGAATTGGCGGAAAAACATCGGTGTCTCCTCTTTGGTAAAGCAAAAATTTATTAGAAGTATTTGTATAGCCAGTATTTTTCGTACAGCAGCTTGCCCAGATGCCAGAATCGGCTGGGCAGATGCAGGTCAACCGCCGGTGCGGGTTCGGCGTAAAAGTTGCCCTTGCCGATGCCCGCACGACCGTGGCCGCTTTCGATGAAACACATGCCGTGGCCGTCATAGGTTCGCGGGGTGCCACGGCCGGTCCAGGCGTGGACCAAATTGTGGGCGACGACCTCGGCCTGGCCGTGCGCGAATACGCCGGCCTTGGGTAGCGGTCGGCCGATGGCCAGCGGGATGGTGGTGATATCGCCGATGGCGTAAACCCCTTCATGTGCCGTGGCCAGCGTGTGTCGATCGACGCTGATCCAACCGCTTTCGCCTAGCAGTCCGGCCTCGCGCACGACCTGCGGCGCACGATGCGGGGGGACATAGAGGAGCAGATCGAATGCGGCCTCAAGGCCATCGGCAAAGTGCAGGGTCTTGGCGGTGGCATCTACCGTGGTGATTTGATGGCCGGGGTGATAGGTGATCTGCCGATCGGCGAGCAGGCCACGAATGGCGGTACCGGCATCCGGGCCGGCGACCGGCATGGGCTGCGGTTCGGCGGCGTAAAAGGCGATCTCTGCGGCGGAACGCAGGCCGTGATCACGCAACCAGGCATCGACCAGCAAGGCGGCCTCGTAAGGCGCGGCCGGGCATTTGTACGCCGGGCTGGCGGTGAGGATGGCGATGCGACCTCCCTGAAACTGGCGCAAGGCATCCTGTGTCGCCTGGGCCCCTTCCAGGGTATAGAAGTTCAGCCCGGCCTCGGCAAGGCCAGGGATGGATTCGGGCGCATATTCGGCACCCAGCGCCACGATTAGTGCGTCGGCCGTCAAGGTGCGGTCGCCCAGATGGACCCAGCGCCGTGCAGGGTCGATGCGGGTGATCTTGCCTTGAATGAATTCCACGCCACGGTGGGTAATCCGTTGGAGGGGTCGGGTGAAATCGGCGGGCTGACGCCGACCGACCATCATCCATAGCAGGGAAGGTGGGAAATAATGCTGGCTGGCCTGGTCGATGGCGACGACGCGATCGGAGTCGGGCAGCCGTTTGCGCAGGGTTTCCGAGGCGACCAGACCCCCTAGCCCGGCACCCAGAATGATGGCAGTGCGTCCCATGGTGGGCTTAGAACACGAGGGTTTTGTCGGCCCATTCGCACCATCCGGCCAGCTCGTCCAGTGTGCCTTTGTGTGCACCGGAAACTAGCTCGGCCTCGGTGATACCGCGTGCCTCCATGCAGGTGCCGCAAACGCCCAGCCGGCCGGGGCCGGGGCGGGTGATGCGATGGCCCATGACCTCTAGGTTGTAAAAGCCCTGCGGCACCTTTTGGCCGTGTTTGGCGGCGCTGGCCGCGTCGCCCATCAGAAAGACGCGCACCTCGTGCTCGGGGTCTTGTGCTAAGGCACCGGCCAGGCGCAGGCCGTTATAGGTGCGTTCTTCGCCGTAGGGTGCGCCATTAAGGATAAACAGAAAGTGGCTCATTGCGATTCTCCTTGTTCGACAGGTAACCCAGCGGCCAGCCATTCTGGCAGGCCATCAGAGATTTTGTAGGCGGTGTGGCCCCGTTCGCGTAACAACTGCACCGCCTCGGCGGACAACATGCAGAAGGGGCCACGGCAATAGGCCACGATTTCTTTCCCAACCGGCAACTCGGCCAGCCGTTGGCGAATCTCGGCCAGCGGCATGGAACGCGCATAGGGCAGATGGCCGGTGAGATATTCCTCGGCCGGGCGCACATCGAGCACCACGACATCGCCGCGCCGCGCCTTTTCCAGTAGGCTCAGACGGGTCTCCGTGTCCAGTCGTTCCGGGCCGGTGAACAGATTTGCCAACGCCAGACGCAGTTCCACCAGATGCGTCTCGGCTACTTCGCGGAGGTTGACCCACAATGCGCTGATATCGTCGCCAGAAAGACGATAGGCGATGAAACGGCCTTCGCGGCGTGATTCCACCAAGCGCGCATCTCTGAGCGTTTTTAAGTGCGCGCTGGCCAAGCGGATGTCGATGCTGGCCTCGGCGGCCAATCGTTCGACGGTTTTTTCGCCTTGCGCCAACAGCTCTAGCAATTCCAGCCGCTTCGGGCTGGACAACGCCTTGCCAATGCGGGCCACTTGTTCGTAGAGAAGGGTCTTGAGTTCGCGCTTGTTCATGTTCTTATTATCTAATGATTATTGGAATAGTCAATAAAATAATGGACTCATTGGCCTTGAAGACATGGCGTGCTGGGTGGATTCAAGTCTGAAGTGCGATGACATGATGATGTGAGGTGTAGCGGTTTCATCCCTTCGCGTCAGAATAGTGGGTGCTTCGATAGGATCTTGAACTTGATGGCGATAAGGACGAACGATGGCACGGTACGGAGAAGCATTCAGAAACAAAACGGTGGTGCGGTTGTTGTCGCCAGAGAGCGTCGATGCAGGTGTTTTAGCAAAACAAACGGGTGTTAGTGCAGACATTGGAACACCGGCGAGAGGTTCGACTGGGAGACCACCACCGGTGGCTACCTGCTTACGGCTTGCATCGCCAGCGGGCGGGTGGCGTGTTTGGGCGCGCGGGCGTGGTGTAATCTCTAAACGCCTACTGTAATCAACTTTCATGGCATTCATGCCACCCCAAATCATGAAACCGATTGCAGGGGCCGTCCTCGTGCCTGCCCAACCAAGGCAACCACAGGGGGTTGCCCCTACGCCTGTTGAGGAGCGGTCACCTCGTAGGGGCAGGCCCCTGTGCCTGCCCTGGTGGTAAATGGGCAACCACGGGGGGTTGCCCCTACGCCAATGACAGTGTTGTTTCACGCTAACAAGGCGTTCGCACATGAGTACCGTACTAATCCCCCTCGCCGAGGGGTTTGAAGAGATTGAGGCGGTGACGGTCGTCGATCTGTTGCGCGCCGACAGTGACCAATCTCGATCTGCCGATGGCGGAGGTCTTCCCTGATGTGACGAGCGTTTTTAGCTGCAATTCACCCGGCGCAGCAGGAAAGCTGCTTCACATCCTTGCTGAAGGTCTGCGCCGCGAGCTTCAACCCCTCGACCATCGTCAGGTAGGGGAACAACTGGTCGGCCAGTTCCTGCACGGTCATCCGGTTACGAATCGCCAGCACCGCCGTCTGGATCAGTTCGCCTGCTTCCGGGGCCACCGCCTGTACACCAATGAGACGCCGACTGCCTTCCTCAATAACCAGTTTGATGAAGCCGCGCGTGTCGAAGTTGGCGAGCGCACGCGGCACATTATCCAGCGTGAGGGTTCGGCTATCGGTCTCGATGCCGTCATGGCGCGCTTCCGCCTCGCTGTAGCCCACGGTGGCCACTTGCGGATCGGTGAACACCACCGTCGGCATCGCGGTAAGGTTCAGGGTGGCGTCGCCGCCCATCATGTTGATGGCCGCACGGGTGCCAGCCGCTGCCGCCACATAGACGAACTGCGGCTGGTCGGTGCAATCGCCAGCGGCGTAGATGTTGGGCACGCGGGTGCGCATGCCGGGGTCGATCACAATCGCGCCTTGTGGGTTGAGCGCGACGCCCGCCGTTTCCAGCGCCAGGCTGCGCGTGTTCGGTGTCCGGCCGGTAGCGACCAGTAGCTTGTCGGCACGCACTTCGCCGTGCCCCGTGGTGAGCACGAATTCGCCGTCCACATGAGCAATCTGGCTGGCCTGCGTGTGTTCCAGCACCTCGATGCCTTCGGTGCGGAAAGCGGCGGTGACGGCTTCGCCAATCGCCGGGTCTTCACGCAGAAACAGCGTGTGACGCACTAGCATCGTCACCCGGCTTCCCAGCCGGGCGAAGGCCTGTGCCAGTTCCACCGCGACCACCGATGAGCCGATCACGGCCAGCCGCTCTGGGATCGCGTCGCTTGCCAGCGCCTCGGTGGAGGTCCAGTAGGGCGTCTCCGCAAGGCCGGGCGTCGACGGGATCGCCGCGCTGGCCCCGGTGGCGATCAGGCAGCGGTCAAACGCGATATCGCGCTCGTCGCTATCGTTCAGGCGCACGATCAGGCTCTGGCCGTTCTTGAAACGCGCCTCGCCATACAGCACCGTGATGGCCGGGTTGCCATCCAGGATGCCTTCGTACTTGGCGTGGCGCAGTTCATCGACGCGCGCCTGCTGTTGGGCCAGCAGTTTGCGGCGATCAATCGCCGGTTCCGCCGCGCGGATCCCGCCGTCGAACGGACTTTCACGGCGCAGATGGGCAATATGCGCCGCGCGGATCATGATCTTGGACGGCACACAGCCGATATTGACGCAGGTGCCACCGATGGTGCCGCGTTCGATCAGCGTAACGCGTGCGCCCCGTTCGACGGCCTTCAGGGCCGCCGCCATCGCGGCCCCGCCGCTGCCAATGATGGCGATGTGCAAACCGGCGCCCTGAAGTGCATCACGGATTTTTGTTTCATCTTTGAAATCACCCAACCGGATCGAGCCTTGATAACCTAATGCGGTGATGGCGGCCAGCATTTGCTCGTGGCTCACGGCGGTGTCCGCTGAGACCCGCGCGCGGCTTTCGGGATAGGACACCACAGCGGCATTCACGCCAGGAATCTTTTCCAGGGTATCTTTGACATGGGTGGCGCAGCTTGTGCAGGTCATGCCATTCACGGTGATTTCTATCATTTTTTTACGCCATTGAATTTCGGGGTGCAGCAAGCATCGGCTTGGCGTTTTCGCTGGATGGCGTAGAGGGTCAAGCCGATGAAGATCACCAGCGCAGGCAGCAACACATAGTCCAGATAGCCGGTCAGCGCGGACAAGCCGACCACTCCGAGCAGAATGAGCAGCACGGGTGTGAAGCAACATAGCGCGACTAGAACCGTGCCAATAATGCTGACCCGCAGCAGTGTCTTCGGGTCTTTCATGATCAGTTCTTGACTGAGGAAGGGTATCCCGCATCCTCGGTCGCATGGGTCAGCTTCTGCACGCGGGTCTTGGCATCATCGAAGGTGACGACGGCTTCGCGTTTCTCGAAGCTCACATCAACTTTACTGACACCATCGACCTTGGAAATCGCCTTCTTGACGGTGATCGGGCAGGCCGAGCAAGTCATGCCCGGTACGGACAGCGTAACGGTCTGGGTGGCGGCCCACACGGGGGCAATGACGGCGATGAGCGCGAGGGCAGCAAACAGCTTTTTGGCTTGCGCCGAAACTTGCATTTTCATGGTGAACTCCTGTGGTTAATAGAAAAATGGGGCGACATAGGGAAATCCGAGCGCGACCAGCACCAGCGCAGCCACGACCCAGAAAATGCGCTTGTAAGTCGCTCGTACCTGGGGAATCGCGCACACATCCCCCAGTTTGCAGGCTTGCGTCGGGCGGTAGATGCCCCGCCAAGCAAAGAACAGCGCGACCAGCGCTGCACCGATAAAGAGGGGACGATAGGGTTCGAGCACTGTCAGGTTGCCGATCCATGCCCCGCTGAAGCCCAAGGTGATGAGGACCAGCGGCCCTAGGCAGCAGGCTGACGCAAGAATGGCGGCCAACCCGCCGGCGAAGAGTGCGCCGCGCCCGTTTTGTGGTTCAGACATACGCTTGTCCTTTCAAATTTGGTTTGGATAGCTTAAGCTTACTTCCGTAGTCATGTACGGAGTCAAGCGACATGCAAAACAATTCTGAGAATCTGACCATCGGCGTTTTCGCCAAGGCGGCCGGGGTTAATGTGGAGACCATCCGGTTCTATCAGCGCAAGGGCCTGCTGCCGGAACCAGACAAGCCCTATGGCAGCATTCGCCGCTATGGCGAGGTGGATGTAACGCGGGTGCGCTTCGTGAAATCGGCCCAGCGGCTGGGTTTCAGCCTGGACGAAATCGCCGAGCTACTGCGGCTGGATGACGGCACCCACTGCGAGGAAGCCAGCGGCTTGGCCGAGCACAAGCTCAAGGATGTGCGCGAGAAGATGGCTGACCTGGCGCGCATGGAAAGCGTGCTGTCTGAACTGGTGTGCGCCTGTCATGCGCGGAAAGGGAATATTTCCTGTCCGCTGATTGCGTCACTACAAGACGGAACGAAGCTCGCTGCGTTGGCGCGGGAGCCTCATGGCTTGGCTACGCATTAATGTGCTTTATCTTCATGATTCTGAGACGATCCCAGCATGGACGCACACCTGCGGGTGCAAGTCCCGCTGTGAACGGGCCACAGTTTTGAGTGCATCGATCGCCCAACAAGGAGTGCGTCAATGAGCAAGGTATTGGTTCCCCTCGCCGAGGGGTTTGAAGAAATTGAGGCGGTGACGGTCGTCGATCTGTTGCGTCGTGCGGGCGTGACCGTGGTGACGGCGGGCTTGCAAGCGGGGCCCATCACAGGCAGCCGGGGTGTGGTGATCGTCCCGGATAGGGCGCTGGATGCGGTGCTGGATCAGGATTTCGACATGATCGTGCTGCCCGGTGGCTTGCCCGGAGCGCATCATCTGCGTGATGACCTGCGGGTGCAGGCGATCTTGAAGCGGCACGCAGCGGCAGGGGCGTATACGGCCGCCATTTGCGCGGCGCCGGTGGCCTTGGCGCAGGCCGGGCTATTGGTGGGCAAGACGGCGACGAGTTATCCCGGTTTCGTTGAAAAACTCACCATTGCTGATTTCACGCATTCGACCGAGGCGGTGGTGGTGGACGGCAAGATCGTCACCTCGCGCGGACCGGGTACGGCGATGGATTTTGCGCTGACCTTGATCGAACTCTTGTGCGGTAAGGCGCAGCGCGATCAGGTCGAGGCCGGGTTGGTGCGCACATGAGGTTGGAAAGATCGTTGGCGGCTTGGGGTGTTGAGGCCTTCGCGGTTACGCTCAAGGCTGAACTGGAAGCGATCTCGCCCGAGGCCTTGGGGCTGCAAAAGGCAGCCAACTGGCCCTTGCAGCTCGACGCGCCAGTGACGGTGAGCGTGATGGAGGTTCAGGCGGACGCGGTGTCGTTGCACGCTCGGGTGGGTGTGTTTTTTACCGAGACGATTGCGGGCTGCAACTGCGCCGATGCGCCGATGGAGCGGCCCGCGTATACCGAGATGGATATTGCCATTGATCGCATCACAGCGGAGATGACGATGACTCTGCTGTGATGACGCCGACCCGGTTTCCCGGGACGGGTGGGCCGGATTAGTGCCCCTCGACGCAGATCTCGCGCCGCCATATGGCGAGGCCGGTGCGGCCAATCAGCAGGGCAATGAGTGCGCTCAGCAGGGCCAGCAGGGCGATGGCTAGTCCGCTGTAAAACGCGTCACCGGTCTCCTTGAACATGACCAGGGTGGCGATGGTGATGGCCGCGATGGGGAAGGAGTAGGCCCACCAGGACAGGAAAAATTTCAGGCGGGCGAAGTAGGTGAACTGAGCCAGCAACAGCAGGGTGAAAAATAGCCCGACGAAATAGAGTACTTTTGCGAAGGCGTCGATTTCGCCGACCAAGTTGTACCACGAGATGAACCCTACCGCTGGCGGCGCAATGAAGATGAACAGCGTCGGAATGAGGCGCTCGGGCAGGCTGGGGTGGAAGATCAGCCGGTAGAACAGGATGGCGGTGAGCACGGGCCAGAAGAAGACGCCGAGGCTGAAGAAAAACCAGGAAATGTCAGCCGGGGCGTGGTGTAGACCGGCGATGGGCACCAGGATGTTGCCGACCACCGGAATGAACCAAGCCGGGTTGAGGTGGGTGATCTCGTACTTGCTGTGCTGGATCCAGGAGGAAAGCACGAACAGGGTGATGATCAAGTGCAGGGCCGTCCCCACGCTCCATAACCAGAAAGACAGGGTCTCTGCCGTAGGTAAAAAGGCGATGGACAGCAGCAAGAGGCCGATGGAAAAGGTCGGCACAAAGGCCAGCTTTACCGGATGTTTCATTTCGGCTAGGACATCGCCCCGATATTTCAGGAACTTGCTCAGATACAGGCCGGAGATCGTCACAAACACCAAGGCGGCCAGGCCCGTCAGCCAAGGGCTGATGGACAGGTCGAGCGCGAAGATATGCTCGGCGCGCATCCAGGCAATGGCGAAACCGCTCAAGCCCATGACGGCGGCAAACCACGAGATGGGTAGATTTTTGAGGCGGGAAGTTTCTGGGCTCATGTCGGGTGGTCTCCTTGTTGGGGTGCAAGTATATAAGAAATTGCTTATTTATTGAGATTAAGTCGGTGTGTCTGAGTGGGGTGGATCTTACGGCGTGGCCGATTTAAGTGCGTCATACAGGTCGCGATAGCACTGCCAGCGGCGCTTGGCGATCTGGCCCTCTGCCACGGCGGCAATGACCGCGCAGCCGGGTTCTTGCAGGTGGCGGCAGTTGTAAAAGCGGCAGCCGCCAATCAGCGGGGTGAAGTCGGGGAAATATTCGCTCAGGTGGTCGACATCGAGATGGGCGAGGCCGAAGGATTGCATACCGGGTGAGTCGATCAGACGCCCACCTTGGGGGGGCGTATCTTCACCGCTGGGCAGGGCGTGGCTGTTGGCATGCGTGGTGGTGTGTCGGCCGGCGTCTAGCGCGGTGGAAATATCGCCGGTCTTGGCGCGGGCATCGGGGACCAGCGCGTTGAGCAGGGTGCTTTTGCCCACGCCGGAGGTGCCCACAAATACCGATGTTTTGCCGTGCAATGCGGCGCGTAATGTCGTCAAATCCCCTTGCGCGGAGAGCGTCAGCAAGGAGTATCCCATGTTGCAGTAATTCGCCAGGCCGGCGGCGTAGGCCGGGGTTTCTGGCAGATCGGCCTTGTTGACGACCAGAATGGCGGGGATGCCGGCAGCGGCCGCGGCGATCAGACAGCGATCGACAAGTTCCGGGCGCGGTGCGGGGACAGCGGCGGTGACGATGACGGCCTGATCGACATTGGCGGCGACCAGTTTGCTACGCATCTCGTCGGAGCGGTACAAGAGGTTGCGGCGTGGTGCGATCCGCTCGATGACGCCTTCGCCCGGGCCGATAACGGTGAACTCAACCGCATCGTTGCAGGCGACGCCGCCCTTTTTGCCGCGAATGACGCAGGCGTATTTTTCTCCGGAGTCTGTCTCGACGCTAAAGCGTTTGCCGTGGGCCGAGACGATCAGGCCTTGCATTACAGGGCGAACAAGGCGTCGATCTTGGCGGCGCAGATGAAGTCAGATTCGGACAGGCCGTCGATGGCGTGGGTGATGTATTCCACTCGGCAGGTGTTCCAGCCGACCGTCAGGTCGGGGTGGTGGCCTTGCTGGTGCGACACCCAGGCTACGGCGTTGACGAAGGTCATGGTGACATAGTGGTCGTCGAACTTGAATTCGCGGCGCAGATGGCCATCGACCACCGCCCAGGTCTTGTCCAGCTTGGTTAACAGGGCCTCGGTTTCCAGCGCGGTCAGCGGGGGAATGCCGCCTTCACAGGGCTTGCACTTGCCCTTGGCGAGATCGCAAAACACTTCACTCATGATGGCCTCACTTGAATTTGTAAAACTGTCCGTTGAGATAGGCACCCAGATTCGCTTCATCTTCGGGGAAGAGGTCGAGGGCCAGCATGCTGTTGCAGGCCGCGATTTGTTGGCCGAGGTGATCGGCGGATTTTACCTTGCGGTTGGCGCGGGTGTAGAGGGCGTTGCCCCCCACTTTGGCGGTGTGACAGGCGGCGCATTTTTGTGCGTGGGTTGCCTTGCCTTGCGTTGCGTTGCCGGAGGCAAATGGCGTCGCTAAGACCGGGGCGGTGGCGAGAAGCAGGGTGGCGATGAACAGGGTACGCATGGTAAGTCTCCTCAAGGGGTGAGTCGTTGTGTGAGTCGTTGTAATTGGCCGATGCGTTCCGTCGGCTTGGGGTGGGAATCGTAAAACAGGGCGTAGAGCGGATCCGGCGTGAGCGTGGAGGCATTCTCACGATACAGCTTGAGCAGGGCGGCAATCAAGTGGTCGGCGCTGCTGTGCCGGGCGGCATAGCGGTCGGCCTCAAATTCATGGCGCCGCGAACCGGCCGAGAACACGGGAGAGAACGGGAACAACAGGACCGGCAGGAGGAGGACAAAGAGGGCTAGTGCGGTGGCATCGGTGGCTGTGCTAACGCCAAAGCCGGTATAGAACGCGGGTATCTGTTTGAGCTGGGCGAGTAGATAGAGAAGGCCCAAGCTGAGGGCGAACATCATGGCCAGGCGTTTTTTGATGTGTTGATGGTGGGCGTGGCCGAGTTCATGGGCCAGGACGGCCTCGGTCTCAGCAGGGTTGATCTGGTTTAGCAGGGTGTCATAGAACACGACGCGGCGCGATCGGCCGAAGCCGGTGAAGTACGCATTGCCATGGCTGCTGCGGCGCGAGCCATCCATGACAAAGACGCCTGAGGCGTGAAAACCGCAACGGGTCAGCAGGCCTTCGATGCGGGAGCGCAGTTCGCCCTCGGGGAGGGGGGTGAATCGGTTGAAGAGCGGCGCGATCAGGGTTGGGTACAGGCTCAGCAGGGTGAGGTTGAAGCCGGCCCAGGCCAGCCAGGCCCACAGCCACCAGCGTTCGCCCGCCATGCCCATTAGCCAGAGGATCAGCAGGATGAGGGGCAGGCCGATGGCCAGACTTACCAGCGTTTGGCGCACGACATCGAGGAGGTAACCGCGCAGGGTCTGGCGGTTAAAGCCGAAACGGACATCAATGACGAACTGGCGCCACAGGTCAAAGGGCAGATCAACGAGTGCCGAGGCGACCGCCAGGCTTACAAGGAGCAGGGCCCCATGCCAGAGTTCTCCGAGCGACAGGGCCTGCATCCAGACATGCTGGAGGGGGTCGGTGAGCGCGTGGAGGAACTGCAATCCGCCCCCCAGCGTCAGGGTGAGCAGAAGGGCCGCCTCGACGGGGAGTTGAAGGCGCGCTAGTCGGGTTTTGGCCAGGGTGTAGTCGGCCGCCTTCTGGTGGGCCTCTGGCGTAATGGTGTCGGCAAAGGCCGTCGGTGGGGTCGCGCGGTGGCGCGTGACATGGCGAATCTGCCGCGTGGCGAGCCAGAAACGCAGGGTCAGGCCAATGCCGAAAAGGACCAGAAAGATGGCGGTGAAGGGGGCGTTGAAGAGGGGGTTTGACGGGTCCGTCAGGCTTTGCATGGGGCTGTTCTGGAGGCGTTCCGATGGGGTAATGGGGGCCCGCCGATGGCGGGGGGCGACCGATTATGCCACAATCGGGGCCCCTTTCTGACTGTGCCCGCGATGCCCAAAGACAATACCCATCTGGTTTGGATCGATATGGAAATGACCGGCCTCAAGCCGGATTCAGACCGTATTATCGAGATTGCCTTGGTGGTGACCGACAAGGATCTTAACCTCGTGGAAGAGGGGCCGGTGCTGGCCGTCCACCAGACGGACGAGGTCCTGGCCGGGATGGATAAATGGAATCAGGGTACGCATGGCAAGTCGGGGCTGATCGATCGCGTCAAGGCCTCGACCCTGGATGAGGCGACGGCAGAAAAGACCATGCTGAAGTTTATGAAGAAACATGTGCCGGCGCGTAGTTCACCCATGTGCGGCAACTCGATTTGCCAGGACCGGCGTTTCTTGGCCCGTTACATGCCCACGCTGGAGGCGTGGTTTCATTACCGCAACCTAGATGTCTCCACCCTGAAGGAATTGGCCAAGCGCTGGAAGCCGACGGTGTTGACGGGCTTCGAGAAGGAAAACAAGCACACCGCGTTGGCCGACATCTATGAGTCGATCGACGAACTTAAACACTATCGCGAGTCGTTCATACGGCTGGCGGACTAATCTTTTATCTTCTATTTGCAAGGAATTCCCATGAATAAAGGTACCGCCTTTGAGTGTCAGGTCACCCCGCGTGTTCCCCCGCGTCTGCAACGCCTGCAGGAACTCGCCGATAACCTGTGGTACGGCTGGGAACGCCCGGCGCGCAGCCTTTTCTCGCGTCTGCAACCCAAGTTGTGGGAGTCTGTAGGCCACAATCCCAAGGCCTTCCTTAAGCGGATCGATGAGAGCCGGTTGGAAGAGGCGGCGAAGGACTATGTCTTTCTCGACAATTACAACCGGGTGTTGTCCTCGTTCGATACCTACATGAGCGAGTCGCTGGAACGCAACGAGGATCTGAATTTCAAGGATGGCGATCTGGTCGCCTATTTCTGTGCCGAATTCGGTTTCCACGAGAGTTTCCCGATCTATTCCGGTGGCTTGGGCATCTTGGCGGGTGACCATTGCAAGACGGCATCTGACCTGCGTCTGCCGTTTGTAGCGGTTGGATTGTTGTATCGCCAAGGTTATTTCTCGCAGCGTATCGACGGCGACGGCGGTCAGGTTGCGACCTACAGCGACTCGAATTTCGATGATTTGCCGGTGAGCCCGGCCCTGCGCCCGGACGGTAGTGAGGTGCATGTGCGGATCGATTTCCCCGGCCGCATGGTTGAGGCCAAGGTCTGGAAGGCACGGATCGGACACATTACCCTGTACCTGCTTGACACCAATCTGCCGGTTAATGCCGAGGCGGATCGCTATATCACCCACCAGTTGTATGGGGGTGACAAACACACCCGTATTCAGCAAGAGATTGTGCTGGGTATCGGCGGGATGCGCGCCTTGACCGAACTGGGCATCAAGCCCTCCGTCTTCCATATCAACGAAGGTCATGCGGCCTTTCTGGTGCTGGAGCGGGTGCGTCAATTGGTCAAGCAGGGCCTTCCCTATGAAGCGGCCATTGAGGCGGTTGCCGTCAATACCGTCTTTACCACGCATACCCCCGTACCGGCTGGACATGATCACTTTCCCGAGGCGATGATCTGGGACTATTTCGCGCATTGCTGCACCGATCTGGGGCTGGCACGCGAGGCCTTCATGCATCTGGGTGGCGGTGATCATGATTTCAATATGACGCGCCTGGCCCTGAACGGTTCGCGCCATCACAACGGGGTGTCGCGTATCCACGGCGGCGTTTCGTCGCAGATCCTGTCTGATATGTGGCCGCAGATCGCTCCGGAAGATTCGCCGATGGATTACATCACCAACGGGGTCCATGTGCCGACCTTCCTGGCCCAAGACTGGCAGGACCTGTTCGATAACCGCTTGGGCTATGAATGGCGTCGGCGAGTGACCGATGTCGATTATTGGCAACATTTAGAGGCCTTGCCGGATCACCAGTTCTGGACCGTGCATCAGACGCAGAAAGCGCTGTTGCTGGACTATGTGAGCCAAGTGCTTACCCAGCAACATCAGCGCAATCATGGCTCGCAGGCTCACCTCGACCGTATCCTGAAACTGGCCGATCCGCTCAACCCCAATGTGTTGGTCATCGGCTTCGCCCGCCGTTTTGCGACCTATAAGCGCGCGACCTTGTTGTTTGAAAACATTGATTGGTTACGATCCTTGCTCAATGATGCCGACCGACCTGTGCTCTTCCTGTTCGCGGGCAAGGCCCATCCGGCCGATCGTCCGGGCCAAGAATTGATTCAGCGTATCCATCAGCTCTCGTGCCAGCCGGAGTTTGAAGGCAAGATCCTGATGCTGGAAGGCTACGATCTGAGTCTTTCACGCCGCCTGGTGGCCGGTTGCGATGTTTGGCTCAACAACCCCATCTACCCGCTGGAGGCCTCCGGCACCTCGGGCATGAAGGCGGCGATGAATGGGGTGCTCAACCTGTCCGTGACCGACGGCTGGTGGGAGGAGGGTTTTGACGGGACTAACGGTTGGGCAATCAAGCCGGCACCGGAGTGGTACGACGACGCGCGGCGTGACCGCGAAGACAGTCGCACCCTGTATGAACTCCTGCAGGACAAGGTGATCCCCCTCTATTACCAGAAGAATGATTTGGGTTACTCGCCGGGCTGGGTGCGGATGGCGAAGCGTTCCATCGCCACCCTGTTGCCGACCTTCAGTTCCTCGCGCATGGTGACCGAGTATGTGCACAAGTTTTATGTCCCGGCCTCAGCGGTGGGACGCCGGTTGCATGACAACGATTATGCGGGGGCCCGCGAACTGGCTTCCTGGAAGAAGCGGGTGCGCGCCGGCTGGGGAGGGGTTTCGATCCGTCTTTTGTCGGAACTGCCACAGCAACTGACATTTGGCGATGAGGTGACCGTGCGTGTGGCGGTCGGCCTAGGTGGATTGAACCCAGAAGATATCTGCGTCGATCTGCTGCAGAGTCGCGGTTTTGGCGAGCACGAGGTGCAGCACGAGATCTCGCTGACGCATGTGGGTAGCGAAGGCCATGAGGCGATCTTTGCCGTCGTGCATGCGCCGGACTGGTGCGGTCGGATGAAATTCCAGATGCGTGCCTACCCCTCTCATTCGCTGCTGACCCACCGTTTCGAGATGGGCTTGTTGCTCTGGCTTTGATCGGGGCGGGGCCGCGCCGGGAGGCGTGGCCCCTGACCTTCAGTGTTGTGACTGCGCAATGAGCTGCGCATAAAGCGCGGCGTATTCGCGGGCGCTTTTCTCCCAGCTAGAGTCTTTGCGCATGGCCGTTTGTTGCAGCCGCCGCCAGAGCGGGCGGTCGTGATAGGCGGCCAAGGCGCGTTCCACGGTCAACCAGAGGGCATGTGCGGTATCGCCCATGAAGCTGAATCCGTCCACGCCGTCACGGACACTGTCGGCCAGTCCACCGGTATCGCGAACCACGGGCAGCGTACCGTAACGCTGGCTGTACATTTGGTTGAGGCCACAAGGCTCAAAGCGGGACGGCATCAGGAAGAGGTCGGCGCCGGCCTCGATGCGGTGCGAGAGGCCTTCGTCATAGCCGATGAAGGCGGCCACTTGTGTCGGATGCTGGAGGGCCAGCTGCCTGAACCCGGCTTCGAGTAGCGGCTCTCCTGTGCCGAGGATGGCCAGTTGCCCGCCTTGGGCCAGAAGGCCTTGGGCAATCTGCAGGATCCAGTCCAGACCTTTTTGATGGGTGAGCCGCGAGACGACTCCGAATAGGGGGACCTCGGCGGATTGAGCCAGACTCAGTTCGGCTTGCAGGGCCGCTTTGCAACGGCGTTTCCCGGCCATTGCGCGGTAGGTGAAGCTGTGCGCGAGGTGGAGGTCGCTGCTGGGGTTCCAGTCGGCCGTGTCGATCCCGTTGAGGATGCCGGTGAGGCGGTGGCTGCGCTGTCCTAGCAGGCCTTGCATGCCCATGCCCAGCGGTTCGTCCTGGATTTCCATGGCATAGCGGGGGCTGACCGTGGTGATCCAATCGCTGTAAAACAGCCCGGCCTTGAGAAAGGAGAGGCCGCCATAGTATTCGAGTCCGTGGACGGCAAAACTCTCGGATGGAAGGCCAAGGGTGGATAGGAGTGAGGCCTCATACACCCCTTGAAAGGCCAGATTGTGGATGGTGATCAGACTGGGGACGGGGCGGCCAGCAAAGTGCAGGTAGGCCGGGGCCAGTCCGGTCTGCCAGTCATTGACATGCAGACAATCCGGTTGCCAATCGAGCGCGTTGTGGGGTTCGCACAACTGTGCGGCGACTTGGGAGAGCAGCGCAAAACGCTCGGCGTTGTCGGCATGATCCACTCCGTTCGTGTCAAGATAAGGACCGCCCGGACGCTGGTAGGCCTGGGGCGCATCAAGGACATAAATCGGGGTGCGGGTATCTGGCATGTGCCCGGCCAGCAAGCGGGCCGGGCCGAGGAGCGTTGCGGGTAGTGTGGCGACCAGCGTCAGCGTTCCACACTGTTCTAGTACGGCGGGATAGCCGGGAACCAAAATGCGGCAATCGAGTCCCAAGTCTCGCAGGGCCGCTGGCAACGATGAGGAAACATCCGCCAAGCCGCCCGTTTTAATCAAGGGCCGGACCTCAGAGGTGACGAATAGAATTTTTAGTGGGCGCAACATAACAGTAAACCTCCCGGAAAACGGCCTTCATTATAGGATTTCTGAGTTCTGAAATTGGAATTCTTAGCGGGCTTCGCCACCTTCCGTCGGGGGGGCGGGACGCGGACGCTTCTCCACGCGCAAGATCAGTTGAAGACGGCCCTGCGAACGGAAAACCTGAATCGTGGCCGGCCGGCCGGGTTTCAGGATGGAGATCTGGGTCATAAGGTGCTCGGCATTGTGGATGCCCTGTTGATTGACGCTGAGCACCAGGTCGCCCGGCAGCAGGCCCGCCCGCTCGGCGGGGCCGTTGCGCAAGACGCCCGTGATAATGGCGCCGCTGGTTTCCTTGATGCCCAGGGTGTCGGCCGCTTCCGGGGTGAGGTCGCCGATCTCCACACCGATCCAGCCCCGTGTGACTTCGCCCTGGGTGATGATCGCCTCCATCACCTGGCGCGCCATGGAGACCGGCACAGCAAAACCGATACCCTGATTGCCGCCACTGCGCGAGAAAATGGCCGAGTTGATGCCGACCAAGCGGCCGGTCGTGTCGACGAGAGCGCCTCCCGAGTTGCCCGGATTGATGGCGGCGTCGGTCTGGATAAAATTCTCGTAGGTGGTGAGGCCGAGGTGCTTGCGTTGCAGGGCCGAGACGATACCGAGGGTGACGGTCTGACCGATGTTGAAAGGATTGCCGATGGCAAGGACGATGTCGCCGACCCGGAGGCTGTCTTCCGGGGCAAAGTCGATGGCGGGCAGGTTGTTGGCGTTGACACGCAGGACAGCGAGATCGGTGTCCGGGTCACTGCCGACCAGGCGGGCGGGGAAGCTGCGGCCATCGGCCAGCGCAACGCGGATGGCATCGGCGGCCTCGATGACATGGTAGTTGGTGAGGATGTAACCATTGGGGCTCAGGATGACACCGGAACCGAGCCCGCCCATTCCCGAGGGCTGCGTGCGGGGGCCGTTCTGGGAGGTGTGCAGGCTAACGATGGCGGGCATGGCCCGCTCTGCGGCTTGCGCGTACCCGGTATGGGTTAGGGCAGGGGAGGAGGGCGGCGTATGGGCGGGCGTATTAGGGATCGTATGGGCCGGTGCAGGTAAAAGCCCGGGCCAGAAGCGATCAACGGCCAGCGCCGCAGCCAGGACGAGAACCACCACAGCACAGGTCTGCGCGAAGGTCAGCCAGGCGGAACGGTAGGTGGGGTGCAGCATGATGTGGGCGATTATAGCCACGAGGGTCGGCCAATGGGTTATTTGGGCCATGGGCGGGCTTCTTTAAGTGCACCGAATTTTGCAGTAGAATGGCGCGTTTTTCGGGTTTCAGGTCCGATGGTGACCCGGTCTGTCGGTAAGGCGACAGGTATAAAAAATTACTTTTACTATATTTAATTGCATAGACTGCATTGGGGTGAGTATGAGCGAGGTGGCTGTAGATCCGTCAAAACGCCGTTTTTTGGTGGCCATGAGCAGCGCGGTGGGTGGTATTGCCGCTGCGGGCGTAGCAATTCCTTTTGTCGCCAGCATGATGCCTTCGGCGCGGGCCTTGGCGGCGGGTGCGCCGGTTGAGGTCGATCTGTCCCAGGTTGAGCCGGGCATGATGCTGACGGTTGAATGGCGTGGAAAGCCGGTCTGGATCGTGAACCGTACCCCGGAAATGCTGGCTGAACTGGCCAAACACGATGACCGTCTGGTCGATGCGGCGAGCGAACAAACGCAGCAACCGGACTATGCCAAAAACCCGGGGCGCTCGATCAAGCCGCAGTATCTGGTGGCTGTGGGGATTTGTACCCATCTGGGCTGCTCTCCCACCTTCCGCAAGGAGATCGCTCCGGCGGATCTGGGTGCGGACTGGCCGGGCGGCTTCTTCTGTCCCTGCCACGGCTCCCGCTTTGACCTTGCCGCTCGCGTCTTCAATGGTTCACCGGCGCCCACCAACCTGGTCATCCCGCCGCATTATTATGTCTCCGATGCGCGGATCTTGATCGGTGAGGATGCCAAGGCCTGATCTCAAGGCCACGGTCACAACGATAACAACACTACTGCAATTAATAGGAGAGCATCAGGATGCAAAACCTGCTCAACTGGATCGACGCGCGGTTTCCGCTGACGGCGAGTTACAAGGCGCACTTGTCCGAGTACTTCGCGCCCAAGAACTTTAACTTTTGGTACTACTTCGGTTCCCTGGCCCTGATGGTGCTGGCGCTGCAGATCGTCACCGGAATCTTCCTGACCATGCATTACAAGCCGGATGCGGCGTATGCCTTTGCCTCCGTCGAGTACATCATGCGTGATGTGCCGCTCGGTTGGCTGATCCGTTACATGCACTCCACCGGTGCCTCGATGTTCTTCATCGTGGTCTATCTGCACATGATGCGTGGCCTGCTCTACGGTTCGTATCGCAAGCCGCGTGAACTGATCTGGATCTTCGGCATGCTGATCTTCCTGATGCTGATGGCTGAGGCCTTCATGGGTTACTTGCTGCCGTGGGGTCAGATGTCCTACTGGGGCGCTCAGGTCATTATCAATCTGTTCTCTGCCATCCCCTTTATTGGCGAGGATATTTCCACCCTGCTCCGGGGCGACTTTGTGGTGGGTGATGCGACGCTGAACCGTTTCTTCGCCTTCCATGTTATCGCCCTGCCGCTGGTGTTGGTCGGTCTGGTGGCGGCCCACTTGGTGGCCCTGCACGAGGTCGGTTCTAACAACCCGGACGGCGTCGAGATCAAGAAGAACAAGGATCCCGTGACGCATCTGCCGTTGGATGGCATTCCTTTCCATCCGTATTACACGGTGAAGGACATCCTCGGTGTGGTGGTGTTCCTGATTGTGTTCTCGGCCATCCTGTTCTTCGCACCCGAGATGGGCGGCTATTTCATCGAGGCCAACAACTTTATCCCGGCCGATCCGATGAAGACCCCGGAGCATATTGCCCCGGTTTGGTACTTCACCCCCTACTACGCCATCCTGCGTGCGGTGCCGCCTATCTTTGGATCGCAGTTCCCCGGCGTCGTAGCCATGGGCGTGGCCGTGGTGATCTTCTTCCTCCTGCCCTGGTTGGACCGCTCGCCGGTCAAGTCGATCCGTTACCGGGGTCCGAAATATAAGATCGCCCTAGGGGTCTTTGTTCTTGCCTTCATCGGTCTTGGGGTGCTCGGAATTTTGCCTGCGACCACCCTGTATACCTGGATCGCCCGTGTCCTGTCGGTGATCTACTTTGCCTTTTTCCTGCTGATGCCGTGGTACACGAAATATGATTCGTACCGCGCCGAGCCGGATCGTGTGACCTCCTGAAGACGAGGATGACGAACATGAACTTTATGACCCTCGCCCCCGCGCGCCTCCGCAAGATCTTTGCCCTTGCCCTGTTGGCCGCGCCGCTGTGTACCCCGCTGCAGGCCCAGGCCTCGACTGCTGTCCATCTGGATCGCGCACCGGTCAATATCGATGATCACGAGTCCCTGCAACGCGGCGCCCGTACCTTTACCAATTACTGCCTGTCTTGCCACTCGGCGGGCTATATGCGTTTTGTGCGCATGACCGACATCGGCCTCACCGAGGCGCAGATCAAGGAGAACCTGCTCTTCACCAGCGATAAGGTGGGCAGCACCATGACGGCCGCTATGCGCCCGTCAGATGCCAAGGAATGGTTTGGCGCACCGCCGCCGGACCTGTCGGTGATTTCCCGTTCGCGGGGCGCGGATTGGATCTATACCTATCTGCGTGGCTTCTACCGCGACGATACGCGGGCGACAGGCTGGAACAACACCGTCTTCGACAAGGTCGGCATGCCGCATGTGTTGGCCGGTCTACAGGGTCATCAGGTGGCCGTCATGCGCGCCGAGCTGGGTGAAGACGGCAAGACGCACAGCGTTATTGATCGCCTTGAGTTGAACAAACCGGGTCGTTTGTCCTCGGCTGAGTACGATCTCATGGTGGGTGATCTGGTCAATTATTTGACCTGGATGGGGGAGCCTGCGGCACCTACGCGTAGTCGGATAGGTGTTTTTGTACTGCTATTTTTGGGTATTTTCCTTATCATCGCGTTCTACCTGAAAAAGGCTTACTGGAAAGATATCCACTGATCGTAAAGGCTGTTTTGTATGATGACTCTCTACTCGGGCACCGCGTGCTTATTTAGCCACCGTTGTCGCATTGTCTTGTTTGAAAAGGGCATGGACTTCGACATCAAGCACATTGATGACTTCGATCGTCAAGAGGAGGTCGCCTCGCTCAACCCGTATGGCCACCTCCCTATTCTGGTGGAACGCGATCTCATCCTGTATGAGTCGAACATCATCAATGAGTATATTGACGAGCGTTTTCCGCATCCCCAGTTGATGCCAGCCGATCCGGCGATGCGTGCCCGCGCCCGGTTGATGTTGCATAACCTCGAAAAGGACCTGTTTTCGCAGGTGCGGGAATTGTCTAATCCGGACAACAAACAGATGGACAAGACCCGTACGCAGATACGCGACAACCTGGCCCAGATCGCCCCGTTATTTGCCCGTAACCGCTACATGATGGGCGATGACTACACCATGGTGGATGTGGCGATGACCCCGCTCCTGTGGCGTCTGGGGCATTACGGCATCCAGTTGCCGCGTCAGGCCGCTCCCATCCTTAAATATGCCGAGATGCTGTTTGCTCGCCCGACCTTCGTCGATGCCTTGACCCCGGTCGAAAAATCGATGCGCAAATAAGGCCTCCGGTGCCGGTGCTTTCTCAACAGCCCTATTTGTTGCGCGCCCTTTACGAATGGTGCGTTAACGCGGGCTACACCCCGTATCTCACCCTCCGCGCGGACGCTCAGGCGCAGATTCCGCCGGGCTATGCCCGCAACGGCGAAATCACCCTGAATGTGCATCCGGAGTCTGTGCAGGGTCTCGATATCACCGACGACTGGCTCAGCTTCAGCGCCCGTTTTGGCGGCGTGGCCCAGCGCGTGGAGGCCCCGGTCGCCAATGTCTTGGCCATCTATGCCCGTGAGACCGGCGAAGGCATGAGTTTTGCGGTTCCGGACGCGATGGGGAGCGATGCCGACAATGATCAGGACGGCGTGTTGGATTCTGCACCTGTTTCGAACCCGGCGCAGGGTGAAGCGGTAAAGCCGTCCCGAGGCAAACCGTCCCTGCACATCGTCAAATAGTCTCGGACCTTTCGTTATAATCACCCCGGTATTTTCCAATACACCATTCGCCGACATAGCTCAGTTGGTAGAGCAACTGATTTGTAATCAGTAGGTCACGGGTTCGATTCCTGTTGTCGGCACCAAATTCATCATGTCCCTGCGTGCGTTGCCGCTCCCTTATCAAGGCGATACCCGTGTTCTTTTCGCGGCAATAGCCGATGAGCCGTGGGCCATCTGGCTGGATAGTGGTGCGCACGATGGCCATTGCCTCGGCCGCTATGACATCCTCAGCGCGGCCCCCTCCACGACCCTGCTGACCCAGGCGGGGCGTACCCGCATCACCGATTCACGCGGGGTTAGCGAGCGTAACGAAAACCCCTTGCAACTGCTACGGGAACAACTGGCTCAGCGTTCCGGTTCGGCGTTGCCCGGCATCCCTTTTGCGGGCGGTGCGATGGGCTATTGGGCTTACGATCTGGCGGCTCAAATCGATCGCCAACCGGTTGCGGTGGGGAGCGATGCGCTGCCGGAGATGGCGGTCGGCCTTTATGACTGGGCGCTGATCGTCGACCATCAGATGCGATCCACGACCTTGGTCACGGCGGCGTATCTGGCCGACCCTCAATCCCTTGCGCAGCAATGGGCGGAACGCCTGTATGGGACGGTGCAGCCGGCTCCGGGGTATACCCCCTTTCGGATCACGGGGCCCGTTTCCGCCCGATTTACGATGGACACCTATCGCCTCGCGCTGGAACAGGTGCAGGCCTACATCGCCGCCGGCGATTGTTACCAAGTCAATATTGCGCAACGCCTTTCCGTCCCGGTTGAGGGCGATGCCTGGCTGGCCTATCAGCACTTGCGGCAGATCAACCCGGCGCCCTACGGCGCCTTCATGCGCTATCCCGGCGGGGCTGTGCTGTCCACCTCGCCGGAGCAATTCTTAGCCATTAAGGACGGCGATGTGACGACCCGGCCGATCAAAGGTACGCGTCGGCGTGACCCCGATCCGTTGATTGATAATGCGTTACGCGAGGAATTATCCGCGTCGCCTAAGGATAGAGCCGAAAACCTGATGATCGTTGATCTGCTGCGCAATGATCTAGGCCGAGTTTGCGTGCCGGGCAGCATGGCTGTACCCGAACTCTTTAGGCCAGAAAGCTATGCCCGGGTCCATCACCTCGTCAGTACGGTGACTGGTCGGCTAACCGCCGATCGTGACGCGGTAGACTTGCTGGAGGCCGCTTTTCCGGGTGGATCGATCACCGGTGCGCCCAAGCGGCGGGCCATGGAGATTATCGCTGAGTTGGAAGACTGTCGGCGCGGCGTCTATTGCGGCAGCCTCGGATGGATCAGCGATGCCGGTGACATGGACAGCAATATTGCCATCCGCACGGCGGTTCAGCACGACGACCACATGGTGTTCTGGGCCGGCGGTGGCATCGTTTCCGACTCCATCTGGGAGGCGGAGTATCAGGAATGCCTGACCAAGGCGCTGCCCTTTTTTGAGTTGTTGCGTCGTTGCGCGCAGGATTAGGAGCGGCCGCTTCGGCTACAATACGCACCGGCTAACCGGCTTGCCGGTTAAGGGCGTAGCCCGGCCGGAGCTAAAACCGGCGAGTGTTGGTTTGTAGGAACGATAGGGAAGCGTGGCAGAGTGGTTTAATGCACCGGTCTTGAAAACCGGCGAGGATGAGAATCCTTCGTGAGTTCGAATCTCACCGCTTCCGCCAGTCACAGAACGGATCGCGTGTGAGGGGTCGCCTCACATCCTTACCTCTAAAAGGAGAATCCCATGGCCAAAGGTCAGATACGCAGTAATCGCGAGCAGAAGAAACCCAAGAAGGACAAGACCAAAACGGTCGTGCCGGCGGCCCCGTTTGGGGGTGGCAAGGGACATTCGCCCATCCAAACTCCGGCCAATAAATAGCGGATTGCCCCGGGCGGCTGCGCCGTTATAGCTGCGGCGCAGACAGGGATCGTGGATAATGCGCCGCCGCATCAGGCGCGCACTACGGCTCTACTATGGCTCTCAAATCGACAATTTTCAGGGTGGAATTGCAGATCGCTGATCTCGATCGCAATTACTACCAGAATCACACACTAACGGTTGCTCGTCATCCGTCAGAAACGGATGAGCGCATGATGGTGCGTGTGCTCGCCTTCGCCTTGTATGCGAGTGAGGCATTGAGCTTCGGCAAGGGTTTGTCGTCTGACGATGAACCGGATCTGTGGGCTAGGGACCTGACCGGCGTCATTGATCTTTGGGTCGAGGTGGGTCTGCCTGATGAGAAGCGTATCCGTCGCGCTTGCGGCCGAGCACGGCAGGTCGTGGTGGTGACCTACGGCGGACGCGTTGCCGACATGTGGTGGCAACAGAACAAGGCGGCGCTGCAGAAACAGGACAATCTCGCCATCATCAATGTGACGGCGGAGGATTCTCGTGCGCTGGCGGCCTTCGCGGCGCGGGGCATGCAGTTGCAATGTACGCTGCAGGAGGGCGAGCTTTGGTTCATCGTTGACGGCGAAAATACGCGCGTCGTGCCAGAAATCAGGCTGGCACCGCCTGCGAAATAGGCGGCGCGCCTGTTGGCGGGGCGATTTGATCAGTAGTAATCGGTCTTCTCGGTCTCGACCGGCAGGTTGGCCGCTTGCCAGCCCATGATGCCACCGGTGATTGATTTGAGGTTGGTGTAGCCGATTCGGGACAGTTGCACGGCGGCCAGGGCGGCGCGTCCGCCGGTTCGGCAATAGATCAGGACGGGCGCGGCCTTGTTGACGAAATCCGGCAGTTCGCCAATCCGGAATTCCAGAATGCCACGCGGGACATTGACGGCGCCCGGGATGCGCCCGGCCTCGAATTCACCGGCTTCGCGTACATCGAGCACTTGAACCGGGCCGGACATGCTGTCCCAGGCGGATTGGGGATCGACTTCCTGAACCTGGGCACGGGCCTCGGCGACGAGTTGCATGGGGGTTACGGACATGGAGATTCCTTTCGGGGTTGGTCTATCAGGAGGGGGATTGGGCAGGATCATGCTGGTTGCGCATGTGATCTGCAAGCTTTAAGAGGGCGGTGTAGAGATCTTCGCGGAGCGATACATCGCTGACGACCTCATCAAGCGCTAGGCGCATGCAGAGCATCCATTGATCGCGGGCGCTGCTGTCGATGGGGAAGCCCATGTGGCGGCGGCGCAGCATCGGCTGTCCGCGCCGTTCGACGAAGAGCTGCGGGCCACCAGTCCAACCGGAGAGGAACTCGAACAGTTTTTGTTGTGAGTCGGCTAGGTCTTCGGCATGAAGTTTGCGGATGCCATAGGTCTCAGGTAGCTCATCCATGTGGGCATAAAATCGTTCGGTGAGCCGGCGGATGATGGGTTCGCCGCCAAGACGGTCGTAGTGGCTTTGGATCGCGTGTGTCATGGTAAGGAAGAGTGGGGGTTTGGACGGGGGGTTCAATGGCAGCGGGCAAAAAAAAGGGGGAGGAGGTCTTGCGACCCCCTCCCAAACACTGCACAAAAGAGGAGAGTGCTACAACAAACCGTTGCGTTCTGCCGGGTGTCCCTCCCGTATGGCAAATCGTTCCGGTCTGCGTGTTTATATACGCAATACGCGTGCCAACTAATAAATAAAATAATTTTTTAGCGAAATCAATTGGTTGCGTATTTTCCACGAGATCGGTTGGCGGGTGTTGTGTCAATTATGTCAGTCATGTGTGACATATGTGGCATAAGCGGTGAGTTTGTGGCTTAATGGCCGCATGGAGATCACTTCGGAGTTCCGTTCTTTTTTTGATGCGCTGCCCGAACCGCGCATTCTTGTGGATACGCGCTATCGTATCTTGGCGGCCAACCCGGCCTATATCCGAACCTATAGGCAGGATCAGGCGGCCATGACGGATGACGCTGTGGTTGGGCGTTTCTGCTATGCGGTGTCGCATCGTTACGAGCGTCCGTGTGACGAATGCGGCGAATCGTGCCCCTTGCAGGCCGCTCTGAAGAACAAGCGTCCCAATAGACTTCTGCACCTGCACCACACGCCCCATGGCGAGGAGTATGTCGATGTCGAATTGACCCCGTTGATGGATGCGGAAGGCGTGGTGACGGCCTTTATCGAACGGATCCAGTTCATGGGCGAGCGGGCATTGCCGCTGGGCAAGAAGAGCCCGCTGACGGCCGGGGCGACCACGATGGTGGGCCGTTCCCAGCCTTTCCTGCGCATGTTGGAGTTGATCAATCGAGCCGCACCCTCCATGACCCCCGTCCTGCTGTTGGGCGAGTCCGGTACCGGCAAGGAACTGGCCGCGCAGGCCGTGCATCACCTAAGCCCGCGTCGCGAGCAGCTTTTTGTCCCGGTGGAGTGCTCCGGTCTGACCGAGTCGCTGTTCGAATCGGAGCTATTTGGCTACGAGAAGGGGGCCTTTACCGGCGCTAACCAGCGCAAGATCGGTCTGATTGAACATGCCGCTGGCGGGACCCTGTTCCTCGACGAATTGGGCGATGTGCCTCTGGCCATGCAGGTCAAGTTGTTGCGCCTGCTTGAATCGGGCACCTTCCGTCGTGTGGGCGGGGTGGAGATCTTGCGCGCCGATTTTCGTTTGGTGGCCGCCACGCATCGCGACCTGGCCACCATGGTCGAGGCGGGGACCTTTCGACGCGATCTTTACTACCGTCTGGCGGTCTTTCCTGTCTTGTTACCGCCCCTGCGCGAGCGAGGCGAGGACCTGCCCTTGCTGGTCGATATGTTGCTGGCGCGTCTGGCGCCCGGCCGGGCCGTGAAAATGGAGGCCGATGCCATGGCGGCGCTCCGGGCCTACGCCTTTCCGGGCAATGTGCGCGAATTGCGTAACCTGATCGAACGCGCCCTCTTGCTGACCGATGGCGACACCCTCACGGCAGAGGTGCTGTCCTTGCCGCTCTCGGCGGCTGTTTCATCGGACTCTTTCGTGGGCGTCGAGCAGGCCCTGGTGCAGCAGACGCTGGCGCGGCTGGGCGGCGACCGGGCGGCGGCGGCACGCGCCTTGGGCATCAGCGAGCGGACCTTGTATCGAAAATTGCGAAAACCCTCTTTGGGGCAGCGTTGACGGCGGGATGATGCCCCCCTATCCTGCGTACCTTGTTTATGAATTGCTTATGAATAGCCGCCGATGAGTACCTCTCAGATGACCCCCGATTCCCAGACCGGAATGACGCCTCAGGACTACCAGCGGGTGATGCACTCCATCATCCAGCGTGTGGCTACCGGCCCGGAACTGTCTAAAAATATCTCTCAGCTTGAGGCCGCGCAGGGCATGACCGGCATCCTGGAGGGCCATATCGATCCGGTGCAGGCGGCAATCTTTTTTATCGCCTTGCGCATGAAGCGGGAGACGGCGGACGAGAACAAGGGGGTTCTGGACGGGGTGCTGGCGGCAACGCGGCGGGTGACGGCGGCGGTGGACGAGGTCGTTGATATCGCCGACCCCTATGACGGCTATAACCGTTGTCTGCCGGCGGCCCCGTTTCTTGGTCCGCTGCTGGCCGAACTGGGTCTGCCCGCGGTCAGTCACAGCACGCAGGACATTGGCCCCAAGTTTGGTGTGACCGCTCGCCATGTCCTGGCCGCGGCGGGGGTTCCGGTTGACCTCGATCCGGCGGCGGCGGCGGCGCGTTTGTCCGACCCCGCCATCGGCTGGACCTATATCGACCAAGCGCAGTTTTGTCCCGGCCTTAGCGCCTTGGTGCCCCTGCGTCAGCGCATGATCAAACGCCAGGTGCTGACCACGATTGAGGTCTGCGCGCGGCCCATTGCCGGTCGCCGCCATACCCATTTTGTGACCGGTTTTGTGCACAAACCCTATCCGCCGGTCTATGCGATGCTGGCACGCCACGCCGGGTTCGACTCGGCCCTCATCATTCGCGGCGTCGAGGGGGGCGTGATCCCCTCGCTGCGTCAGGCCGGTAAATACCACCTCTATCAGGATCGGGGCGAACTGGTTGAGGCGGATGTCGATCCACGGGCGCTGGGTGTTGAGCAGACCGTGCGTTCCGTGCCCCTGCCTGATGACCTGCCCAAGTCGGGGCGCGAGGGCGATGAGGTGGCGATCATGGTGGATGTTGCCGCGACTGCGGCGGCGGCAGCGCGGGTGGGTATGGCGGCACTGGGCGGTGAACCTGGCCCGGCCTATGACTCATTGGCCCTGACGGCGGCCTTGATTATGGTTCAGACGCGCAAGGCACGAGGCCTTGCCGAGGCCATGACGCAGGCGCGTGCGGCGTTGGATTCTGGGCGTGCATTGGCGCGGGTGCGCTGATGGGCTGGAGCGTCGTCGCCAGCGTGGGCGGACCGGACGAGCTTGCGCCGCTGGCAATGAAACGCGTCGCTGTGGCGGGCCGAAAGCTGCTGTTGTGCCATGGTCAGTCGGGCTATTTTTGTATTGATGAGATGTGTACACACGAGGACTATTCCCTTGCCTTTGGTTGTGTGCGCGATGATCGCATCAAGTGTTCGCTACACGGGAGTTGGTTTGACCTAGCGAGCGGACAGGCCCTTAACGAGCCGGCCGACTGCGCCTTGCGCACTTATCCCACCAAGGTCGAGGCAGGGCAGGTCTGGGTCGAGGTTTAGACGCCATCGGTCGATAGCGTGTAGCAGGCCAGATCTCTGGCCGATGGGTCAGACGAGGGCAGGCACAGGGGCCTGCCCCTACGGTGGCGCGGTGTGTCTCTTCGTAGGGGCAACCCCCCGTGGTTGCCCATGCACCGCCAGGGCAGGTACAGGGACCTGCCCCTACGGGGGATTGATTGGCGCAATGCGCGTTAATCAGACGAGGGCATGCACAGGGGCCTGCCTCTACGGGGGCGCGGTGTGTCTCTTCGTAGGGGCAACCCCCCCGTGGTTGCCCATGCGCCGCCAGGGCAGGTACAGGGACCTGCCCCTACGGGGGACCGATCGGCGTAATGCGCGTTAATCAGACGAGGGCATGGCACAGGGGCCTGCCCCTACGGGGGCGCGGTGTATCTCTTCGTAGGGGCAACCCCCCGTGGTTGCCCATGCACCGCCAGGGCAGGTACAGGGACCTGCCCCTACAGAGGACCGATCGGCGCAATGCGCGTTAAAATACGCGCCTTTACGCGCCACGCCGGATAGACACCATGCTGCGCCTGACCCAGATCAAACTGCCGCTCGATTATGTCGAGGCGGACATCTCGGCCGCGATCCTGCGCCGCCTTGCCCCGGCGGCCGTTCGTGCCGACGATATGCTTGGCTACCGTGTGTTCCGCCGTGGTTACGATGCCCGTAAGAAATCCGCTATTGTTTTTGTCTTCACGCTGGATGTAGAACTGCGCGATGAGGCGGCGGTGTTGCGCTCTTTAGAGGCGCAGATGGACACCGCCAATATCGGCCCGACCCCCGATACCACCTACCGTTTTGTGGCGCAGGCCCCGGCTAATCTCTCGTCTCGTCCGGTCATTATCGGCACCGGGCCCTGTGGTCTTTTGGCCGGTTTATTGCTGGCGCAGATGGGTTTTCGTCCCATCCTGCTGGAACGCGGCAAGGCGGTGCGTGAACGCACCCAGGACACCTGGGCCCTGTGGCGTCAGGGTGAACTGAACCCGGAATCGAATGTGCAGTTTGGCGAGGGCGGTGCCGGCACCTTTTCGGATGGCAAGCTCTATACCCAGATCAAGGACCCCAACCACTTGGGCCGCAAGGTCCTGACTGAGTTTGTTAAGGCCGGTGCGCCGGACGAGATTCTCTATGTCAGCAAGCCGCATATCGGCACCTTCCGCTTGGTGAAGATGGTCGAACACATCCGCGCCACGATCCACGCTCTGGGGGGCGAGGTGCGATTCAACAGCCGGGTCGAGGGGCTGGACATTGAAGCGGGGCAGGTGCGCGGCGTGGTTCTGGCCGATGGCGAGTGGATCGCGACTGACCATGTGGTGCTGGCCATCGGCCACAGCGCGCGCGACACCTTTGCCAATCTGCATCGTCAGGGTGTTTTTGTCGAGGCCAAATCGTTTTCGATCGGCTTTCGCATCGAACATCCGCAGGCCTTGATCGACCGCGCCCGCTTTGGCCCGGCGGCCGGTAATGAACGCCTGGGCGCGGCCGATTACAAGCTGGTGCATCACTGCGCCAATGGCCGTGCGGCCTATAGTTTTTGCATGTGTCCGGGCGGGCAGGTGGTGGCGGCGGCCTCCGAACCGGGGCGCGTGGTGACCAATGGCATGAGCCAGTATTCGCGTGCCGAGCGCAACGCCAACGCGGCGCTGGTGGTTGAGGTGACGCCGGCAGACTTCCCCGGCGACGATCCCCTGGCCGGCATCGAGTTCCAGCGTCATTGGGAATCGCAGGCCTTCACGGCGGGCGGTGGCCGGTATGCGGCGCCCGCCCAGCGGGTGGGCGACTTTCTCGCTGGGCGGCCCTCCACCGAAGGGGGTACGGTCGATCCGTCCTATCAACCGGGCGTGCACATGACGGATTTGTCGACCTGTGTGCCGCCTTATGTGGCCGAAGCCCTGCGTGAGGCGATTCGGGCCTTCGACCGGGAGATCCCGGGTTTTGCCATGGCGGATGCCCTGCTGACTGGGGTGGAGACGCGCACCTCGTCGCCGATCCGCATCACCCGCGATACCGGTTTCCAGAGTATCAACACGCGCGGCCTCTATCCGGCGGGCGAGGGGGCCGGCTACGCGGGGGGCATCCTCTCGGCGGCGGTAGACGGTATCCGCGTGGCCGAGGCGGTCGCGCT
This sequence comes from Bordetella parapertussis, assembly GCA_945890495.1. Lineage (GTDB taxonomy): Bacteria > Pseudomonadota > Gammaproteobacteria > Burkholderiales > Thiobacillaceae > QYQG01. Next base: position 52,473 of record CAMDCO010000002.1, on the reverse strand, counting down.
TTCTATGGTGAAGGCTTGATGTGAAAGTCGCACCGGCAACTCGCGAAGCTCCCCTCCCCCCTTCGCGGGGTAGGGGCCGGGGGAGAGGAACGGGCATGACTTTCATCATCATGGGCTTTCAAAGTGATGTCCGTTAGCGTGACTCTCTCGACGGCGAGCGACTTGGCGCGCGTTCGGGCGACGGTTTTGGCCATTATCCCGCCGATGACGCAGCTCAATACGCCGTATTCCTCGACGGCCTATCTGACCGGCTTCCTGCGTTCGCGCGGGGTTGATGCCGTGCAGGAAGATCTGGCGCTGGCCTTGGTGTTGGAGTTGTTCTCGGCGGAGGGCCTGCATGTGATGCGCGCTCACATCGAGGCGCTGCCCGATGCGGAGCGTCAGTCGCCCGTGCTGGATACCTTTGTCGCCCAGTTTGATCGTTATGTTGCGACGGTGGGCCCGGCGATTGCCTTCCTGCAGGGGCGCGATCCGTCTATGGCCTTTCGCATCGGCGGACGGGGTTTTTTGCCAGAAGGGCCGCGTTTTGCCGCGCTCGACGAATTTATCGATCCGGACGGGGGCGACCCGTTGGCCTGGGCCTTTGGTGCCTTGGGCGTGCAGGACCGGGCGCGCCATCTGGCCACCCTGTATCTCGACGACCTGGCCGATGTACTACGCGCGGCGGTGGATGCGCGTTTTGAGTTCGTGCGTTATGCCGAGTCGCTGGCGCGGGCGCAATCTCATTTTGATGCGCTGGCGACGGCCTTGGCCGAGCCGCCGAACTGGATTGATCGCACCTTGCAGGCCTTGACCCAGGCCACGCTCGAGCGCCATCGCCCGACCATGGTGCTGTTGTCGGTACCCTTCCCCGGTTCGGTCTATGCGGCCTTTCGCATCGCCCAGACGATCAAGGCACTGGACCCCAACATCATCACCGTCCTGGGCGGGGGGTTCGTCAATACCGAGTTGCGTGAACTGGCCGAACCGCGGGTGTTTGATTTCTTCGACTTCGTTACCCTCGATGATGGTGAGCGACCGATCCTCAACTTGCTTGACCATGTGGCCGGACAGCGGCCGAGGCAGGGACTGCTGCGCACCTTCGCCCGGGTCGATGGTCAGGTGCGCTACTTCACCTGTGCGGACGCCGACATCGCCTTTGCCGAGGTGGGTACGCCGACTTGGGCAGGCCTGCCGCTGGATCGCTATCTGTCGCTGCTCGACATGCTCAACCCCATGCACCGCTTGTGGTCGGATGGGCGTTGGAACAAGCTGACCGTGGCGCACGGTTGCTACTGGAAGAAGTGCAGCTTTTGCGATGTCAGTCTCGATTACATCGGTCGTTACGATGGCGTAGCGGCGGCGACACTGGTCGATCGTATCGAAACCATCATCGCCGAGACCGGGCAGACCGGGTTTCATTTTGTCGATGAGGCCGCGCCGCCCAAGGCGCTCAAGGCCCTGGCCGAGGAACTGACGCGGCGCAACCGGGCGATCTCGTGGTGGGGCAATATCCGCTTTGAGAAATCCTTTACCCCGGCGCTGTGCCAGCAACTAGCCGACAGCGGTTGCATCGCCGTCTCCGGTGGGTTGGAGGTGGCCAGTGACCGCCTCCTTGCGCTGATGCAAAAGGGCGTGTCCGTGGATCAGGTGGCCCGAGTGACGCGCGCCTTCAGTGAAACGGGTATCTTGGTCCATGCCTATCTGATGTACGGCTTTCCAACCCAGACGGTGCAGGACACGGTGGATGCCCTTGAACTGGTGCGCCAGTTGTTTGCCGAGGGTTGCATCCAGTCGGGCTTCTTTCATCGTTTCGCTTGCACGGTGCATTCGCCCGTCGGTCTAAATCCCGAGGCCTACGGGATTCAACTCCAGCCGGTGCCGTTCGGCGGCTTTGCCCGCAACGATGTGGCCTTTGTCGATCCGACGGGTGTTGATCACGCGACCCTGGGTGAGGGTCTGAACAAGGCGATCTACAACTTCATGCACGGCATCGGTCTTGATGACGATGTGCGCCGCTGGTTCACCGAGCGGGTGCCACGGCCAACGGTTGACCGAAATCGGATTGCGCGGGCACTGGCATCGCGTCATTAGTGCGGTCTTCGTTTGGATGTCCGCTACCTGACATCTTGATTCGGGTCGTGCGCCGCCTGTGCTATCTTCGCGTTCCATGACCCGAAGATCCTGGCTTCCCTTTCTCCTCGCCTTTGTCTTGCCCCTGCTACTGCTCTATGCTTGGTGGGGTGGATTCGCTGCGGTGGAGATTACCTCGGCGGTGCGTGGCCCTTATCTCTACGCCTACCTTGAACAGAGCGGCGATTATTCAAAATTGCCGGCCCTTGAGTTGAAGGCAGAACAGGCCTTGCAGGAGCAGGGGATCGCCCTCGGGTCGCCGATCACGGTGCTGCTTTCCAATCCCGATACGGTCATCGTGACCCAGCGGCGCGCTCGGGTCGGCTATGAGGTCGCATCGGGCACCGAGGTGAAAGCACCATTGGCGGTGGCCACGATCCCGGAACGCCCCGTTCTTGAGGTTCGGGTGCGGGCGGGTCGGGCCTTGGCCCCGGGCCGTGCCTATGCCGCGCTCGACGCCCATCTGCAGGCGCAGGGCCGTGGCATTACCATGCCCACGGTCGAACACTATCAGCCGGCGCAGACCCGATATCGCATGGGTGTGTTCACGCTTGAGATGGATCGCTAGCGATGGATAGCCAAGGCTCGGCGCGATGCTGAACGCCATTTGGGTCGGTTTCTTTCTGGTGGCGATTGCGGCCTCGCTGTGGCAATTTGCGGTTCACGGCCAGACCGACATCTTCGCGCAGGTCATGCAGGCCAGCTTTGCCAGTGCCAAGACCGGCTTCGAGATTGCCCTCGGTCTGACCGGCGTGATGTGCCTGTGGCTGGGGCTGATGCGCGTCGGTGAACAGGCCGGCTTTCTGCGCGCCCTGACCCGTCTCCTGGAGCCTTTGCTGGCGCGGGTCTTTCCGGGTGTGCCACGCGGCCATCCGGCCCTGGGTTCGATGACCCTGAATCTGTCCGCCAATGTGTTGGGGCTCGACAATGCGGCCACCCCGATGGGCATCCAGGCGATGCGCGAGTTGCAGACCCTGAACCGCACGCCGGATAGCGCCAGCAACGCGATGATCCTGTTTCTGGTCATCAACGCCTCGTCGGTCACCTTGTTGCCTATCACTATCTTTACCTACCGGGCGCAGATGGGCGCGGCCGACCCGACCGATGTCTTTATCCCCATCCTGATGGCAACCTATGCCTCGACCATGGCCGGTTTCCTGACGGTGGCCGCGATCCAGCGCCTACCTCTGTTCAATGTCGTGGTGATGGCCTGGCTGACCGGCCTGACCCTGGTGGTCGGCGGTGTCTCGGCCTGGTTCCTGAGCCTGCCGGCGACCGAGGTCAGCGTGCAGTCCGCCTTGGTGAGTAACCTCCTCCTCCTGGGTCTGATCGCCGCCTTTCTGATCGGAGCCGTCTGGCGCCGGGTGAATGCCTATGAGGCCTTCATTGACGGGGCGAAGGAGGGCTTTCAGACGGTCATTGCCATCATCCCGTATCTGGTCGCCATGCTGGTGGCCATTGGTTTGCTGCGCGCATCCGGGGCGCTGGACGGTTTTACAGATGCGGTGCGTACCGGGGTTCTGGCGCTGGGCTTTGATGCGCGCTGGGTCGATGCCCTGCCGACCATGATTATGAAGCCGCTGTCGGGCAGCGGTTCGCGCGCCATGATGATTGAGGCCATGCAGTCGTTTGGGGCCGATTCCTACATCGGGCGGCTGGTCTGTATCGTGCAGGGCAGCACGGAAACGACCTTTTATGTCCTGGCGGTCTATCTGGGGGCGGCCGGTGTCCGTAACGCCCGTCACGCCATCACGGGTTGTATTGCCGCTGACCTGGCCGGATTCATCGTTGCGGTAGCGGTGGCGGGTCTTTTCTTCGCATAATAGGCATGGACCGATGGGGTCCGCGTATGACCGGAGTGTTTCATGACTTCCCCCGCTTTGCTGGCCGCGATTGACCTGGGTTCCAATAGTTTTCACCTGCAGGTAGGCCGGGTTGAGGGGGAACAGCTGTATTACCTCGATGCCCACAAGGAAAGCGTGCGCCTGGCCGGGGGCCTGACGCCCAGCGGGATGCTGGATGCCGCATCGCAGCGGCGTGCCTTGGACTGCCTGGCACGCATGGGCGAACGCCTGCGCGGGATGCCGCCGGAGTCGGTGCGGGTGGTGGGCACCAATACCTTGCGGGTGGCGCGCAATGCCGAGGATTTTCTCGTGCGGGCGCGGGCCGCGCTGGGGTTCGATATTGAGGTGGTGGCGGGGCGTGAAGAGGCGCGTCTGATCTATCTGGGGGTCTCGCACAGTCTGGCGCATGACGAGGCCCCGCGTCTGGTGGTCGATATCGGCGGTGGTTCGACCGAATGCATCATCGGGCGCGGTTACCAACCGAGCGAGCGGGAGAGTACGCGCATCGGCTGCGTGGTCTATTCCAGCCGCTTCTTCCCGCGAGGGGAAGTGACCAAGGCGGCCATGAAGGAGGCCCGTCTGGCGGCTGAGGTTGCGTTGGGCCCTGTGGCGGCGCAGTTTCGGCGTGGCCGCTGGGAGACGGTGATCGGCTCCTCGGGAACGGCCCGGGCCTTGGGCGAGATCCTGCTGCAGAATGGCCAGTCCGACGGTGCAATTACGCGCGCTGGTCTCAAGTGGCTGTGTGCCCGTATGGTCGCGGCGGGCAATACCCGTGTGTTGGAGTTGCCCGGCCTCAAACCGGATCGTAGGCCGGTGATCGCGGGCGGGCTGGCCGTCATGGCGGGCGTTTTCGATGCCCTTGATATTGAGACCATGACGGTGGCGCAGGGGGCCATGCGCGAAGGGATCCTCTGGGACCTCCTGGGGCGGAGCCATCATGAAGATATGCGCGAGGTCACTGTTGGCCAATTCATGCGTCGCTACCATGTGGATAGGGTTCAGGCACAGCGGGTGGAGGCGACGACCCTGGCCTTGCTCGCGGGCACGGGCGAGGCCGATGCGGTGACCTTGCGCTTTGCCCGCTGGGCGGCACGCCTGCACGAGATCGGCTTGTCGATTGCGCATAGCGGTCAGCATCGACATGCCGCCTACATCTTGGAGAACGCCGATATGCCCGGCTTTTCGCGTCAGGATCAGGCGTTTCTGGCACGGATCGTGCGTGCCAGTCGGGGTGGGTTGGTCAAGCTCGCGTTGGCTGCGGATGATCCGGCCTGGCGGCTGGTCTTACCTTTGCGTCTAGCGCTGCTGCTGAACCAGAACCGGACCGGCGAGGGGGTGGCCGATGTGCGTCTGCAGTGTCGGGCGGGCGCATGCACCTTGAACCTGGGGCGTCCCGATGCACAGGATGGCCCTCTGACCCGGGCCGCCCTGGAGATTGAGTTACGGCAGTGGCAGGATCTCTCTGCGTCTTGGCGTCTGCTGCGCGTGGGGCGCTAGACAGGGCAAGACGGCTTAGTTCGACAGGGCCTGTAGCAGGAAGGTCTGGGCCTCGAACAGCTTGCCACGGCGGGCGCGACGGCGGTAGCTGCCGTCGGGTTGCATCTCCCAAACCCTGACATTGTCTTTCAGTGAGGCCTTGAGGCTTTCATTGATGACGCGGCGTTTGAGTTTGGGATCCAGCACCGGGAAGCAGGTCTCGATGCGACGGAAGAAGTTGCGATCCATCCAGTCGGCGCTGGCAAGGTACACATCCTCGGCGCCTCCATTGAGGAAATAGAACACCCGATGGTGTTCCAGAAAGCGACCGAGGATGGAGCGCACGCGGATGTTGTCGGACAGGCCCGGCACGCCCGGGCGCAGGGCGCACACGCCACGCACGATGAGGTCGATCTGTACGCCGGCCTGTGAGGCCTCGTATAGCGCATTGATTACCTTGGGTTCGAGCAGGGCATTCATCTTGGCGATGATCGCGGCCTTTTCCCCTTTTTTGGCACGCTCAGTCTCCGCATGAATGGCCGCCATGATGTGCGGGTGCAAGGTGAACGGTGCTTGCCAGAGATGGTTGTGGGCCTTGGCGCGGCCCAGCCCGGTCAGTTGGGTGAATACCTCGTTGACATCCTCGCACAGCGCCGGGTTGCTGGTGATGAGGCCAAAGTCGGTGTACAGGCGGGTGGTGCGCGGGTGATAGTTGCCGGTACCGAGGTGCGCGTAGCGACAGATCTTTCCGTCTTCGCGGCGGACCACCAGTGCCAGTTTGGCGTGGGTCTTGTAACTGACCACGCCATAAACGACATGGGCGCCGGCCTTTTCCAGGCGCTCGGCCCAGTTGATGTTGGCCTCCTCGTCAAAACGGGCCTTCAGTTCGACCACGGCAGTGACCTCTTTGCCGTTCTGAGCGGCGGCAATCAGGTGTTGCATCAATTCGGACTCGCTGCCGGTGCGGTATACGGTCAGCTTGATGGCCAGGACCTGCTTGTCGACTGAGGCTTGGCGCAGAAAATCCATGACCGGCTGGAAGCTCTGGTAGGGGTGGTGAAGGAGGATGTCGCCTTGGGCCGCCGCCTTGAAAATATCCGGCTGTTTGAGCAGTTGGCCGGGGAGGGCGGCGCTGAAGGGCGGGAACTTGAGATCCGGCCGATCAACCACATCCGGCACATTCATCAAACGCACCAGGTTGACCGGGCCATTGACCTGATAGAGATCTTTTTCGTTCAGGTGGAATTGACGCAGCAGGAAGTTGCGCATCTCGGCCGGGCAACTGTCGGCTACCTCCAGGCGTACGGCGTTGCCAAAGTGGCGCTGCGGGAGTCCACCGGCCAGTTGTTCGCGCAGGCTTTTGTTCTCTTCGTCATCCACGAACAATTCAGAATTGCGGGTGACGCGGAACTGGTAGCAGCCGAGGACCTCCATGCCGGAGAACAGTTCGCCGACATGGGCGTGCAGGATGGAGGACAGGAACACGAAGCCGTAGTCACAGCCGGCAATCTCGGGGGGGAGCTGAATCACGCGCGGCAAGACGCGCGGTGCCTGCACGATCGCATGGTTTGAATTGCGGCCGAAGGCATCTTTTCCGGAGAGTTCAACGGCGAAATTCAGGCTCTTGTTGAGGACATTGGGGAAGGGGTGCGAGGGATCCAGTCCGATAGGGGTGAGGACGGGCATGAGATCGCTAAAAAAGAAATTGCGGATCCACTCGGCTTGTTCGTCTGTCCAGTGCGTGCGGCGGAAGAAGCGGATGCCTTCGGCGGCGAGCGCAGGAAGGACCTCACGGTTGAGCACCTCGTATTGGCGAGCGACGATCTGGTGTGCCACTTCGGTGATCAGGGCATAGGCCTGACGCGGGGTAAGACCATCCGGGCCACGCTGGCTGGGGGCCAGCTCCATCTGTTCCTTGAGGCCCGAGACGCGGACCTCGAAGAACTCGTCCATGTTGCTGGAGGTAATGCTGAGAAAGCGCAACCGTTCCAGAAGTGGGGTGGCCAGATCCTCAGCCTGCGCCAAGACTCGGCGGTTAAATTCCAGGATGCCAAGTTCACGATTGATGAGGCGGTCTTGTGTGGGCATGAGGTTCCGAAGGCGGCTTGGTCAGAAGATGCCCTCTATGCTAAGCCAAGCGAGATGATGCTTCCATGACATATTTGTGACAGGATGTTGGGATGAACTTGTCTTGAGTCAAGGAATGGTGTTTTAATGCCCCCGGGTGCTTGATCTTAGTCAATGTTTTGCAGATTCACAGATCTCAATATAGAGACATCATCCATCGTGGAACGGGCTTAATCTCATTGACAAGTGTCAATTTGGAAGATAGTTTTTGTTAACGGGATATGGATATATAGAGACTCTGTAGAGAAAGGATAAAGTATGAACTTGTCAGGAATCCTCGTCATTGCCAAACCCGAATGGGTGCCACAGGTGGTTGCTGACCTTGCGGCCCAGGAGGGGCTTGAGGTGCATCAAACGGACCCGGAATCGGGTCGCATCATTGTGGTGCAGGAGGCGACCGATATTCACGCCGAGATTGAAGGCGTGAAGCGGATCAAGGCCATGCCCCATGTCGTAATGGCAGATATGGTCTATCACTATTTTGCCGACGACGAGCATGCGTATGACGCTATGCCCGCCGAACTTGCCGAAGACACCTCTGTGTGTGTGCCGGCTTATCTCAACGCCTGATCATTAGCCAAAGGAGCAGATGCCATGGGAATCACCCGTCGTGAGTTTTTGAAGAATAGTGTGGCCGCCAGCGCGGCCGCGACCGTAGGTTTGCCGCTGTCTGAGCAGGCCGAGGCCGCTGTCGCCCAGTCCGAGGCGGGCTGGCAATGGGACAAGGGGGCCTGCCGCTTCTGTGGTACCGGTTGCGGCATCATGATTGCGACCAAGGATGGCCGTATCGTGGCCACCAAGGGTGACCCCAAGGCGCCGGTCAACAAGGGCCTGAACTGCGTGAAGGGCTATTTCAACGGCAAGATTATGTATGGTCAGGATCGTCTGACCACCCCATTGCTGCGCATGACCGATGGCAAGTTCGACAAGAAGGGCAAGTTCGTGCCCGTGTCGTGGGATACCGCCATGGATGTCATGGTCGAAAAATTCCTCGCGGCCTACAAGGAAAAGGGCCCGCATGGTGTCGGTATGTTCGGCTCCGGTCAGTGGACCGTGCCCGAGGGCTATGTGGCCGCCAAGCTGTGGAAGGCCGGTTTCCGTTCTAACAACATCGACCCCAACGCCCGTCACTGTATGGCCTCGGCGGTAGCCGCCTTCATGCAGACCTTCGGCATCGACGAGCCGGCCGGTAACTATGATGACATCGAGCACACCGATACCGCCGTCCTCTGGGGTGCCAACATGGCCGAGATGCACCCGATCCTGTGGTCGCGCATCACCGACCGTCGCTTGACCCACAAGGACATGAAGGTGGTCAACCTGTCTACCTATTCGAACATGTCCTCGGACATTGCCGATCTGGAGATTGTGTTCAAACCCAGTGGCGATCTGGCCCTTCAGAACTACATCGCGCGCGAGATCATCAAGCGCGATGCGGTGAACTGGGACTTCGTCAAGAAGCACACCGTGTTCGCCACCGGCCCCTACGACATTGGCTATGGCTTCCGTCCGAAGAATGCCGAAAAGTTCGCCTCGCCGGCGGAGATGGAAGTGGTCAAGAACGAACAGACGCGCGTCCTCGATAAGTGGGAGGCCATTGGCCAGCGCAAGAAGGCGGGTGATGTGGTGCCGCAGGCCAATGCCGCTACGGCGGGCAAGGATTGGGCCATCTCCTTCGAGGACTTTGCCAAGGCACTGGAACCGTACGACGCCGACTATTGTGTAGCAACGGCCAAGGGCGATCCGGACGAGTCGGACGAGTCCTTCAAGAAAAAGATCAAGGAACTCGCCGATTACTACTGCGACCCGAAGCGCAAGGTGGTGTCCTACTGGACCATGGGCTTCAACCAGCACCAGCGCGGCACTTGGGTCAACGAGCAGTGCTACATGAACCACATGCTGGTCGGCAAGCAATCGATGCCGGGCAATGGCGCTTTCTCCCTGACCGGTCAACCCTCTGCCTGCGGTACAGCGCGTGAGGTGGGTACCTTCTCCCATCGCCTGCCGGCTGACATGGTGGTGATGAATCCGAAACACCGCGCAATTTCCGAGAAGGTCTGGAACCTGCCGGCCAAGACCCTTAACCCGCAGATGGGTAGCCATTTCGTCAAGATCATGCGTGATCTGGAGGACGGCACCTGCAAGTGGGCCATGGTACAGGTCAACAACCCGTGGCAGAACACCGCGAACTTGAACCACTGGATCAAGGGCGCGCGCGACATGGACAACTTCATTGTCTGTTGCGACGGTTATCCGACCGTATCCGCCAAGGTGGCCGACTTGGTCCTGCCAGCGGCGATGATCTTCGAGAAGTGGGGCTTCTACGGCAACGCTGAACGGCGCACCCAGTGCTGGCGGCAGCAGGTCAAGCCGGTCGGCGAGGCGCAGGGCGACATGCTGATCCTGCTTGAGATGGCCAAACGCATCAAGATCAAGGATTGCTGGGGCGAGCAGAAGATCGCCGGTCTCAAGGCCCCGGGCTTTGAGGATGGCAAGCTGCCGTCCGTGCTGGATGAGGCCGCCAAGATGGGCTATGGCCCGGAGACCAGCCTTTACGACGCCTTGTTTGCGACCCCGAAGCACAAGAAGTTTGCCTGGCCGGATCCCGTGGCCAAGGGTCATGGCAACCATATCGCCGAGAAGCTGGGCTTCTTCGTCGAGAAGGCGATGTTCGAAGAGTATCGCGAGTTTGGCGTCGGTCACGGTCACGACCTCGCCCCGTTCGATGTCTACTACGACGACGCGGTGCGCGGCCTGAAGTGGCCGGTGGTGTTGAAGGATGGCAAGTGGGTCGAGACCGGTTGGCGTTTCAACGAAGAACATGACCCGTACTGCAAGAAGGGTTCAGGCATCGACTTCTACGGCAACAATGGCAACGCGCTGGTCATGGGTGACCTTGACAAGCCGGGTGACGGCAGCGTCAAGGTCAAGCTCGACGGCAAGGCCAAAATCTACTTCCGTCCCTATGCCACCCCTGTCGAAGAGCCGGATACCCACTTCAACCTCTGGTTGTGTACGGGCCGTGTGCTGGAACACTGGCACTCCGGTTCGATGACCCGTCGCGTGCCCGAACTGCACCGCGCTGTGCCCAACGCCGTGTGCTGGATCCATCCCAAGGATGCCGATGCGCGCGGTCTGAAGCGCAACGATCTGGTCTGGGTCGAGTCGCGGCGCGGCAAGGTCAAGGTGCGGATTGAGACCGGTGGCCGCAATCGCGTGCCGCGCGGCTTGGTCTATGTGCCTTGGTTCGACGAGTCCGTGCTGATCAATAAGGTCTGTCTGGATTCGACCTGCCCGATCTCGAAAGAGACCGACTACAAGAAGTGCTCGGTGAAGGTCTACAAGGCCTGAGTCTAGCTGGACGGCCTCCCTGCGGGGAGGTCGTGGTGAGGGGGTCCCTCACCCGGGGGCATAGGGTGTCTCCGGGTAAGTGGCTCCAAAGATTATGGAAATGAAGTATGTCCGCTAACCGTCGCGATTTTCTGTTGCGCTTGATGCAGGGAGCGACCTTGGCCTCCACCGGGGGCTTGGGTTGGGCCTACCTGTTGCGTCAGGAGGCCCGCGCGCAGCCCTTTGCGTTGCGCCCTCCCGGTGCCTTGCCGGATGATGATTTCAATGCCGCTTGTATCAAGTGCGGCCAGTGTGTGGTGGCCTGTCCGTTCGATACCCTTAAGCTAGAGCCGGCGGGCGGGAACTTGCCCATCGGTATGCCGTTCTTTGAACCGCGTGAGATCCCTTGCTATTTGTGTCCGACCATTCCGTGCATGAAGGCCTGCCCGACCGGGGCCTTGTCGCCGAAGCTGAAAAATATCAATGACTCACGCATGGGCTTGGCGGTCATTGATACCGAGAACTGCCTGTCTTGGAAGGGCTTGCGCTGCGAGATCTGTCACCGCGAGTGCCCGATCAAGGGCAAGGCCATCACCCTTGAGACGCACCCACGGCAGATCTCCAAACACGCGATGTTCATCCCTATGGTGCACTCGGACGCCTGTACGGGTTGCGGTATTTGCGTGCGGGCCTGTCCGACCACCGAGCCGGCGATCCGCATCCTGCCGCACGCCCTGATACAGGGCAAGATTGGCGATCATTACCGTCTGGGCTGGACTCGTGAGGATTCCATTACCCAAGAATTTGACGCCACGGGGAGTGCGCCGACCATCGCCGCACCCACCAACGCGCCGTCTGGCCCGGTCAAGGGCAGTGCGTCCGATTATCTGAATGACGGTGGATTGTGATCATGCGTAGCGCTCACGACAGTTCGCACGATCTCTCCCAGCGCAGTCTGGGTCAAAAGCTCTGGTCGTGGCGCTATATTGTGCTGCGCCGCCTCAGCCAGTTTGTCACCCTGCTGTTGTTCTTTGGGACCATACATTGGGGCTGGGAGGTGGCGAAGGATGTGCCCCTCCTGTCGGGCAACCTGTCGGGTTCCAAGTTCATTGGCCTGATCCCGATGGCCGACCCCTTTGCGGCCCTGCAGATCTTTCTCGCCGGCCATGTTCTGCAGACCGAGGCGATCCTTGGTGCAGCGATTGTATTGGGTTTCTATAGTCTGGTCGGTGGGCGGGTGTTCTGTGCTTGGGCCTGCCCGGTTAACCCGGTGACTGATCTGGCGGGCTGGTTGCGGGTGCGTTTCGATATCCGCCCAACCTTTATCCTGCCGCGCAACACGCGTTATTTTGTGCTGGTGCTGACCCTGATCCTGTCTGTTCTGACCGGGGTGGCGGCGTTCGAATGGGTGAGCCCGGTGGGCATGATGCATCGCGAGATCCTTTTTGGGCTGGGATTTGGCGCAGCGGTGGTATTGGCCATCTTCCTGTTCGACCTGTTCATCCTGAAGCATGGCTGGTGCGGTCATCTGTGCCCGCTAGGGGCCTTCTGGTCGCTGGTTGGCAAGATCAATCCCACGCTCAGGGTCCGTTTTGACAAGACGAACTGCACCCACTGTGGTGAGTGTGCCAAGGTCTGTCCAGAACCTCAGGTGCTGAATCTGAAGCTTCTGGAGGAAAAAGGTTTCGTGTTCTCCGGTGAGTGCAGCAATTGTGGACGCTGCACGCCGGTATGCCCGGAAGGTAGTCTGGTTTTTGATTTCAAGCCCCTGATCCGTGCGCATAACGCGCAGGCACAGGGTTCTGTTTCCGTGAGTGAGACGCAAAGGAGAGTGTGATGAGCAAGAATATGGCATGGGCTGGACTATTGGCTGGCGCGATTTTGGGTCTTTCCGGCTGCGGTCAGACGGCCAAGGCCCCCACTGTGAAGGTGGCCGCGATTAACGATGCAACCTTGGGTCTGGAAAAGACCAGTGTCTATGATGTGCCGACGCCACCGGTGACGCAGTATTCCAAGGCGGATCCTGGGAATAATCTGTTACTGGCAACCTCGTATCACACCGCACCGCCTCAGGTTCCGCACAACATCGATGATTTTGTGCCGGTGACCCGGGATAGCAACCTGTGTGTGGCCTGTCACAGCACGCCCGACCTGATCGGTACCAAGCTGGAGAAGGGCCAGGCCACCCCGGCACCGCGCAGCCACTATGTCGGCAAGACCAATGACCTCTACATGGGGCGCTGGAATTGCATTCAGTGTCACCGTCCGCAGTCAGATGCGGCCCTCCTGGTCGAGAGCGTCTTTAGTCCGGATAAACTGAACTAAGAGCCCGCTACTAAGACCCACTCAACGGAACGGGTCGGTTTGAACGGGGGCTGGTCGGGTGGTGTTGCCCGATCGGTTCTTCTTGTTTGAACGATTGGCGATGCGGCGATGCCGTATCGCTGGGAATGAGAAGGGCTGCACAGATGCAGCCCTTTCTCGGCTCTATATGAAATCGAGTGAGTAGTGCAATTCATCGTACGGACCCGCGAGGAGGAATTGCGGAGGAGAGGGGGATAACCCTGTGCTTGCCTAATTTTCGTAGGGGCACCCCCCCCTGTGCTTGCCTGATTTTCGTAGGGGCAACCCCCTGTGGTTGCCCATGTACCGTTAGGGCAGGCACGGGGGCCTGCCCCTACATGGGCCATGGCCGTCGTGGTTGCCAAAAGGTGTAATGTGGCCAGTTCCACTACCAATCACCAAGAGCCCCTTTCTCTATAGCCGCTACGGGCGCTACGGGTCTCACCCGCCCACCCTGACGGCGAGCCTTGCAATTGCCCAGTGGCCTCACTATCCTGTGGCCTCAATCTTGGAAGAAGGGCGGCGATGGGTGGTTTTATTGCGGTTGGCATTGGTGCGGCCTTAGGGGCCTGGCTCCGTTGGGGTTTGAGTCTCTGGCTCAATCCGGTCTTTCCGGTCCTGCCCTATGGCACCTTGGCAGCCAATCTCCTCGGCGGTTATCTCGTGGGTCTTGCCCTGGCCTTCTTCCTGAACAACCCGGATCTGTCACCGGAATGGCGTTTGTTTTTAGTGACCGGTTTTCTGGGGGGATTGACGACCTTTTCGACCTTCTCGGCCGAAGTCTTTACCCAACTGGCGCGCGGACAGATCGGCTGGGCCATGCTGACGGCGGGCCTGCACCTGTTTGGCTCGCTGACCATGACCGCGTTGGGCGTCTGGAGCGCGCGGTTTTTACGCGGGTGACGGCGTGGAGGGTGCGATGACCCTGTCCGGTATCGATACCGGGGTTCTGTTTGCCGCCTCTCTGGTGGCTAATTTCTTCTCGGCCCTCTCGGGTGGCGGCGCGGGGCTGATCCAGTTTCCCATCTTGATCTTTCTCGGCCTGAGCTTTGGCGTGGCCCTGGCGACCCACAAGGTCGCGAGCGTTTTTCTCGGCGTGGGTGCCCTCTTGCGTCATGGGCGCGAAGGCGGCTTGGCCTGGCGAGAGAGCCTCATTATCCTGGCGGCCGGCCTGCCGGGCGTGATCATCGGGGCCTCGTGGGTGTTACGCGCCCCGGAACGGCCGATGATCCTTCTGTTGGGTCTCCTGACCGCCGGATTGGGTCTGTATTCCGTCTTCAAACCGCAACTGGGTATGGTCCACGCGCCCCGCAACTGGCACGGGGCCGGACTGTGGATCGGTGTGGTGGGGTTGTTCGGGGTGGGCCTTCTCAATGGCTCGATCACCTCGGGAACCGGCCTGTTCCTCACCCTATGGCTGATCCGCTGGTTTGGCCTTGATTATCAGCGTGCCGTGGCCTACACCCTGATCCTGTGCGGCTTCTTCTGGAACGGCACCGGTGCTGTGGTGCTCGGTATCTTGGGTACGGTAGCCTGGGACTGGATGCCCGCCTTGCTGGCGGGTTCCCTCCTGGGCGGTTACCTTGGCACCCACCTGGCCATTCGTCAGGGCAACCGCTGGATCAAACGCGCCTTTGAGGTGACCACGATCCTCATTGGCGTGAAATTGATTTTGTCGTGATACGCTGGCGCCGCCTTGGCGCTAAGCGCTCATTGCTGAGTGGTATGTGCGAGTGTTGTGCGGAGTGTTGTGCTACCCAAGCGCTAATGGGCGCAATGCTCAACCGCCACATCGTTGATTTCAAAGGTTTTTCTTCAAAATCAATGGCTTGCGCTGGCTTTTTGTCTGTCTTGTTTAATGTCATTTCTGATTGTTTTGGCTCATTTGGTGCAACAGTGCTACATTTCAGTGCTACAAATTTTCAATGTTGCACCGAAAACCATGGGAACCATTACAGCACGAAAGCGCAAGGACGGCTCCAGCGCCTATCTGGCCCAGATCAGGATCAAGGTGGGCGGCAAGGTGGTGCACACCGAGTCCCAAACCTTTGACAGGCATCCAGCTGCCAGTGCCTGGTTGAAGTTGCGCGAACGGGAGCTGGCTCAGCCAGGCGGCATGGATGCGGCCAGGTCGGGCGATCCGTTCCTTGCCGATGTGATCGACAAATACATCAAGGAATCGCGCCGCAACTACGGCAAAACCAAAAAACAGGTGCTGGCAACCATCAAGGCCGCGCCCATCGGCAGGATGCGTTGCTCCGAAATTGGCAGCCCTGAGCTGATGGCCTTTGCCAAATCCATCGGTGGACACCCCTCCACCGCTGGCAACTACATGAGCCACTTGGCCTCTGTTTTTGCGATTGCACGGCCAGCGTGGGGCTATCCACTCGACAAACAGGCCATGGATGACGCCAGGACGGTGGCAGACAGGCTGGGCGTGATTGGTCGATCCAGCCGCCGAGACAAGCGGCCAAGCATCGAGGAGCTGGACAAGCTGATGGCGCATTTTGAGCTGTACGAGGCCAAGAACGGGGCCAAGGCCTACCCCATGCGCCACCTGGTCGGTTTTGGCATTTTCAGCACCAGACGGCAAGAGGAAATCACGCTGTTGGAGTGGGCCGATCTTGATGAGGCCAAATCGACCATCATCGTGCGCAACATGAAACACCCCGGCGAAAAAATGGGCAACGATGTGCGCGTGGACATCCCGCCCGAGGCCATGGCCATCATCCAGTTGCAGCCGCGAACCGGGAAATTCATTTTCCCCTACCAATCCAAAACGATCAGCTCATATTTCACCCGCGCATGCAAGGTGCTTGGCATTGTTGACATCCGGTTTCATGACCTGAGGCATGACGGTGTTTCCAGGTTGTTTGAGCTTGGTAAGACCATCCCCCAGGTGGCATGCGTTTCAGGGCACCGAAGCTGGGTTTCTTTGCGGCGATACACCCACATTGAGCAAACGGGGGACAAGTATGCCGAATGGCCGTGGATCAAGGGTGTTTGCCAGCAAGCCGCGCAGCTTGATCAATCGATGCGTGGCGGCGGCTCCAGCTCATCCAGGCGTCCGCCTTCGCGCTCATAGCGCTCCATGAGTTCACGCATTTCGGCGCGACTGGCTCCAGTCTTGCGCTCGATCAGTTGCTTGAGGCGCTTTTTTCCGTTTTCTTTGCGCCAATCGCCAACATCCTGGTCAGGGCTTTTGCGCATGTCTGGCCTCTTCAATGTCCAAGATGGCATTGAGCTGATCGGCCAGCTCAGTGTGTGCAGCCCGGCAGACGGCTATTTGCTCGGCAAGGTCTCGACTGGTGCTGAATCGGAGCCCGTGGCCTGAATTGGCGGCAGGGGCTGGGGGCGAATTCTCAGATTGGCTGGCAACGGCTGGCAAGGCGGGGCCGATGGTGTTGAGCATGCCGACAGTGCCAGGGTCAAGGCAATCGCGGCGAGTGAGCTGGGAAATTTGCGCATGGGCGGCTCCAAGTTGGGTGTTGAGGGTGCGAATGCGCTCGGCGTGTCCGATGGCCCGCTGGTCGGCTATATCCTGAATGGCTTGCCTGTTTTTTTCTGCCTCTGCATGCGCTGCAATTTGGGCCTTTGCGGCCATTCCTGCATGCCACTGGTACCCAAGCCACACCCCTAGCAAAAAAACGCCCAGAACGGCCATTGATCGCCACGGCACGGCTGCAAAAAATGGCATCAGGCAATCTCCGTGGGGTTTTGGATGTGAATTTCAACGCCATCCCCGCGCTTGATGGCCGCCTTTACTTTGGCTTTGACCAGCTCCACGGCAGGCCGGCTGGTACCACCCACCAAACTGACATCAGTGGCCCGCATGCCAAGCAGCAGACAACCTTCGGTGTCTTGTGCTGTATTGCCTGCATGGATACGGATGAACTCAAAGCCAGGCACGTTAATAAGCGTCAAAGTGTCGCGGCCAAAGCGCGGCGAGTCTTGCAACTCCACGCGATAAATGCCCGATGGAATGGCTGTGCTGCCTTTGATTTTCCACTCATGGACGGGTTGTCCGGGAATTTCCCGCACTTCATCTTCCAGCGTGTGGCAGCTGAAAGCGCCGTCAATGTAGAGCTTGCCAATGGTGGCACCGCCATGGCTTGGGCTGCGCAAAACTGTCAGCTTCATGGGTCAGCCCTCTTTGATGCGGGTTCGGATGATCAGCACGGCAAAGCCGGTCATGACCGCCGTTTCAGCCAGTGTTGGTCGCTCCACGCGCATCAATGTCCCGGCTGCGATTTGGTCGATGCCCAGCAACGGGAGCGCCGGGGCAATGACCGCACCACCTGCGCCAATTGCCAGCAGACACCATGCCAAGGCCTTGAGGCCATCAACGATGCGCGTGCGCACATCAATGCCGGGCCTGAATGGTGCGGTGCGCTCCAGCTTGTTGAGACCTTCGGCCAAAACAATCATGGCCGCCATCCAGTGCACACATTGCATGATGGTTTCCATGTCAGATGCTCCCGGCAGACTTAACAGAGCCAAAGCGAATGATGGCGGTGCGCAAAACATGCTGCGCACCGGCACCAACGGCAAAAGCGCCGCCAAGAAAAAGTGAGTCTGGCATGTTGCCAACCATCAAGGCCATGGGCGTCAAATAACCAGCTGTCAAGGCGCTGGCAAGCACCACGGCCATGCGCCGCAATGTGGTACTGATCAAGTGCTGCCAGGTATCTCCGGTGGATGGGACGCTATTGAGCAAAATGATGGCGACCAGCGAACCAGCGAAACCGGCCAGCAACACATCCGGGCGAAGGCCCAGCGGGACGCCAAAAGCGATCAATGACGGCACCGAAGCTGTAGCAGCCACCATGGTGACAGCGGCGGCAGATGTGGTAGCTGGCTCAGCCATTTATGCCTCTACTGTTATTTGCGGATTATTGAAAAAACGGCTCTGGATCATCTCGCCACTCAGGAAACTCTGGTGGCTGTGCATCCGGGAAATCATCCCGAGTGAATCCAAATTTTTCGATGATTGAAACGTCTTCAATGGCGATCCATTTTTTGGCAACGCTGTCTTTTTCAATTCTGAAAATGCTGCCTTCGAGCATCTTTATGAATTGAGTGTGTTTTTCCGTGTCGGCAATCGCGTCTAGATCTTCTCGCGAGTTAATTGCATTTGATTCCATAAGTGGACTCCAGGTGATTGAATAAATTGCAGGTGTCGGCATGCGCCGCATGGCCGCGCCATGAGGATAAGAATTTGTTGAGTGATTCGCTGTCATTTGTTTGGATGTACCGCTTGATTTTTCGCTTTGCTGTTGTGACGGACTGTTTGCGCATCAATTTATGGCGCGGCCAAATCCGATAGCCAAGAAAGTTAATTCCGCGCGTGACGGGCGAGATTTGCCATTTGCTCATGCGTAATCCCAGGCGCTCGATGCTGAATTTTTCAATATCCTCAAACCAGTGGCGCAATTCATAGGGGTTACTGGATAGCACAACAATGTCGTCCATGTAGCGCGTCCACTCTTTTGCACCCAGATTGAAATGGATGAAGCGATCGACTTCACCGCCATAAACATTGGCAAACAATTGGCTGGTCAGACTGCCAATTGGAAGACCTTTGCCATGTGGAGGCAACATGGCCTCAATAAGTCTCAGCGTTTGCGGGCAACTGATTTTTTTTCGGATCAGCTCATGCAAAACGGTGCGATCGACGCTCGGAAAAAATTTGCTGTAATCGGTTTTCAGAAAGTGCGTGGCACCAGTGCGGCGCAGCCCAGCCTGGACGTGCCTGACGCCCGCATGCGTACCCATTCCTTCACGGCATGCAAACGTTCCGGGCATCAAGGTTTTTTCAAAAATAGGGCCGATCACGTTTACCAGTGCGTGCTGGGCCACGCGATCCTTGAATTCCAGCGCATGGATGCTTCGCGGCTTGGGTTCATAAACGATGAACTCACGAAATCCACCCTGCCGCCATGTGCCATCGATGATTTCGGCCTGTAGGCGCTCAAGATTTAATTCAGCGTATTCCTTGAATTCAAGATAGCCCCAGGTCATGCGCTTGCCTGATGATGTCTTGGCAAGTGCATCGCGCAGATTGTCAATGTCTGCAACGCGATCAATCAGGCGCTTGTACTTTTTACCCATGCAAACCTGCCTTCAAGCCGGACACGACTTTCACACACGGTTTCCCGTGGCTACTCGTCGTTTTTCCGAACCCCCAAAGGTGTTTGCCGAAGCAGGACAGCAAGGCTGACCACATGGAAAATGGCCTGCCCATCATGCCGTGACGATGATGGAGCATCAAAACAAAATTCCAGCCCTCACAGACGCCGCGAGCCCCGATGTTGTTGTTCGAGTTCGCGGGGGAGTTGTTCCAGTTCGAGCAACGCGAACCGGAGTTCGACGTTTCATCCCAGTTGCCCCCAAAGATCACGGCGTTATTACCCATGCTGCCCTCTGCGTTTTTGTTTTCCGATCCACGCTCCAAGAATTTTCCCCACCTCAGCCAACAACGCCTGCGCGGTTTTGACTTGATGTGGTGTGATTCCTTTGACGCTTTCGCTAGACAAAAACCGCAGCCAAAATCGCAGATGCGACATGCCCGCATCCGCGATGTAAAGGCGGGAAACCTGACTGGACTTCCCGGCCTCTACAAAGAGTTGCACCTGACCCATGAGGCACTGAATGAACATGTCGCGCACCACCCCATGCTTGCGCGGCAAGTTTTGCGCAATAGGGTACAGGTACGAAATCACGGCTTCGTACTTTTCGACCACGGCCATGGGCTCATAGGTCTGTGTGGCATCCAGTTCAGGTGTCATCAGTCAGGTGGCGGCGGCTGTCGCCGCCTTAATCAAGAATCAAGTGGTCACAGACGCCGCGAGCCCCGATGAGGCTGACCGAGTTCGCGGGGGAGAAGTACCAGGACGAGCAACGCGAACCGGAGTTCGACGCTTCACCCCAGTTGCCCCCAAAGATCACGGCGTTTTCCATTTGGTACGTTGAGCCGCGACCACCTGTGTTGGCTGTCCAACCTGCTGCCGCTGCACCGCCACCAAATTCATCGCCCCAAATCCACATGTTGCCGGACGATTGCGCCATGCCCCATTTGCTGATGTAGGTGGCATTCCAGGTGGTGGAGCCGGGGTCTGATCCAATGGAGGTGGCTTCGGTGGTTCCAAACGCCAAAGCGGAAAATTCCGAATAAGTTGGTGCGCGTTTTCCGTGGTGACGTAAAGTTTCAGTGGCCTCCCACCAGGTCAACGATCCATAGGTACTGGTACCGTTTCCGCCAAATTTTGTGGGGATTTTGGGTGGGCTGGAGCCGTCAGCAATGGTGACGTTGTATTTGCTGGTGCCATTGGTCAGGTGATCGACGCCAAGCAGGTAGATGTCAGACCAGAAACCATCAGCCACCAGCGCCATGCCGCGCGGATCTGGGCAGGCTGGGCGAAATTTAAGATCCCACATCGAATAGGCGTTGATTTGTGGGGTGCTGTTGCCGCCACCAGATGCGCCCGAATGACCGCCTGGGGCGTAATGAAAGCCACCAATCTTGCGCGATCCGGTTGCTGGCGGCGAAGTGAAGCTAGATGTGGCCTGAATGGATGCATCCGGGTTGACCCAAATAGCGTAATCGTTGCCGGCGGTCAGCGTTGGCATTGTGATGGCCGTATCGGAGGCAAAGAAAATCATCTTTCCGCCAACGTCAACCAATGTCCCCGCCTTGATGCTGGCGGTACCATTGCCAGTTTTGGTAAACGCAACCGCGCTTGAATCGGCCTTGATGAAAATTCCAGTGGTGGAAGGCAAAACAGGGAATGACCCAAACGTCTTGATGCCTGCAATGGATTGATTTCCAGTGGTCACCACCACATCGGAGCCGAGCTTTGATCCTGTGGCTGCACCTGCGGTCAACTTGTCTGAGGTCACAGCCGAATTAGCCAGTTTTTCAGTCGTGACGATGCCGTCTTGAAGTGACTCCGCCCAATCGGAAGAGACGCCGGGCTGGCTGGTGGCAACGTTTGCCAAATTGTTCAGCAGAATCCAGAATTTTCCGCCATGAATGACAGAAGCAGGTTTGTTCAATGCTCCGGTCAGAGTGTTCCAGTGGCCTTTGAAGTTCGCGGCGGCCAGGGCGGATTCGGATGCAAGTTGCGTTTCAGCCAGGCTGACAGCGGCCTCAGTGGCACTGGACGCTGTGGCAACTTGCTTGGCGTTGACATCGGTTTGAAGTGCATTGGCTTCGGTGGCGAATGTCGGCAATGCCGCCATAAACGCATCGGCACGAGTTGCAAAGTTTGCCGGGTCAGTTCGGCTGGGCGGCGTGGGAAGTGCGGTAATCGACATCAGGTCAATCCTTCAATTTCAAGTGAACAAAATGATTTGTTTTGATAGGCAATTTCGATGGAGAAGTCTCTGTAATAGCCAAGCATCAGTGTTGGCAAGTAATCGTCCCCATCAGCGCCAATCCAGATGGATGGATTTGCCCGAATGTCTGCCAAGATTCTTTGAACGCGATTGATTTGCGCCGTGTCCAGCATCAATCTGGCACTCATTCGCTTGCTGTACGCCCTCTGGACAAAGGTGGTAATGCCAAAATCATCGGTGTCTTTGCGGCTGTAATCCGTAATCCCGACATTCGCACCATATTCAGCATCGCCAAGAAAATAGAACGTGCCAAAACCGCACAAGCCAACCTGAACTGTTGACCCGCCAGTGAGCGTAATCGTCACCTCTGAATTGCTGAATGGCGGAATGTCCGTCATCACCACTTCGGATTTCTGCACAAATGGCTCGAAAAAATACTGATACCAATCTGAAATGATGGTTCCATCCAGCGCAAATGTGGCGGAATACGTGATTGGCCCGCCTGTACCGTCGCGCACGGTCACGCTCATCGAGTTGCCGACGAGTCCCAGCAGAGCCAGGCTGTTAAAAATACCCGGCTTGAAAACAACCGACAGAGGTGTTGTGCTGGCCGTGGATGTGCTGATCTGGTTGTCAAACATCGCATGGATATTGTCTGGGCCAATATCAAGCCAATACAGTGGGCTAGTGCTTGGCGTATTGCCAAGGTTATTGTTGACCAGGCTCTGGTAGAGGCGCGTGCCGTAATCAACGATATTGTCTTTTGAATAGCTGGTGACAGCGCTGTAGGCGGCATATACCTCGACAGCATTACTGCTGATCAGCATGGATGGCGTGAATGTTGTTGGCTTGATGACTTTCATGCCTATCCCTTAAACGACCGCCACTGTTTGCATTGCATCGCCGTTTTGCGTCACGCGCTCTAGCAAACGCTGAGATTTGCCTGTGTTGACAGCGGTTGCGCGAGCTTCAGATCGAAGGTCGGAGACTTCGGATCGCAATGCACTGACTTCGGACACCAAAGCGGCCATATATGCCGTCTGATCTGGGCTTCCTTGCTGGGTGTAGATGTAACTGGGCAAGGCGCGAACGCCCAATGCGCCATCGGCCATGCGCTCCAATGGCATGACCGCCTCGGGGCCAGCTTCGCCCATCACGCCAAGTTGACCGCCATCGAACATGAATGGTGTTGGCGTGTTGTAAATGCCATGTCCGCCAAACACGCCGCCCGATGCAAACCCAAAAAAGCTCAGCACCTTGCCAATCAGTCCGCCGCCGCTTGATTGATTGACAACCACCGGATTGGCAGCGGTCTTGGCAGTAGAGGCATCAATGTTGCGGAGGTAGTCGCGCATCGGGGCCAAGTAGTCGAGGCTGGCCGCTGTGTTTTTCGACACAGCCATGAGGCCATCGTTGTTCATGAACACCAGCGCTTCGATTTGTTTGGCCGATGCTTTGAGCGCATCCGCCGTGT
Source organism: Bordetella parapertussis (assembly GCA_945890495.1). GTDB lineage: Bacteria > Pseudomonadota > Gammaproteobacteria > Burkholderiales > Thiobacillaceae > QYQG01. The sequence goes on along the minus strand of CAMDCO010000002.1, from coordinate 29,430 downwards.
TGTCCATGGTGCCGCTGCTGTAACTTCCAACGGTGTCCACGGCTGAATTGACCAGCTCAAGTGCGCTCAATTGACCATCTCCATTGAGGTCAACAGTGCTGATCAGATTTGCAATTTGCTGATCGGTAGCAATGCCTTTGAGGCCTTTTGCCAATTCGTCGAATGTCAGAAGTCCATCGACGTTGGTATCAAGTCTTGCGAATTCCTTGACTGTGGTTCGCGCAAGCGTGAAAACCTCTTCGCTGATGCTGTCTCCAACAAGGCCAATGGTTTCACGGATGGATGACAGCACGTCAAGCGTCTCTTGCTGGTAGCCCTTGACCGCCGGCAAACCAGAAACCTCGGCGCTGACTTGCGCCACGATGGCCGCGAATTGCGCGTTGCTAGTGGCCTGCCCTTTGGCGGCGGAAATGTACTGGTCGGCCATGCCCGTGATGGAGCCCAGGGCTGACTGGTCATTGGCGCGGGCCAGATTGAGGGTTTGCAGGTATTGCGTCCGCGCGGACGACATCGACACCGATGGTGAACCTGTGCTGATGCGCAAGGCCGCAAGCCATTCGCTGATGCTTTTGCCACTGGCTCTCAAAGCTGCAATTTTTGTTTCTGCCTCTTTTTGCGCCGCATCAGCGGTTGCCATGGCTGCTTTGGTCACTTCGCCAAATGCGGGTGCCAACTGCAACAAAACGGCATATTGCTGGCGTCCAACTTCGGTGGTGAGGTCTTGAGCATCTACAAGGGCTTTGTAGGCTGCCAAAGTGCGCGGCAAGGCCGTGCCACCAAAGGCGGCAGAAAACGCCTTTGTGAGCTGTTGTTGAGTCTTTGCCAGCCGTTCTTCCTCGGTGTAGATGGCCTGATAGTAAGCACTGGTCAAAGTGGCAAACGCATCGGCTCCGCCTACCAGGTCAAGCAACTTGCTGGCTGCATCAGCACCCATGGCACTGGTTGCCAAAAGGCTTTGATTTAGGGTGTCTAGCACCTGGTTGACCGTCATCAGACTGTTGCCAAGTCGGGCCAATGTCACGGAGGCGCTTTCGCCCTCTTTTGCAAACATGGCAAGGGTGCCGCCATAGGCGGTTTGAGCCATGGCGTCACCAAATCCAGTGATGGCCGCTGCAATGGCCTTTTCCTTGGCTGCATCGTCAAGGCCTTTGAGGCTGATATTGATTGACTGCGAAAACCCATTGACGGCATCAGCGCTCAATCCAATGGCGCTTGCATAGGCTTTGGTGGCCGCTGCCGTCATGCCAACTGCACTGTTGAGGAATTTCCCAAGCTCTGAGCTGACGCCCGCATAGTCGGTGCCAGAGCGATCAGACCGGAACCAGCCGCCCTCTTGATGCCATTTGCTGTATTGGCTCACATTGGCACCGAATGCAGAAAACTGGCCCGTCAGGCCGTAATCCTGTGTTTCCTTGGCTCCCATCCCAAAGGCGCGATTGACCAGGCCGCCAATGGCACCGCCGATGGCCGCGCCAATGGGGCCAGCAATGACAGCGCCAATGGCTGTGCCGGTCACTGTGGCAATGTTTTTGTTGCCAAAGGCGGCATACTGGCCGCTGATGGCGGTGCCGATGCCGTAGCCTGCCAATGCGCCGCCCGCATACGATGCAGCGGTGCCAATGGCACCAGCCGATGACATCAATGAAGACCCAGCTTGGTTCAAAACGCCTGTTGTGTTGTTGACCAGCCATGCGCCAATGTCATTGGCCGCAAAAGCCACCTTATCGCCTAGAGCCGCAAAGCCGCCGACCACGGTGTCATAAATGCTTTTGATGGTGCCAATCATGCCCAGCGACGAGCCCGAAACACCGGCAGCCTGTGCACCTGGTACGCCAAAGGCAGAAGCAACACCGGCACCAACAGGGCTGATGATGGCTTGAATTACCGGGCGCAAAACCATCGTTTTGAACATGTTGACGATGGTGTCACGCATGTTTTTGGCGAAATCCTTGCCAGACTCAAAGCCTCGCATCAGGGCGTCCACAATGCTGTCGTTGATCTTGTTGGCGGTGCGCTCCCATTCTTCGGCGGCTTTTTTGGCCGTTTTGTCATTGGCCTCCAAAACTTCGCCGTCTTTCATGGCTTTGATCAAACGCTTTTGGGCATCAATGCGCGACTCCAGCGCCTGCACATAGCCCGGAATGATGTTTTCTGTGGCCTCTATGGCGGCCAACTGGTTTTCCATTTCAGCCAAAGTCAATTCGGCCAGGGCTGATTTGCCTTGGCCGTAGGTGGCATTTGCCATTTCCTGCGCTTTGGCCTGAGCATCCACGGCGTCCACCTGTTTCCAAGCATCGCCCAGCGTTTTTGCCATTTCGTCATTGATTTGCTTTTCGAGCTTGGCGCGATCCTCGGCAGCTTTTTTCATGAAGGGTTGCTGATCCAGCAGCAGCCGCTGGGCATCGGTCAATTCATCAACTGTGAGCTTGCCTGCCTTGTAGGCGGCATTGAGGCTATTCCACTTTTCTAAAAAATCGCCTGAAAGACCACTGTCAATCTGAGTCAAACTTTGATACAGCTTGGCACCGCTGTCGGCCATTTTTCTTTGCTCTTCAGCCGCTTTTTCTGCGGCTTTGGCTGCAAGCTCTTGCTGTTTTTTGTAGTCCTCGACCAATGGGGCCGCCTTACGCATGGCGGCGGCTTGGTTGGTCATGGCATCCATGCCCGCACTGCCCGAAGCATTCCAGGCATCCTTGATCGAATCAAGTGAGCTCGTCCAGTTTTCCTTCATGTCGGATTGCCAGCGATTGCCCGCCTCAACCGCACCTTTGAAGTCGCCTTTAAGGATGGCGATGGCTTGGGCACCAACTGCATACAAGGTGTCCCCAACTGCTTTGAATGCACCAACAATGCCTACGCCGACCACGTACAGCGACTTGAGCGCAATTGCCAGTGCGTCGGCAATTTTTTTCAAGTTGTCGCCTTTGGTCATGGCTGTAAAAAATTGGTCTGCAAGACCAGAAAGCGTTGGCAGCAGCTGCGATGCAACTTGACGGCCAACACCTTGCACGCCCATGCCAATCAGGTCAAGCGTGTCATTGAATTTGGCAGCATTGGCGGTAGTTTGATCGTCCATTGTCAGGCCCAACTTTTGAGCCATGGCATCAAACTCTTCCAGTGCTTTGGAGCCGCCATTGAGCAGCGGGATCATTTCTGCACCGCTTTTGCCAAACAATTCCTGCGCAAGTGCGGCTTTGGCTGCGCCGTCTTCATAGCCCGCAAACTGATCAGCTAATTCGCCCAGCATTTGGCGTGAGCTTTTCAGGCTTCCATCGGTGTTTTTGACCGACAGCCCCATGGCCGCAAATGCGGCATCGCCTGCGGCCATGTTCTTTGCCAGCTTGCTCATGGCGCCCTCAAGCGATTCGGCCTGCATGCCTGACATTTTTAGTGCGACTTGCAAGCCTGCAATTTCTTTGGTGGCAAGGCCTGTGCGCTCTTTGACATCATTCATGGCGTCCATGGCGTCAACGCTGGATTTGACCCACGCCGCCAAAGCGCCAACGCTCAAAGCTGCGCCAATTTTTGCGCCAACCCCTGAAAACGATGAAGCAATGTTGTTTGCCACCTGACGGCTCATGCGCTGCATCTCATCGAACTTGCGCTGCACATCGGCAATGTCCGCCATGAGCTTGATGTTGACTGCACCGGCTTGCATGCTCAGTGATCCTTTCGTGCGACCTGCGCACGTGCACCAAAAATCGAACGCACACCATCGGAGACGGCTTGGCGATGATCATTGGCGGGTTTTTCGATGTAGAACGGCGGGCAATCGGGTTGCTGCGCATCCTGACTGGCGACCACGTAGGCGATGCTGAGCTTGCGAAGGCCTCGGGCCTCCCAAGCTTGCAGCTCAATGCCGGTATTGGCTTGCCATGCAGACAAATCTGCATGTGACAGCGGCACCGGCCCCATAGCGCCATGAGAAACCGGGCCAGCATCGAACAGATAGCCAACAAGGTGGCCTGCCGCACCGATGGGCGGCAAATCGGGAGTGCGGCCCGCATTCTCGATTTGCTGCATTCTGGTCATGGGTTTCTCTGTGGCCTTTTCTGATTTGAGGGTTTTGCTTTTGGGTTGGGGTGCCGTTTGAAGCCAGGCGGTTTGCTGCACATAGACCGCCAGGTCATCAATCAGGCGCTCATAAAATTTGCCCAGTCACCAATGGCTTTTCCGACCTGATCAGCAATGAAGCCGATGGATGGATCGCTGTAGGCGGCCTCAAATGCTGTGTTGTCGCCCTGGTAAGCCCAGCCGTTGAAAGACACGGTGCATGCGGCCAAAAATGCAGCGTTTTCGCGCTGTTGCTCTTCGGCGCTGAGTTTGACCTTGCCTTTTTTGGCCATGCGATCCAGCATGCGCTGTGTGCGCTGTGAGTTGGCTTTTTGGTAGGCCTTGCTGCCAGGGCCGTACACGGTGACGCTCAAAGGCTTGCCGCTGCCATCCAGCAAGGGTTCGTCATTGCCATTGAGCAATTCAAGCGTGAAGGTGTCTTTGGCGGCCAGGGTGGTGATTTCAAACATTGTTGATTTCCTTTTGCGGGGAGTTGATGAGGTCATGTGAAATTGCCCTTACTTGGCCCAGCCGCTTCCCGCAAAAGAAGCGAACCGGGCCAAGCAGGTGCACGGAGGGTCTTAGGCAGCCAGGGACTCGACCACGCCAACGCCTGCGCTGTTGGTGGTCAATTCAAGGGTCATGGTTGCGCTGGTCACGCTGTCCACGGAACCCACGCCAACCTTGAACGACATGACTTTGGCTTGGAAGTAGTACTTGTCACCGTTTTGAGTGGTGATGACAAAGCTGTAGTCGTTGTCAGATAGTGCGCCTGCCTTGGCAAGGATTTGGCCTGCATCGTCGGTGTCCAGGCCAAGCTGCACGTTGATCGAGCCTTCGTTAAAAGAGCCTTTGAGCTTGACCGTGCCACGCGAACCAATGGGGTTGTGCGTGATCAGGTTGAATTCGCGGCCAAACTCACCCAGATCAGTGACTTCACCAACGGTGGTCATGGTCAAGGCGGCATAGCCAGCAGCATCAAAGGTGGCGGGGGCGGATGCGCTGATTTTCAGCGTGGTACCAGCAGAAGAACGGACGGTCATGATTTTTTCCTTTCGGGTTAATTGAGCAAGTCGAGAATGCAAACTCCGGTGCCGTCATGGCGGGCATTGGCGATGCGGTAAGTGCCAGCAGCTGGGCCGTTACTCACCACAAGCGTTTTGCCCTCAGGCTGAGCAGGAACGCTGGCCGAAGGCAGCATGAAGGTTGGCGATGTGCCAGCCGCCACGCCAAAGCCTTCGAGGCTTGCGCCCTGATAACCGGGCTCCATGACACCGACCACGGCCACCCCGTTGAGCGTGGCCGTGTCGGCCAGCTCGCTGGAGTTAAAAAACGGGCTGAGGTCTTCGGTGAACATGGAGCGTTTGCGTTTCGTCAGACTTAGGCGGTGATGGCATCCACCATGGTTGCAAACGACTCGGCGTGGCGGATGGCGACATCCACATCTTGCAGAGCCACCACACGCACGGTGCCCGAAGTTGAACCGCTGTAGGGGTCAACCGTGAGGTCAAGGCCGCCCCACATGCCGATCAGCAAATCGGCAAAGTTGCCAAACAGGATGGCCGACAAGTCGGTGCCTGCGCCTTTGGTCAGGTTGGATGGGACAGCGTTGGTGATGCCAGCGCGGTAGCCGTTCAAAGGCATGTCGCCTTGCTCGAAAACAAAACCGTTTTGGTTGTTGGCTTTGGTGGTGCCCTTGAGCTTGCCGCGCACCTTGGCGTTGGTCAGATAACCCATGGAGCCCACATCGGCGTTGGCAACGGCCACATCGGTTTCAAGTTCGATGATGTTGGCCCAGGTGGGTGCAGCACCATCGGTGCCACCAATCACGCTGGGGGTGATCAGCGTCAACAGGCCCGAGGGCTGGTTGTTTTGGCCGGTACCGCTGATGGCGGCTTGTTGAATAGCCAAGCCCAGCACAGCTGCCAGGTCGCGCTGCACAAAGCCCTCAACGTCAATGCTCGATTGCTTGAGCAGCTGGCGGCTGATGTCGGTGAATGCACCAACGGTCTTGGCCTGCATGGTCACTTGGGCAATGGTTTGCTGGCTTTCTGTGGGAGCGCCAGATTCAGCCACCCAGTAAGCGGTTGCGCCACCGGATTGCTTTGGAATGGCGATCTTGCCGACCAGACCAGTCAAGAACTGAGCGCCCAGGCCATCAATGACCATCGCGTTGCGCAGCAGGTCAATGAAGTTGCCAGACAGCAAGTTGGTGCCAACCAGGTTGCCACCGGCAGTGGCCGTGGTGACGTTCAAATCACGCTTTTGCACTTCAAACGGCACCATGAAACCGCGCGATTCTTTGCCCAGAATCTGAGCGGCGGAATCTGAGCACTCACGCTCAAAAGCGGCGGCGCGTTGAGCGTTGGCGTCTTGCGGATTGGCCAAGGCATTGAGGGCGCGGAGGATGCTGTATTGCTTGACCTCTTTGTTGCTCATGCCGATGTCGGCAGTGGGCACGCCCTTGGTGGACATTTTTTCCAGGGCTTCGCGCTGGAATTCTTCGACCGACAGGCCGCGCTGAATGGCGGACATTGCCAGATCGGCACCGCCGGGGATGGTGGCGGCAATTTTGGAGATTTCGGCAGCGTGGTTACGCTCTTCGGTAGTGACTTTCGTCATGGTTTTTTCCTCTGTGGATTGATTGGCTGATTGGTTTGTGTTGTTGTCGCTGTCGTCTTCCTCGGACTCAGATTCCGAGGCCTCTGTCCAAACGACTGTTTGAGCCGCTTCACCGGACTCAGACCAGACGGTTGTTTGGACTGTCATGCCTCTTTTTTCTTCGTCTTCGGCGCTGCGACCAACGCCAACAGATGCGTCAGCGGGAACGCTGACAAGGGAGACTTCAAAGGGTTCCCAGTCGGTAATGCGGTAGGTTTCCACACCATCCACGGTTTCGACCAGTACGGCTTTGTGAATCATGTAGCCGACGCTCACGTTGCGGCGGATGCCTTCGCGAACGTCTTGCCACACTTCCTCTGCACGAACGCTTTTTCCAAAGCGCACCACGGCACGAGCTACCCGATCAGCACCGATTTCGACAGATTCGACGACCCCGACAACATCTCTTGTGTCGTGATCCATAAGCAGGTTTGCACCACTGCGCATACGGCCTTGGCGCATGCTGGTGGCACCGACATCGAGAATCTCGACGCCCCACCAGCGCTCATACGGCGCTTCACTGGCAAATGCCAGCGTTGCCGTGCGGGCCTCTTCATCAATGGCTTGGCGCTCGACCACAAGGGCTCGCTCACTGCGGCCTTTTTTCAGGTGGCGCTCCAAATTGGCTGGAATGTTTTTGCTCATGTGGTGACTTTCGTTTTGTTGGCGTGACATCGACAAGACAAAAATGTCACGACCCGGTGCCGCTGCCGGGTTTGGGTTGAGGTGCGGCAGCGGTTGCCGAAGTGGCCCCCGGTAGCGAGTCGTATGCCGTCAGGGGGACGCCATACTCACTTGCCAGCTTTTGCGCGTCTGCGATGGCTTTGAGCGTGTCTTCAAAGTCGTAACCCTGTGCGGCGCACAGGTCTTGCGGGCTCATCAAGCCAGCTTTGACCTTGAGAATGTTGGCCTCGGTGTCGTTTTTCGGATCAACCCAATCCCAACGGCGCGGCATCCATTCGTGACGGGAAAACTTGTCCAGTTTTGCCAATGGCAAAGGTGAGCCGTTTGGCATGACCACGGCACCCGACAGCAGCGCCATTTGCAGCCAGGCGCGATACACCGGCTCCATAAAGCCTGCAATGAACCACTCTTGATCTCCCATCCAGCGATCACGCTCTTCCAGCGTGCCAGATCGGATGGAGCTGAAGGACACGCCCTCCAGATCGTTGCCAAGCGAGTGGTAGGCAACGCCCCAGCCACTGGCGATGCGCTGAAGAGTTGTTTTGACAAACGGCCCAAAGTTTTCTGAGGGGTATTTGCTGTCAAGTTGCTTGATGTCGGTGCCAGCCGGGATCGTGTCAAAGTAGCCGGGGAGGCTGGTGGTGACGGTCTCGCCCGCTGCATCGACCCCACCAATCGGCGCTTGGCCGTCTTGGGTGACAAAAAACCCATAGTGATTTGCACCATGCTCGGCAGCCAGCAATGCGGCCAGCTTGAACCCTCCAAGATGGTGCAGGCTGAGCATGCCTGGTGCCATCCATGGGATGCCGCGCAATTGCTCGCCCCGCTCGACCTTGAATGCGTGGATCACATCTTGCATTGGCAGGCGAATGCGCTGACGGTTGCTGTTGGCTCCGTCATTGGGGTGTGCGGCAAAAATGTGCAAGGCGATCGGCCTGCGATAAGAATCCACCTCAACACCCATGATCACGGTGTTGGAGCCGTAGCGGCCATTGAACGTGGTGTCAATGCGATCAACGTCAATGAGCTGGAGCGCAAAATTGAACTTGTTGCCAGCATCAGCGCCACGCACCATGCGCACCAAAAATTCGCCATCGCTGGGCAAACCGCCCACCATCGTTTCGCACATGTCGCGAAAATGCTGATGGCCGGTCAGATCGGCCACAAATTGCCATTCGCGCCAGGCCGACTCGATTGCCAGATTGGCAAGGCGGTCGGGTTTTCCGGGGCTGTCCTCAACCCGCACTTGCAGGCGAATACCGGCTGGGCCGATGATGTTGTTTTGCACCATGTCGCGGAATTTCCGCGCATAGTCGTTGTTGTTTGCCAAATCGCGGCCACGGGCGCGAAGCCTGTCCAGGTCACCGCGCAGCTCTTCATTGATAGATTGCTGAGTGCCAAGCCAGTCAGCGGAAAGCCGATCAATCCGCGCGGCCTGAAACCGGCGCACATGCGGGATGGATTGAGGTGAGCGGCGAATGCCGCTCCAAATGCGGGCCAGTAAATTCATCGACCAAACCTCACATAAACACGGCTGTTGTCAGGCAGGCCAGACGCAATGCGGCCAGCCTGTTCCTCTTTGCTGACCTCTACGCGCAAACGATCACGATGCGCCCAAAGCTCAGGCAGCGTAAAGCGCTTGAGTTTGCGGCCCTGAATTTCGTATTCAGCGGCAGCGATGTTGTTGGAATTGGACAAATACGCCTGCACGGCCTCAAGGGCTTTGCGGGCTTGGCTTCGGTTGTCCAGGGTGTTGGCCGCAAAGCTGGGCTGAATCGTGATGCGGCCTTGGCCCACTGTGAACACATCGCCAGCCTTGGAGGCCTGGGCCCGGTAGTCATAGTCACCAGCGGCCCATGCAGCCGATGTGGTGGCCGATGCCTCAATCAAATGGCTGTCGCCACTGGCCGTGCCATTGATGGTGATTTTTCCGGCAGCATTGATCAGCGTGTACGCCATCAGCCACCCCTGACTGGCCGGGTAATCGGTCAGGGTTTTGAGCCACCGAATGGTGTCACCGGCAATGATGGTTGAAGGTTCGTTTGTTGGGATTTCTGGCATGGTTGGCAGACGCAAATGCGCCAGGGTTTTGCCAACTGTGCCTATTGGTATGTGACATGGACAAGGCAAAGAATGTCACAGGCTATCTTCAATGATGCGATAAATTTGCCGCGCAGAAAGTTGAAATTTACGCTCTAAGTACGACACACGCTCACCATTGCGATGCAGTCGCCTGATTTCTTCATTGCGTTGGCTTGTGCCTTCACCGGGCCGCCTTGCCACATAAAGCCTATCGCCACCAAACACATCGCGCACCTGTTTTTCAGCGGCCTCGATCACGGCTTTTTCAAGGCGCGGCGTGAGCGCAAGAACGCATCGCAAGGTGTACTCGACAACATCGTCAGTGTGTTTGACCATGTGCAGCGCATCAAAGTCAATCACGGCATGCTCTGATGTTTGGGCTTTGGATGTGCGTGGGCTTGTTGTTTTCACCATGATCGTGGCTGCATGTTGGGTCGGCGGTTTTGCCGGTTGATGACGGGGTTGTTTTTGGTGGGCGCGGGCGATGGCTCAGGCATTTCGGTGGGCGCTTGAATTTCGGCATGCACCGGCTTGCCATCCAGGTAGGCTTCGATGCGATCCCAGTCTGTTTTGGTGGCCCGATGCAAGCGCAATTCGGGGTGGTGAGCTGCCGCGAAGGCATAGACCCACGTGTCAAGTGGCTCGTTTCGAGCGCCTCGCCGGTTTTCAAATCTGTTTTTGCTGGGGTTGTAAATCTCACCCACCAGGCCGGTAAAAAACTCGGGCTGAAGCTGATCGCTGAAATGGGTCATGCGGTCTTCAATTTGCTTGTCGGCATCGGCACTCAAACGGCTGTAGAGCCAGTGCTTTGCGCCCACGGTGCCAACGTGATAGACCATCACGCCTTTTTTGTCGCTTCGCCCCTTCCAGTCGATGTCATGGAGCTTGCCTTTGCTGAGAATTGGTGCGTTGTTTGGTACCGCTCCAAAAATCGCCATGGGCCGCTTGACGCGCCTTTGCCTGACAAAGTTTTTGACGGCCTCGGTGCGGTGGCCGCCAGCGTCTTGGCACATGGCCTCAATGCGCATGCTGCCCCCGCCCTCACGCTCAATGGGCCGATTGAGCAAGTCGGCCAGCGCGGCCCACACGGGCTCATCGGCTGGATCTCCAGGCAGCTCGATGTAATCCAGTGTCCAAAACGCAAGGCCTCGGCCCCAGCCAACAATGTGAACGGCCAATCGGTTGTCTTGAGTGTCAACGCCAGCTGTGACCACCAAAGCGCCGCGCGGCGCAACGCGCAGCGGGTATTGCTCAGCCCTGTCTGCAATGGCGTTGTGGCGCACGGCCCGCATGGCCGCATCCTCCCAGGGCTCGGCCAGGCGGTCATTGATGAAAGTCTTGAGCCGTGCAGGATCATTTTGAATTTCGCGCCAAGTCTCGACCAGATCGGCCCAGCGCGGCCCCAATCCAAATTGGTAGTAGAGGCAGTTGATGTGGTAGCCGCGAACCTTGGCACCGGGGTTTGTTGGTCGCCATTCGCCCGCCTTGATCATGCTGGTTTTGTGATGCTCATCAATCTGTGCGCCGCACTCTTGGCAGGTGTACCAAACTTGTGAACCGTCTGCGCTCCAATGCAGCCCGCCCCACTCCAAATGCTGCATGTGTGAGCAGTGTGGGCATGGCACAAAAAACCGGCGCTGATCGCTTTTATTCCATAGCGATTCAATGCGGCTGATTCCTTTGATGGTGGGTGTGCTGATGTAGAGGCGTTTGTAGGTGGACGGAAATGCACTGGTGCGGCCTTCCAACATTGCCAAGGGATCATCGCCGCCGCTGAGGTTGTTGCTGAATTCGTCCACCTCATCGACGATGAGTTTTTGGACGGTGGTGGACTTGAGGCGGCTGGGGCTGCCTGCATGTTCGATGTAAAGCTGACCGCCTGCAAAGTCTTTGAAGGTGCGGGTGTTGGATGAATCGCGGCTGGCAACGCTGGTCAAGGCGCGTTTCATGGCCGGTGTTTCTTCAATGGTGGGTGTAAGTTTTTGCGCCACCCACTTGTTCATGGAGACTTCGCCAGGCAAACAGACCATGATCGGGCCCGGATCGTGATCCATGCAGTAGCCCAAGGCATTGACGGCCACTTCGGTTTTGCCAAACTGAATTGGAAACATCAGCACGGTGTCATGCACGGCGCTTCGCGCACTCATGCAGTCCATGGGCTCACGCAATGGCGGGTTGTTTTCTGTCACCCATTGGCCCGCTTGTGCGCTGCCTTTACTCGAAAGCCTGCGCTCAAGATCGGCCCATTGGCTCACGGTCAGGGGTTTGCGCGGCGACAGTGAACGCGCCAAAGCCTTGAAACCCGAAACGCATGGATTGGAGAATTTCACCCGATCAAGCATTTTCGGCCTCACCCGCCATGCGGTTGAATTTGTCGGCCAGGTCGAGCAGCAGTCTTTCAACCTGGTCGGTCAGGGTGGCGCGAATTGCCCCCTCATCTCGGCCAACCAGTTGAGGTGGCAATGTCGCTGTCCAAGCCTCCAGCCTGCCTCGCAATGTGGCCCCGGCGTCTGCAAGCGCCGACACCACATCGCCTTTTTCCATCAGCTCCCCAGCCTCTTTGCGCCAAGCGGCATGCTCACGCTCGGCGGCCCAGTGCTCACGCTTGGCCTTGGCACTTTGAAAATCGTAAGCACGGGTGCCGGGCTTGGTTTCAGATTCGGCATCTTGCTCAGCATCATCACCGCCAACCTCTGATTGCTGAGCTGTGTGGCCGGTCATGGCCTGTGCGCCACGAGCTTGCGCATGCCGAGTGGCGACGCCCAATTTGGATGGATCGCGCGTCTCAGCTATTCGCGCAATGCTGTCGGCCACCCGCACCATCTTGCCGTCATCGGTCAAGACCAACCGCCCCTCTTTTTTGAGCTGATAGGCGTACGTGCGCTTGCACCCGATGTATTCGGAAAACTTAGGAACCGACAGCGTTTCTGGTCTTGATGTCATCTTGCTGTCGCCAATGCCTTGTCGATTTCCTGATCAAGAATTTGCTTAAATTTGGCTTCCACCACCGGACTGGCAATGGCTTCCATATCCAGCTTTTTTTCGTACTTTGCGGGCGTGTCTTCAAACACGATGACGGGGATCAACTTACCCGGCCCCCCCGCACTGCCAGCAATGCGCCGCCAAATGCCCAGCGGGGCGTTTTCCCACCCAGCGCCTTGCGGAACTCCAAAAAACAATTGCAGCGGCTGACCCTTTTGGCCTTTTCTGCGGTTGGTGCCACTGGCCCCGATACGCCGAGCAATGGCCGCACTGAGTTGGCCGTTGTCCGCCGCCTCTTTGAGCTTGGCGATCAGGCCGCGCGGGATGTTGCCAAAGGCATTGAGCTGAATGTTTCCAGGCAGTCGGATGCCCGCCTCATGCGGGTCATAAATTCCACCATCGGCCTGCAAAGCAAGATACTTGGATTGGATGTCCTTGAAGCCAACCTCAGACACCAGCTCATCGCGGGTGGCGCGTTTGGTGTACGTGCCGTTTTTAGTGAATGGCGTTGGTCGGTCAAACGCTTGGTCAAGTGCGCCAGGAATGGCTCTTTTGACCTCGACAGCCGTCTTCGTCAGGGCGGATGCCACTGCGAATTTGACTTGCTTGAGGCTGGTGGCCATGGCCGCTTTGACCTTGGCGTCATCGACATCGACTTTGATCTTCATGGCTGGCTTTCTGTTTTTGGGGCCATAGAGGCGTTTTGTTCGATCAGGGCATCCAACCCCTTGGCAATGGTTTCATCGTCGCCTGTGAGCGTGATTTGCATGGCCCTGAGGCCGGGGAAAAGGTTTTGCTCTTGCAAAGACTTCACCAGGTCATGCAATTGAGGCCAGGTCTTGACCACTTCCTGAAACTTTTTGGCGTTTTCAGGGGTGCAACGGATCAGGGCTGTTTGTTTTTTTCTGTCCATCTTTCTTTTTGTGCGGTATGTGGGGGATGTTGTGCGGTATGGCGAAACGTGTAAGTGCTTGATTTGATTGGCGTGTGCGGTATGTGCGGTATGTGCGGTATGCCTACACACATGTGCATGCACACGCACACGCATGCACACGCATGTGCGCCTGTGCGTCCGTGTAAGGATTGATACCGCACATACCGCACAAGCCTTGAAAATCAATGGTTTGATAGCGCACTGGATACCGCACGGGATACCGCACATACCGCACAAAACAGGCCGAGACAAAGCGCATTCGGTCATCGCCCGACACCTCCCATGCCTTTGAAGTCCTTGAGTGCCATCTTGAAGACGCCCACTCGTTCGCCAATCCACTCGCTTTCAGATCGGCCAGGCGGCATTTCATGCCCACCCTTGAGAAACGAAATGGCTGATGGCCCTTTGAGGCCCGATTCACTGTCGTATCGTTTTCGCTCTACCGCTGCCCCATGCTTGCGCTTGAGGGCATTGGCAAAGCGCGGCTGGTTGAGCGCCTTGAGGCCTACCCGCCTGCACCATTCGTGGTACAGGTCAAACAGGTCTTGACTCAGACAAGGCGAGAGCAATTTGGGTGTGTGCTTGCCAGGAAAGCCGTCCACATCGCCAGCCTCAAAAGCCAGCATGAACCGACTGGGGCTGTCCAGGCTCAGGTCAATCAGCTCGCGCTTGGCATCGGTCATGGGCGGCAGCGTGGCCGAATTGAAGTCGCCCAAATCAAGGTGCAACAGGTAGTCATGCAAAGCGGCCACACCATTGCCATCAATTTCAGCCTTGACGCCCGCATAAAACTCGCGGCTGAGCTTTTCAGGTGTCCAGATCACCGCATGTCGCCGGTCATCCTCTTCCAGCACCACGGGCATGGCCTCATTTGAAAGGAAAACCATGTTCACATGGTTGCGCTCTTCATAGGCCGCCATGTTCTTTGGGTTGATGCGAATCCACTCGCCGGTGATGAAGGCCTTGAGTTTGTTTTTGATGTGGTACAGGTCAGACCGCGCCACCACCTCATCGGCAATCAAGAATAGCTTTCGGCTGGCCCAGTCATTGAACTTGTCTTCGATGGCCGACTGGTCAATCACACGGCCATACGAGCCATAAATGCCCATGATGGCTTCAAAAAACATGTTTTTTCCGGTGCCTTGAGGCCCATGGATTACCAGCGTTGTTTTCATCTTTGCGCCGGGATGCTGGATCGGGTAAGCCAGCCAACGGATGCACCACTGGAAAAGCTCTTCGGGCTTGCTGTCGCCTGCGCACATGTAGCGCAACAGATCGAGCAGGTTTTCACAATTGCCCGCTTTTGGCGTGGTGGGCCATCCCGCCCAAAGATTGCAGTGAATGTTCGGATCGGTGCAGGCGGGATCAAAGCCAACCTCTTGCACACGCACCAGGTGCCGATCAGGATGCTCGGCCCATGAGCGGTGCAGCTCACGCGCCACGCAAGCATCGCGCATGTCACTCAAGGCGACAAGGCAATGCTCCTGGTGGTCAAACACCGTGCCGCCTTGGCCGTACACCAGAGAAAACCGCTCAAGCAGCTCATCCAGCGAATCAATGGGCTTGAGTGGCTGTTTTTCACCACTCCCCTCCCCCTGTGCTGAGCTGTCACGCGCGGCGGCTGTGCCAAGCGTCCAACCCAATTCCGAGATGCGGCCTTGCACCTGGGCGCGAACAACATGCAGGCCTTCGGCCAGGTGCAGGTCATTGAAGTCAGTGATCTTGGTGCCATTGGACTCAAAGGCCTCACGGCGCTTGGCTTCGTCAGAGAAAACGGGTGCCACATAAGCGCCGCCAACCTCCAGCGCGGCAGCGCTTGCGCATGTCACGCCTGGATTGCCAGCGCTGAACACATCGTCATCCGCACAAATGAGCATGCGGGTTTTTTTGTACCGCTTACGCAAGGCTACGGCCACCGGGGCCAAGTTTCCAGCATCAAAAGCCACGGCCACCGGAATGCCAGTGGCCTCATACAGGCTGGCCGCTGTTGCATAACCCTCAGCGATCAGCAGCAAAGGGCCAGGCAGGCCGATCAGGTGAAAGTGTGATTTTTTGATGAGGCCCGCAGGCCAAAACTCTTTGCCCAGTTTGCGCTGGCCGTCTTTCTTGCCGCGAATGATTTGCAGGCCATGAATGTTGTTGGCCGTGTCCAGCATGGGGATGACCATCGCCCCGCTGTTGGGGCTAAAGCGAACGCCGTGCGCTCCCACCCCCTTGCGGTGGAGGTAGTCGCAATCGCCATCTTCGGAACACTTTTTCCAGGCGGCGGACGCCCTTCGAGCGGCCCGCTCCGCATCAACCTTGCGGGCCAGCTCGGCCCGCTTGCTGTCTTCGGCCAGGCGGCGGCGCAAACTGGCGCGTTGCTCTTGGCTGATCTCGGTCTTGCGAATGTCGATCTTGGTGGCGTGGTTTTCAGCGCCGCGCCAAATGCCGTAGCTGCCAACGATCAGGTCATCGCCAGTCGCCAGGCGCATTTCATGCAGGTGGTACCAGCCGCGCTTTTCTTTGGTGCCCTCTATCCGGCAGCGCGTCAGCTTGCCGATTTCAAGCGACTGGACATCCAGTCCTGCCGAGTGCAACTGGCCCAGCACATCTTCGTAGTTCGAGGCCATCAGTAACCTGCGCCTCGACTGTCTACAAAGCCATCGCGCCGCGAATGACCCTCATTATTTTCAGAGGCGGAAGAACCTAACCTGGGGGGTTTGCAGACAGTGGCGTCAGTAAGGGCGACTGACACGCACACACATGCAAGGCGAATTCCTACCGATTGGGGAGCGGGGTGCGCTGTAGGCTGGCTGGTCATCATGCGCGGCCCTCATCGGCACTATTTGCGCCCGTTGATTCTTCGCACGATGCGCCGATATGTCCATACATGTGCCGACGAACAATCACACGGATCATCTCGCTCAGCTTGCGGTCTTCACGTGCCGCCAGTTTGGTGAGGTCTACCAACTCACGCTCTGTGAGCCACGCTTTGATGGGCTCGGAATGCTTACGGTCATCAATTGTCATTTTTATGCTCCATGAAAAAAACCCCGCCGATCTACGCTCAGCACTGCCCGATGGAGTTGCGGACGCTGACGCACAGACCAGCGCAAACGGTCACGCCACCATGGCGGGGAAACAAGGCGACCTGACCCTGACTCATAGAATGAAAATCCCTCAACTCACATCCCACAAGAAAGGGCCAGGTCATGAACGAAACACACCAGCTCAAGGCGATGGCGCAAAGATTGGACGCGCCATCACTGGACAAATTGATTTCTTCGCTGGCAGAGATTCGCGCTGGCATGCAGCCAGCGGTCAGCGCTTTGCGGCCCAGCCCAAACGACGAATCAATCAATCAAACCCCCATCACGGTAGAGGACTCGCCCGCTATGCAGGCCAAGGTCTTGCGGGATGGCCGCATCAGGCTCTATGCGCGAAACAGTGGGTTTGGCTGGCTGGCCTTCAATCTGAACTTGCGCGATGCAAGAACCTTGCGGGATTGGTTTGCTGCCAACGTGAGCGGGGTCAGCGACCTCATCGGCGAGAAGGACGTGCAAAGGCACTGAGCGCAAATTCATTTCAAGTCTCCAGGGTTTGGGGTTGCTGCATGCTGGCGCGGATTGAACGCACCAGTTCGGTTGCGGTGGTGTCGGCCAGCTCGGGCCAGATGCGGGCGAAGTCATCGGGCCGCATGTCACGCCGAGTCACCTCACCCTCGGTGAAGACCTCAATGGCAGCCATGTGGTTTATTGGGATTGGACGTTCGCCAGATGCCAGCTTTGTCACAAAGGACTGTGGAACATTCAAGGCGCGAGCAAGCTCAATGCGCCTGCCATTTTTCTTGTCCAGCCAATCTTTCAATTTCTTCATGTGTTGCATTGTATTCCCCATTGGGGATTATCACAACAACCCAACGGGGAATTTTTTAAGAGTCTTACTTTTGGTGGAATGTAAAGATGCAAACATCAGAAGAAATTAGGCGATCAAGACTGAGGGAGCTGGTCGAAAAGCACAATGGAATGGCAAACCTTTGTCATCTACTTGGATATGCCCGAAATGACACCGCCAAACTAACGCGGATCCTTAATGCAAATGTCAGACATGAACGTGGTGGCAAAACCTACAACATGGGCGACTCTTTGGCTCGTGAAATTGAAGAAGCCTTAGGTCTTGAACGCGGATGGATGGATAACCCAATCACAGCTTCTGAGCTTTCTGGTCATGGCAATGCGCGAATCAAAATCACACAGCTCATGGAAGGATTGCCAGACGATCAGCTGGCAGTAGCCCTACGATTGCTTGATGCGCTTGCGAAACCACCCCCAGCCAACGGCACCACCGGCTGACAACAAAGCCAACCGGTCAGGCCTGGTCATCAGGCTGGACGATTTCAGGCATCGGAATCGTTGATCAACCCACTCAGATCGACAAAGATGGCCGGTTGAATCGTGGCCGTGATGCGCTCCAGATGGCTCGACAAGGCCAGCAATTCTGACTCTACATCTACCAGGTGCAATGCACGGCATCGGCCAATCGCGCTGTTGATGCCGTATTCGGCCCGGTTGAGCTCATAGGCCAAGCCACCCATGTGGTTCATGATTTTTTTGGCCGCAGCGGCAGCAGCTGCCGACTTGTCTGCCTGTTGTTTTTCCTCTTGCATGTGATTCCTTGAAGCACCCGCCCAGCGCGGGTGTTGCTATTTTCTCAAAAAATTTCCCCTTTGGGTATTGACTGACATTCCCTTTGGGTAAATAATCTGCCCATTGCCAATTATTCAAGGAGATTTCACATGAGCCCCTACCTGTTGGAAAACCTCTATCACCGCCTTGGCCGACCACGCTGGTTTTGGCCCACGGTCATGGCCGTCATCTTTGGGCTGTGGGTGCTGGGCTCCAGCATCAGCCCCGCTGAATTCGAGTTGCAAGGCTGAGCCAAGCCGTGGACAAGCTGCCGCCGCCCACGTGTGAGCAGTTGCACCACGCCTTTGAGCAGCTGGCCGCGCGGTGCAAGCAACTCAAACCACTGAATTTCGCGCAAGCCATGGAACACCCCACCTGGTCTCGCGTGATCCGCTGCAAAGCCAGCGCCGATCGCAAAGCGGAATTCACACGCAACACCACCCGGCGCGTGAGCCTGGTGCGCCGCATCAACCCGGCCACCGGCCAATGGGTCACCCAGCGTGTACCCGGCGAATTCGACCTCGATCAACCCCAGATTTTTTAACCACCGAGCAAGACCATGAAAGCCTTTTCTGTTTTTCTTCAAGACCTCAATTTGGGGCAAACCCATTCCTTGCTGACGCAAGACCTGCATGACTTGTTGCAGACCGTGAAGAACACGGGCCGCAGCGGTGCACTGACCATCAAGATCAAAGTTTCGGCGGCCACGCGCGGCGGTGATGTTGACAAGGTGACCATTGCCGCTGACCGCAAATTGGAGCTGCCCAAGCCAGAGCAGCCCACCGACTTTTTCTGGCTCACGGATGACGCCGAGCCCACACGCCAACACCCGCGCCAACACGACCTCGACTTGCGCGATGCCAGGGCACCCGCCGAAACGCCGCTGGTCACGCTCAAGCAGGCCAGCTGATTGCCAAGCCATCACCCGTTCAATCCACCCAACTTCAAACCAAAACCACCATGACCGAAGAAATCACCATGCAAGACACGCCCGCGCTTTTTGACATTGCCGAGCACTTGATGAATCAGGCCGCCGCCGCACTCAAGCCCGAGACCGTGGGCCACGCCTATTTTGTGAACGTGCCACCAGGCTATAGCCACAAGGATGTGACCGACCAGGTGCGCAAGGCCGGGCCCGCGCCGCACCGCAAACAAGGCGTGATTGAGCTTGCCAGCGTGGACAGCTTTATTACTTTCTGCAAAGAGCAGCAATGCGAGGCAACGGGTTACATCTATGCCAACCCCGACACGCGCACGATGACTGCCGTTTTCAATGACAACCGCGCAGCCTATGCGGGATGGCGCGACCATCAGGCCAAGTTTCATGCCAAGTTCACGCCAGAGTTTCAGCGTTGGCTGGAGAACAATGGCCACAACCGCGCCAAAACGCAAACCGACTTTGCCGAGTTCATTGAAGACAACTTGGCTGACATTACCGAGCCCGCCGCGCAGCAGCTGTTGGAGGTGGCGACCACCATCCAGGCCAAGACAGACATCAATTTCAGCAGCGCCAAGCGCCTGCATGACGGCCAGGTGCAGCTGGGCTACACCGAGACCATCAATGCCAGCGCCGGGGCCAATGGTGCGCTCCAGATTCCCAAAGAATTTGCACTGGGCTTGCGCATTTTCAAAAACGGCGATGGCTACAAACTTCGTGCCCGCCTGAAATACCGACTGGGCAACGGCCAGGTCAAGTTTTGGTACGAGCTGGATCGACCCGAGCGGGCCGTTGAAGATGCCTTTGCCGGGTATGTGGAGGCGGTGTCCAAGCAAAGCGGCTATGCGGTGTTGCTGGGCAATGCGTGAGGCCATCATGACCAAGCCAAAGACCGCACAAAAAGCGCAGACAGCACCCGAATTGATGGGCAAGGCCAAGAGTCACATGGAGGCCCGCGCATCGACCTATGACCAGCCAGGCGGCGAACGATCTATGGGCAAGGCGGTGGCTGCATTCAACGCCATCACGGGCCATGCATTGGCTGAATCCGAAGGCTGGCTGTTGTTGCAGTTGCTCAAGGATGTGCGCCTGTTTCAGCGTCCCGGCTATCACGCCGACAGCGCTGAGGATTGCATTGCTTATGCAGCCCTCAAGGCCGAGGCCAAGGGGGCGGGTCGATGACGCGCATGACCGATTCCCGTGGTGGCTTGCATGTCCAGGTGCCGGCCAAGCGGCGCGATGACAGCATGCGCAGCCGGGTTGAGGCCGATTTGCTTAATGCACCAGAGCCAATCAGCGCCGAGCGCATTGCCCTGCGACTGGATGAGCCCACCATTTCGGTGGCAAGGGCCATCCATGCACTGATTGCGCAGCAACGGGCCTATTCCGTGGGCCGCAAGGGCCGCACGAGCCTCTACATGTGGGGCCGCGACCCGAGCAGTGCCGTTGGCAAGGTCAAAGCCAAATCGGGCGATCAGGCCAACATCATGCAGCGGCCAACTTATGACGGCCATGAGCTGCGCCGCCTGCCGATTGCCGAAGGGCGGTACCGGGCGTATGAGCTGCCCAGCCTGGTCAATGGCAAGCCGGTGCAGCCGCGCGGCATTCATGCGCAATGCGTGGGTTTGCCGTTCAAACACGACCTGACGCGAGGCACTTGATGCGCAAGCAATCTACCTATGCCCGCAAGCGCAACCATCAGGCCCAGGCTTGCACGTACAGCATCTTGACCGAGCTGTCGGCCAGCCCGACAGAGCCCATGCCATTGCAGCGACGCTCTTACCAGCTCACGCGCATGTGGCAAGGGTTGACGGCCATTGAACGTGCGCCAGAGCCCACCAAAGACGATTGGCGCGTGTGCAGCGATGCCGTGAACCTCATGGAAACGCTAATCACTGCCAACCACGGCTATTGGCTGGACTGCGATGGCGAGGTGGTGCAGGTTGAGGACACGCAAGGCCTTTTGCAAGACGCGATCACCGCTTTGGCGATGGCTGGCAAACGAAACCTCAAAGGCGGAAACATCCGTCTGGATGGGCAAGGCCTTGTGGCGGTGCGCGGCATTTTGGAGGACTACGCCACGATTTTGGAGACTTTGCCAGAGCGCACCTTGATCAAGGCGCATCGCCTGACCGAAAAACGCATTCTGGACATTTTGCGCGGCAAGACCCAGCCGCATGACATTGAAATCATTGACCTATGAACACCATGTTTCTTAAAACACAAAAAACCCACCCTGATGCAGTGCTGCCGGTCTATGGATCGGGCGGCGCTGGTTGCTTTGACCTGGTTGCAGTGGAGGTGAATGGCGGCCAAGCGCCCGTCAACATGTTGAGCGGCAGCCCCGTGCTGTGCAACATTGGTCTTGCCTTTGAAATTCCTGTGGGCCATGTGATGCTGATTTTCAGCCGCAGCGGCCATGGCTTCAAAAACGCATTGCGCCTGAGCAATTGCGTTGGCGTGATTGACAGCGATTACCGAGGCACCGTCCAGGTGAAGCTGACGATGGACGCCAGCGCTGAATACCGGCCCATGCAGATCAAGCCCGGTGACCGTGTGGCCCAAGCCATGATCGTGCCAAGCCCTTACGTGCACTTTGACCTGGTTGACCAGCTGGGCGACACCGAGCGTGGCGATGGTGGATTTGGGAGCACTGGGGCATGAACACTTGGCCTTTTGCCATGTTTCCATTGCCGCCATACCGTGAGCCGCGCAAATCACGCCAGCCGGTTTACCCGGTTGATGCTGAGGAGGCCCCGCTGTGACCACGCACATTCTTGTTTTGTGCAAAGGCCAAAACCCTGATGGCAGTGAATGCGCCAAAGGTGAGGAATGCGCTCACTTCACGCCATTTGGTGTGGATCAAAAAACCCTGAATTTGTGCGCCCAAGCTGGTGAGCCTTTTCACTTTTTTAAACCATGGCGAGAAATGGTGAGGGCGGGCGGATTTCTTTTCATCAAGTTTGTGGAGGCGACAGCGCAAAGGGGGTTGCTGGCATGAACGACTGGAGCTGTTGCAACCCAGCCGGGAAATGTGATCGCGGCCAAGGCTGTCCAGCCGGTGGCGCTTGTCATGCAATGCCGGGTTGTCAAGATAGCCATTGCCCAGGCCATCCAGGCGGCGCAAGGGTTGCCCGAATCAAGCAACGGTACCCAAGCCATGCGCCGCTGGTGGCGAGTGCATCGTGCATGTACATCAAGCATCTTGCGCGGGCCATGTTGTTGTTTTTTGCTGTTGCCATTTTTTGTGCGGCTGTTGTCGCGGCCATTCCAACTGGCCCGGTCAAGCCGCCAAGCAATTGTCCCAAGCTGATGAAGATGTGGGGAGGCAATCCGCCTGTGCATGTGATCGTCAAGTGCCAAAACGCCATGAAGGCCAACTCATGACGCCAATGCCCGCCGCTTACAACCGATGCAGGCCGCAGCAGCCGTCTGAGCGCTGCCGCAACTGCAAACGCTGGATCGACCATCCAGACCAAACGATTTGGAATGTTGTCCCACTGGTCAACGTCCAAAGCCATCAAAGCAAAGCCTGTGTGCATGTGCCAATTTCAAGGATGCAATGACATGAATGACATCAACACATTCCAAACCAGAAAACCAACGTGCCCGCATTGCGGCCACACCATGACCGACGATGAAATGCTGCAAGACCCAGGCGACCTTTACCGCTTGCCATGGCTTGAGGGCACGGGGTCAACGGATTGCCCCAAGTGCCAAAAAACCTATTACGTGCAGGGCGGCTACATCCCGCACTACACCAGTGTCAAAACGGAGGTGGAGTTGTGACCATGCAAGCGCTTGTACCGGAGGTGTATGCGGCCATTTGCTTTGCACTATGGCACCACCAGGGCGGCAGCTCACCAGTGGGCCAGCCGTTGCGGCCAATGCTGGGCCTTGGCCCGCATGACCACATGACACCAGATCAGATCGAGGCCGCAAAGCGGCTTGGAAGAGCCATTGAGGCATTTAAACCCGAAATTGAAATCACATCAGGAGAACCAGCATGAGCAAAAAACAAGACCCCTACGCCAGCGAAGAAGAAACGATGGCACTGTTGAAAAAAGACACCCGAAGCGATGCTGAAAAGCGACTTGACAGATTGCTTGAAGAGCGCTGGGCCAACGAGCAAGGCGTTGAGCTTGAGGGTAAATACAACATCTTGCGCCAGATCGCGCTGGAGCTGTTGGAGCAGCGTAAACCTCCAAGATTTCCGCAAGAGTCCAAAGAGTTCAAGGAATGGTATGACGCCTGGTGGATGGGTGACGGTCAGCAAGGTGAAATCATCCCCGGCAGTGAGGATGCTGATTTCCCCAAATACCTTGACGGCTACACGCTGGCATTTGGCGCTTGGATGGCGGCAAAGCATGCGGCCAATCAAATGGGGGTGGCGACATGAGCAAGCACACACCAGGGCCTTGGGTTCACCTTGGATGCGGCGATATTGTTCAAAAGGCAGAAGACTACTCCGGTGTCATAAAAGATATTGCAGCCGTTTATTTGACTTTGGGCGATGAGGATGAGGCGAATGCGAGATTGATCGCTGCCGCGCCTGAATTGCTTGAAATGCTATGTACGGCATTGCCATTTATTGAGGATGCCGAGCTTGATCCAGCCTATAAGGCAGAGCATGTTGCTGCAATATCCGAGAAAATCCGTGCGCTTATAGCCAAGGCAACGGGGAAGTCATGAACATCATTGATTTTTGTGAAATACCGCGAACCATGGCCGAAGTGATTGACGCTGGTTTTTCGCGCGATCAGGTTTACAACAATGTCAAAAACGGCAGACTGGTGAACATCACGCGCCGCGATGCTTGGGGACGAACAATTTACAACCGGCCAGGCTTATTTCAGGCCGCAGAAAGCCATGATGGAGGTTTTGAAGGTCACAACTGGGCCGGGTCTGAGCGCAGCGCTCAGCGTTATGACGCCAGGCCGTTGGTCAGTGCATGGGGGGGAATGTCATGAACACCGCTTTTTTGCTGATGGCGCAATACAACGCAAGGGCGGTTATCCCGGTTGATGTGGTTTGCAAAGACTATTTCCCACACTTGGACAGCGCCAAATTTGTCCGCAAGGTCAGTGCTGGCGAAATCAAGATTCCACTTGTGCGAATCGAAGGTTCGCAAAAATGCGCCAAGGGTGTGCACCTGCAAGACTTGGCCGAATATCTCGACAAGCGAAGAGAGGCGGCGATCAAAGAATGCGACCAGCTCAGCCGATCTCACTAAGGCCCATAAAATGCAAGCCATGAATGACGCAAAAACTCAGGGGTCAGACCCACAAATGCACTACCTGGTCGGCAAGTCCGGTTTCACGTACCAGTGCTTTGTGGCGTACAGGCCGCTTGATCAGATCGAAAACTTGGCTGCCTATGCCAAGGCTCAAACCCGAGCTGGTTTTGTTTTTGAAGACGATGCGAAATGGTTTTGCAAGCAATTCAACGATGCGGTAGCTCAAAAGGTAGAGCCGTTCAAATGAACGAGTGTGGCAGGTTCGATTCCTGCCCCGCATCACCAACGGCCTCATTTGTGGCCGTTTTTTTATGGGCTCAATCCGTCCAGTGATTTGACGTGATCGGCTGGACAGATGAGCTTTTAGTGCAACATTTGGTGCAACATGCGCCACCATGAATTGCCAACATCGTTGATTTTTAAAGGCTTTTCAGGCTTTGTCGCATCAGTCCATCACCGGATAGACATCTCCTAAACTTGACAAAATTCGTCAGGTATTTACAATGCAAGCCATCTGACCCTAGAGGGGTTGGTCTGTTAAGGTAACTAACTGACTTTACTGATTTTATTGAGAGGAAATAACATGGGCATTATTTTTCAATCCTTGGGCCGCACGGTATCTGCGGGTGTCTTGCTGCTGGTCATCGTGATGGTTATGACCACCGGTGGGCTAGATTTGGTCAATGGCCTGCGCTGGTCGCACACGATCTCTGGCGTGCTGTGGATTGGCCTCTTGTACTACTTCAATTTCGTGCAAATCCCGTCCATGCCCAAGATCCCCGACGAACACAAGCCGGCCATTGGCAAGGTGATTGCCCCGGCCGCGCTGTTCTGGTTCCGCTGGGCCGCCTTGGCGACCGTGGTTACGGGTCTGCTGGTGGCCGCCGGTGCCGGTTACTTGGTTGAGGCCCTGACCCTGGAGCTGCAGATGATCGGCATCGGCATGTGGCTGGCCTTGGTGATGGCCTTCAATGTCTGGTTCATCATTTGGCCGAACCAGAAGAAGGCGCTCGGTATCGTGGTCGTCGAAGCGGCGGACAAGGCCAAGGCCGCACGCCTGGCCATGCTGACCTCGCGTTTCAATACCATGCTGTCCATCCCCATGCTGTACTGCATGATTGCGCAGTCCTAAGTAAAGAGGCCCGTATCCGTGCGGGCCTTTTTTGGCCTTTAATACTTGATTAAAACTGTCAACAATAGATCTGTGCGGCCCTAGGCTGCCTTTTGAACGAGAGGAAAGAACATGGAACTCCACATCAATGGCCAAATCGTTGAGACCGACCCGGAGGGTTATCTGGTGAACCTGTCGGATTGGTCCGAGGAGGTCGCTAGTTACCTGGCCAGCCAGGACAAACTGGAACTGGGTGAAAACCAGTGGAAGATCATCCACTACATGCGTGACTACTTTAACGAGTACGGCACGGCGCCCAACCTGCGGATACTGCAAAAGGGCCTGAAGGAAGAATTTGGTTCGGAATGGGGCGAAAAGAAATTCCTCTTCGACATCTTCCCGTTTGGTCCGGCCAAGCAGGCGGGTCGTTACGCAGGTACGCCCAAGCCGACCGGTTGCGTTTGATCAGTTGCGTCTGATCGGTTGCGTTTGACCGCTGGCCGCGCATCCCGCCAGACGCGGGGTCTAAGGCTCGGCTAGAATAGGGGCCCCGTTATGGGGCCCTTTTCTTATGGGGCCCTTTTCTTAGGCGGCCCTTTCCATGGAGTTGTTACGATGAAGAATCTGATTGTTGTTGCGGGGTTGATGCTGGTCAGCGCGGCCGCCCACGCCTTTCCTCAATACGCCTCGGGCGGCTTTCGCGGTTCAGAGTTGATGACGGCGGACGAGCAGGCCGCTCACGCCAAGAAGTTGCAAGACATGTCGTCCTATGCCGAGTGCAACACCTACATGACGCAACACCGTCAAGAGGTGGATCGGCGCGCCGCTGCCAAGGGTGTCAGCCTACCGACCGTGCGCGGCAACCCCTGCGATGTGATGCGCACCTTTGGCCGGGTCAAATAAACGGCTCTATATGAAATCGAGTGGGTAGTGCAATTCATCGTACGGACCCGCGAGGAGGAATTGCGGAGGGGAGGGGGAGAACCCTGTGCTTGCCTGATTTTCGTAGGGGCAACCCCCCCTGTGGTTGCCCATTCACCGTTAGGGCAGGCACGGGGGCCTGCCCCTACATGGGCCATGGCCGCCGTGGTTGCCAAAATGTGTAATGTGGCCAGATCCACTACCAATCACCAGGAGTCAAATAAACGCCTGATGGCGTGAGTGCACGGGGCCGCCTCGCGGTTTGGAACGGCCCCGTTGGATTGCAATAACGCATTGATATGTAAATACAATGCGACCTTTATTGCAGGGCTTTTTGCGTCGGGGTAGGCGCTTCATCTCGCCAGGGGATCCAGACGGTGAAACGAGATCCTCCGCGGACCCGGCTTTGCACGGCGATGCCGCCCCCCAGGTGTTCTACCAGGCTTTTTGTTAAGGCCAGACCCAGGCCTGTTCCGCCAAATTGACGGGAGATCTGGCTGTCTAGCTGTGAAAAGGGTTTGAAAAGTTTGGGGAAATCCTTCTCGGCAATGCCAATACCGAGATCCTCGACACAAATCTCAAGGAATGCGCTCGATAAATCCTGCTCGAACATGAGGCAAAACGAGGGCTCTTTACCGGATAGATGTCCAGCGAGGAGGCGATCCACCCGTTTGGCTTGCAGGGTGATGCGACTGGCATCCGGGCTGAATTTGAGGGCATTTGAGAGCAGGTTATAGACAATCTGTCGGACCTTGCGAATGTCCGTCCAGATAAGGCCCAGTGTCTTGTCCGCGTGCAAGACCAAGGCCATGTGGCGCATCTCCGCCTGTCCCTGAACGCTGCCCAAGCTATCGGCCATCAGGCTGTAGGCGTCGGTGTGTTCCAGATCCAGGGACATTCTGCCCGCGTCTATCTTGGCAAGGTCCAGGGTGTCATTAACGAGTGAGAGCAGGTGTTGTCCGCTCGTTTGGATATGATGAAGCATCTGCTGCTGGGCCTCATTGAGAGGGCCTTTGTGGGCATTCGCAAGAACCTCCGAGAAACCGAGAATAGAGTTTAGCGGGGTCCGGAGTTCATGCGACATGGTGGATAAAAACTGCGTCCTAAGTTGTGAGGTGTGTTCAAGATGGAGGTTTTGCTCCGTGATGAAGTTCACCAGTTTTTCTTTTTCTATGAGTTCGTGTTCAACCTTGGCGGTGCTTTCGAATGCGCGGGTTCTTGCTTGGTTGAGCAGAAATACCAATATCGCCATGAAGATAGCGATGGCCATGCCTAGGATGGGAATAAGCATGAACGGGTTGTAGTCATCAGATTCTGTTGTGTGGAACTGAGAAACCTTGACGGTCCAGTTGGCGTTGCCTGCATGCAGTGGCTCTGTGGCGGTGTATTTCGCCGCAGGGGGGCTTGTCTTGTTGGGTGGTGTTGGCGCGGAAGTGCTCCAGATTCGTGCGCTTTCTAGCGCTTCTGTGCCCTCGTAGAGGTCAAGGCGCATGAACTCCGGGGTCTGCATGGGGCCCAGCATCGTGTTCATGTCGATGTTCGCATAGACCCATCCCAGCAGGTTGGAACAGCGCAATGTCAGGGTGTGATGCGGTTTATTGTTGTGGAAAACGGGATAAACCACGATGGCATTCGTGCGCTTTCCTGTGGTCGTCAAAGGCCTTTGGACAGGGCTATGGAGCAAGACCAGAGCAGGTTTTTCTGCGGCTAGAGCGCTGCCCAGGCCCCGTTGCAGGGCCTGACTCCAGACCAAGGGCGGCAAGGGATCGGCCAGTTTTCCTGTCTTGAAAAGTGGGACCAAGTCGGCGTCGCGGACTCGCAAGGCGGAGGAAAAACAATTTTTTTGAAGGTCCTGCGTCGGTGTGGGGTTGGAAGAGGTGCCGTGCGCCGATCCTTGCGGGCGCAGGAGGCCCATGGATTGAATGCCGTAATACCGATCTTGACTGGCCAGCCGTCCCGCGAAGGTTTGAAATTCATCGGGATCGACCTCTTTGGAGGCCGCATACAGGGCGGTCAGGTCGTACAAGGCCTCCTGATGCTCGGAAATTTGCTGCTCGACGAAGGCGGTAAGGCGTTCAACATGATGATTGAACTCGTAAAATAGGCGTTCTTGTGTTTTTTCTTTCTCGCTGACCCAAGTGGAAAAGGAGAGACCGGTCAGGATGACGAAGACCAGTATGGGCAGGGACTTCTCGGCCAGAAGGGTGTTTCTTGATTGTTTGGAATAGGGCGCCGTAAAGTGGCTGAGCGTGAGCGCTAACAGGGCCATGAAGGCCACCAGTCCCATTAACCGATGGGGGCTTAGGCTGCCCGGATCGGCGAGGCATATCGTGCCCGGCTGAAATTGGGCGGCAGCCATGCCCGTGTAGTGCATGCCGGAGATCCCTAGCGCCAGCAGGGTTGTGCTTGCAAGTTGAAACCACCTCAATCTTGGGTGATTCCGGTACCTCGGCAGGACGATCATGACCTTGATGGCGGCAAACGCGGCGATCACGGCGATGAGGATGGAGAGTGCGAACAGCCAGGGGTCGTACTCGATGGCCGGCTCCATCTGCATCGCCGCCATGCCGACATAGTGCATGATCGCAATCCCAGCCCCCATGGCGATCGCGACTCCCAGTAAAGGGAGTCCATCGTGTGAGATGTTTCGGATCTGCCAGAACGCAAAGCCCGCGGCCACAACGGCAAAAAGGCCCGACCACAAGGTCATAAAGGGGTCATAAGACAGCTGAACGGGGAGATGCAGGGCGAGCATGCCAATAAAGTGCATGCCCCAAATGCCGGTCCCCAGTGTGATGGCGCCGTTCAGAATGCGTGATTTGGCGGCGTCATCAGCGCAGGTGGCGAGTCCGTCGGCCAAGCGGATAGCGCGGTAGGCGGTGAAAAAGGCCACGGCGAAGGACAGGGCAACAATCCAGTAATTGTAAGTAGCGATCACAGTCGGGACAGGGTCTGGCGTACAGGGAACAGAAGACTGCCACGCGCCCGTAGGCGGGTCAATGCTATTTGACCTTGTGTTAGCCCCAAGTAGTAATGTCCGGTTTCTCCCAAGTAGAAATGTCCGCAGGTGATACAACCTGGCCCAGTTAAAACTGGCGGCGGACATTTTGAAGATGGACAAACTGATGAGTCACAAAGAAGCGAACCGGGCACAGGTATTGG
>CAMDCO010000001.1 GCA_945890495.1 Bordetella parapertussis | reverse complement strand
CATAGCGGTATGGCCCCACCCCTTCCCATCCCGAACAGGACCGTGAAACATACCTGCGCCAATGATAGTGAGCTTCGAGCTCGTGAAAGTAGGTCATCGCCAGACTCCCATAAACACAAAAAACCCAGCCTAAAGCTGGGTTTTTTGTTGGGCGAAAGAAAATGGTTACGGCATGGGTTTCGTTGCGGTGTGCTCTAAGCGAGCTATACGCTTCGTCTTGAGGGGGAGGCGGCGAACAGGTATAATCAGGACAATTTTGCGGGATGCGCTCGGTAAAAATCGAGCCTCCCGTTTGTTACATCTGAATCAGGAGCTCCCTTGTCTAGTAAAACCCCCGCCCTCCTTGCGCTTGCCGATGGATCGGTGTTCAAGGGCTACTCCATAGGCGCCGAGGGCGTTGGTATCGGCGAGGTGGTGTTCAACACGGCCCTGACGGGGTATCAGGAAATTCTCACGGATCCTTCCTATTCGCGTCAGATTGTGACCCTGACCTATCCGCACATTGGAAATGTCGGTACCAACCCGGAAGATGAGGAATCGCCGCAGATTCATGCCGCCGGCTTGGTTATCCGCGACCTTCCGCTGACGCTCAGTAATTTTCGTTCTACGCAACCCTTGGATGAATATCTTCGGACGCGAAATGTCGTGGGTATCGCCGGTATCGATACCCGTCGTCTGACCCGAATCTTGCGTGAAAAGGGTGCGCAAAATGGCTGTGTCTTGGCCGGAACGGTGGATGAGGCCAAGGCGTTGGAGCTGGCCAGGGCCTTCCCCGGCCTGAACGGAATGGACCTGGCCAAGGTGGTTACGCGGACTGAGATTGAGCCGTGGACCGAAGGTGAGTGGGCCTTGGGCCAGGGCTTTGTCTCTGCGGTTGAGTTCCCCCATCATGTGGTTGTCTATGACTATGGCGTCAAGCGCAACATCTTGCGCATGGCCGCCGCGCGCGGTTGCCGCTTGACGATCGTTCCGGCGCAGACCTCGGCGGCTGAGGTGCTGGCGATGCGCCCGGATGGTGTGTTGCTGTCCAATGGTCCGGGCGATCCGGCGCCGTGTGATTACGCCATTCGTGCCATTCAAGAGGTGGTCGCGGCCAAGGTGCCCACCATGGGGATCTGCCTGGGCCATCAGTTATTGGCGCTGGCCTCCGGTGCCAAGACCGTGAAGATGAAATTTGGCCATCATGGTGCCAACCATCCGGTGCAGGACCTAGATACCCAGCAGGTGATGATTACCAGTCAGAACCACGGGTTTGCGGTGGATGCCGACAGCCTTCCGGCCAATCTGCGCGCGACACACAAATCGCTGTTCGACGGTTCATTGCAGGGCATTGCCCGCACGGATGCGCCGGCTTTCAGTTTTCAAGGGCACCCAGAGGCCAGCCCGGGCCCCCATGATGTGGGTTATTTATTCGATCGCTTCGTGCGCATGATGCAGGAGTCCAAACATGCCTAAGCGCACAGATATTCAGTCTATTCTCATTATTGGCGCCGGCCCGATCATCATTGGTCAGGCTTGCGAATTTGATTACTCCGGCGCGCAGGCCTGTAAGGCGTTGCGAGAAGAGGGTTATCGCGTCATTTTGGTCAATTCCAACCCGGCGACGATCATGACCGACCCGGACATGGCCGATGCCACCTATATTGAACCGATCAATTGGCAGACGGTGGCCAAGATCATTGAGATAGAGCGTCCCGATGCACTGCTGCCGACCATGGGCGGTCAGACTGCACTGAACTGTGCGCTGGATCTGGCTTCGAATGGGGTCCTTGAGCAGTTTGGTGTTCAGATGATCGGGGCCAAGCGCGAGGCCATCGATATGGCGGAGGATCGCGAGAAGTTCAAGCAGGCGATGACTCGTATCGGTTTGGCCTCGGCGCGTTCGGGCATTGCGCACTCTATGGTAGAGGCCTTGCAAGTGCAGGCGGCCATGGGCTTTCCAACCATTATCCGGCCCTCTTTCACGATGGGCGGGAGTGGCGGTGGGATTGCCTACAATATGGTCGAGTTTGTCGAGATCTGCGAACGCGGCCTGGAGGCGTCCCCCACCCATGAGCTCCTGATTGAGGAATCCCTGCTGGGTTGGAAAGAGTACGAGATGGAGGTGGTTCGCGACCACAAGGACAACTGCATCATCATTTGTTCCATCGAGAATCTCGATCCGATGGGCGTGCACACCGGTGATTCCATCACCGTGGCCCCGGCACAGACGCTGACGGACCGTGAATACCAGATTATGCGTAACGCTTCGATTGCCGTATTGCGCGAGATTGGTGTCGATACGGGGGGGGCCAATGTGCAGTTCTCCGTCAATCCGGAGGATGGCCGGATGGTGGTGATCGAGATGAATCCGCGGGTGTCGCGGTCCTCGGCGCTGGCTTCCAAGGCCACGGGTTTCCCGATTGCCAGGGTGGCGGCCAAGCTGGCGGTGGGTTATACCCTGGACGAATTGAAAAATGAGATTACGGGCGGGGCCACACCCGCCTCGTTCGAGCCTTCGATTGATTATGTGGTGACCAAGATCCCGCGTTTCGCGTTTGAAAAGTTCCCGCAGGCCAACGATCGTCTGACCACACAAATGAAGTCGGTGGGTGAGGTGATGGCTATGGGCCGCACCTTCCAGGAGTCCTTGCAAAAGGCCTTGCGTGGCCTGGAAACCGGCGTGGACGGGCTCGACGAAAAGACCCGTGAGCGGGATGTCATCATCTCGGAGATGAGCAACCCGGGTGCCGATCGTCTCTTTTATGTGGCCGATGCCTTCCGTATCGGCATGAGCGTGGATGAGGTGTTTGGCTATTCAAAGATTGACCCTTGGTTCTTGGTTCAGATCGCTGATCTGGTGCGTCAGGAGGATGCCATGCGGGGCCAGGCCCTGCACGCGATTGAACGCGAGGCCTTGTATCAACTGAAGCGTGCCGGTTTCTCTGACCGCCGTCTGGCGACCCTGCTGGGTACCGACCAGCACGCCGTGCGTGCGCGACGCTGGGAGCTGGGCGTTAACCCCGTGTACAAGCGCGTTGATACCTGCGCCGCCGAATTTTCTACGGCCACGGCCTATTTGTATTCGTGTTACGAAGAAGAGTGTGAGGCGCAACCGACCCAGCGAGACAAGATTATGGTCTTGGGCGGGGGTCCGAACCGTATCGGTCAGGGCATCGAGTTTGATTACTGTTGCGTCCATGCGGCCATGGCCTGTCGCGCGGACGGCTATGAAACCATCATGGTCAACTGCAATCCGGAAACCGTATCGACGGATTACGATACCTCTGACCGTCTTTATTTCGAGCCGGTGACACTGGAAGATGTGCTGGAGATCGTGCGCATTGAAAAGCCCAAGGGCGTCATCGTCCAGTACGGCGGCCAGACGCCGCTGAAGTTGGCGCGCGACCTCGAAAAATACGGCGTACCCATCATCGGAACCTCGCCGGACATGATCGATGCGGCGGAAGACCGCGAGCGCTTCCAGAAGCTGATCAATGCGCTGGGCCTGCGTCAGCCGCCCAATCGCACCGCACGTACCGAGGCGGATGCCCTGCGTCTCGCTGAAGAGATTGGCTATCCCTTGGTGGTGCGGCCTTCCTATGTGCTGGGTGGTCGCGCCATGGAGATCGTGCGTGAAGAGGCCGACCTGCAACGCTATATGCGCGAAGCGGTGAAGGTGTCCAACGACTCACCGGTGTTGCTGGATCGCTTTCTTGATGATGCGATTGAGATTGATGTCGATGCCCTATGCGACGGCCAGGAGGTGGTCATGGGCGGCATCATGGAACACATCGAACAGGCCGGTATCCATTCGGGTGATTCGGCTTGCTCGCTACCGCCCTATTCCTTGTCAGATGCCTTACAGGATGAAATCCGTCGTCAAACCGTGGCCATGGCGCGTGCCCTTAATGTCATTGGTCTGATGAATGTGCAGTTCGCTATCCAGGGTGAGGGCGATCAGGCCAAGGTGTTCGTGCTGGAGGTTAATCCGCGTGCCTCGCGTACGGTCCCCTTTGTATCCAAGGCGACAGGTCGACCGCTGGCCAAGGTGGCTGCGCGTTGCATGACGGGCCAGAGCCTGGCCTCTCAAGGCGTGACTCGGGAGATCATCCCGCCGTATTTTTCGGTTAAGGAAGCGGTCTTTCCGTTCCGCAAGTTTCCGGGTGTTGATCCCTTGCTGGGGCCGGAGATGCGTTCGACCGGCGAGGTTATGGGCATCTCGGGCTGCTTTGGCGAGGCCTTCCTGAAGTCGCAATATGCCGCTAGCGTCAATTTGCCGCGCGAGGGAAATGTCTGTCTGTCGGTGCGCGATGTCGAGCATCCGCGCGTAGCTGAAGTTGCTAAGTTATTGATCGAATTGGGTTTCAACCTCTATGCGACCAAGGGCACGGCCAAGGCGATCCAGGCCGCCGGTTTTCCCGTGACGCGGGTCAACAAGGTGGGTGAGGGGCGGCCGCATATTGTGGATATGATCAAGAATCGAGATGTGGCCTTGATCGTCAATGTGGTTGAGGACAAACGCGGAGCCAAGGATTCGGCCTCGATTCGTACCGGTGCAATGGCGGCGAATGTGCCGTATTACACCACGCTGGCGGGTGCACTGGCGGCCTGTCAGGGCATGAGGGAGCGGCGCGAAATTAGCGTCTATGACTTGCAATCACTGCACCGTCAACTAGAAGAAGGACTCGCATGAACAAGGTGCCATTGACAGTGATCGGTGCCGATCTGCTGCGCAAAGAATTGCAACATTTGAAGTCTGTCGACCGTCCGACGGTGATTGCAGCGATTGCCGAGGCGCGTTCGCATGGGGATCTCTCAGAAAACGCCGAATATGATGCCGCCAAAGAACGGCAGGGTTTCGTCGAGGGGCGTATCAAGGAACTTGAAGCCAAGCTGTCTAACGCTCAGATCATCGATCCGAGGCACTTGGATGCCGAAGGCCGCGTTGTTTTTGGTGCCACGGTGGTGTTGGTGGATGCCGCGACAGGCGAAGAGGTGCGCTACCAAATCGTCGGCGATGACGAGGCCAACATCAAGCAGGGTAAGGTCTCCGTGAGTTCACCGCTTGCGCGTGCCCTGATTGGTAAATACGCCGATGATGTGGCCGATGTCCAGGCCCCCGGTGGGGTGCGCCATTTTGAGATTCTCGATGTACATTATCTCTGAACAGTTATGCGCCTAGGTCAGATGATCTCGGCCTGGGCTATTGTCCTGTGGGTCGGGGGCTTGTGGGCAGTGGGCTATCTGGTGGCCCCGCTGTTATTCCATAACCTTCCTGAAGACAGGGCCCTGGCGGGGCTACTGGCGGGGAAGATGTTTGCGGGAATGGCTTGGGTCGGGATGGCCTGTGCGGCGTGGTTGCTCCTGTCGCGGGTGCAGGCAGCGGGGGGGCAGGCCTTCAAACAGGCCGCATTCTGGATCGTTCTGGCGATGCTGCTCCTGACCTTGGCGCAATACTTCGGTATCCAGCCGATTCTCGCTGAACTAAAAGCCGAGGCGATGCCCAAGGATGTCATGGAGACCCTCTTCCGTGATCGCTTCGAGACCTGGCATGGGGTGTCCAGCGTGGTCTATCTGATCGAGAGCCTGTTAGGTCTGGCTCTCGTCGCTAAGTCACGGTAATTGCAGTCGTGGTGTGTCTGCCGGGCGATAAATGAGTAATA
Organism: Bordetella parapertussis; assembly: GCA_945890495.1. Lineage (GTDB taxonomy): Bacteria > Pseudomonadota > Gammaproteobacteria > Burkholderiales > Thiobacillaceae > QYQG01. The sequence goes on along the minus strand of CAMDCO010000001.1, from coordinate 166,357 downwards.
GCTTACCAATGTGCTGCACCGGGGCGGCACCCGTAGCGGCGCAGATCTCGACCAACCAGGCCTCGCGGGCCGTACGGTCATCGCCGAGGACGCGGATCTTGATCAGTTCATGGGCGACGAGGGAGCGTTGTGTCTCCCGGAGCACGGCCTCGGTCAGTCCTTGGTTGCCGATCATCACGACGGGCTTTAGGTCGTGGGCCTGGGCACGGAGAAATTTCCGCTGTTGCGGGGTGAGGATTGTTGTGGCTGAAGTATTCATGCCTCTATTTTACCTGAGGAGCAGGGCCGCATCATGAAGCGTAGTGCAAAAACTCATATCTGGCATCAGCGCCATGCCAACGATTACTATGTGCAGCTGGCCACCAAGGCAGGTTATCGCGCCCGCTCTGCCTTCAAATTGATTGAAATCCTGGAAAAGGACCGCCTGCTTCGCTCCGGCATCCGCGTGGTGGATCTGGGTAGCGCTCCGGGCGGTTGGTGCCAGGTAGTGAGTGAGCGACTCCAGGGCCAAGGATCTGTCTTGGCCATTGATCTGTTGCCGATGGAGCCGGTCAAGGGGGTTGAGTTTGTGCAGGGCGATTTTTCCAGCCAGGCGGTCTTAGATGATTTCCTGTCGCGCTTGGATGGCCATCCGGTAGACCTTGTACTTTCTGATATTGCCCCCAACTTGACTGGCGTGTTGTTGTCAGATCAGGCGAAATCCTATGCCTTGGCCGAGATGGCGCTTGAGTTCGCCCAGAGTGTGTTGCGTCCGGAAGGGGTCTTCCTGATCAAGGTCTTTCAGGGTGCCGGGTTTGAGGACTTTTTGCGGCAGATGCGGGGTGCATTCAAGGCGGTGGTATCGCGCAAACCCAAGGCCTCGCGGGATGAGAGCACCGAGGTTTATTTGTTGGGACGGGGTCTGCGACATTGATTGGACCGATTAATTGGACTACTGTGCGCCGATGTGCGGCAGCGCGTCGCGGGTATGTGATTAAAGGGTGCGAGATTGAACAATCTTTTTAAAAATGTAGGGGTATGGCTGGTTATTGCCCTCGTGCTGATGACGGTGTTCAACCAGTTTGGTCCGCGCGATTCGGGTGGTGGGTCGTCGCAACTCGAATATTCACAGTTCTTGGATGAGGTAACACAAGGCCGCATCGCCAAGGTCACCATCGACGGTCATGTCCTGCGCGGCACGCAGACCGATGGCCAACGCTTTACCACCTATGCCCCCAACGATCCATGGATGGTGTCTGACCTGCTCAAGAATGGGGTAACGGTCGAGGTTAAGCCGGAGGAACAGCCGTCCATGCTGACCAGCATTTTCGTGTCCTGGTTCCCCATGTTGCTCTTGATTGGTGTCTGGGTATTCTTCATGCGCCAGATGCAAGGTGGCGGCAAGGGCGGCGCCTTCTCTTTCGGCAAGAGCAAAGCCCGTCTGCTTGATCAGGACACCAACACCGTCACTTTCGCCGATGTCGCGGGCTGCGATGAGGCGAAGGACGAAGTGGGCGAACTGGTCGAGTTCTTGCGTGACCCGTCCAAGTTCCAGAAACTGGGCGGACGCATCCCGCGGGGGGTGCTGTTGGTGGGTTCGCCAGGTACCGGCAAGACCCTCTTGGCGAAGGCCATTGCGGGCGAGGCCAAAGTACCGTTCTTCACCATCTCCGGTTCGGACTTCGTTGAGATGTTTGTCGGTGTCGGTGCGGCGCGGGTGCGCGACATGTTTGAGCAAGCCAAGAAGCATTCGCCCTGCATCCTGTTCATCGACGAGATCGATGCGGTCGGTCGCCAGCGCGGTGCGGGTCTGGGCGGTGGAAATGATGAACGCGAGCAGACGCTGAATCAGTTGCTGGTGGAAATGGATGGCTTTGAGGCCAATCAGGGCGTCATCATTATCGCCGCCACCAACCGTCCTGATGTGTTGGATCCGGCCCTGTTGCGTCCGGGTCGCTTCGACCGTCAGGTGGTGGTGCCGCTACCTGATATTCGCGGTCGCGAGCAGATCCTGATGGTGCACATGCGCAAGGTGCCGATCTCGCAAGATGTGAAGGCCGACATCATTGCTCGGGGTACGCCCGGTTTCTCGGGTGCGGATCTTGCCAATCTGGTCAACGAGGCGGCCTTGTTTGCTGCCCGCGGCAACAAACGCGTGGTCGATATGGATGACTTCGAGCGCGCCAAGGACAAGATCATGATGGGCGCCGAGCGTCGTTCAATGATCATGCCCGAGGAGGAGCGCAAGAACACGGCCTATCATGAGTCTGGCCATGCGGTCGTCGCCCGCTTGCTGCCAAAGACCGATCCGGTGCACAAGGTCACGATCATCCCGCGCGGCCGCGCCTTGGGCGTGACCATGCAGTTGCCGACTGAGGACCGTTATAGCCAGGACAAGATTCGCCTGTTATCTACGGTCTGCGTGCTGTTTGGCGGTCGTATCGCCGAAGAGATCTTCATGAATCAGATGACCACCGGCGCGTCCAACGATTTCCAGCGCGCTACCGATCTGGCACGGCGGATGGTGACCCAATGGGGCATGTCCGACGCGCTGGGCACCATGGTGTACGGTGAAGAGGAGGGCGAGGTCTTCCTGGGCCGTTCGGTCACCACGCACAAGAGCGTGTCCGAGGCGACCCTGCAAAAGGTGGATGCCGAGGTGCGCTGCATTGTTGACGCGCAGTACGCCCGCGCCCGCCAGCTCATCGAAGCGAACCGGGACAAGATCGAGGCGATGACCCAAGCCTTGCTGGAATGGGAGACCATCGGCATCGAGCAGATCGACGACATCATGGAAGGCCGCCCAGCGCGTCCGCCTAAGCCGGCACCGGTTCCGAACCCGCCGGCCAGTGAACCGCCTGCGGCTCCTGAGGCAACGACGCAACCGGCGGAAGAAGCCTGATTCCGCTAAGGCCGTGATCTTGCAAAACGATCGCCCGCAGGTGATGGGCATCGTCAATGTGACGCCCGACTCGTTTTCCGACGGCGGGCGTTTTTATTCGCCTGCTCAGGCGCTGGATCAGGCCCGTTGTCTGATCGACGCAGGCGCGGATGGCCTGGATATTGGCGGCGAGTCGACGCGGCCGGGGGCGCAGGCGGTGGGCGAACAGGAGGAACTGGAGCGTATCCTGCCGGTACTGGAGGGTTTGCGTCATTGCGGGGTACCGGTCTCGGTAGATACGATGAAACCGGCCGTGATGCGTGCGGCGCTGGCGGCGGGTGCGGCGATGATCAACGATGTGCGCGCCTTGCAGGCGCAGGGTGCGCTGGAGGCGGTGCGGGACAGTGATTGCGCAGTTTGTCTGATGCACATGCAGGGTGAGCCGCGCCGCATGCAGGATGCGCCGCAGTACCGCGATGTGCTGAATGAGGTGTATGACTTTCTGGCCACTCGTATCGCTGCGTGCGAGGCCGCCGGCATTGCCCGCTCGCGGCTTTGTATTGACCCGGGATTTGGCTTTGGCAAGACACTGGAACACAATCTGACCTTGTTGCGGGGTTTACCGCGTTTGGCAGAACTGGCACCGGTGTTGGTGGGCGTGTCGCGCAAACGCATGATCGGTGAGATCACCGGTCGGTCGGTCGAGGATCGGTTGGCGGGCAGCGTTGCGGCGGCGCTACGGGCGGTCGAAAAGGGCGCCTCCATCGTGCGGGTACACGATGTGGCGGCCACGGTGGATGCGCTGAAAATTTGGGAGAGAACGCGATGAGTGCGACAGGCAGCAGGAAATATTTCGGCACCGATGGTGTGCGCGGTCGGGTGGGCGAGGCGCCGATCACGCCGGATTTTGCGTTGAAGCTGGGCTATGCCGCCGGCCAGGTGCTGGCGCAGCAGCGCGACCACGGCGCACGGCCCATGGTGTTGATTGGCAAGGACACGCGACTGTCCGGCTACATGTTGGAGTCGGCGCTGGAGGCGGGTTTTACGGCGGCGGGCGTTGATGTGCGTCTGGTGGGGCCGATGCCGACGCCGGCGGTGGCCTACCTCACCCGCACCTTGCGCCTATCGGCTGGCGTGGTGATTTCGGCCTCGCACAATCCGTTCGAGGACAACGGCATCAAGTTCTTCTCCGGTAATGGCTACAAGCTGCCGGACGCGGTGGAACTGGAGATCGAGGCGGCCATCGACAAGCCGCTAGTCACCGCCGAGGCGCGGCTGATTGGCAAGGTTAAGCGACTGGACGACGCGCCCGGCCGTTACATCGAGTTTTGCAAGGGCAGTTTCCCGTATGAGCTGGATCTCAAGGGCCTGCGCATCGTTGTCGATTGCGCTAACGGTGCTACCTACCATGTCGCGCCGCCGGTGCTGCACGAACTAGGTGCCGAGGTGATCGCCATTGCCAATCATCCGGACGGCTTCAACATCAACGAGGGCTGCGGTGCGACCCATCCTGAGTTGATGGCCGAGGCGGTGCGTGCCAATGGCGCTGATCTGGGCATTGCGCTGGATGGCGATGGTGACCGTCTGATCATGTGCGACGCCGACGGCGAGATCGTGGATGGCGATCGCCTGCTCTACCTCATGGCCAAGAGCCGCCTGGCGGCGGGTGAAACGGTGGAGGGCGTGGTCGGCACGCAGATGACCAACGGTGCGGTGGAGCAGGCCTTGCGTGCACTGGGCCTCGATTTCGAGCGCGCCAAGGTGGGCGATCGCTATGTGCTGGAACGCATGCAGGCGCGTGGCTGGGTGCTGGGCGGCGAAGGTTCTGGCCATCTGCTGTGCATGGATCGCCATACCACCGGCGATGGCATCATTTCCGCCTTGCAGGTGCTGGCCGCGCTGCGCCGCACCGGGCAAAGCCTGTCCGAACTGGTCGCCGACTGTCCGCTCTGGCCGCAGGTGCTGCTGAATATCAAGGCCCCGCGCGAACTGGCCCAGCATCCTGAGGTGGTCGCGGCTGCGGCAGCCGAAGACGCTGCCTTCGCCGGTCAAGGCCGCATCCTGCTGCGTGCCTCCGGCACCGAACCCTTGGTGCGGGTGATGGCCGAAGGCATGGATGCTGCCGTTGTGCAGGCCGCGGCCGAGCGGATTGCTACCGTAGTGCGGCGTTTGGCTATTTAATCGGCACCGGGGCTACCGGCGCTACGCTGAACGCTTAAGGATTTGCAGCACTTCGCGCTTAAGGGCAGCGACTTCCAGTGCCGCCAGCGGTGAGGAGAGTTTCTTGCTGCCGATGGTTTGTCCATGCAGGGCGCATTGTCGATAGGCGGTGCGCTGGTGCAGTTGTGCCTTCATGAGCGGAATCCCGAACTGCGCCAGGGCGACCTCAAGGTCTTGTGTCATGCGCGTCTGCGGCTGGGCCTGATTGAGTACCAGACGGGCCTTGAGTGCGGTGTTGCCTTCTGCCCGCACCTTGGCGATGGTTTCGCGGATGCCCAGGCTGGCATGCAGATCCAGCGGCGATGGGTTGAGCGGAACAAGGGCTAGATGCGACATGGCCAAGGCGCTCTCAGTGGCCGGGGCCGAGGCGTGCGGCGGACAGTCAATCAGGATGAATTCGTATTCTTCGATCCGCTTGCCAATCCGCTTGGCGAGTCTCTCAGGCTCCTGCGAGAAGTCTTTCACCTCGGCAGGGAAGTGGGCGCTACGGCTGGCCCAGAACATGGATGAGTTTTGAGGATCGGTGTCAGCCACCAGCACCTTGGCATAGGTGTCCGCCAGTGCGCCGGCCAGAAGCATGGTTAGGGTGGTTTTTCCGGACCCCCCTTTTTGGTTCACGATGGTGATGATGTAGGCATTGGGCATGGTGTCTTCCGTGTCGAGAGGATGTGGCCGTGACGAAGGTTTGGATGGCCACGGATTCATTCGGCAAATTTCAAGTCAATGATTACACTAACAGAATCAACGAATTCCATCTATCGCGCCCTGAATCGTTTGCCAGGCCTTCTCGGGAGGGTCATCGTCTTGTCAAAAATGGCGAGTAGGCTGTGTTTGTTTATATCTCCTGTGATGGAATCCACGATGTCTAATCGGCCTGTTTCCGAGGATCTGACCCAGTTTGCAACGGTCATGGCCCTGCGTTTGTCGCGTCGCAATCTCCTGCGGGGTGGGGCGGCCTTGGCGGGTGGCTCAGTCGCCTCGGGGGTGCTGGGTATTGGGCTTTTAAACTATTCTGGCCATGCGGCAGCCGAGGCAAGGACGGGCTTGGCGGAAGGACTGGCTACGCTAGGCTTTTCGCCGGTGCCCAAGAGCCTGGAAGACAGGCTGACCCTGCCGCCGGGCTACCGCTATACGATTGTGTGCGCGCTGGGCGATCCCTTGCAGGCAAAGATCCCGGCGTTTCGCAACGATGGCACGGACACGGATTTCGAGCATCGTTTTGGGGATCACCATGACGGCATGGAATTTTTTGGTCTCGGTGCCACGGGCCGACCGGATCCCTCTTCTTCGCAGCGCGCACTTATTGGCTTGAATCACGAAGCGACGACGGATGAGCTACGCAGCTCCTTTTTTGTGCATGCCGATGGGGGACGGAGCGATTTGCCACGACCGGCCACCGAGGTGGACAAGGAGATGGCGTTGCACGGCATTTCAGTTTTTGAGGTGCGGCGCACGGGGAATGATTGGCACCCTGTGGTGGACTCGCCGTTCAATACCCGCATCCATTTGCAAACGGCCGTTGAGATTCACGGCCCTGCGCGCGGCAATGCCTTGCTGCGTACGCGTTACTCGCCGCAAGGCACCCAGGTGCGTGGGACGCTCAACAACTGTGGAACGGGGCGCACGCCGTGGGGCAGCTTGTTGTCCGGGGAAGAAAACTGGGCCGGTTATTTTGCACGCGCAGCCGGTGACGATGCCCTGCGCAATGACCGTAGTGTCGTGGCGCTGCAGCGTTATGGCCGGCCTCAGGGCTCGGCCAGCCGACATGGCTGGGAGTCTGCAGGGGCGGAGTCGCGTTTTGCACGCTGGGATGTCAGCGTGCGCGGTGGGCGGGCTGAGGACGACTATCGGAACGAGACAAATGCGATGGGCTATATCGTCGAGGTCGATCCTTATGATCCGTCGCGCCATCCTCGAAAGCGGACGGCCCTTGGGCGTTTCGCGCATGAGGCGGCCGCCTTTTCTCGTCCCGTGCCCGGACAGCCCTTGGCGATTTATCAGGGGGACGATGCGCGCGGTGAATATATTTACAAATGGGTCTCTGCGGCGCTCTGGGACCCGGCCGATGCAACGGCCGCTGACCGTCTTGCGACCGGCGACAAATATCTGGATCGCGGCACCCTCTATGTGGCGCGCTTCGACCCGGATGGGCGGGGTGTCTGGATCCCGCTGACCCTGTCGAACCCACGGATTGCCGGGTATCCAAAATATGCCTTTGCGGACCCGGCGGATGTGTGCATTCACTCTCGCTTGGCGGCCGACGCCGTAGGTGCGACAAAGATGGATAGACCGGAGTGGAGCGCGGTGAACCCGGCCAATGGCGAGGTCTATTTCACCTTGACCAATAACAGCAAACGGACGGTGGAAAGTGCGGATGCCGCCAATCCGCGTGCCTACCAGGACAACAAGGCCGGGAAAGTGAACAAGGGCAATGTCAACGGTCATATTCTTCGCATGAGTGAGGCGGGCGGGGCGGCCGCTGCGACGACCTTTACTTGGGATGTGTACTTGTTTGGGGCCGAGGCCGGTGCGGATCCGGCCATCAACCTGTCCGGCCTGACGGCGGATCAGGATTTTTCTAGCCCGGATGGTCTGGTCTTTACGCCCGCCACGGGGATTTGCTGGATCCAGACGGATGACAGCGCGTACACCGATGTGACCAACTGCATGATGTTGGCGGCATTGCCGGGGCGCGTGGGGGATGGCCGTCCGGTACCGGTGGCGGCAACCCGGGTCCTTACGCCGGTGGGGCGTGCCCCGACGCTAGCGACGCTGCGGCGCTTCTTGGTCGGGCCGAAGGGCTGCGAAATTACCGGCGTGTGTGAGTCGCCTGACGGCACGGCCCTGTTCGTCAATATTCAGCATCCGGGTGAAAATACGGCGATGTCCGATGTTAACGCCCCGGATAAATATGAGAGCCAATGGCCGGCCAATGCGGGGTACGGGGCCGGAAAACGGCCGCGTTCTGCGACCGTGGTTATTACCCGCATCGACGGTGGCCGCATTGGCACCTAAGCGACGGGTGAGCGGCGCTGAACGGTTCTCTTCGCGCTTGGAGTGGGTTGATGATTGAAGCAGAGATCAAACTGGGCGTATCCCCGGTGGTGGCCGCGCAGATTGCCAAACAGGTGGGTCTGACCGGTCGTTCCGCACGGGCGGAGAAGGTTTGGACACATTATTTTGATACGGCCGATTTTTTGCTGTATCGCCGGGGTGTTGCGGTGCGTTTGCGCCAGCAAGGCGCGCAGTGGGTGCAAACCCTCAAGGTGGCGCGGCCCAATCAAGGGATGCTTAGCGTTCGGCCCGAATGGGAGGTGCCGGCGGTCGGAGAAGCCCTTGATTTGACTGCGTTTCCGGACGAGGCCCGGGTTTTTTTGCAGGGGGTCTCCGAGGACAGCCTAAGGCCGGTGTTTGTGACCCAGTTCGAACGCCAGCGCCGCGTTCTGGATATTCATGGCGATCTGATTGAGATCGCGCTGGATCGTGGGGAGATTCGAGTCAGCGATGCGGTGGGCCAGACCTATGAGCCTATTTGTGAACTAGAACTGGAGCTTAAACAGGGGGGCCTAGCCAGTGTGTACGCGCTCGCCAGTGATTGGGCAGCGCGGTTCGTGCTGCGCCCGGAGTGGCTGAGCAAGGCCGAGCGTGGTTATCGTCTGGCCGGTTGTCAAAACTTGCGTCCGGACAAGGCCGAGCCCCTGCATTTGCCGGCCAAGGCCGGTGTGCATAGCGTCTGGCATGGTTTGCTCACCGCCGCCTTGGAACAAGTGACCCACAATTTGGCGGGGGTGGCGTTGTCACCGGATCCCGAATTTGTTCACCAGGCGCGGGTAGCCTTGCGTCGCTTGGAGGCCGCCGCCTATTTGATGCGCGCCGTGGGGCTGCCCGTCCCGGAGTGGCAAGCCGATGCGCGTTGGTTGATGCAGGCCTTGTCGGAGCAGCGCGATGCCGATGTAAGACTGTATGAGCGCTTGCCGCAGGCCGTACAAGCACTGGGGGCGCAGTCGCATTTACAGCCCATGTTTGTGATTGCCGAGGTGGCTCGCGAAGTGGCCCGCCAGCACTTGCTTGATGCCTTGAGTGAGGCGCGGGTGGTGCGTTTCCTGCTGGCCTTGGGCCAAAGTGCGTTGCTTGAGCCGCCCGCAGGGCCACAAGCCCGTCAATGGTTGATCAAGGTGTTGCAACGCCGTTTGCGTCGGGTGAGGGCGTTGGGTGAGCGCTTTGAGCTTCTGGATCCAGAGGCGCGTCATCGTTTGCGTCTGCAGGTTAAAAAATTACGCTATGCGCTGGATGCCAGTGCATCGGTGTATGGCGCAGGCCTGCGTAACCTCAGCCAGGTGATCGAATACCTGCAGGATGCCTTGGGGGCGGCCAATGATGCCCGCGTGACCCTCGTTTGGCTGGAACGACTGGCCCGATCGGGTGCGGCTTTGAATGTCACGCAATGGCGGGCGTTGGGACAGTTTGAAGGGGTGTTGTGCCAGACAGAGGCGGTGGCAATACAACGGGCCCACAAGGCCTGGGGGCGACTCGAAGAGCTCCCTGTGCACGGCTTGTAGCGGGCTCATCGGAGTCCATTCGTTTGGCGTCTTGGGTTACGCCTTACCCCTTAGGCCTTACTGCCCAGCCAGCCTTCGACCTTGCTACGGTCGGGTACGCCACCCGCGTGCACAACCTTGTCGTCGAGTACGACCCCGGGGGTGCTCATAACGCCATAGCCGAGGATCTGCGCGATGTCGGTGATCTTTTCCAGGGTCATTGGGACACCTAGGCTGTGTGCGGTGGATTCAATCAGTTTGGCGGTGTTGTCGCAATTGGCACAGCCGGTGCCGAGGACTTTGAAGTGTTTCATAGGTCTCTTTCAACAGCAGGATTTTCCGGAGGCGGTGGGGGTGCAACAGGCACCACTACTGACGGGGATATTGAGCAGGGTGCCTTTGGGTATTTTCGGCTTGCGGGTCGGGGGCATGGCTTCAGCGGGGCGCGTAGTCAGGGCGGTGTCGAAGGCCGTGTCGAGCATTTCTCCGGCTTCGGTGCGGATGTGGCGGGCGATCTCGATCACGGTTTGGATGTGTGTTTCGGGGACGCGCATGTTGCGCAACGTGTCGAGTTGACACAAACCTTGCTTGGGGTGATTGGCGGCGATGTTCGCGCTCAAGGCGATCAGGGCGACGATGGAGGGGTGCAGGTCAGGTACGGGAGCGTTTATTGAGGGAGTCGTTTCGGTCATAGGAAGCCTTGCAAGTTATTGAATAAAACGCCAACCAGCACAAAGCTGACCGCCAGATAAGCGGAAAAAATTGCCAGCAGGGGCCATTTTACGACTTTGCGCAGGATCAGCATCTCAGGCAAGGACAGGGCAATGACGGCCATCATAAAGGCCAGTACCGTGCCCAGCGGCACGCCCTTTAACAGCAGCGCTTCCGCCACCGGAATGATGCCGACGGCATCGGAATACATGGGCACGCCGACCAAAACGGCGACGAGCACCGATAGCACGCTGCCATCGCCGGCGATGCGGGCGACGAAATCGGCGGGTACATAGCCGTGGATAACCGCGCCAACGCCAACGCCGATGAGGACAAATTTCCAGATCCGACCGACGATCTGGCGCACCTCGTTCCAGGCGTAGTGGTGGCGGGCGCGCAGCGTGAGCCTTTCCGCCTCGACCTGTGCCTCGCCCATGCGGATTTTCCACACATAGTCTTCGACCCAGCGCTCTAGTTTGAATCCTTGCAGGATGTAGCCGCCGGCAAACGCGATGCTTAGCCCGGTCAGGACATAGATCAGGGTGATCTTCCAGCCGATCACACCGATCAATACCGTGATGGCGGCCAGATCGACCATCGGGCTGGCGATCAGGAAGGATAGGGTTACGCCGAGTGGAATCCCCGCCTCGACGAAGCCGATGAAGAGCGGAATCGATGAACACGAACAGAACGGCGTTACCGCGCCTAGACCTACTGCCATCAGGCGTGCACCGGGCCCGGATCGGCCCTTCATCAGCGCACGCACCCGTTCCGGCGTGAACAACGCACGCAGCCAGCCCATCAGGTAGATGACGGTGGTCAGTAGGAGCAGGATCTTTGCCACATCCATGACGAAGAAATGCACGGCCGCGCCCGTGGGGGTGCCGTCCAGGTCGAGCAGGCGATAGGCAATCAGCGTGCCAAGGGCGTCAAACATCAAGGGGCCTCGAAAGGGATGGATCGGTGTGGTTTTTGTCGCAAGGATGGCGGTGGCGAAGGCCTGCGTCTCATACACAATGGCCCGCCCGCTGGCCCCGGGCATCCCGTGACGATTCCACTATTCCATGATAATCGAAACGATTGGGGGGTCGCAAGGGTTTTCTGCGAGGAGGTTGTGGGGGCAAGGACAGATTAGGGCGGTGCCCCGTGTTTTTCATTGGCGTGTAGTCTTTGTGTCATCTTATTGAAACAATAAGAGGGCAGGATAAGCGTCCATGCCTGCCGTCCGCACGATCTTCCTGTCTGATATTCACCTGGGTACCCGCGCCTGCCAGGCCAACCGTCTGCTCGACTTCTTGAAGGAGTACTCGTCCGAGACCCTGTATCTGGTCGGCGATATCCTCGATTTCTGGGGCATGAAACGCAGCGTATGCTGGACCCCGTCCCAGAATACGGTGGTGCAAAAGATCCTGCGTCGGGCCCGACATGGCGAGCGGGTGATCTTTGTGCCGGGCAATCACGACGAGGCGCTGCGGGATTACTGTGAGATCCTGTTTGGCGATATCTTGGTGACACGCGAGGCCTTGCATGAAACGGCCGACGGGCGCCGATTCTTGGTTTCGCATGGCGACGATTTTGATCAAGTGACGCGGCATCACCGCTGGGTGGCGGTTTTGGGGGATGTTTCCTACAACTTCCTGGTTCGCCTCAATGGTTGGCTGTCGTGGGCGCGGCGTGCCCTGGGTATTTCGGGTTACTGGTCTTTGGCGGGGTATGCCAAGGGCCGGGTCAAGGGGGCCTTGCAATTCATCTTCGACTTTGAGTCCTCGATTGTTCGTCACGCGGCGGATCGTGGGCTGGATGGGGTGATCTGCGGCCACATCCACTGGGCGGCCATCAAGGAGGTGGATGGCCTGCTCTATGTTAATTGTGGCGATTGGGTCGACTCCTGTACGGCCATTGTTGAGCACATGGATGGTCGCCTCGAATTGATCCGTTGGGGTGCGCCGGACCTGGCGATCTCGGTCGTTGAACCTCAGTGCGCGGTGACGGTATGAGCGGCGATCGGAAGACCCTACGCGTTTTGATGGTGTCGGATGTGTATTTCCCGCGTATCAATGGGGTGTCCACCTCGATCCAGAGTTTTCGCCATGCCTTAGCGCATGAAGGGGTTGAGGTGACCTTGATCGCGCCGCGTTATGGCGATGAGCCTGAGGAAATGAACATCGACCGGGTTTCTGGGTGGGTGTTGCCGCGCGATCCCGAGGACCGTCTGTTGCGCTGGGGGGAAACCAGTCGTGCGGTGGAAATCGCGGCGAAAACGGTGGATCTAATCCATATTCAGACCCCGTTTGTGGCGCATTATGCCGGTCTGCGTGCGGCGCGGCGCTTGAATAAACCGGTACTCGCTACTTATCACACCCTGTTCGAGGAATACCTTCAGCACTATATCCCGTTGGTTCCTAGCGCCATGTTGCGCGCGGCAACGCGAAGATTCTCGCGCGGGCAGTGCAATGCCCTGAATGCCGTGGTTGTCCCCTCGACGGCGATGCGCGACCGACTGCTGTCCTATGGCGTGACCACCCCGCTCCGGGTCTTGCCGACAGGTATCCCTCTGTCGGCGTTTGCGGGCGGTTCTAGGGCGCGTTTCCGCGCGGCCCATGGAATTGATCCGAACCGCCCGGTGGCGATCTTCGTCGGCCGCCTTGGGCATGAAAAAAACATCAGTTTCTTGTTGCATGCGCTGACTCGGGTCCATCGCGAACGCCCGGATGCCCTGTTATTGCTGATGGGCGAGGGCCCTTCACGCGGCCATCTGGAAGCGGAGGTGGAGCGTTTAGGTCTGCATAACCAGGTCCGTTTTCTAGGCTATCTGGACCGCGCAACGGAGTTGCCCGACGCCTATGCGGCGGCCGACCTGATGGTCTTCGCTTCGCGTACCGAGACGCAGGGATTGGTGCTGCTGGAGGCCATGGCCGCCGGTTGTCCTGTTTTGGGGTTGGCGGCCATGGGCACGGCCGATATTCTGCTGCCGCAGAGGGGCTGTCGGGTCGCCGCAGACGATGCCAATGCCTTTGCCGATGATTGGCTTGACCTGATCAAGGACCCCGAGGCGCTGGCGGCCTTGTCTGCCGAGGCGCCGATCTATGCCGGCGAGTGGTCTGCGGCGGCCATGGCGCGGCGCATGGCCGACCTTTATCGAGAATTGCTGTAGTCATGCGCCTGACGGTGGTGACCGAGACCTATCCACCGGAGGTGAATGGCGTGGCCATGACCATCGGCCATTTGGTTGAAGGGATGCGCCAACGGGGCCATCAGGTTGAGGTGATTCGACCCCGACAGGCTGATGATCCGAACTCGGGTCAAAATAAAGGCGACTTTCTCGTTCCCGGACTGCCATTGCCGGGCTATTCGGAGCTGCGTCTGGGCCTGCCTCAGGCTTGGCGCTTGCGGAGGCGTTGGCGGCAGCAGCGTCCGGATCTGGTTCATGTGGTCACTGAAGGGCCGCTGGGCTGGTCAGCCCTTGCAGCGGCTAAAGGTTTGGGCATCCCGGCAACCTCGGGTTTCCATACCAATTTTGACCACTACAGCACGCATTATGGGTTTGGCTGGTTGCGGCCGATGGTCTCGACCTATCTGCGGACTTTTCATCGCCGTGCTCAGGCGACCCTGGTGCCGACCGAGGCCTTGGCGGCGACCTTGGCTGGAGAAGGTATTCCGGGGGTTCGTGTGGTCGGGCGCGGCATTGACTTGGCCTTGTTTTCGCCGCAATGCCGTAACGAGGCCTTGCGCCAGAAAAGAATCTGAGCTTGGCTGACATGGCCTTTGACCGTATTGCGGCCGATTTGCCGGGTGCGCAGATGGTCTGGGTGGGGGAGGGTCCGTCGCGTATCGCGATGCAGGAACGCCAGCCACAACATCACTTCGTGGGTGTACAGAGGGGTCAGGCGTTGGCGATGCATTACGCCAGCGCCGATTTGTTCCTATTCCCCAGCCTGACTGAAACCTATGGCAATGTCGTCGCCGAGGCGATGGCCAGCGGCTTGGCCGTGGTGGCCTACCGTAGCGCAGCGGCCTCTGAGCTGATTCAGGACGGGGTCAATGGAGTGACGGTCACTCCCGGTGATCAGGTGGCCTTTGTGGCGGCGGCGCGGCGTGTCGCTGGGGATGCGTTACTGCGGCAGCGCTTGGCGAGCCAGGCGTGTGCCTCGGTGCAGTCGCGTTCATGGAGCCATATTTTGGCCGATTTTGAGGCCGCATTGAACGAAGTTAGGGCCACGCAGGTCGATTAGATCTGTCGCGTCATCAAAGCTTCATACGGCTGTCATTCCGGTGACATGACGCGTTTCTAGAATTTATAGAACATATCGATAGGAAGAAGCCAAGATGAGCCTTGTGCTGAATACCCCGCTCCAAGAAGCGGCAGAATTTGCAGGTACTCCTGAGAAGCGTCGTTTTGTGGTGGGTATGGCGACCAGTAAGGAGGATGTCCGCGAGGCGCAAAAACTGCGCTGGCAGGTCTTTGCTGAGGAGATGGGCGCGCGCCTGGCCAGCCCCGAATCGGGCGTGGATATCGATCTGTACGATGATTTCTGTGAGCACTTGTTGGTGCGCGATGAGACGAGTGGGCAGGTGGTGGGCACCTACCGTATCCTGACCCCCGAAGCGGCGAATGAGGTGGGAAGCTATTACAGCGATCAGGAATTTGATCTGGTTCGCTTGCAGCATCTACGGCCACGCATGGTGGAGCTAGGGCGCTCCTGTGTGCATTCGGAGTGTCGTAGCGGGGGCGTGATCACCCTCCTTTGGATGGGTTTGGCGGAATTCATGCAGAAACGCGGTTATGACACCTTGATCGGCTGTGCCAGCATTGGGATGCAGGATGGTGGCCACAACGCGGCGGCCATTTGGCAGGCGATCAAGGAAAAACACCTGGCCCCGCCGGAGTGGCGTGTCTTCCCGCGTTGCCCGCTACCGCTCGCCGAGTTGGACGCCGCACCGGCCCCCATCATCCCGCCATTGATCAAGGGTTATCTGCGCGCGGGGGCCATGGTTTGTGGCGAACCGGCCTGGGACCCCGATTTCAATACGGCGGATCTGCCCATCCTCTTGCCCATGAAGAACCTTAGCCCGGTGTATGCTCGTCATTTTCTGACGCGCTGAGGGCATAAAGACGGATGTTTCGCTTTGAAGTGTTGCGGGCGTGGATGCGTTTGACGCGCCTCGCCTGGCATCTGCTGGTGGGGACCCTCACGGTCGCCCTGTTGTTTCCGCGCTTGGATCGTTGGGAACAGGGCCGGAGGGTTACACGCTGGTCTGCCGGAATGTTGCGTGTAATGGGCATTCGCCTGGTGGTTCGAGGCCGCGCCCCCCACCTGCGTGGCAACGGGGCGTTGATCGTTGCCAATCATGTCTCTTGGTTGGATATTCACCTCCTGCACAGTATCTTGCCGTGTCGTTTTGTTGCCAAGGCGGATATTGCGCGCTGGCCCCTGTTTGGCTGGTTGGCCGCGCAGACGGGGACCTTGTTTCTGGCTCGGGAAAAGCGCTCGGCTATACGGCAGGTGAATGCCGAAATCGCGGGTCTGTTGGCCGAGGGCGAATGTCTGGCCTTGTTTCCGGAGGGGACGACGACGGCCGGGGATCGGGTGCTGCCATTCAGGGCGGCGTTGCTGGAACCGGCCATCCAGTCGAACGCAACCCTCTGGCCGGTCTCGATTCGTTATTTGGATGCCCAAGGGTGTCGCACCGAGATTCCCGCCTATTACGGTGAGATGACCTTGGCGAAATCGCTTTGGCGCATCGCTTGTGCCGAGCCGTTTTCGGCCGAGGTCGTATTTCTGCCAGCGATCGCGACGGGTTCCTGCGATCGGCGCAGCCTCGTTGCCGAGGCGGAAGGCTGGATTCGCGCCGACCTTGAAAAGTATTCATGTGATAGTCACAGTTCTGTAACATTCGCGACGTAGGATGGTCGATGTTGTTTTCTTTGTCCCCATCTACTAGGAGAGATCATGCGTCATACCCCTGTTCTGAAGTCCATTCTCGTTGCCGCATTGTTTGCGGCTGGCGCTCATTCCGCTCAGGCGACCGATATTACCGGCGCTGGCGCAACCTTCCCGTATGCCATCTATAGCAAGTGGGCTGAGGGCTATAAGGCGGCTACCGGCAACCAGGTGAACTATCAGGGCATTGGCTCCTCTGGCGGCGTTAAGCAGATCAAGGCCAAGACGGTTGATTTTGGCGGTACGGATGCGCCCCTGAAGGAATCTGACCTGGACGCTGCCGGTCTGGTGCAGGTTCCCACCGTCATGGGTGGCGTGACCATCGTCATCAATGTGCCCGGCTTCACCTCCGGTCAGATCAAGCTGGACGGTGAAACCGTCGCCAACATTTTCCGCGGAGCCATCACCAAGTGGAGCGATCCGGCGATTGCCCGGTTGAATCCGGGCGCCAAGTTGCCGGATGCCGCCATTACCGTTGCACATCGCTCCGATGGCTCGGGTACCACCTTTGTGTTCACGAATTATCTGGCCAAACAGTCCATGGCATTCAAGCGCGATGTGGGTGCCGGCAATACGGTGAATTGGCCTGCCAACGGTGTCGGCGGCAAGGGCAATCCGGGTGTGGCCGCGAATGTGCAGAAGATCTCTGGCGCCATTGGTTATGTCGATATCGCGGATGCGATGAAGAACAAGATGAATTTCGTGGCCCTGAAGAACAAGGCCGGCAATTTCATCGTTCCGAATCAGGATGCGGTGGAAGCGGCGGCGGCGGGCGCCGACTTCAAGGTCAAGGGCATGGCCCCGGACCTGCTGGACCAGACGCACAAGAACGCTTGGCCTATCACCAGCGCGACCTATGTCTTGGTCTACGAGAAGGGTGCTAACGCGGCCCGTCAGAAGGGTGTCGTTGATTTCTTCACCTGGTCCCTGAACAACGGCCAGAAGATGGCGGAAGATCTGGGTTTCGTTGCGCTGCCTGCCAGCGTGGTGAAGATGGTTGAAGCGGAGATGAAGACCATCAAGTAATCGATGGGGCCCCGTGGCGTCAATTCACGGGGCCATTTTCAGGACGCATCATGCGCGTGTATCCCGAAAATGGTGAACAATCTTGCAGATGAAAATGATGACCGAATTGGATGTCCTATGACCGGAAGCGAAGTGAAGACGGAACCCGTTGACCTGCATGCAGGTCGGGTGGCTATTTTCCGCCGCCAAGATTATTTCTTCCATGGCGTGACTCAGTTTTTTGCCTTAGCGGTGCTCCTCACCCTGGTCGGCATCCTGGTTTCATTGGGGATTGAGGCGTATCCGAGCCTGAGTACCTTTGGCGCGTCGTTTGTTTGGTCTAATGTTTGGAATGTGCCCGATGAGCAATTTGGTGCGGCGATCTCCATTTACGGCACCTTGGTGACCTCGGTTATTGCGCTTTTGATCGCGGTTCCCGTTAGTTTTGGTATTGCCTTGTTCTTGACCGAGACCTGTCCCCCTTGGTTGCGTCGACCGCTGGGAACGGCTGTAGAACTCTTGGCCGGTATCCCGTCCATCGTGTATGGCATCTGGGGTTTGTTTGTCTTCGCCCCGCTCTTCTCCGAGCATGTGCAACCGCACCTGCAAGCAGTATTTGGGGACATTCCTGGTCTGGGCGGCTTGTTCGCCGGCGCCCCGATGGGGATCGGTATCCTCACCGCCGGTTTGGTGCTGTCCCTGATGGTGATCCCCTTTATCGCCTCGGTGATGCGCGATGTGTTCGAAACCACTCCGCCGGTCCTGAAGGAATCGGCCTACGGTGTGGGTTGTACCCAATGGGAAGTGGTCACGCGCATCGTCCTGCCCTATACCCGCGTGGGTGTGATCGGCGGCATCATGCTTGGGCTGGGTCGCGCCTTGGGTGAAACGATGGCGGTGACCTTCGTGATCGGTAACGCCAACCGCATTACCGGCAGCCTGTTTTCGCCCGGCACTTCGATTGCTTCGACCCTGGCCAACGAGTTCGGCGAGGCCTCACCTGGGCTGCATCTGTCGTCCCTGTTTGCCTTGGGTCTGGTGCTGTTTTTGATCACCTTCACGGTGTTGGCAGCCTCCAATTGGCTGATCGCTCGCGGTCGCGCCAAAGCGGGTCATTAACGGAGATTGCATCATGGCCACTACGCTTTACACCCGCCGCATCTGGACCAACCGAGTCGGCATCCTGCTCTCCATGTTGGCGATGGCCTTTGGCCTCGCCGCCTTGATGTGGATTTTGTGGACCTTGATTTCCAATGGTTTTTCGGCACTGAGCTGGGCCTTTTTTACACAAGAGACCCCGGCGCCGGGTAGCGAGGGCGGTGGCCTTTCCAATGCGATCGTGGGTAGTCTGTTGATGCTGGGCGTGACGACCTTCGTCTCCACCCCGATCGGCATCTTGGCCGGCATCTTCCTGGCCGAATACGGCGACCGCTCGCGTTTTGCCAAGATCACCCGTTTTGTTACGGACATCATGCTGTCGGCACCGTCCATCGTGATTGGTCTTTTTGTGTATGCCCTAGCGGTGGCGACCTTGGGGGGGTTCTCGGGTTGGGCGGGTTCGGCCGCCTTGTCCCTGATCGCCATTCCAGTCGTGGTGCGCACCACAGAGAACATGCTCAGGCTGGTGCCGACGGCCTTGCGTGAGGCGGCCTTTTCCTTGGGCGCGCCGCGTTGGAAGGTCTCTCTGGCCGTGACCCTGCGGGCGGTCAAATCGGGCGTGGTGACGGGTATCCTACTGGCGATTGCCCGCGTTACGGGTGAGACCGCGCCCTTGCTCTTCACGGCATTGAACAACCAATTCATGAACCTGGATATGTCTCAGCCGATGGGTAACCTGCCGGTGGTGATTTACCAGTTTGCCATGAGCCCCTATGAAAACTGGCAGCAATTGGCCTGGGGCGGGGCGTTGTTGATTGCTTTAATGGTTCTTGCGATCAATATCGGCACCCGCATCCTGTTTAGCCAGACTGATCTCAAGCAATGATGGAGTCTTTGATGATGGAATCCGCAACGGTGGAGTTGGGCTCCTTGCCCATCGCCCTGAAGGTACGCAACCTTAATTTCTTCTACGGCAGCTTTCAGGGTTTGAGGGACATTAACCTGGACATTGCCCACCGTCATGTCACGGCCTTTATTGGTCCGTCTGGCTGTGGCAAGTCCACCTTGCTACGCACCTTTAACCGGATGTATGACCTGTATCCGGGGCAGCGTGCCGAGGGCGAGATTCAGTTCCAGGGCAAGAATCTGCTCGACAAAAAGCAGGATGTGAACTTGGTGCGGGCCAAGATCGGGATGGTCTTCCAGAAGCCGACCCCGTTCCCCATGACCATTTACGACAATATTGCCTTTGGGGTTCGTTTGTACGAGAACCTGTCGAAGAGTGAGATGGATGCGCGGGTCGAGTGGGCACTCAAGAAGGGGGCCTTGTGGAATGAGGTCAAGGACAAGTTGTTGCAGTCGGGCCTGTCCCTGTCGGGCGGCCAGCAGCAGCGTTTGTGCATCGCCCGGACGATTGCGGTCAAGCCGGATATCGTCTTGTTTGATGAGCCGACCTCCGCACTGGATCCGATCTCGACGGCAAAGATTGAAGAGCTGATCAACGAACTCAAGCACGAGTACACGATTGCCATCGTGACCCACAACATGCAGCAGGCCGCACGGATCTCTGATTTCACGGCCTTCATGTACCTAGGAGACTTGGTCGAGTTCGGCAAGACGGATGAGTTATTCGTTAAGCCGAAGGTCATAAAGACTGAGGAATACATTACAGGGCGCTTTGGTTGATCCCTGTTAGTGGCGGGGTCTTTGTCATAAAATCGTAACCATGGCCATGGGAATAATGGCTATGATCGCGGCTGAACTAATTATTAGTGGATGCTGATATGACCGCCATCAAGGACATCGCCAAGTACATCAAAAAGAATCCCGAGTCCGAGGAGGCTCGGATCATGCAGTCCCTGTGTGAGTCGCTGGAACAGGGCGCCCCCTTTGATCTGAGTAGCATCTACAACATGAAGGATAAGGCGTACAACATCGCCATCGCCTTTATCGACGAATGGCGTTTTGACCGCCATGTGAAGTCGCGTCGTCTGGGCAAATACCTTGCCGAAAAGGCCGAAGACAGCGCGGCTTCTTGATCGGGGCCGGCCGGCCGGATCACAGGATAAACCCCGCAAATAGACACCTCCAGCATTGACCGAACGGCTTGCTCCGGTTAAAATCCACGGTCTTTGAAAAGGGAGGGTGCGATGCCTCGCAAACTGGTGGCTGGTAACTGGAAGATGCATGGGTCTTTGGTCGACAATGCCGCCTTGTTGGCGGGTGTTGTGTCCGGTGCTCAGGGTCTTAACTGTGACATCGCCGTTTGCGTTCCCTTCCCGTATTTGTACCAAGCTCAGCAGGCCTTGAGTGGCACCCCGGTTCGTTTGGGTACTCAGAACCTGAGCGAACACGCCAAGGGCGCCTATACCGGTGAGGTGTCGGCGGCCATGTTGAAGGATTTTGCCTGTGCCTATGTGATCGTCGGGCACTCCGAGCGGCGTAGCCTTTATGGTGAGACCGATGCGCAGGTGGCGGCCAAGTTCGTTGCCGCTCAAGCGATGGGCCTGACCCCGATCCTGTGTTTGGGTGAGTCGTTGCAGGAGCGCGAGACCGGTGTGACCGAGGCGGTTGTTGGGCGTCAGTTGGATGCGGTTCTGGCGGTTGCGGGTGTTGCGGCCTTTGCCCGTGCGGTCATCGCCTATGAGCCGGTCTGGGCTATCGGTACGGGCCTCACTGCGACGCCGGAGCAAGCGCAAGCGGTGCATGCCTTTATTCGTGGCCGTTTGGCGCAGCGCGAGGCGGGCATTGCCGAGAATGTGGTTATTCAGTATGGCGGTAGCATGAAGCCTTCCAATGCCGCTGAGTTGTTGTCACAACCTGATATCGACGGCGGTTTGATTGGGGGCGCAGCCTTGGTGGCTGAGGACTTCCTAGCCATTTGTCGTGCGGCCTGAGCTTTGAGGCGCGCACGGGTTCGATCATTCGAGAGAGATTCATGGAACAGATAGTTTGGGTGGTGCATGTGTTGACGGCGATTTCCGTCATTGGCCTGGTCCTGATGCAGCACGGTAAAGGGGCTGATATGGGTGCGGCCTTCGGAAGCGGCGCCTCCGGTAGCCTGTTCGGTGCGACGGGTTCGGCCAACTTTTTGAGCCGGACCACGGCTGTTCTGGCCACGCTGTTCTTCTTGACCAGTGTGGGTTTGACGGCCTTTTCGGCCCGGACCGATGCGCTGGGTGTCGGTGTCTCCGCAGAGGTGTCACCGGTCTCCGCGCCTGTGGGTGTGGAGCCCGCTGCAACTCCGGCAACGCAGCCTGTCGCGCCGGCTGGGGCCATTCCAAAGTAAGTAAAGTAAGGGTTTTTCTGGCGGCTCATCTGGGCTCGTCAGTCGTTATGCCGACGTGGTGAAATTGGTAGACACGCTATCTTGAGGGGGTAGTGACTTAGGTCTTGCGAGTTCGAGTCTCGCCGTCGGCACCATCGAATTTTTTAATGAACACATCACTGCCCATGGGCAGTTGATTGATTTACAAGATATTTGGCTTTGTTTGTCATCATTTGGTCATTTGACCCGGGTTGTGCATCAACATAGAATTCCGATCACGGAATCTTAAAGCGAGATACACAGAGAGCCATGTTGGAAAACTACTTTCCGGTGCTGATGTTTGTTTTGGTTGGCCTAGCCGTTGGCATCGGTCCAATCGCCATCGGATGGGTGCTTTCTCCGCATCACCCCGATCCCGAAAAGCTATCCGCCTACGAGTGCGGTTTTGAGGCCTTCGAAGATGCGCGCATGAAGTTCGATGTGCGTTACTACCTCGTCGCCATCCTCTTCATCCTGTTTGATCTGGAGATTGCCTTCCTCTTTCCTTGGGCGATCGTCCTGGAAGAGATCGGTGTCTTTGGTTTTTGGTCCATGGTCGTGTTTCTCTCCATCCTGATTGTCGGCTTCGCCTACGAGTGGATGCGAGGCGCGCTTGAGTGGGAGTGATTCAGGGTGGGTATTGAAGGCATTCTCGAAAAGGGTTTTGTAACCACCACGGCGGATAGCGTCATCAACTGGGCCAAGAATGGTTCCTTGTGGCCGATGACCTTCGGTTTGGCCTGCTGTGCGGTGGAGATGATGCAGGCGGGCGCCTCGCGTTACGATCTTGACCGCTTTGGTGTGGTGTTCCGCCCCAGTCCGCGTCAGTCGGATGTGATGATCGTCGCGGGTACGCTGACCAACAAGATGGCCCCGGCGTTGCGCAAGGTGTACGACCAGATGCCGGACCCCAAGTGGGTGATCTCCATGGGGTCCTGCGCCAATGGCGGTGGCTATTACCACTATTCCTATGCGGTCGTGCGCGGATGTGACCGGGTGGTGCCCGTGGATATTTATGTCCCCGGCTGCCCGCCGACCGCCGAGGCCTTGATCTACGGCATCCTGCAGTTGCAGAACAAGATCCGTCGCACTCAAACTATCGCTCGCTGATCGGACGAACTCTCATGCCCCTGACTGCTGAAGCCCTCGCCGAACGCCTGCAAGAGTCGCTGGGTGATCTGATCGCTAATCTCACGGTGGCGCTGGATGAGGTCACCCTAGAGGTGGGCGCGGCCAATCTGATGGAGGCGGCCGTTCAACTGCGTGATGCCCCCGAGTTGCGTTTTGATACCTTGATTGACCTGTGCGGCATTGATTATCTGGATTACCGGGATGGCGGCGAGAGTCGTTTCAAGGACGGCCCGCGCTTTGCGGCCGTCATCCATTTGCTGTCGGTGCGCCGCAACCAGCGGGTGCGGGTGCGGGTCTTTGCCCCGGATGATGTCCTGCCGGTGGTGCCCTCTGTTCACACCCTCTGGCCGACCGCCAATTGGTTCGAGCGCGAGTGTTTTGACCTGTTCGGCATCGTATTTGAGGGCCATCCCGATATGCGCCGCATCCTCACGGATTACGGTTTTATCGGTCACCCCTTCCGCAAGGATTTCCCGCTCTCTGGGCATGTCGAGATGCGTTACGACCCGGAGCAGCGGCGTGTCATTTATCAGCCGGTCAGTATCGAGCCGCGTGAGGTAACACCGCGTATCGTCCGAGACGAGAGTTATGGAGCCGGTCGTGTCTGAGATCCGCAATTACACATTGAATTTTGGCCCGCAGCACCCGGCCGCACACGGTGTGTTGCGTCTGGTGCTGGAGATGGACGGCGAGGTGATTGAGCGCGCGGATCCGCATATCGGCTTACTGCATCGTGGTACCGAGAAGCTGGCCGAGCACAAGACCTTCGTACAGGCGATGCCGTACATGGATCGCCTCGACTATGTGTCGATGATGTGCAACGAACATGCCTATGTGTTGGCGACCGAAAAGTTGCTGGGCGTCGAGGTGCCGCTGCGGGCGCAGTACATCCGCGTCATGTTTGACGAGATCACCCGCATCCTCAACCACCTGCTGTGGATCGGTGCGCACGCGCTGGATGTGGGCGCGATGACGATGTTCCTGTATGCCTTCCGCGAGCGGGAAGACCTGATGGACATCTATGAGGCGGTTACGGGTGCGCGCCTGCATGCGGCCTATTACCGTCCCGGCGGCGTGTATCGCGACCTGCCCGACAGCATGCCGCAGTACGACACGGTGAACCGCAGTGCGGCTAAGGCGAAGCGCCTGAACGAGAACCGTCAGGGTTCGCTGCTCGACTTCATCGAAGATTTCACCCGCCGATTCCCCGGTTATTGCGACGATTACGAAACCCTGCTCACCGACAACCGCATCTGGAAGCAGCGCTTGGTCGGTATCGGCGTGGTTGATCCTGATCGTGCCAAGGCGCTGGGCTTTACCGGGCCGATGATTCGCGGTTCTGGCGTGGCATGGGATCTGCGCAAGACGCAGCCCTACGAGGTCTATGACCGCATGGATTTCGAGATCCCGGTCGGCCGTACGGGCGACTCGTATGATCGTTATCTGGTACGCATGGAAGAGATGCGCCAGTCGAATCGCATCATCGCGCAATGCGTGGCTTGGCTACGCACCAACCCCGGCCCGGTGATGACCGACAACGCCAAGATTGGCCCGCCCCTGCGCGAATCCATGAAGAGCAACATGGAAGCCCTGATTCACCATTTCAAACTCTTCACCGAGGGCATGTTCGTGCCCGAGGGCGAGGCCTATGCCGCGATCGAGCATCCTAAGGGCGAGTTCGGTATTTACATGGTGTCCGACGGCGCCAACAAGCCTTACCGCATGAAGATACGCGCGCCGGGTTTTGCCCACTTGCAGGCCATGAGTGAGATGGCGAGTGGGCATATGCTGGCCGATGCGGTCGCCATTATCGGCACGATGGATATCGTGTTCGGCGAGATCGACCGCTGATTGGATGACACCATGTTGACGAATGAATCCCTGACCCAGATTGATCGTGAGATCGCCAAATATTCGGCCGACCAAAAGCAGTCAGCGGTGATGAGCGCGCTGCGCATTGCCCAGTTGGAGAAAGGCTGGCTGGCCCCTGAGACGATCGCGTTCGTGGCGAGCTATTTGTCCATGCCGACCATCGCCGTCTATGAGGTGGCCTCGTTCTACAACATGTATAACCTGAAGCCGGTGGGGACTCATAAGCTGACGGTGTGTACCAATATCTCCTGTCAGTTGCAGGGTGTCGTGGGCGTGGTTGAAAAGATTCAGGCCCGGCTCGGCATCGGCTTTGGCGAGACCACGGTGGAT
Source organism: Bordetella parapertussis (assembly GCA_945890495.1). Classification (GTDB taxonomy): domain Bacteria; phylum Pseudomonadota; class Gammaproteobacteria; order Burkholderiales; family Thiobacillaceae; genus QYQG01. The sequence continues at coordinate 141,343 of CAMDCO010000001.1, read as the reverse complement.
GGCCGCTTCACCCTGAAAGAGGGCGAATGCTTTGGCGCTTGTGGCGATGGGCCGGTCTGTTTGCACAACAACCACACGCTGCATACGCGCCTGACACCGGACAATGTGGATGCCTTTATTGAGGGGCTGAAATGACTCTGAAAGCCCCCAGTCACAAGGTGTGCACTTGGACGCAGGATTACGATAATCCCGCGTCACTGGCCACTTACACGGCTCATGGCGGCTATGAGGCGCTGAAAAAGATCCTCGCTGAAAAGACGCCGGCGGATGCCATCATCGAACAGGTCAAGATTTCGGCCTTGCGGGGTCGTGGCGGCGCGGGTTTCCCGACGGGCCTGAAGTGGTCCTTCATGCCGCGCAATTATGACGGTGACAAATACATCATCTGCAACAGCGACGAGGGCGAGCCGGGCACCTTCAAGGACCGTGACATCCTCCGTTTCAATCCGCATCAACTGATCGAAGGCATGATCATCGCCGGCTACACGCTGGGTGCGCGGGTGGGTTACAACTACATCCACGGCGAGATCTTCGAGCAATACCTGTCATGGGAAAAGGCCTTGGATGAGGCGCGTGCCGCCGGTTTCCTAGGTAAGGATATTTTAGGCTCGGGCTGGAATTTTGATCTCCATGCCCACCACGGCTACGGCGCCTATGTGTGTGGCGAAGAAACGGCATTGCTGGAGTCGATGGAAGGCAAGAAGGGGCAGCCGCGCTTCAAGCCGCCGTTCCCGGCCAGCTACGGTCTGTACGGCAAGCCGACCACGATCAACAACACCGAAACCTTGGCGTCCATCCCTTGGATCATGCGTCACGGCGGCCAAGCCTTTTTGGAGTTGGGCAAGCCCAACAACGGCGGCGCCAAGATGTTCTCGCTTTCCGGTCATGTTGAGCGGCCCGGCAACTATGAGGTGCCGATGGGTACGCCGTTCCCGGAATTGCTGGCGATGGCGGGGGGCGTGAAGGGCGGTCGTGAATTGAAGGCGGTCATTCCGGGCGGCTCGTCCGTGCCGGTGTTGCCGGGTGCCCTGATGATGGAGCTGACCATGGATTACGACAGCATCGCCAAGGCGGGCTCGTATCTGGGGGCCGGTTCGGTCATTGTCATGGACGACACCGTGTGCATGGTCAAGGCACTGGAGCGGCTGGCCTATTTCTACTTCGAGGAATCCTGCGGTCAGTGTACGCCCTGCCGCGAGGGCACCGGCTGGATGTACCGCGTTATCCACCGCATCGAGCATGGCGAAGGCCGTCCGGAAGACCTCGACCTGCTAATGAGCGTGGGCACCAATATTTCGGGTCGCACTATCTGCGCGCTGGGCGACGCGGCGGTGGGCCCGGTGCATAGTTTCCTCAAGCATTTCCGCAACGAGTTCGAATATCACATCGAACACAAACGCTGCATGGTCGGAGCCTGAGATGCCGCTAGTTACGATTGACAACAAAGAGATTGAAGTTCCGGCCGGCACCTCGCTGATTGAGGCCGCGCAGCAGTTGGGCATCTACATCCCGCACTTTTGTTATCACAAGAAGCTGTCGATTGCCGCCTCCTGTCGCATGTGTCTGGTTGAGGTCGAGAAGGCGCCCAAGCCCTTGCCCGCGTGTGCGACCCCCGTCGCCGACGGCATGAAGGTCAAGACCCGTTCGCAATACGCCATCGACGCACAAAAGGGCGTGATGGAGTTCCTGCTGATCAACCATCCGCTCGATTGCCCGATCTGCGACCAAGGTGGTGAGTGTCAGTTGCAGGATGTCGCGGTGGGCTATGGCGGCGTCGAGAGCCGTTATGGCGAAGCGAAACGCGTCGTGTCCGAGAAGGATTTGGGGCCGTTGGTTGCCACTGACATGACCCGCTGCATCCATTGCAGCCGTTGTATTCGTTTCGGGCAGGAGATTGCGGGCCAGATGGAACTGGGCATGCCCGGTCGGGGCGAGCATGTCGAGGTGATGCCTTTCCTGGAAACTCAGGTCAACAGCGAACTGTCCGGTAATGTCATCGACCTCTGCCCGGTCGGCGCGTTGACCTCCAAACCGTTCCGCTACAGTGCCCGTGGCTGGGAGTTGGGCCGGCGTTTGGGCGTTAGTCCGCATGATAGTCTGGGTTCCAACCTCACCGTGCAGGTCAAGAATGGCCGCGTGATGCGCGTCCTGCCGGCAGACAATGCGGCGATCAATGAATGTTGGCTGTCCGACCGCGACCGTTTTTCCTATCAGGGGCTTTACGCCGAGGATCGTCTGACCCGACCCATGGTCAAGGACGGCGGCCGCTGGATTGAGGTCGATTGGCAGACTGCGCTGGCGCAGGCGGCAGGCGCGTTGCGGGTGCTGAAAGAGACGCATGGGGGCGATGCCTTGGGCTTTGTTGCCGCGTCGGGCTCGACCGTCGAAGAATTGCACCTGCTGCAAAAATGGGCGCGTTCCTTGGGTTCGAGCCAGATTGAAGCGCACCCGCTGGAACGCGGTGCGGCTCGTGGCCAGGCGCGTTGGCTGGGGATGCCGGTGGCCGAGGTGAATCACCTCGATCGGATCCTGTTGATTGGCAGCACCCTGCGGAGCGAGCAGCCTCTGTTGGCGGCACGCATTCGCGCCGCGGTGAAGGCCGGTGCAGCGTTATCGGTTCTGCATGCCGCCAACGACGCACAGAATTGCACGGTGGCCAACGCCGCCATTGCCGCACCGTCACAGTGGTTGGCGTTGCTGGGCGAAATTGAACAGGCGCTGAATGGCGCTCCGGTCTCTGCCGAGGCTCAGGCCATCGCCGCGAGTCTCAAATCGGGAGCAAACAAGGCTGTCCTGCTGGGTGCCGTAGCGCAGGCCCATCCGCAGGCAGATGCCTTGCACGCCAAGGCCGCCGCCATTGCCTCGGCCTGCGGCGCGACCCTGGGTTTCTTGCCGGTCGGTGCCAACAGCGTTGGGGCGGCTTTGGTCAACGCCCAGTCTGGGGATGTTTTTGCGGCGCAACGTAAGGGCTATGTGCTGCTCGGCCTGGAGCCTGAGCTCGATTGCGCCGATGGCGCAGCGGCCATGCAGGCCTTGGCGGCGGCCGAATGTGTGGTGGTGCTGACGGCCTTCAAGGGCCGCGCACCGGAGTACGCCACCGTGCTGTTGCCGATCGCGCCGTGGGCCGAGAACGAGGGCGGACTCGTCAACATGGAAGGTCGCCTGCAAACCTTTAACGCGGCGACGCCTTGCCAAGGCGAGGCTCGTCCGGCCTGGAAGGTGCTGCGCGTTTTGGGTAATCAATTCGGTCTGGCCGGCTTCGATTTTGACACGGCCGCGGCGGTGCGCGCTGAGGCCCTGCCGGAAGGCTGGGCGACGGGTTTGAATAACGCCGCGCCGGCGGTGGGTCAGGCAGCGGCCGTCGTGGGTGAAATCGAATGGCTGGCAGAAACGCCGATCTACGCTGTCGATGCCGTGACGCGTCGGGCAACGGCGCTACAGGCTACAGCCGCTGGAGTGGCGCCAGTGGCCACGGCAAACGCCGCCATGTTGGCACGCTTGGGTGGCAAGACCCCCCTTCGCGTGCGTCAAGCGGGTTTGGCCGTTGAATTGGCCGTCCGGCAGGATGATTGTGTGGCCGAGGGTGTGCTGCGTATCGCCGCGGGACACCGGCATACCGTATCGCTCGGTGCGCGCATGGGCGTGCTAGAGGTGGAGGCATGATGGATCAGATTCAAAACCTCCTGGGACCGGCCTGGCTGCCGATCTGGACCTTGGTCAAGATCATGGCCATCGTTTTGCCGTTGTTGATCGGTGTGGCCTACCTGACCTATGCCGAGCGCAAGATTATTGGTTACATGCAGGTTCGGATCGGCCCCAACCGGGTCGGCCCAAAAGGCTGGTTGCAACCGATCGCCGATGCCCTGAAGCTGATGTTCAAGGAAATTATTATTCCGACCGGGGCTAGCAAGGGGGTGTTCCTCCTCGCCCCGGTGCTGGCGCTGGCCCCCGCCTTAGCCGCTTGGGCGGTGATCCCGTTCGGCGATACGCTGGTTTTGGCCGATCTCGATGCCAGCCTGCTCTATGTGATGGCGATTACCTCGATGGGCGTGTACGGCGTGATCTTGGCGGGTTGGGCCTCCAACTCGAAATACGCCTTCCTGGGTGCCATGCGTTCGGCGGCGCAGATTGTGTCCTACGAGATCGCCATGGGCTTCGCCTTAGTGGGCGTGCTGATGGCGGCGCAGAGCCTGAATCTGGGCGATATCGTCCGCGCGCAAGCGGGCGGCTTCTGGCACTGGTATTTCCTTCCGCTGTTCCCGATGTTCATGGTCTATCTGATTGCCATCTTGGCCGAGACCAACCGCTCGCCCTTCGATGTGGCCGAGGGCGAGTCTGAGATCGTGGCCGGTTTCCATGTCGACTACTCGGGCATGGCCTTCGCGGTGTTCTTCTTGGCTGAATATGCCAACATGATCCTGGTCTCGGCGATGACGGCGCTGATGTTCTTGGGCGGCTGGCTGTCACCGGTTCCCTTCCTGCCCGATAGCCTCGTCTGGCTGCTGGCCAAGACCAGCTTCATCCTGTTCCTGTTCCTCTGGTTTCGCGCCACCTTCCCGCGTTATCGCTATGACCAGATCATGCGTCTGGGTTGGAAGGTGCTGATCCCGGTGACCCTGGTCTGGCTTCTGGTGATGGCTGCCGCGATGCAGACCTCACTCGGCCGATTCTTCCATTGAACCGCCAAGGACAAGGACGACACACGATGTTCAAGTGGATTCAACAGTTCTTCAAGACCTTCCTGCTCGTGGAGTTGCTGAAAGGGATGGCGGTGACGGGCCGGCATCTGTTCGAGCGCAAGATCACGATCATGTATCCGGAGCAACATACGCCGATGTCGCCGCGCTTCCGGGGTCTGCATGCGCAGCGTCGTTATGCCAATGGCGAGGAGCGTTGTATCGCCTGCAAGCTGTGCGAGACGGCCTGCCCGGCCCTGGCCATTACGATTGAATCGGCGCAGCGCGAGGACGGCTCGCGCCGCACCACGCGCTATGACATCGACCTGACCAAGTGCATCTTCTGTGGTTATTGCGAAGAGGCCTGTCCGGTCGATGCGATTGTCGAGACCCATATCTTTGCCTATCACGGTGAGAAGCGCGGTGATCTCTATTACACCAAGGACATGTTGCTGGCGGTGGGAGATCAGTACGAGGCGGAGATTGCCCGCAACAAGGCGGCAGACGCCAAATATCGCTAACGGATAAATACGATGGAATTTACCAGCGTTGTCTTTTACTTCCTTTCAGCCATCCTGCTTCTAGCCGGGTTGCGTGTGGTGACCGTGCGTCATCCGGTCCATGCCGCCTTGTTCTTGGTCTTGGCCTTCTTTACGGCCGCCGGACTCTGGGTCTTGCTGGAGGCCGAGTTCCTCGCCATTACCCTGGTGTTGGTCTATGTCGGCGCGGTCATGGTGTTGTTCCTCTTCGTGGTCATGATGCTCGACATCAATATCGAGACGATGCGCGCTGATTTCCGCAAATACCTGCCGCTGGCCGGATTGATCTCGGGCTTGATGGCACTGGAGATGTATATCGTCCTGGGTGGGCAAAACTTCGGCTTGAAGATGCCTGAACCCAAACCGGCCGACTACAGCAATACGAAGGCCCTGGGCCGCGTCCTGTATACCGAATATGCCTACGCGTTTGAACTTGCCGCGGTGATCTTGTTGGTGGCCATTGTGGCGGCCATTGTGTTGACCTTGCGTCGCCGCCCCGGCCTCAAGTGGCGCGATCCGGCGACCCAGGTGGTGGTGAAGAAGGCCGACCGTCTGCGCATGGTGAACTTGAAACCGCAGAAACCCGGTGCGCCCGTGGAGGACGAGGAATGATTACCGTAAACCACTATCTGATCTTGGGTTCCCTGCTCTTTGCGATCAGCATCATGGGCCTGTTTCTCAACCGCAAAAACCTCGTGGTCATCCTGATGACCATCGAGCTGATGCTGTTGGCGGTCAACATGAACTTCGTCGCCTTCTCGCATTATCTGAACGACCTTTCCGGGCAGGTGTTCGTGTTCTTCATCCTGACGGTGGCGGCCGCCGAGTCCGCCATTGGCTTGGCGATCCTGGTGTTACTGTTCCGTAATCTGCGCAGCATCCATGTCGATGACCTTGGATCTTTGAAGGGTTGATGTCATGGATATGAAGACCCTTTATCTGCTCGTCCCCATGGCGCCTTTGGTTGGCGCAATCGTCGCGGGCCTGTTCGGAAAAGCCATTGGACGGCGCGGCGCGCACACGGTCACTATCCTCGGTGTGGCCATTGCCTTCTTGGGTTCCCTGGTGATCTTTCAGGATGTGTTAGCCGGCAATACCTACAACGGCTCGGTCTATACCTGGCTGGCCAGTGGCGATGTGCGGCTGGAGATCGGTTTCCTGATCGACCGTCTGACCGTGCTGATGATGCTGGTGGTGACCTTTGTGTCGTTAATGGTGCACATCTACACCGTTGGCTACATGGCCGAGGACCCGGGTTACCAACGCTTCTTTAGTTACATCAGCTTGTTCACCTTCTCCATGTTGATGTTGGTGATGGCCAACAACTTCCTGCAGTTGTTCTTCGGCTGGGAGGCCGTGGGCCTGGTGTCCTATCTCCTGATTGGCTTCTGGTACACCCGCGAGACGGCCATCTACGCCAACCTCAAGGCCTTCCTGGTTAACCGCGTCGGCGACTTTGGCTTCCTGCTGGGCATCGGTTTGGTGCTGGCCTACTTCGGTACGCTGGATTATCAGCAGGTGTTTAACAACGCCATGGGCATGCAGGGCCACATGATGACGATCTGGCCTGGCCATAGCTGGTCGGTCCTGACGGTGATCTGCATCCTGCTGTTCATTGGTGCCATGGGTAAATCAGCCCAGTTCCCGCTCCATGTTTGGCTGCCGGACTCAATGGAAGGCCCGACCCCGATCTCGGCCCTGATCCATGCCGCGACCATGGTGACGGCCGGCATCTTCATGGTGGCGCGTATGTCGCCGTTGTTTGAGTTGTCGGATACGGCCCTGTCCTTCGTCATGGTGATCGGTGCCATTACGGCCTTGTTCATGGGCTTCCTCGGCGTGATCCAGAACGACATCAAGCGGGTCATCGCCTATTCGACCCTGTCGCAGTTGGGTTATATGACCGTTGCCTTGGGTGCCTCGGCCTACTCGGTGGCGATCTTCCACCTGATGACGCATGCCTTCTTCAAGGCCTTACTGTTCCTGGCGGCGGGTTCGGTCATCATGGCCATGCATCATGAGCAAGACATCCGCAAAATGGGCGGCCTGCGCAAATACCTTCCGATCACCTGGATCACCTCGTTGATCGGTTCGTTGGCCTTGATTGGCACGCCCTTCCTGTCGGGCTTTTATTCCAAGGACTCGATCATCGAGGCGGTGCACGCCTCGCACCTGGCCGGTTCCAGTTTCGCCTATTTCGCGGTGGCGGCGGGCGTATTCGTGACGGCCTTCTATTCCTTCCGGATGTATTTCATGGTCTTCCACGGCAAGGAGCGTTTCCACAACGCCCACGCCCAGCACGGCCACGACGAAGGAGGCGATTCGCACGGCCACCATCATGCGCCGCACGAGACGCCGTGGGTGGTCACCCTGCCGCTAATCTTGCTGGCCATCCCATCGGTCGTGATCGGTTACCTGACGATAGGCCCGCTGGTGGCAGGCGACTGGTTTGGCCATGCCATCCATGTCAATACGGCACTGCATCCGGCCATGAAGGAGTTGACTCACGGGTTCCACGGGGCGATGGCGATGGCTATCCACGCACTGACTACGCTGCCATTCTGGCTGGCGGTGGCGGGTGTCGGAACGGCCTACTATCTGTATCTGGTGCGCCCAGACCTGCCGCAGGCGATCCGTAATCGGGCCGGTTTTATCTATACCATCCTCGAAGAGAAATACGGCTTCGATCGTTTCAACGACTGGTTCTTCGCGGGCGGTGCTCGTCTAGTGGGGAGCCGCCTCTGGCGTTGGGGTGATGCCGCTGTCATTGATGGCTGGGTAGTGAACGGCTCTGCACGCATGGTGGGTTGGGTGGCGGCGCGTACTCGCCAGATCCAGTCTGGCTACCTCTACCACTATGCCTTTGCCATGATCGTCGGCGTGGCTTTGCTTGCGACCTTGTTCGTACACTTTTGAGCCGCGACAAAATTAAGCGACGACCTAACCGGATAACAGCACATGTTTGAAAGCATCGGAATCCTCAGCCTGACTATTTGGGTGCCCATTGTGGCCGGCCTCCTTGTCCTTGCCGTGGGTGGTAAGGATGGCGCCAGCGGCGGCGTGGAGGGTCAGCGGACCTTAGCCCTGTTGGGCGCGGCGCTGGGCTTTATCGTCTCCCTGCCCTTGTGGACGGGTTTTGATATTTCCACAGCGGCCATGCAGTTTGTGGAACACGCCAATTGGATCCCCCTCTTCAATGTGCATTACGCCTTGGGTGTGGATGGCATTTCCATGCCCTTCGTGGTCCTCAACAGCTTCGTGACCCTGTTGGTCGTGCAGGCGGGTTGGGTGGTGATCAAGACCAAGGTGGCGCAATACATGGCGGCCTTCCTGATCCAGTCGGGCCTGATCAACGGTGTGTTTGCGTCGCTCGACGGCGTGCTGTTTTATGTCTTCTTCGAGGCGATGCTGATCCCGCTGTACCTGATCATCGGTATCTGGGGTGGCCCCAACCGCGTCTATGCGGCGATCAAGTTCTTCCTCTACACGCTGTTGGGTTCGCTGCTGATGCTGGTGGCGATGCTCTACCTGTTCTTCGCCTCGGGGGGCAGTTTCGATATCTTGGTCTGGCACAAGGTGCCGCTCGCCATGAGTGCGCAGATGTTGCTGTTTGTGGCCTTCTTCTTCGCCTTTGCGGTCAAGGTGCCGATGTGGCCGGTGCATACCTGGTTGCCGGACGCCCATGTGGAGGCACCGACCGGCGGTTCGGTGGTGTTGGCCGCGATCACGCTGAAGGTGGGTGCCTACGGTTTCCTGCGTTTTACCCTGCCCATCCTGCCCGATGCCTCGCATGAACTTTCCTGGCTCATCATCGGCCTGTCGCTGATTGCGGTGGTTTACATCGGTCTGGTGGCCCTGGTGCAATCGGACATGAAGAAGCTGATCGCCTATTCGTCGATTGCCCACATGGGTTTTGTGACCCTAGGTTTCTTCATGTTCAACAGTTGGGGGGTCGAAGGCGGTCTGGTGCAGATGATCTCGCACGGCTTCGTCTCGGGTGCCTTGTTCCTCTGTATTGGCGTGATGTATGACCGCCTGCATTCGCGGCAGATCTCCGATTATGGCGGCGTGGCGACTTCCATGCCCAAGTTTGCGGCCTTGTTCATGCTGTTTGCCATGGCCAATTCCGGCCTGCCGGCGACCTCGGGTTTCGTGGGCGAGTTCATGGTTATTTTGGGCGCCATCCAAGTGAACTTCTGGTACGCGGCGCTGGCCGGAACCACCCTGATCTTCGGTGCGGCGTATTCGCTGTGGATGTACAAGCGGGTCGTCTTTGGCCCTATTACCCGGCCTGAGGTCGCGAGTATGACGGACATCGACTCACGCGAGTTCCTGATCCTTTCCATACTGGCGGTGTGTGTCTTGGCCATGGGTATTTACCCCTTCCCGGTGACCGAGGTGATGCATGTCTCGGTTAATAATCTTCTCGAGCATGTGGCCCATAGCAAGTTGGTGCCCCTCGTTGCGCACTGAAAGCTGCCATGACGCTGATTGATTTTCTGCCCATCGTTCCCGAGATCCTCGTGCTGGTCATGGCCAGCGTCATCTTGCTGCTGACGGCGGCGGACAAGTGTCCGACGGCGGGCTATGTCCCGTCCCTGCTGACCCTTTTGGGTGCGGCGGTGCTGACCGTTCTCACGGGCGGCCTAGGGACCGATGCCCTGGTGGGCGGGTTGGTGGTCATCGACCCGATGGGCGATGTGCTGAAATTGGTGACCTACCTCGCGGCCATGGCCTCGTTCGTGTATGGCCGTGCGTACTTACGCGAATTCGGCTTGTTGCGGGGTGAGTATTTTGCCCTGGCCTTGTTTGCCGTGCTGGGCATGATGGTCATGATTTCCTCTGCCAGCCTGTTGACGCTCTATCTGGGCTTGGAGTTGTTGTCCTTGTCCCTCTACACCCTGGTAGCCATGCAGCGGGATTCCGCGCAGTCCTCCGAGGCGGCGATGAAATATTTCATCCTCGGTGCGCTGGCCTCGGGCCTGCTTCTCTATGGCATGTCGCTGCTTTACGGCGCGACCGGCACTCTGGAGCTATCCGGCATCGCCGAGGCCCTGCATGGTCAGTCGGGCAATACGATGTTGTTGACCTTTGCCCTCGTATTTATCGTGGCGGGCATTGGTTTCAAACTCGGCGTGGCCCCGTTCCACATGTGGGTGCCTGACATCTACCAAGGCGCACCGACGGTGGTAACCCTGTTCCTGGCCTCCGCGCCCAAGTTGGCGGCCTTCGCCATTGTCATGCGCATGCTGGTTCTGGGCTTGCCCGAGTTACTTCACGACTGGCAGTCGATGCTGGCGGTCATGGCGGTGGCCAGTCTGGCCATTGGTAACCTGGCGGCGATCATGCAGACCAATATCAAGCGCATGCTGGCCTATTCAACCATCTCCCATATGGGGTTCCTCCTCTTGGGCGTGTTGGCGGCCAGCATCGCTGGTTTCGCCGCCAGCATGTTCTATGTGATCTCCTATTTGATCATGACCCTGGCCGGATTTGGACTGATCGTGCATCTGTCGCGCAAGGATGCAGAGGCCGATACGCTGGATGCCTTCCGTGGCCTGAACCGTGATCATCCCTGGCTGGCGGCGATGATGGCCGTAGTGATGCTCTCGATGGCGGGCCTGCCGCCCTTCCTGGGTTTCTATGCCAAGTTCTTCGTGCTTCAGGCCTTGGTGGGTGGCGGCTGGATTACGCTGGCCGTGGTGGCCGTCATGTTCTCGTTGATCGGCGCCTTCTACTACTTGCGCATCGTCAAGCTGATGTACTTTGATGCCCCCAGCGAAGGGCCTGGCCAGATTGCCCCGGCCGGAGAGGCCATCGGCCTGCTCAGCTTCAACGGTCTGGCCGTGCTGGGTCTGGGCTTGTTGCCGCAGGGTCTGTTGGCCCTTTGCGTGATCGTCGTCCAGGCTTCGGTGTAGACGCGGCTATTCCCATTGCGGTAACCGTCTGCGTCTGTGGCAGGGGTGGCCGGGTCTGGTACACATCCTCCAGGACTTCGATAAAACGCCGCGCCTGGGGTGACAGGACCCCGCCGCGACGCAGTACTAACCCGTAACTGCGTTGCGGGAAGTAGCGTACAAGTGGGATGCGCGCCAACCGCTCGGTACCGCCGAGGCAGATATCGGTGACGATGGAAATCCCCATCCCCAATTCAACATACTTTTTGATGACCTCCCACCCGCCGGCCTCAAGCGTGACCGTAAAGGTCAGATTGTGTTGCTGGAATACATACTTGACGATACGCCAGGTGGATAGATGGGCCGGCGGCAGGATGAGACCGTAGGCGCTGATGTCTTCCAGGGTGATTTCGCGCGTGCTCGCCAGTTGGGCCAAGGGGTGATCCTGCGGGGTAATGAGCACGGGATCAAAGGTCGCAAAGGGGCGATATTCGAGATCCTCGGGAACCTCCAGCATGGAGCCGACCGCAAGATCGATTTCATTGGCGCGCAGCATTTTCATGCCGTCGCGCCCGGTTACATTGTTCAGCTTGAGGCGTACGCCCGGGTGCTGACTAACAAAGCAGCGGACCGGTTCCGGCAGGACATAGAGAATGGTTGATTCGCCGGCCCCAATATTGAGGTCGCCAGAATTCACATTGCCAAACAGGGCGGCAAAGTTTTCCTGCAGCTTGTCGACACCCTCCACCAGCGGTTCCGCGAGGTGGTACAGGGCCTCCCCCTCCGGGGTCAGGCGTAGATTCGGGCCACGGCGTTCGAACAGAACGATGCCCATCTCGCGCTCAAGGGCCTGTATTTGTAGTGAGACGGCGGGCTGACTGAGACACAGTCGCTCGGCCGCGCGCGAAATATTTCCAGCCTTTACGACGTTCTGAAAGGCGCGCAATTGCTTGATGCGATTGTTCTTATAGTACATGGGGGCCTCTTGGGGGAATTCTGGCTTGGGCACGGCATATATTCTCGCTTATGGGGTCCGCCGAATAATAATTCAGTTCTTTAATACTCTGGATTGAAATATTTGTTAGTCGATGCATTTGAAAATATATAGACTTTGTTATCGGGTTATAAATTTTTAATGGCACAAGGAGCGGTGAGTGAGCGAGACTTGGACGGGCATCATCCTGGCCGGGGCCTTCATGGCGACCCTTGGGGGTGTTTTGGCTGGGTTTCTGTCTATCGCTAGCCGTCGCATGCAGGTGTTTGAGGACGCACGCATCGATGCGGTCGAGGATTGTCTGCCCCACTCCAACTGCGGGGCTTGTGGGACGGCGGGGTGTCGTAACTTTGCCGAACAGGTCGTTTCCGGCGACATCGTGCCGGCAAAGTGCTCGGTTAATCCGCCCGAGATGAATGCCTATATCGCCGGGATGCTGGGTGTTGCGATGGGCGAAGTGGAAAAACAGGTGGCGCGGCTGGCTTGCGCCGGCGGTCACCATGTGGCCCGCATGCGGGCGCGTTATGAAGGTTTGAGGCATTGTCGTGCGGCAGCCACGGTGAGCGGTGGGGGAAAAGACTGTGCTTGGGGCTGCCTTGGTCTTGGCGACTGTGAGACGGTGTGCGAGTTTGCTGCCATTCATATGAATGGTTTTGGATTGCCTGTTGTTGATACGGGGCTTTGTACGGCGTGCGGTGACTGCGTGGAAGTCTGCCCCAAAACCTTGTTTTCCCTGCAGCCGATCAGCCACCAGTTATGGGTGGCGTGCAAGAGTCATGCCGAAGGTGATATCGCCGAGGCCCAGTGTTCCGTGGCCTGTAACGCTTGTGGGAAATGTGTGGCGGATTCCCCGTCAGGTCTCATGCACATGGACCGAAATCTGGCCGTGATCGACTACACCCGCAATGATTTGGCCAGCCTCAAGTCCATCGAGCGTTGCCCAACAGGTGCGATCGTCTGGTTGACGGAGGGTCAGGCAACCCGCGGTCAGGCGGCCAAGAAGATTGTGCGCATAACGCCCTTGCCGCTGGCGGCCTAGCTTAGAGACGGAGAGTGCTCATGTTCAAGAACCTGTTTGCGTCCCAATCGAATGAGTCGACCTCCTCGCCGGTGAAATATCCCGGTGTGCGCGATGCGATCGACGGTAATACGGCGGTCATCTTAGTGGAGCGCGAGGCTTCTGATGCGGCCGGCGCCTACCCTATTACCCCATCCACCAACATGGGCGAGTACTGGTCCGAGTCGGTGGCGGCAGGCCATATCAATATCTCCGGCCGACCGCTGATCTTTGTTGAGCCCGAATCCGAACACGCTGCCGCCGGAGTGACCGCCGGCATGGCCATGACCGGTTTGCGTGCGGTTAACTTCACCTCGTCTCAGGGTGCGGTGTTCATGCACGAATCGCTTTACGGAGCGGTGGGCAAGCGTTTGCCCTATGTGCTCAACATGGGCTGTCGCGCCATCACCAAGGCCACGCTTAATGTGCATTGCGCTCACGACGACTATCACAGCGTCGATGACACGGGTTTCATCCAGGTGATGGCGGCCAGTGCCCAAGAGGCGGCCGACCTCAATCTGATCGCGCGCAAGACGGCGGAATTGTCCCTGACCCCGGCGATCATGGGCATGGACGGATTCCTAACCACCCACTTGATTGAACCGGTGCAGGTTCCGGAGCGTGAACTGGTCGCGGAGTTCCTGGGTCAGCCCGGTGATCTGATTGACACACCGACACCCGCGCAGGTGATCCTCTACGGGCCCAAGCGCCGCCGTATCCCGGCCCTGTGGGATGTCGACGCACCATTGGCCTCGGGCGCTGTGGCCAACCAAGATGCACATATGCAGGCGGTGGCAGCGCAACGGCCGTACTTTTTCCAACATATACCGGCCTTGTTCGACCGCTGTACGGAAGAGTATGCCGAACTGACCGGTCGTCGATACGCTCGTGTGGCGGGGTATCGCTGTGAAGATGCGGACTACTTGATCCTAGGTCAGGGCAGCATGACCGTGCAGGCCGGTGCGGTAGCCGATTACCTGCGCGAGACGCGACAGATCCGGGTCGGTGTCGTCAATCTGACCATGTTCCGTCCTTTTCCAGGCGAATTGTTGGGTCATATTCTGAAGGGAAAGAAGGGCGTGGCGGTCCTGGAGCGAACCGACCAACCGCTGTCTGAGGATCTGCCGCTGATGCGCGAGGTGCGCTCCGTGGTCTCGAAGTGTGTCGAGAATGGGGTGGCTGGCCGTACGCGGGGGGGGCAGCACGCGGGCTATGCGGCGTTTCATTCCGGCGTGGAAATTCCGCAGCTTTATTCCGGCAGCTATGGCATCGGATCGCGCGATCTGCAGCCCGAGGCGCTGATTGCCGCCGTCGAGAATATGCTGGAAGGCGGCAAGGGCGGGAGCGTCGGCGCTCAGCGGCGATTCTTCTATCTATCAATCGACTTTGTGCGCGATCAGGCGGCCAATCCCAAGCAGGAACTCCGCCAGCAGGGTCTGCTGGAGGCCTACCCGCAGATCCGGGACTTGGCCCTGCGCGGCTCCGAAAACCCCAATCTGATGCCCAAGGGTGGGATTGCGGTGCGGATGCATTCGGTCGGTGGCTGGGGCGCGGTGACGACCGGCAAGAACCTCGCCATGACCCTGTTCGAACTTCTGGGTTGGGACATCAAGGCTAATCCGAAATACGGTTCCGAAAAGAAGGGTCAGCCGACCACCTATTATCTGTCGGCGGCACCGGATCCGATTCGTATCAACTGTGAATACAGCCATGTCGATGTGGTGCTGTCGCCGGATCCGCAGGTCTTTCTGCACACCAATGCGGTTGCCGGGTTGAGCCAGGGCGGCGTCTTTATCATCCAGAGCAACCTGCCGGATGCTGGGGCCTTGTGGGCGACCTTCCCGGTGCCTATCCAGAAATACATCGTCGAACAGGGCATTCGCGTTTTTTATCTGGATGCATTCACGATTGCGCGCGAGGAGTCCTCTAACCCTGACCTGCAGTTGCGTATGCAGGGCAATGCCTTCCAGGGCGCCTTCTTCCACGCCTCCGATATCAAGGAACGGGCCGGTTTGTCGGAAGAGACCCTGTTCTCGGCCATCGAAAACCAGTTGCAGGCAAAATTCGGCAAGAAGGGCCAGCGTATCGTCGAAGACAACCTGCGGGTCGTACGGCGCGGCTATACCGAGATCCATGAAATCCCTGCCGAGGCCATGCAGGTGGGTGCCCGCCAAGCGACCCCGCTTCGGGCCCGGGCCGCCTTGCCCATTATGCTGACCCAGCAGCCTGAAACCTCGGCAGAGGCCGGTTCGAAGCAGGCCGATATACACCGGTTTTGGGAACAGACCGGTAGTTTCTACATGACGGGGCGCGGCTCGGACAGCCTAGCCGATCCCTTTATGGGGATGGCCCTGATCCCGGCCGTGACGGGCGTGTTCCGCGATATGACGCAGATCCGTTTCGAGCACCCGGTGTGGATCGCCGAGAACTGCACGGCCTGTGGGAACTGTTACACCCAGTGCCCGGACTCGGCAATTCCGGGTCTGGTCTCGACGGTTGGTGATGTCCTGAATAGTGCGATCGGCCGTATTGAGATGGGCGGCCGCCCGACCCGCTTCCTGCGCAAGGGCGCCCGGGCGATCGAGAAACGCCTGCGCGGTGTGCTTGATCGTGATGGAGTGGATGTGCGTGCTCGCCTGAAGGTCGCCCTCGAGGCGACGGTAGAGGAGGCTCTGGCCACGGCAGGTGCCGATGCGGAGCCCTTGCGGGATGAGTACCGTTTGCTAACCGATGCCCTGGGCGAGTTCCAGCTCGCGACCACCAAGCCCTACTGGGTCAATCCTGAGAAGAAGGCGAAGGGGGCTGGTGGGTTGTTCTCTATTACCGTTAATCCCTATACCTGCAAGGGCTGCGCCCTTTGCGTGGATGTCTGCGATGACGATGCCCTGAAAATGGTGACCCAGACCCAGGACAGCATCGATGCATTGCGCCGCGACTGGCAGTTCTGGCTTGACCTGCCCACGACCCCTAAATCCTATAGCCGCATCGACGACCTCGACGAGAAGATTGGTGCACTGGAAACCCTGCTGCTGACCAAGCAGAACTACAACGCTATGGCTTGCGGCGATGGGGCCTGTCTGGGCTGTGGCGAGAAGACCGCCATCCACCTTTTTACCAGCACGGTGACAGCCCTGATGCAGCCGCGCGTAGAGGCCCATCTGGAAAAAATTGACACCCTGATCGTCGGGCTGGAAAAACATATCCGCATGCGCTTGACCGAGGCGGTAAACCTGACCGATACGCAGGCGGTCCTGCAGTCCCTTGCGGCGCATCAGGGCGATGACCTGACCCTGGCGAACCTGTCCGAAGACTTGGACGCCCACCATGCCGCGCCGCCGATCGATCAGCCGTGGTTACGCTGGGTGACCCAGATCTTGGAACGCCTCAGAGACCTCAAGTGGCGCTATCTGGAGGGTCCGACGGGACGGGGGCGCGCCGCCATGGGTATCGTCAATTCGACGGGGTGCACCTCGGTGTGGGGGTCGACTTTCCCCTTTAATCCCTATCCGTTCCCATGGACCTCACACCTGTTCCAGGATTCGCCCTCGGTCGCTCTCGGGCTGTTCGAAGGGCATATGACGCGCATGGCGGACGGGTTCAAGGCCATCCGCATGGCTGAGATTGAACTCGAGCGTGGTTACGATCCGCACACAGAGGATGCCGAACTCACCTATTACAACTGGGAAACCTTTACGGACGAAGAGTGGAAACTGTGTCCGCCGGTTGTGGCGATTGGCGGCGATGGGGCGATGTACGACATCGGTTTCCAGAACCTGTCGCGTGCCTTGATGACGGGCAAGCCGATCAAGATTCTGGTCGTCGATACCCAGGTGTATTCAAATACCGGCGGTCAGGCGGCAAGCTCTACCTTTGTGGCCCAGGTGGCGGATATGACACCCTTTGGAAAACACGCAGCGGGCAAAAAAGAGATCCGCAAGGAGATCGCGCTCATTGGTATGGCGCACCGCTCGGCCTATGTGGCGCAGAGCACCATCGCCCACCCGACGCACCTCATCGAGAGCTATATCGATGGCCTCAATTCGCGCCGCCCGGCCCTGTTCAACATCTACGCTGTGTGTCCGCCCGAACATGGCGTGGGCGATGACCGTTCCGTCGAGCAGTCGCGGTTGGCGGTCGAGTCACGCGCTTACTCGCTGTTCCGTTACGACCCCGATCAGGGGACGACCTTTAGCGAGTGCGTCAGCCTTGATGGCAATCCTTCACCGGAGACCGATTGGCCTGAATATACGCTGGCTTATGTCGATGAAGCGGGACAGAAGCAGAAGATGGCCTTGCCGATGACCTTTGCCGACTTCGCCCTGACGGAAGGCCGCTTTGCCAAGCAGTTCAAGAAGGCTCCGCCGGAGACCTGGAACGATGACATGGTGCTGATGGCAGACTTTCTCCGCTTGCCTGCGGCCGAGCGCGAGGGCCGTTTCCCGTTCATCTGGGCGGTGGACAAAAAGAACCGGCTGATGCGGGTTATGGTTTCGCAGGCCTTGGTCAACGCGTGTGAGGAGCGCTTGGCGTTCTGGCATCAACTTAAAGATGTGGCCAAATCCGCTGTGGCGCTGGGCGATGAGGCGGCGATCGTTGAAAAAGCGCGGGCGGAGATCCTCGCGCATCTGACGGCCAGCCTGACTGGGTTGGGCATGGGGGCTGCGCCATCCGCATCTACCGGGCCTTCGCAGGCCAATCCCTTGGCAGTCGCCGAGGGTTATGAGCCGGTCTATATCGATACGCCCGATTGCGCGGCCTGTGACGAGTGCACCACGATCGCGCCCAAGGTGTTTGCCTATAACGACCAGAAACTGGCCATTGTGGTGAACCCACAGGGTGCGAAGTTTCCCGACATCGTCAAGGCCGCAGAGAAATGTACTTCGGGCTGCCTGCATCCGGGGACCCCGTGGAACATGAATGAACCGGGCATCGAGAAATGGATGGCTCGGGCGGCAAAATACAACTGAGCCATACCATCGTCATGGATACTGGACCGATCATGGAACGAAGTGGGGGGCTTGAGGCAGATTGTTCTCTGCCCTCTCCGCAAGACGAGAGGCCTTCTAGAGCCTTCTTCGTTTCTTCGTATCTTGTTTCGCTGTTCAGGCGCAAAAGTTTCGCGCGCGGGGTTCATCCCGACACGCACAAGAGTACTGCCGGCAAGCCGATTCGTCGGTTGCCGTATGCGCCGCGCATCTCCCTCCCCCTCGCGCAGCACATCGGCAAGCCGGCAGTACCCCTTGTCCGACCCGGGGAGGAAGTGGTTCGCGGTCAACCTATTGCACGGGCCGATGGTTTCATGTCCGTTCCCTTGCATTCCCCTGTCACCGGGCGAGTTGAGGCGATCCGGTTGCACCCGTCAGCCTCAGGAGCGTGGGTGGAAAGCATCATCATCCGTGCCTACGAGTCTTCCACCCAAGAGGTGCTCTGGCGTGAGCTACGCGATATGGATGCGCTCGCGCCCGAAGAGATCATTGCGGCGGTCAAAGACTGCGGGATGGTGGGATTGGGCGGCGCGGCCTTCCCTAGTCATGTCAAGCTGAGCATCCCCCCTGAGCGCCGCATCCATACCTTGGTGGTTAATGGTTGCGAATGCGAGCCGTATTTGACTTGCGATCACCGTACCATGATCGAACATCCAGCCGATTTGATGCGTGGCATCGGCTACGCGATGCGCGCGGTGGGGGCCCGGCGCGCCATCATCGGCATTGAGGATAACAAGCCCGATGCTGTGGCGGTACTGACCCCGTTTCTGCCGGCGGATGGGCGGGTAACGATTGAGATGGTGCAGACCAAGTATCCGCAGGGCGCCGAAAAGATGCTGATCAAGTCGCTTCTGGGCCTGGAGGTGCCCGCGGGCGGCCTGCCCTCGGAGATCGGTGTGGTCGTCAATAATGTGGGTACTCTGACCTTGCTGGGTCGTTTGCTACCGGCGGGCGAGGGCTTGACCGAGCGGGTGGTGACGGTGACCGGCCCGGCCGTCAAGCGACCGGGTAATTTCTGGGTGCCGTTGGGCACACCGATCCGTCATGTGTTGCAATGTTTGGGCGCGCTGGAGGGTGAGGCTCCCGCCGAGTTGGAGGTTGTCCTCGGCGGATCCATGATGGGCCAGGCCATTACTTCGCTGGACGCCCCCGTCACCAAGGGCGTGACTGGGATTTTGGTGTATGACCGTGAATGGGTTAGGCGGGAAACGGTTGCAAAGGTGTACCCTTGCATCAAGTGTGGCGAATGTGTTCAGGCCTGTCCCATGGGGCTCAATCCCGCCCTGCTTGGGATGCTGGCCGCGAAACGGGACTATGACAGTATGAGCGCCGACTACCATCTTGCGGATTGCTTTGAGTGCGGTTGTTGTACTTGGGTTTGCCCGTCCGGCATCCCTCTCGTGCAGCAATTTCGCGTCGCCAAGGGCTTGTTGCGTGCGCGTGCCGCCTGATACCCGATGACGGAACTGCGTAGCGCCCCACATGAACGCCTGGGACTCAGCGTTGAGAGCATCATGCTCAACGTAGTGCTGGCCTTGCTTCCGATCGCGCTGTTTTCAATCTGGTTATATGGTTTGTCCGCATTGGCGCTGCTGCTAACCTCGGTCATTGTGTGCCTGGCTACCGAGCGTCTGTTTAACCGTCTTTCCGGACAATCCTCGACCCTGTCGGATTGGAGCGCGATGATCACCGGCATCCTGCTGGCCTTGGTCCTGCCGCCCTCGTTTCCGCTCTGGATGACGGCCGTGGCCGCAGTGGTGGCGATGGGGTTGGGCAAGATCCTGTTCGGTGGCCTAGGTATGAATGTATTCAACCCGGCCCTCGTTGGGAGGGCCTTTGTGCAGGCCGCTTTCCCGTCGGCGATTGCGACCTGGGCCCCGAGTTATGCCCCGAACCGATTCCATGAATTCATCCCCACGACCCTGACACCACCCCTGATGATCCCGCCCGATATTACGGTTTGGGCCAAGGCGGCTTCGGCGGATGCGTTCACCGGCGCAACGCCGTTGGCTATGTGGAAGTTTCAGCATCAACTGACGGCACCGGAGGACCTGCTTCTGGGTATTGCCACCGCCTCCGTGGGCGAGACATCGGCGATGTTGGTCTTGGTTTGTGGGCTTTATCTGGCCTTGCGCGGCATGCTCGACTGGCGTATCCCGGTGGGCATGATGGGGTCTGCCGTAGCCTTGGCCTACGCTTTTCATCTCTACAACCCTGATTTTTTCCCGCCGCCCGTCTTCGTCCTGCTGTCGGGTGGCCTCATGTTGGGAGCCATGTTCATGGCGACCGACATGGCGACCTCGCCGGTGACGCCGCTGGCCGTCTGGGCCTACGCGATCCTCATCGGCACGGTGACGGTCCTGATCCGCTATTTTGGCGGCCTGTCCGAGGGGGTGATGTATGCCATCCTGTTCGGTAATGCGCTAGCGCCCTTGCTTGATCGCAGCTTGCCGACGCGCGTCTTCGGGCGGCGCAAGCCACGGAGGGGGGCGTCATGAGCGAGCCGTTGCCGAATCCTGTGGCAGAAGTGACGGCCGGTTGGCGCTTGGTCGCCACGCTCGGCGGAGTCGCTCTGTTGTGCGGGGTGCTAATCGTTGCGGCCTTTCAAAGCACGCTGGACCCGATCGCCAAGAATCGGCGTATTGCCTTGGAGCGGTCAATCTTCTCCCTCATCCCTGAAGGGGTGGCCTTGCATATTCATGCTGTGAGTGCGCAAGGAACGATCCCGTTGCGGTTGGGCCAAGCGATGCCCAAGGGGGCCCAGCGCGTTTATGCGGTCTACGATGCCCATCGTCATCTGCGTGGTTTGGTGGCCGAGGCGGGTGCGGTCGGTTATGCCGATGTGGTGCGGGTGCTGTACGCCTATGACCCGCAGCGGCAGGCGATCATCGGTTTTGCCGTCGGGGCGCATCGCGAGACGCCGGGCATTGGTGACAAGATCCGCACGGACGCGGCCTTCCAGAAAAACTTTGTTGCCCTTGATGCACGGTTGGATGCCTCCGGTCAGGGCCTTGCTCATCCGATCCGGACGGTGAAACATGGCAGCAAACGCAATCCCTGGGAGATCGACGCGATCTCTGGCGCGACCATTACCTCGCGCGCAGTGGGACGCGGCATCAATGATAGCGCCCGTGTCTTGTTGCCGCGCCTGCGTCCGCATCTAAATAACCTGGAATCCCCGCCATGAAACCCGGCGAACACACCCTGACCGCCTTCGAAAACTTCATGGAAGGGATCTGGAAACAGAACCCCGTCTTTGTCATGGTGTTGGGTATGTGCCCGACGCTGGCCGTGACCGTGTCGGCGAGTAATGCTCTGGGCATGGGGTTGGCGACGACCTTTGTGTTGGTGTCTTCCTGTCTGTTGGTGTCAACAATCCGGAATTGGGTGCCGAAGGAGGTGCGTATCGCCACCTACATCGTCATCATCGCCAGCTTTGTGACCGTGGTCGATTATGCGATCCAGGCCCTGAGCCTGGCCTTGTATGAGGCGCTCGGCGCATTTATTCAGTTGATTGTGGTGAATTGCATCATTCTCGGTCGCGCGGAGGCGCATGCCTCCAAACACCCGCCCCTGATCGCTGTGGTTAACGCATTCGGTATGGGTATCGGTTTTACGATAGGTCTTTTCGCCCTGGGTAGCGTGCGCGAGATCTTGGGTGCCGGCAGCCTGTTCGGCGTGTCGTTGTTCGGACCGAGTTTCCAACCCTGGATCGTCATGCTCCTGCCGCCGGGTGGGTTCTTCGTCCTCGGTGGTTGGTTGCTCCTGTTTGCGGGATGGAAGCAACGCAAGGAGGTTCGTCATGGAACATGAATCGCTGTTCCAGATCTTCATCGGAACGCTCCTGACCAACAACTTTGTGCTGGCGATGTTCCTCGGTCTGTGTCCCTTCCTGGGCGTCTCCGGGCGGCTCAATACCGCCCTGCCGATGGGGGCCGCGACGACCTTCGTGATGATGGTCGCCTCGCTGTGTGCCTACGGCCTGAATGTGCTGCTCACCGCATTGGATCTGCAGTTCTTGCGCCTCATCGCCTATATCGTGGTGATCGCCTCCGCCGTGCAATTGGTGGAGATGTTCCTGAAAAAGACCAGTCCAATGTTGTTCCGCGCCCTCGGTATCTACCTGCCACTCATCACCACCAACTGTGCCGTGCTCGGCGTGGCCCTGTTCCAGACGACGCGCGAATACAGTTTTCTCCAATCCATGGTGTTTGCATTGGCCGGTGGCGGCGGTTTTACGCTGGCGCTGCTCTTGATGGCCGGCCTGCGTGAACGCCTGAATCTGTCAACGGTTCCGCAAATGGTGCAAGGCACGGGACTGGCCCTTATGCTCGCGGGCTTGTTGTCTTTGGTGTTTATGGGCTTTGCTGGGCTCGGGGCGAGCGCGGGATGATGACCTATCTTGTTGCAGTGGGCCTGATCCTAGGCCTTCTACTGGCGGGCCTGGCGGTCAATCGTCTGTACCAGAACTTCGCCCGGCACAACCCTCAGTTAGGCCCGTTCCGCGACCCGGATGCGCGGGGCTGCGGCAGCTGCAGTGGCGGCAGCGGTAGTGGTTGTGCCTCCAGCGGGCACTGCGAGAAGGATTGATGTGATCAGCCACACAGGCGACAACTGGCCACCAACAGCAGTTCTTGGGCGGCTCGGGCGAGCTTGGGGCTGAGCGTTTTCAGCGTCTTGAAGGGGGTCGGGTGGGGATGGCCATCAAGCAGGCCACCGGCCAGCGCGGCGAGCATCAGGGCGAGGGGGGGGGCGCCGGGTGGGATTTTCAGATCTTCGTGGCGGGCAATGAGCGTGGCGGTATGCGTCGCGTCATAGTGCATCAGCGCGCCGCCGGTCTCCAGCTTGAGCCGGCCACCTTCGGAAAGTTCCCAATGTTCCCGTTCGCTGTAGTGCCGTTCCACGGGGCGGGCGGTGGCAGCAAAGAAATCGTTCAGGATGCCGGCGGGCCCGCCTCCCGGTAGGGTGAGTAGTTGCTGGGCCAGCTCGTCCCACTCGCGTTGCGATGGCGTGGTCATTGGCGCCGTCATCGTCGTGGTCATAGCGGGGTGCCCATGAAGCAGAAGACGAAGCGGCCGTGGTCGAAATCAATCATCAGGCTACCGCCCCGATTCATGGCGTAATCGACCCAGCCCGGCGTGGTGCAGCCTTGGTGACATTCGGAGACGCCGTTGGGCGATTCCAGATTGCGTTCGCGGTCGTAGAAGGAGAGCCGCATAGGGGTGTCGAGCAGACCGTCGGCAAGACGGCCGGCGAGGTGGTGGCATTGGGTGAAGTCAGCGGCCCAGTCGCCGGTTTCAAGGTGCAGGGTTTTCATCGGCCAGGGCCTTTAGGGTGTAGAGCGCGTCGAGCGCCTGTTTGGGGGTGAGTTGGTCGGGGTCGATGCCAGCCAGTGCGGTGCTGAGCGGGGAGGGCATGGTCTCGCTGGCGGGCGTGTCGAGGAACAGATCGCCCTGGCCCTCGCTGCGGATCTGCTGTTCTTCCAGTTCGGTGAGCTTGCGCCGTGCCTGCTGGATGATGCGGCTCGGTACTCCAGCCAGTCGCGCGACCTGCAGGCCGTAGCTTTGCGAGGCCGGGCCGTCTTCAACGCTGTGCAGGAAGGTCAGCTTTCCGTTGTTCTCGATGGCGTCGAGGTGCGCATTGGCCAGCATCGGATAGTGCTGCACCAGTTGGGTCAGCTCGAAATAATGGGTGGCGAACAGGGTTGCGGCGCGGGTTTGGGTGGCGAGGTGACGGGCCACGGCCCAGGCGATCGAGATGCCGTCGAAGGTCGAGGTGCCCCGGCCGATCTCGTCCATCAGGATCAGGCTCTGCTCGGTCGCGCCAAGCAGGATGCCGGCGGTCTCGGTCATCTCGACCATGAAGGTCGAACGCCCGCCAGCGAGGTCATCCGAGCTGCCGACGCGGGTGAAGATCTGGTCGATGGGGCCGAGGTTGACCGCACGGGCGGGGACAAACAGGCCGCAGCAGGCCATCAGGGTGATGAGCGCGGCCTGGCGCATGTAGGTCGATTTGCCGCCCATGTTGGGGCCGGTGATGAGCAGCATGCGCCGGCCCGGGTCGAGGTGGAGATCGTTGGCGACGAAGCCTTCGCTGCGTGTCTCGACGATCGGGTGGCGGCCGGCGACGATGTCGAGGCCCCATTCGGTCTGGTAACGAGGGCGACAGTAGTCGCGTTCGCGGGCGAGTTCGGCCTGGCCGGCCAGGAGGTCGACCTCGGCCAGGGCCTGGGCGAGGGCTTGCAACTCGGGGAGGTGACCGGCGAGGTGGGTCAGCAACTCGGCATAGAGTTCGCGTTCGCGGGCCAGAGACTGATCGGCGGCGGACAGGTAGCGCGCCTCAAAGGCCTTCAGTTCGGGCGTCAGGTAGCGTTCACAGTTTTTCAGCGTTTGCCGGCGGTGGTAATCGGCTGGGACCTTGTCAGTCTGGCCGCGGCTGACCTCGATATAAAAGCCGCTCACCCGGTTGTATTCAACCCGTAGGTTGGCGATGCCAGTGCGTTCGCGTTCGCGCTGTTCGATCTCGAGTAGGAAGGTGCCGCTGTCCGATTGTAGGGCGCGCAATTCGTCGAGCAGGGGGTCGAAGCCATCGGCCATGACGCCGCCCTCGCGCAGGGTCGGGGCCGGTTCGGGGCGCAGGGCGCACTGCAGGTGTTCAGCGAGATCCGGTGGGCAGGCCAGACGATTGGCCAGGGCGGGCAGGACGGTGGCAAGGCTGTCGCGCAGGTCGGGTAGTTTTTGCAGGGTGTCGCGCAGGCCGGAGAGGTCGCGCGGCCGTGCGCTACCGAGGCCGATGCGGGCGCAGATGCGTTCGACATCGGCGCTGCCCTTAAGTTGGGAGCGAATCCGGGCGCGGGCCGTATCGGCGTCGTGGAGGGCCTCCAGGGCATCAAGACGCTGGCTGAGGACCTGCCGGTCGGTGAGCGGATGGTGTAGCCAGCGTGCCAGGAGGCGGCTGCCCATGCCGGTAACGCAGCGGTCTAGTTCCGAAAACAGCGTTGGGGCCGGGGCGCCGCGCAGGGTCACGGTGATTTCCAGGGTACGGCGCGCGGCCGCGTCGAGTTGCACGAAGCTGTCCGGGTGCTCGAGGCTGAGGCCGGTCAGATGGGGCAGGGCAGCCTGTTGCGTGTGCTGGGCGTATTCGATCAGCAGGCCCGCGACGGCTTGAATGGCCGGCCGGTCGCCGATGCCGAAGGCGTCCAGGTTGTGCAGGCCGAAGTGTTCGCACAGGAGGCGGTAGCCGCGACCGGCATCGAATTGCCAAGAGGGGCGGCGGACCAAGGCCGTGCCTTCCGGTACGGGCAGCAGAGAGTCCTCTGGGAGCAACAGCTCGGCTGGGGCCAGACGAGCCAGTTCTGCGGCCAGCCGCGAGGCATCGACCTCGCTGGCGCGGAACTCCCCGGAAGACAGGGTCAGCCAGGCCATGGCCACGGACCCCTTGCCGGGCAGGAGGGCCATCAGGCGGGTGTCGCGCCGGTCGTCGAGCAGCGCCGCATCGGTCAGGGTGCCGGGTGTCACGATTCGCATGACCCGGCGTTCAACCGGGCCCTTGCTGGTCTTGGGGTCGCCAACCTGCTCGCAGATGGCGACTGAAATGCCCCGCTTGACCAGCTTGGCAAGGTATTGCTCGGCGGCGTGAAAAGGGACACCGGCCATGCGGATGGGCACCCCGGCGGACTGGCCGCGCGTGGTCAGGGTGATGTCGAGGAGGGCGGCGGCCTGTTCCGCATCGTCATGAAAAAGCTCGTAGAAATCGCCCATGCGGTAGAACAGCAGCCGATCCGGGTGTTCCGCCTTGATGCGCAGGTATTGCTGCATCATCGGCGTGTGGTCCTTGAGATCGGCGGGGATGGGGGGCGGATTCGACGACGGATTCATGGCGCGTATTGTAGCGCCACCGTGTGTGGCCATTTTTGCGAGGTTTTTACATGTTGGCCGTTGGTTTTTCCGTTATGTCACCCATTGTTAATAATAGTTTGCTAATATATAAGGTACGAAGATATTTATATCGATGGATTTGATGCCGACACCTGCCCGTTCTGTCCTATATGTCCGCCTGCCTTGCTGGAAGATTTGGCCGGGTGGGGTGGTCTATGTCGCAGACTGGATCCACAAGCATCGGCCCGAGGTTAATCAGCATCTGCTCGATCTGGCGCTGATCCCGCGCCAGCAGCGTCGCGCCGTGTTGGCTGAGCATATCCGTCGTATGCAACCTGACATGGTCGCATTTTCTTGGCGCAACATGCAGTCGTTCGGGCCGCATCCAGAGGACGATGCGCTGTCGGTGGTGATGAATTTTGATTATGGCCGTACGCTGTGGAAGCGCCTCAAGGCGGCTTTTCAGGCGGTGGGTATTCTTTGGCGCTATCAGGCGGATCGTCTGGCCAATCTGGCCTATTTTCGCTTGGTGCGGCAGGTTCGGCCTGAATCTCAGGTGGTGGTGGGTGGCACGGCGGTATCCATTTTTGGCCGTCAGGTCGCGCAGCAATGTCCGCCCGATACCTTGGTGGTGGTGGGTGAGGGCGAGGACGCGATGCTGTCCATCGTCGATGGCGATGCCGAGCCGCTGGGCGAGTATTACCGCAAGGCGGCTGATGGCACGGTGACGCACCATGTGCGCGAGACCGAGTTTCCGCTGATCGATCGCACGGCGGTGGACTTTCCTTACATCGAGACGATCTTCCCGCAGTTTGGTGAGTATCTCGATATGTCGCCGAACCCGGACATTCGTTCGGCTGAGGCTAGCTTTGGTGTCAACACCAAGCGCGGCTGTCCGCTGCAATGTAATTTTTGCCTGTACAACAAGATCGAGGGCGCGCATCAGCGTTACCGAGATTCGATTGAGATCGTCGATGAGCTGGAGTTGTTGCATCGCCGTTATGGGGTGCAAAACTTCTGGTTTACGGACGCGCAGTTTTGTTCGACGAAGCAGAGCATGCATCATGTCGAGGAAATCCTCGACGAGATCCTGCGCCGAGAACTGAAGATTTCCTGGTCAGGCTATTTGCGTCTCAACCATTTGACCCCGGAGATGGCCAAAAAGATGATCGATTCGGGCATCTCCAGCATTGACCTGTCGTTTACCGGTACGCAGGAGGTCATCGACAGCCTGACCTTGGGCTATAAGCTGGAACAGCAGATGGACGCCTTCCGCCTGTTCAAGACGGTGGGCTTTGTCAAACAGAAGGTCAAGCTGTATATCCCGTTCAACGCACCGGGCGAGACGATCGAGACGCTGAAGCACACCATTGCCCGGATCGAGGATCTGTACGATTTATTTGGCCGCGATCAGGTGCTGCCATTCATCTTCTTTATTGGCGTACAGCCGGGGACGCCAATCGAAAAACGCTTGATTGCTGAGGGTTATCTGCCGGCCGATTACGATCCACTGACCTTCAACCCGTTCATTGTCAAGAAGCTGTTGTACAACCCGGAGCCGCTAGGCAGCGTCATCGGCCGCGCCTATCTGCAGGCCGTCGAGTCGCAGGGCAAGGACAGCGATTACATCGGCCGCGTGACCATGGATCTTCTCAAGATCGAGCTTGATCGGCCTGAGGTGGTGGCGCATTGCGCGGCGGCCGGGCGTCGGCGGAAAAGCATCCCGATCATCCACGCGGCCTGACTTCAGGCGCGGGACGGTTGTTCTGGTTCAGCCCCTCAGTTCCGGGGTGACATGCGCGCTGATGACCTGCAGGAGCTGGGCAAAGACCTTCGGGCTGCCGGCCACGATATGGCCGGAGTCGAGATAGCCTTCCTTGCCACCGAAGTCGCTGATCAGTCCGCCGGCTTCTAGTACCAGCAGGCAACCGCCGGCGATATCCCAAGGATTAAGACCGATCTCGAAGAAGCCATCGGTGCGGCCACAGGCGAGCCAGGCGAGGTCCAACGCGGCGGAGCCAGGGCGGCGCAGACCAGAGGTCTTTTGCACCAGGTCGCGGAAGATGGCGGTATAGGCATCCAGATGCTGGAAGTCGTGATAAGGGAAGCCGGTACCGATCAGGGCACCGAGCAGCTTGTCGCGGCTGGCGACGCGGATGCGCCGCTCGTTGAGGAAGGCTCCAGCGCCGCGTGAGGCGGTAAATAATTCGTTGCGTACCGGGTCATAGACGACGGCGTGCTGCAGTACCCCTTGGTGACGCAGGGCGATGGAGATGGCATATTGGGGGAAGCCATGCAGGAAATTGGTGGTGCCGTCGAGCGGATCGATGATCCATTGGTATTCCGATGCCTCGCCGGCGTTCTCGGTTACACCAGACTCTTCGGCCAGAATGCTGTGGCGCGGGTAGGCCGTGAGCAAGGTGTCGATGATGGCCTCTTCGGCCTTCTGGTCGATCTCGCTGACATAGTCGTTGTCGCGTTTGTTGCGCACGATCAAGCGATCGAGGTCGAGTGAACCGCGAGTGATAATGGCGCTGGCGCGTCGGGCGGCCTTGACCGCCGTGTTGAGCATCGGATGCATGTCGAATAAAGAGCAGATGGGAAATTACCGCTATTCTACCGCGTATGACGAACACTGAGCTTGAAACTGGAGGGCTAGATCGCCTCGCACGGGTACGCATTGTACTGATTGAGACGCGCCATCCCGGCAATCTGGGGGCGGTGGCGCGGGCGATGAAGACCATGGGCCTGTCGGACTTGGTCCTGGTCAACCCGCATTGTGCGGTGGATGGCGAGGCGAAGGCGCGGGCCTCGGGGGCGGTTGATGTGCTGGAACGGGCGCGGATTGTCTCAACGCTGGCGGAGGCGCTGGCTGACACGGTGTTATCGGTGGCCTGCACCTCGCGCCGCCGTGATCTGCCACACCCGGCGTATACCCCACGCCAAGCCGCGCCCGAGTTGCTGGCCAGGACGGCGCAGGGACCCGTGGCCGTGGTCTTCGGTTCGGAGACCTTTGGCCTGTCGAACGAGCAACTCGCCCTTTGTCGCTGGTTGCTGAATATCCCGGCCAACCCGGACTATGCCTCACTCAATCTCGGCGCGGCGGTGCAAGTGCTGGCCTATGAATTGCGTACGAGCCTAGAAGACGGCCCGATGGATCTGCCCGTCTTCGAATCAGCAACCCATGCCGAGATTGAGGGCGTGCTGACCGCGCTCACGGTCTTGCTGACCGAACGCGGTTTCTATAACCCGGATAACCCCAAGCGCCTGATCCCGCGCCTGCGCCGCTTCTTTGCGCGCACCGGCATGGAGAAGGATGAGATCGCTATCTGGCGAGGAGTCTTCGCTCGCCTGCGTAAAGATTGACTGTCTTTGTCAGGTATTGCATACTTTGCCATCCTGAATCGATCGAATCTCATCATGTTCCAGCGTCTGCGCGAGGATGTCGGTGTCGTTTTTGACCGCGACCCGGCGGCCCGCACCATCTTTGAGGTGTTGACCACCTACCCCGGCCTGCATGCGATTATGGCGCATCGCGTAGCGCATGCGCTGTGGGGGTGGGGCTTGAAGTGGCTGGCGCGGATGTTGGCCTATCTGACACGCTGGTTGACCGGTGTTGAGATTCATCCCGGGGCGACGATCGGGCGGCGGGTGTTCATCGACCACGGCATGGGCGTGGTGATCGGCGAGACGGCGGAGATCGGTGACGACTGTACGCTTTATCATGGTGTGACGCTGGGCGGCACTTCGTGGCAGAAGGGCAAACGCCATCCGACCTTGGCACGCGGTGTCATCATTGGTGCGGGCGCCAAGGTGCTCGGGCCGATCACCTTGGGCGAAGGTGCCAAGGTGGGCTCCAACGCCGTGGTCGTGAAGGATGTTCCGGCCGGAGCAACGGCCGTGGGGATTCCGGCGCGGATTCTCGATGAGGCCAAAGCGGCTCCGAATGCCCCAGAGACGGTAACCGATAGGGGCTTCTCGGCTTATGGGGTGAGTGCCGACATGAACGATCCCATGGTCAAGGCGGTGCATGGTTTGATCAATCACAGCGTGAACGCCGATGCACGGATCGACTGGATTGTGGCCGAACTGAAGCGCTTGGGTGGATCGGCGGAGGAGCAGAAGGGCGTGGCGGACCGCTTTGACCCAGAGCACCTTAACCGTATCGTAGACTGATCGCTTCTCAAAAACTCTTGCCGCGCTTTTGTAGGGCAACCACAGGGAGTTGTAGGGCAACCACGGGGAGTTGCAGGGCAACCACAGGGGGTTGCAGGGCAACCACAGGGGGTTGCCCCTACGGCGTTAGGGGGGGCGCCGTTGGCCCATGGCCTGATCGTAGGGGGGGGGCGCCGTTGGCCCATGGCCTGATCGTAGGGGCAGGCCACCGTGCCTGCCCTGGCGTGGATTGGACAACCACGGTTGCAGGGCAACCACGGGGGGGGGGTGCCCCTACCGTCTCCTTCGGCGGCACCTTTTTGCGGAGGGATCTCCCCGCAAGAGGAAAAAGACTTGGGGCGGCGGGTTTTAAGAGGCCCCAAGGATCGCTATAAAAGCGAGCGAGAATAATAGTTGATAAAAATAATCGGGTATTGTAGAGTGACGCTACAGTTCCAGACACAAGGAGTGTCGTGATGCGATTGACAACCAAGGGAAGATTTGCGGTGACGGCGATGGTGGATCTCGGTCTGCGCCATTTGCGTGGCCCGGTGACGCTGGCTGGGATCAGTGATCGTCAGGGTATTTCGTTGTCTTATCTGGAACAGTTGTTCGGTCGTTTGCGCCGGCACGAGATTGTCGAGAGTGTGCGCGGGCCGGGCGGCGGTTATTGTTTGGCCAAGCCGCTATCAGCCATCTCGGTGGCGGATATCATTCGTGCCGTGGATGAGGAAGTGGACGCGACGCAGTGTGGTGGGCTGGGTAACTGCCATGACGACCATGAATGTATTACCCATGACTTGTGGACAGGTCTGAACAAGCATATTTACGCCTATCTTGAGTCGGTCTCGTTGGACCAGCTGGTTGTGACCCATCAGGCCAAGATGAATAAGCCGGCCGATTCCATACGCAGTGTGGGACGGGCGCAGTTGCAGGTGGCCTAGACCGGTCTAAGATGTTTTGAAGAAATGGAATCCCGTGAAACTCCCGATTTATTTTGATTATTCCGCGACCACGCCGGTAGACCCGCGCGTCGCCGCGAAGATGATTCCGTATTTGACTGAGATGTTTGGCAACCCGGCCTCGCGTTCGCACGCCTTTGGCTGGGCGGCGGATGAGGCGGTGGAAGAGGCGAGGGCGCAGGTTGCGGCGTTGGTCAATGCGGACCCGAAGGAGATTGTTTGGACTTCGGGTGCAACCGAGTCGAATAACCTCGCCATCAAGGGCGTGGCGCACTTCTATCACGGCAAGGGCAAGCACCTGATTACGGTGAAAACGGAGCATAAGGCCGTGCTGGATACCTGTCGCGAACTGGAGCGGGAGGGTTACGAAGTGACCTATCTCGGCGTGCAGCCGAATGGCCTGTTGGATCTGGAAGCACTCAAGGCGGCCATCCGACCAGACACCATTCTGGTGTCCGTGATGTATGTGAACAACGAGATTGGGGTCATCCAGGACATCCCGGCGATCGGCGAACTGTGCCGTTCAAAGGGCATTCTGTTCCATGTGGATGCGGCACAGGCCACTGGCAAAGTGGAAATCGATCTCGCCAAGCTGAAGGTCGATCTGATGTCGTTCTCGGCGCACAAGACCTATGGCCCGAAAGGTATCGGCGCGCTGTATGTGCGACGCAAACCGCGGGTGCGGCTGGAAGCCCAGATGCATGGCGGTGGTCACGAGCGTGGCATGCGTTCAGGCACCTTGGCCACGCATCAGATCGTCGGCATGGGCGAAGCCTTCCGCCTCGCCAAGCTGGAGATGGGTGCCGAGAACGAGCGCCTGCGCGCCCTGCGCGACCGCATGCTGCGGGGCTTTATGGACATGGAAGAGGTTCACCTGAACGGCGACATGGAGCAGCGCGTTGCGGGTAACCTCAATGTCAGCTTCAACTTTGTTGAAGGTGAATCGCTGATCATGGCGATCAAGGATTTGGCGGTATCCAGCGGCTCGGCGTGTACCTCAGCCTCGCTGGAGCCGTCTTATGTGCTCAAGGCGTTGGGCCGCGACGACGAGCTGGCGCACAGTTCCATTCGTTTTACCCTTGGTCGATTCACGACCGAGGCAGAGGTGGATTACGCCGTCAAGCTCCTGCACGACAAGATCGGAAAACTGCGCGACATGTCGCCGCTGTGGGAGATGTTCAAGGATGGAATTGACCTAAAAACCGTGCAATGGGCTGCACACTGAGATTGGAGAAATAACATGGCATACAGCGAACAGGTCATCGACCATTACGAAAATCCCCGCAATGTCGGGGCCTTTGACAAGGCCGAGTCCGGCATCGGTACCGGTATGGTCGGTGCGCCGGCCTGCGGCGATGTGATGAAGTTGCAGATTCGCGTCAACGATCAGGGCATCATCGAGGACGCCAAGTTCAAGACCTACGGCTGCGGCTCGGCGATCGCGTCAAGCTCGCTGGTCACCGAATGGGTCAAGGGCAAGACCCTGGACGAGGCGATGGCGATGAAGAACACCCAGATCGCCGAGGAGTTGTCCCTGCCGCCGGTGAAGATTCACTGTTCCATCCTGGCCGAGGACGCCATCAAGGCGGCGGTCGCGGATTACAAGCAGAAGCATGGCGGCGCGGCGGGTGAATATTCTGCCTGCAACGCCAATAAGGGGCACTGAAATGGGCGCGGCAACCTGTGCCGTGCCGGAAGGCACGGTCATCCCTGAACGCAGTTTGAGCGATGCGGCCATGGCCGGCGCCTCTGTGACCCTGACCGAACGCGCTGCCAATCACATCAAGAACTTCATCGCCAAGCGCGGCAAAGGGCTTGGCATTCGTCTCGGCGTGCGCACCTCCGGTTGTTCCGGGATGGCGTACAAGCTGGAGTTTGCCGATGTCGAGGATGCCAATGACATCAAGTTCGAAAGTCTGGGTGTGACCCTGTATATCGACCCGAAGAGCCTGGCCTTTCTGGACGGCACCGAGCTGGATTACGCACGCGAGGGCCTCAACGAGGGCTTCCAGTTCAATAACCCCAATGTGAAGAACTCCTGCGGTTGCGGTGAGTCCTTCAATGTCTGACGCCTTTGCGCTTTTTGGCCTGACCCCGCGTTTTGCGATTGACCGCGCGGCGCTGGACGCGGCCTTTCGCGCCGTGCAGTCCGAGGTGCATCCGGACAAGTTTGCCCATGCCGATGCCGCCACCCAGCGTCAGGCCGTAGAACGCGCTACTGAGGTCAATGAGGCCTACCAGACCCTGAAGCGGCCGGTGGCGCGGGGCGTCTACCTACTGCGCCAAGCGGGCATTGAGCCGTTTGACCCGGCCAATACGCGGATGTCGCCGGCCTTTCTGATGCAGCAGATCGATTGGCGTGAACAACTGGCGACGGCGACGGATGTGGGCGCGCTGGAGGTGCTGGAAAATAGCCTCGCCGAGGCGGCTCATGCCTATGAACAACGGCTGGCCACGCTGATCGATCGGGACGCTGATCTAGTCAGCGCCACCGAAACCCTGCGAGAATTACGCTTTATCGAAAAGCTGGGCGAAGAAATTCACGCCGCATTCGATACCGTATAACCTTTTTTGTGGCGACCCTAAGGGTTGCCCCTACGACGCTAATATGGCCCTGCTACAAATATCCGAACCCGGTTTGTCCACCGCGCCGCACGAACATCGGCTGGCGGTGGGCATTGACCTTGGCACCACCAATTCACTGGTGGCGACCGTGCGCAATGGCCTGTCTGTGGTGCTTAACGATGCCCACGGCCACGCCATTTTGCCCTCCGTGGTGCGCTATCTTGATGCCGAAGGCCACACCGAGGTCGGCCAAACGGCGCTTGCCAAGACCAGCGAAGACCCGCACAACACGGTCATTTCGGCCAAACGATTCATGGGCCGAGGTCTGAAAGACCTGCCGGATCTGGCTTTGTTGCCCTACCACTTTGTCGATGCTCCGGGCATGGTGCAGGTGCGTACCGTGGCGGGCACCAAGTCGCCGGTGGAGATCTCGGCCGAGATCCTCAAGGTGTTGCGCGCCCGCGCCGAGGCCGCCTTGGGTGGCGATCTGGTGGGCGCGGTGATTACCGTGCCGGCCTATTTTGACGATGCCCAGCGTCAGGCCACCAAAGATGCGGCGCGACTGGCCGGACTCAATGTATTGCGCCTCTTGAACGAGCCCACCGCCGCCGCCATTGCCTATGGTCTGGATAACGGTTCGGAAGGCGTGTACGCCGTATATGACTTGGGCGGTGGCACCTTCGATATCTCCATTTTGCGCCTCTCGCGTGGCGTGTTCGAGGTGCTGGCCACGAACGGCGACTCGGCCCTGGGCGGCGACGATTTCGACCGCCGCATCTATTGTTGGATGCTGGAGCAGGCGGGCCTGTCGGTGATCAACGATCACGACAAATCGCTGCTCATCGCCCGCGCCCGCGAGGCCAAGGAACGACTGACCGATCATCCCGAGGCGCAGGTGACTGCCCTGTTGACCACGGGCCAGTTCATCGACCTGACCCTGACGGAGGCGCACTTCAATCAACTGACTGAAAGCCTGGTCGGCAAGACCCTGACGCCGACGCGCAAGGCCCTGCGCGACGCCGGCTTGAAACCGACCGACATCCAGGGTGTAGTCATGGTCGGCGGCTCGACGCGGATGCCGCGCATCCAGGCGGCCGTGGGCGAATTTTTCGGCCAGACCCCGCTGACCAACCTCGATCCGGACAAGGTGGTGGCGCTGGGCGCGGCCATTCAGGCCAATGTGTTGGCCGGCAACCGTCTGGGTGACGACTGGTTGTTGCTTGATGTCGTGCCGTTGTCGCTGGGCTTGGAGACCATGGGGGGCTTGGTCGAAAAGATCGTTCCGCGCAATGCCACGCTGCCCACGGCGCGTGCCCAGGAGTTCACCACCTACAAGGACGGTCAGACGGCGATGAGCCTCCATGTGGTGCAGGGCGAGCGCGAACTGGTGGCCGACTGTCGCAGCCTGGCCCACTTTGACCTGCGCGGCATTCCGCCCATGGTGGCGGGCGCGGCGCGCATTCGCGTTACTTTCCAGGTGGATGCCGATGGCCTGTTGTCGGTGATGGCGCATGAAACCCGCAGCGGGGTGACGGCACACATCGAAGTGAAGCCCTCCTACGGCCTCGCGGATGGCGAGATCACGCGCATGTTGCAAGACTCCAATGCCCACGCCAAAGACGATATTGCGGCGCGGCAACTGGCCGAGATCAAGGTCGATGCGGGCCGGCTGGCCGATGCCACGCGCACCGCGCTGGCCGAAGATGCTGCCCTGCTCAATCCGTCTGAACAGGCCTGGGTGGCCGGTCTGGCCAGTGGTTTGGAGGCCGCCTTGCAAGGCAATGAGGGCGCAGCGATCAAACGCGCCTACGATGCCCTCAATCGTGGCACGGGCGAATTCGCCGCTCGGCGCATGGACGCCAGCGTCCGGCGGGCGCTGACCGGACACAAACTGGAAGAGTTTTGATGGCCGTGATGGATCCGCAACGCATCAGCGACTGGCGCACGCGCCTTGAGCAACACGAGGTCTATGGCCATGTCCGTGATTTGGCAACCTTGCGTGTGTTCATGCAGCACCATGTCTGGTCGGTGTGGGATTTCATGTCTTTGATCAAATATTTGCAGCACGCGGTGGCACCGGCCCGTTGGCCTTGGCGACCGGGTGCGGATGCCGATGTGCAGCGTTTTATCAATGAGCTGGTGCTGGAAGAAGAAACGGACCAGGCGCCGCTGCAGTTGGGCCGCGAATTTTCAAGCCACTTCAATCTCTATCTCGGAGCAATGCGCGAGATCGGTGCCGATACCGCGCCGATCGAGGACTTTGTTGAGTTGGCCTGCACCCAAGGTCTTGATGTCGCGCTACGAAGCGGCTTGGCACCTGAGCCCTCCCGCGTTTTTACCGCCACCACCTTTGGCTTTATCGATGGTGGCAAGGCGCACGAGGTGGCAGCGGCCCTGGCCATCGGTCGCGAACACATCATTCCTGCCATGTTCCGAATACTGCTGGCGCGCATGGATATTTCTGAGACGCAGGCGCCGATCTTCCATTTTTATCTCAACCGCCACATTCATCTGGATGAGGATTTTCATGCCCCGCTCAGCTTGCGCTTGTTGGAAAGCTTGTGCGGCGGCGATGCGCAGCGCCTCGCTGAGGCTAGTGTAGCGGCCGAAGCGGCCATTTTGGCTCGCGAGCGATTCTGGGATGGTGTGCGAGTGGCGTTAAACTAATTCCCGGATTCTGGAGAGAACACATGCCTCAAATTGTGATATTGCCCCATGTTGAAGCCTGCCCGGACGGCGCTGTGTTGGAGCATGTCGCCAGTGGTGAGACGATTTGCGATGTCCTGCTCGCCAACGGCATCGATATTGAACACGCCTGCGAAAAGTCCTGCGCTTGCACGACCTGTCATGTCATCGTCCGCGAGGGCTTTAACACCCTGGCTGAGGCCACGGAAGACGAGGAAGACCTGCTCGACAAGGCTTGGGGCCTAGAGCCTAACTCGCGCTTGTCGTGTCAGGCCCGTGTCGGTACGGCCGATTTGGTGGTCGAGATCCCGCGCTATTCGATCAACATGGTGAAGGAGTCACACTGATGAGGCGTCGCAAATGAAGTGGACTGACACCCTCGACATCGCCATTGCCCTGGCCGAACATCAGCCGGATGTGGATCCCAAGGCCATTCGCTTCACCGATCTGCATGCGTGGGTGCTGGCCTTGCCCGGTTTTGATGACGACCCCAACCGTTCGGGTGAAAAGATCCTTGAGGCCATTCAGATGGCGTGGATCGATGAGGTGGAGTAACTAGCGCAACAGCGTAATCCACAGCGGTAGCGTCAGCAGGAATCCCAAGCTGGACAGGCCGGCGGTGAGGGCGGCGGCGCGGACATCGAGGTGAAAGCGGTCGGCGAAGGAGGCCGCCATGATCATGGTGGGCATGGCGACTTCCAGCACACCGGCCTGTTGAGCCTCACCGAGCGCGCCGGCAAAGTTGCGTGTAACAAGCCAGGCGCCGAGCGGCGCGATAATGAGTTTGACCCCGACGGCGATGCTGACCGGCAGGGTGGGGCGAAGATGGCCCCACGGGATCGACAGGCCCAGCGTGAACAACATGATCGGCACCGTGGCCATGCCGATGAAACGGGCGGCCTTGACCAAGGGATCGACATCAATGCCTGAAAAATTGACGGCGAAACCGAGTACGAAACCCCATATCGGTGGCAGTTTCAGTACGGTGGCAAACAGCGATTCACCGTGGCCGTGCTCGTGTCCCAATCGGGTGGCGATCCAGACGCCGAATATCCACAAGAGGGGCGTTGAGGCCAATACATCGGCAAAGGCGGCATAGCTTTCACCGGCCTCACCAAACAGGAAGCCCAGCGTGGGCAGGCCCATGAACATGACATTGGCAAAGATGCCGGCCAGCAGGATGGCGGCGCGGGTCTCGCGGGCGAGATTGCGGCCAATGGGAGATAGATAGAGCACCGGGTACAACACCGCGAAACCGACACCGATGCCAATGGCGGTGATGAGCGGTACCGACAGGAGCTCCGGGGTGATGGGCGCCTGCGCCGAGAGCGCAAATAACAAGGGCGGGGCCAGCACATCGACGACCAGTCGGTTGAGGTCCTGACGCAATCGGTCGGCGGGGATCTGAGGGCGGTAACGCGTCCACAAGCCGCCGGCGGCCACCAGCAAGGCGATGGGCAGCCAGACTTGCAGTAGGAGTTGAATGAGGAATGCACCCGTCATGGGGGACGATTATCCTTGAAACAGAGCGGGTCGCCGCAGGCTTTTCTGGGCGCCTTGGTGAGTGCGACGCGGCGACTGGGGTGGGTTCGGCGTTGGGGTTTATGCGTGGTTTATTCCAGCCCAAGTTCTTGGATCTTGCGGGTCAGGGTGTTGCGTCCGCAACCGAGGGCGAGGGCCGCCTCAATGCGCCTTCCGCCGGTGTGGGCGAGGGCGGTGCGGATGAGGCTGCGTTCGAACTCGGCCAACAGTTCAGCCAGGATACCGCTGTCTCCCTGCTCAAGGCGTTGGCGGGCCACCTCGGCCATGGCGGAAGACCAGTCGTAGGCGTGAGTTCCCTGCGCGGCTGTCGTTGTCGCGTCCCCTTGTAGGTCTTTGGCCTCGATGGTCTGTCCGGGGGCCATGACGGTCAGGCGGTGACAGAGGTTTTCCAGTTCGCGCACATTGCCCGGAAAGGGCATTCGGGAGAGGTGTTGCAAGGTCGCGTCAGCGATCTGCTTGACCTCGACCCCGAGGGACTTGGCGCTCTTGTTCAGAAAGTGGCGGGTTAGCGGGGCAATGTCTTCGCGCCGTTCGCGCAGGGCGGGTAGGCGGATGCGGATGACATTGAGGCGGTGAAACAGGTCCTCGCGGAAGTTGTTTTGGCGTACCA
Source organism: Bordetella parapertussis (assembly GCA_945890495.1). GTDB lineage: Bacteria > Pseudomonadota > Gammaproteobacteria > Burkholderiales > Thiobacillaceae > QYQG01. Next base: position 102,799 of record CAMDCO010000001.1, on the reverse strand, counting down.
GCAACTCTAGGTCTTGGTGCGTAGCGGCGATGACGCGGACATCGACGCGCACCGGGGTGTGTCCACCGACGCGGTAGAACTCGCCCTCGGCCAGGACGCGCAGGAGGCGCGTTTGCAGGTCGGCTGGCATGTCGCCAATCTCGTCTAGAAACAGGGTGCCGCCGTCGGCCTGTTCAAAGCGGCCCCGGCGCGAGGCGCTGGCCCCGGTGAAGGCGCCGCGTTCATGGCCGAATAGCTCTGACTCCAGTAAGTCGCGCGGAATGGCGGCGGTATTGAGGGCGATGAAGGGTTTGTGACGACGCGGGCTATGCTGGTGCAGGGCGTGAGCTACGAGTTCCTTGCCGGTACCGGTTTCGCCGGTGATCAGCACGGTGGCTTGGCTATTGGCGAGGCGGCCAATGATGCGGAAGACCTCTTGCATGGCGGGCGCTTGGCCGAGCAGGGCCTGGCCGTTGGCCTCAAGCGGGGCGTTGCTGTCGTTGCTGAGACTATGGGTCTCATCCAGGGCGCGGTGAATGAGCCCGAGCGCGTGGCTGATGTCGAAGGGTTTGGGCAGGTATTCGAACGCACCGCCCTGATACGCGGAGACGGCCGAATCGAGATCGGAATAGGCGGTCATGACGATGACCGGCAGGCGCGGGTGATGCGTCTTGACGGCCTCCATGAAGGCAAGCCCATCCATGCCGGGCATACGGATGTCGGTCAGGATGGCGCCGGGGATTTCACTCCCCAGCGCGGTCAATGCCTCTTGGGCGTCGTCGAACAGGCGATGCGCCAGCCCTTCGCGTTGCAGGGCCTTTTGGAAGACCCAGCGGATGGACTGATCGTCGTCGATGATCCAGATGGCTTGAGTGGTTCTGGCTTCGTTCATGACGGGACCTCAGGCAAAGTGATGGGGAGGTAGATCGAAAAACAGGTGCGTCCAGGATGGCTGTCCACATGAATGGCGCCCTGATGTCGTTGCACATAGGTCTGTGCCAGGGTCAGCCCGAGTCCAGAGCCGTTGTTGCGACCGGAGATGAGAGGGAAGAATAGGGTGTCGCGCATGGTCTCTGGAATGCCTGGGCCGTTGTCGATGATGTCGATGCGCAAGGCCAACGGCCAGCGTTTCATGGCCAGGGTCACTTGTCGTGCAATACGGGTCGAGAGCCGCAGTTTCCCTTGCCCTTCCGTGGCTTGGGCCCCGTTGCGAGCGATGTTGAGCAGGGCCTGAATGAGTTGTTCCAGATCGCCGTGGATCTCCGGCAGACTGGTGTCGTAATCGCGCGCGATGCTGATCTGTGGATACTCTGCCAAGAGGAGCGTGCGCACCCGTTCCAGGACCTCGTGCACATTGAGGGGGCGGATGTCGGGTCGCCGCGCCGGGGCCAGCATGCGATCCAGAAGGTTTTGCAGGCGTGCGGTTTCCTTGATGATGACCCGTGTGTATTCGATCAGGTCGGTGGCATCGCCCAGCTCGGCCTCCAATAGTTGCGCCGCGCCGTGGATGCCACCCAAGGGGTTGCGGATCTCGTGTGCCAGTTGACGCAGCAGCATCTGGCTGGCCTGGGCCTGGATCAGGGTGTGTTCTTCGTGGGCGATGCGGCTCCCCCCAGTCAGAGGGTGGAACTCGATCAGGATGCGCCCCGGATGGGTCTCCAGGGGGGTCACGGTGAGGCTGACCTCCTGTCTCTGCAGGCCGACCGTGAAGGCGAGGTTGTATTCGGTGACCCCCGTACGGGTTTCCTGCACCTGATGCACGATGCGTTCCAGTGCAGAGCCGGTCGCGAGTTGCGCCAATAGGCGTTGGCGTGCCTGCCGGGCCGAGAGACCGAGCAGGTTTTCGCAGGCAGGGTTGATCAGGCAGACCCGATCTTTTTCATCAATGACAAGGACGGCCGTAGTGAGCGGGTCCAGTCCGATGAGATCGTCAGGGGAATCGGTTGTAGGTGACATGAATGGACTAATGCAAGAAGCTTGCCAATCGTCTGAGCCCGATAAATGGGGCAGAAAGGGGTGTTTCGACGGGGGCAGGATGCCACACGCACCATTATGGTGCAACAGGGGTGCAATGGGTTTTTTAATTGTGGGAGGCTCGCCCCCTGGCCGATAAAAAAGGCGACCTTGCGGCCGCCTTTTTGCGTAAGCCCCGAAGGGCTAACGGAAGTGCTTACAGCGAGTAGTACATCTCGAACTCGACCGGATGGGTGGTCATGCGGAAACGCGTGACTTCGGCCATCTTGAGCTCGATGTAGGACTCGATCCATTCCTTCGAGAACACGCCGCCACGGGTGAGGAACTCGTGGTCTGCGGCCAGGTTGTCGAGGGCCATCTCTAGGCTGGAACAGACCTTGGGGATGTTGGCCTCTTCTTCCGGCGGCAGGTCGTACAGGTTCTTGCTGGCGGCATCGCCGGGGTGGATCTTGTTCTGGATGCCGTCGAGGCCGGCCATCATCAGGGCGGCGAAGCACAGATACGGGTTGGCGGACGGGTCCGGGAAACGGGTCTCGATGCGGCGGGCCTTGTCGCTGGAAACATGCGGGATGCGGATCGACGCGGAACGGTTGCGAGCCGAGTAGGCCAGCATGACCGGGGCCTCGTAGCCGGGGACCAGACGCTTGTAGGAGTTGGTACCCGGGTTGGTGATGGCGTTCAGGGCCTTGGCGTGCTTGATGATGCCGCCGATGTAGAACAGGGCCATCTCGGACAGGCCGGCGTAGCCGTTGCCAGCGAACAGGTTCTTGCCATCTTTCCAGATCGACTGGTGCACATGCATGCCGGAGCCGTTGTCACCAACGATGGGCTTGGGCATGAAGGTGGCGGTCTTGCCGTAGCTGTGGGCCACATTGTGCACCACATATTTCAGGACTTGGGTCCAGTCGGCGCGCTTCACCAGGGTGGAGAACACGGTACCGATCTCGCACTGACCGGCGGTGGCGACCTCGTGGTGATGCACCTCGACCGGTACGCCCATCTCTTCGAGGGCCATGACCATGGCGCCGCGGATGTCATGCAGGGAATCGACCGGCGGGACGGGGAAGTAGCCGCCCTTGACGCCCGGACGGTGGCCCATGTTGCCGCCTTCATATTTCTTGCCGGAGGACCAGGCGGCCTCTTCGGACTCGATCTGGACATGGGTGCCGGACATGTCGGTGTGCCAGGTCACGGAATCAAAAATGAAGAACTCGGGTTCCGGGCCGAAGTAGGCGGTGTCGCCAATGCCGGAGGCCTGCAGATAGGCCTCGGCGCGCTTGGCGATGGAGCGCGGGCAACGGTCGTAGCCCTTGCCGGTGTCCGGCTCGATGACATCACAGGACAGGATCAGGGTTGGCTCGTCCATGAACGGGTCGAGGTTGGCCGTGTCCGGATCCGGCATCAGCAGCATGTCGGAGGCCTGGATGCCCTTCCAGCCGGCGATCGAGGAGCCGTCAAAGGCGTGACCGTCGGTGAACTTGTCTTCGTCAAAGGCGGATACAGGCACGGTGACATGCTGTTCCTTGCCCAGTGTATCGGTGAAACGGAAATCGACGAACTTGATATCGTTGTCCGCGATCATTTGCATTACATCAGCGACAGCCATCTTAAAGCTCCTTGCAATATTCAGGGTATGGGTAAAAAAACGGAAACCGGGGTTTTAAAAGCAGGATCCATGCCACACCTCCCGAGTTCAAACGCCATTGTGCCACAAGGAGATAGGCGGGTTCGGTGTTTTTTTGGCACCATTATTGTGCGTTATATGCACCATAATGGTGCGTTTGGTGATACGGTATTTCGATTAGAATCCGGGCACTGCTGACCCTGTACGACTTTATCTGCGAATGATGCCATGACGGATCGCTATACGGTTTTTGGCCACCCCATCGAACACTCCAAGTCGCCGCGTATCCACGCCGCGTTTGCTGTCCAAACCGCGCAGGATCTGATCTACACGGCGAGCTTGGTCCCTTTGAACGGTTTTGAGGCGGCGTTGAGTGCCTTCGGTGCGGCGGGCGGGCGGGGTGCCAATGTGACCGTCCCGTTCAAGGAGGAGGCCTATCGTCTGGCGACGCGTCTGAGCGACCGGGCGCGGCAGGCGGGGGCCGTCAACACGCTGACGCTGGAAGGCTCGGAGATCGTCGGCGACAACACCGATGGCGTGGGTTTGGTGCGGGATCTGACGCTGAATCTGCAGTACAGCCTGGCCGGCAAGCGCATTCTAGTGCTGGGCGCTGGGGGCGCGACGCGCGGCGTCCTCGGGCCACTCTGGGCGATGCAACCAGAAAGCCTTTTTATAGCCAATCGTACAGCGACCAAGGCGGTCGAACTGGCCCGGATGTTCGGCTGTGCCGGCGGTGGGTTCGATGCGATCCCGGATCAACCCTTTGATGTCGTGATCAATGCCACCGCCGCCAGCCTGGCCGGCGAGATGCCGCCCTTGCCCGAGACGGTCTTTGCACCTGATGCCTTGGCGTACGACATGATGTACGGTCGCGAAACGCCCTTTCTGCGCTTTGCGTTGGCGCACGGGGCGCGTATCGCTGACGGGTTGGGCATGTTGGTGGAGCAAGCGGCTGAGGCCTTCTGGTTGTGGCGTGGCGTGCGGCCAGAGACGGCCCCCGTGCTGGCGACCCTGCTCGCGGAACGGGCGGGGTCATGATCAAGCGCCTCTTCTATTACGGCCTGCTGGCGCTGCTGTTGTTGCAAGGCTGGTATCTGGGCCATGTCCTGTGGTGGATGCACTTCAACCCGGGCGAGACGGCCTTCATGGAGGCGGGGCTTGAGCGCTTGCAGGAAAAACGACCACAGGCGCAGCTCAAACATCGCTGGGTAGAGTACGGGCGCATCTCCATTCATCTCAAGCGGGCCGTCGTCGCGGCGGAGGACAGTAGCTTCATCGCGCATGAAGGCTTTGACTGGGAGGGCATCGAAAAGGCGGTGGAGAAGAACATCAAAAAGCGCCGTTTTGCCGCTGGCGGTTCGACCATCAGCCAGCAACTGGCCAAGAACCTGTTCCTTTCGGCCTCGAAAAACCCCTTGCGCAAGGCCGAGGAGGCAGTAATTACGGTGATGATTGAGACGATCTGGAGCAAACGCCGCATCCTCGAGGTCTATCTCAATGTCATCGAATGGGGCAATGGGGTGTATGGCGCTGAGGCGGCATCGCAACGCTATTTTGGGGGCACGGCGGCGAGCATTGGCCCTGGTGAGGCGGCGCATCTGGCCGCCATGATCCCGCGTCCGCGCTATTACGAAACCCATCGTGGGGCGCCGGGTCTGCTCAAGCGGCAGGGCATCATCGCCGAGCGGATGTGGAAGGTCAGCGTGCCGCGATAATTTCACCTGTAGGGGCAGGCCCTGTGCCTGCCCTGGCGGTGCTACTATCGCCGCCCAATGGATACGGAACCGCGTCATGAGCCCGCTGTAGCCCACAGCGTACGAGGATAGGCAAAGAGCCCCAGCGATGAGCGAGAACCACGAAGACCACAGCAAGAATCATGTCGAAGACAGCCTGCGGCAGGTGACGGACATCATCGCGCGGCAGAAGCTGGTGGAATCGCTCGTTCACAAGCAGGCCATGCCGCGCCACGACTTGATCGAGGGTTTGGTGCACAAGCAGAATCTGGCCGAGTTGCAAAAGAAGCTCGATCAGTTGCACCCGGCCGATGTGGCCTACATCCTTGAGGCCTTGCCGCTGGAGGATCGTCTCCTTGTTTGGGAACGGGTCAAGGCCGATCGCGACGGCGACATCCTCCTTGAGGTCTCTGACGCGGTGCGCGAATCGCTCATCGATGCGATGGACAACCGCGAACTGGTGGCCGCCGCTGCCGGCCTGGATACCGATGAGATCGCTGATCTGGCCCCCGATCTACCGAAGGATGTTGTTCAGGAGTTGATGAAATCCCTGGACGCGGCCAAGCGCGCTCAGGTGGAAAGTTCGCTCTCTTACGACGAGCATTCGGTCGGCGGGATGATGGATTACGACTTTGTCACCATCCGCGCCGATATCACGCTTGAGGTCGCCCTGCGCTATCTGCGCTTCCTCGGTGAATTGCCGCCGCACTCTGACAAGTTGTTTGTGGTCGAACGCAATGGTCGACTGATTGGCACCTTGCCGCTGAAACGCATGCTGGTGCACGACCCGGAGGTCCATGTCGCGGCCGTGATGAGCGATGACCCGGTGCTCTTTCACCCCTCTGATCCGGCGAGCGATGCGGCCCAGGCCTTCGAACGCTATGACTTGGTGACAGCCCCGGTGGTCGATCCACGCGGCATCTTGGTCGGCCGTCTTACCGTCGATGTGATGATGGACCACATCCGTGCCGAGGCCGAGGCCGATATGCTACAGGCGGCGGGTCTGCGTGAAGAGGAAGACCTGTTCTCCACCGTGTGGAAGGCGGCCAAGAACCGTTGGCTATGGCTGGGCATCAACCTGTGTACGGCCCTGTTTGCCTCGCGCGTGATCGGGGCCTTTGAAGAATCGATTATCCAGCTCGCGGCGTTGGCGGCGCTGATGCCCATTGTCGCCGGCATGGGCGGCAACGCCGGCAGTCAGACCCTGACCTTGGTGGTGCGCGGCATGGCACTCAACATCATCTCCAAGGACAACGCCAAGCGTCTCATGCTCAAGGAAATGGGTATTGCGCTACTCAACGGCATCGTCTGGGGCAGCATCATGGGGGTTGTCACCTACCTGTTGTATGACAACCTGCCGCTTGCGGTGGTCATGACGACCGCCATGCTACTTAACCTGATGGTGTCGTCGATCGCGGGTTATTGGGCGCCCAACCTGATCGTCCGCTTTGGCCACGACCCCGCCTTTGGGGCCCATGTCCTGCTCACCTTCATCACCGATTCGATGGGATTTTTTATCTTCCTCGGCTTGGCGACGGTGTTTTTGCTTTGACCTGCTGAAGGGTCAACTGAACGGTCAACTGAAGGCGGCATCCACCATCGCGCACCAGATGTGGCCGATGAGGATGTGACATTCTTGGACCCGCGCGGTGTCCTGTGCAGGGACGATCAGCACACGGTCGCATTGATCGCGCAACATCCCGCCATCGCGTCCCACCAAGCCCAGTGTCGAAACCCCGAGCGCCTTGGCGGCGGTGATGGCCGCAACGACATTGGGGCTGCTGCCGCTGGTGGTGATGCCGATCAGGCAATCGCCGGGTTGCGCCAAGGCCTCCACCTGACGGGCGAAGACGCGCTCGAAACCAAAATCGTTGCCAATGGCGGTGAGGGCCGAGGTGTCGGTGGTCAGGGCAATGGCCGGCAAGCCGCGACGGTTAGTCTCAAAACGACAGGTTAGTTCGGTGGCGATGTGTTGCGCATCGGAGGCGCTACCGCCGTTCCCGCAGAGCAGGATCTTGTGGCCGCCCTTCAGGGTGTCGATGAGAAACTGGCCGTGCGACTCGATCAGGGCCGCCAGTGGGGTCAGTTGCGCCACCGCGTGGCGATGGGCTTCAAGAATGTTCAGAATTTGAGACATGGTTTCGGCTTGCGGCTAGAATCCGCTCATTAAAGACAAGGGGCATTGTGCCTAACTTTTCATGAACCTGCCCGATTTCACTCAAGCCCGCCTGCTGATTGTCGGCGATGTGATGCTCGATAGTTATTGGCACGGGTCTACCTCGCGCATCTCGCCCGAGGCGCCGGTGCCGGTGGTGCGGGTCGATCAGATCGATGCGCGGCTGGGTGGCGCGGGCAATGTGGCCTTGAATGCTGCTGTGCTGGGGGCGGAAATCAAACTGCTGGGCTTGGCTGGGCAGGACGCGACTGCCGATCAGGTCGAGGCGTTGTTACGGGAGCGCGGTGTGGACTGCCGGTTGCAGCGCGTGCCGGGCAGCAAGACGATTACCAAGCTGCGCATCCTGTCGCGCCATCAGCAATTGATTCGGCTCGATTTTGAAGATCACTTTCCCAACTGGGATGCGGAGGCGCTGCAGGCCGATTTTGCGGCGCGCTTGGCGGATGTCGATGCGGTGATCCTGTCCGATTATGCCAAGGGTGTGCTGCGTCGCTCGGCCGATTTGGTCAAGGCGGCGCGGGCCGCCGGAAAACCGGTGATCGTGGACCCCAAGGGCACGGACTTCGAACGCTATCGCGGCGCGACCCTGATGACGCCCAACCTGTCTGAGTTCGAGGCCGTGGTCGGCCATTGCGAGACCGAGACCGAGATTGAGCAGCGTGGTATCGCCTTGCGCGATGCGCTGGATATGGACGCGATCCTGGTGACGCGCAGCGAAAAGGGCATGACCCTGCTGGCACGCGGCCACGCGCCCTTGCACCTGCCGACGCGGGCGCAAGAGGTGTTTGATGTCACCGGCGCGGGCGATACCGTGGTGGCGACCTTGGGCGCGGCGATTGCGGCGGGTATGGCGCTGGACGAGGCCGTGGCGCTGTCCAACATCGCCGCCGGCATTGTGGTGGCCAAGCTGGGTACGGCCACGGTCAGCCCGGCCGAACTGGCGCGGGCGGTGCGTGGTGGTACGGAGTCGTGCTGTCGCGGCGTCTGTGGCGAGGATGAATTGCTGGCGCAGATGCACGCGGCGCGTGCCAGCGGTGAGCGCATCGTGATGACCAATGGCTGTTTCGACATCCTCCATCCCGGTCACATCGACTATCTGGAAAAGGCCCGCGCCCTGGGCGACCGGTTGGTGGTGGCGGTGAACGACGACGCCTCGGTGCGGCGCTTGAAGGGCGACACGCGTCCGATTAACAACCTGACCACGCGGATGCGTATGCTGTCCGCGCTGGCCTGTGTCGATTGGGTCGTGCCGTTTAGTGAGGACACCCCCGAACGCCTGTATTGCAAGGTGCTTCCGGATGTTCTGGTCAAGGGCGGTGACTACACCGAGGATCAGGTCGCCGGGGCTGACTGTGTCAAGGCGGCGGGCGGCCGGGTGCAGATCCTCGATTTTCTGGCGGGACATTCGACCAGCGCTGTGATTGCAAAAATTAAGGAAGGAAACTGAAATGATCATCGTCACCGGCGGAGCCGGACTGATTGGCAGCAACATCATCGCCATGCTCAATGCGCGTGGTATCACCGACATCCTGGTCGTGGACCACATGAAGAACGGTCGCAAGATGCGCAATCTGGCCGATCTCAACATCCGTGATTACCTCGATCGTGAGGATTTCATGGCGCGGGTGTTGTCCGGGCATGACTTTGGCCGGGTTGAGGCCGTGTTTCACTTGGGGGCCTGCTCGGCGACCACCGAGTGGGACGGCCAGTTCATCATGCGCAACAACTTTGAATACTCCAAGGCCTTGCTGCATTGGTGCCAGGCCATCGGCGCGCAATATCTGTACGCCTCGTCCGCCTCCGTTTACGGCTTGGCCGAGAACGGCTTCCGCGAGGAACGCAGCGCTGAAAAGCCGATCAACATGTACGCCTACTCCAAGTTTCAGTTCGATCAGTATGTGCGCAGCCTGGCTGGGCAACTCAAGCATCAGGTGGTCGGTTTCCGCTATTTCAATGTCTATGGCCCACGCGAGGCGCACAAGGGATCGATGTCCTCGACGCCCTTCCATTTCAACAACCAGATCTTGGCCAACGGTGTCGCCAAGCTGTTTGCCGGCACCGAGGGTTATGGCGATGGTGAGCAGCAGCGCGACTTTGTGTTTGTCGAGGATGCGGCGGCGGTGAACCTGTGGTTCCTTGATCACCCGGGCCAATCGGGCATCTTCAATCTAGGCACGGGCCGCGCGCAGCCCTTCAACGATGTGGCGCGGGCGGTGGTGGCCTGGCATGCCGCGCACCGGCAGATCGAGGCCCGCATCGAATACATGCCGTTCCCCGAACATCTCAAGGGCGCGTATCAGAGCTATACCCAGGCGGATATCTCGGCGTTGCGGGCCGCAGGTTATGACGGTCGCTTCCACAGCGTGGAGGAGGGCGTTGCCAAGTATTTGGACTGGCTTAACGCCGGCGATCCAACGCGGCGTGGCGGCTGAAATTTCCGAAAATATCCTCATCATCGGCCCGTCCTGGGTGGGCGACATGATTATGGCGCAGGGTCTGTATCGGGCCTTGAAGGCGCAAGATCCCGCGTGCGAGATTGATGTGCTGGCACCGGCCTGGTCGGCGGGGATCTTGAGCCGGATGCCGGAGATTCGTCGTGTCATCGATATGCCGGTGGGGCATGGGCGTTTTGGCTGGGGTGCGCGGCGGGCATTGGGTCGGTCGCTGAACGGTCAATATCAGCGCGCCATCGTATTGCCCAATTCGTGGAAGTCGGCGCTGCTGCCTTGGTTTGCAAACATCCCTGTACGGACGGGTTTTGTCGGCGAGTTTCGCTATGGCTTACTCAACGAAGCACAGCGATTGGACAAGGCCGCTGTCCCGCGATTGGTGGATCGCTATCGGTTGTTGGCCGTGAATCCACTCTCCCCCAACCACTCCCCCGCGCGGGGGGAGGGGGGCATTAATCCTTGTCTGCGGGTGGATGCTGCAGCGCAAGCCGCCAGCCTTGCACGCCTGAATCTGAATCTCGACACACCCGTGCTGGCCCTGTGTCCGGGTGCGGAATATGGCCCAGCCAAGCGTTGGCCGGCGGCGCATTACGCGGCATTGGCGCGGGCCAAGCGCGAGGTGGGCTGGCAGGTGTGGTTGTTTGGCTCGGAGAAGGACGCGGCGGTGACGGCGGAGATCAACGCGCTCAGTGATGGGCAATGCGTTGATCTAGCGGGGAAAACCTCACTGGTCGAGGTGGTCGATCTGTTGGCGGCTGCGCGTTGCGTAGTTAGCAACGATTCCGGTTTGATGCATGTGGCCGCCGCCGTGGGCGTTCCCTTGATTGCGCTGTATGGCTCGTCCGATCCGGTTTACACCCCGCCGCTGTCCGATCAGGCGCGGGTGCTGTCGCTGAACCTGTCGTGCAGCCCGTGCTTCAAGCGCGAATGCCCGCTCGGTCATTTTGATTGTCTTAATCATTTGATGCCCGAGCGGGTGTCGGCTGAGATGGATACACTCACCCCCTATGTTTGAACTGATTCGCGCCTATCTGCCGGAATATCGCCACTATCGTGGCAAGCTGATCATCGCGTTTATCGCCATGTTCCTGGTGGCGGGGGCCTCCGCGTCGATTGCGTGGATGATGAAGCCCTTGTTGGACGAGATTTTTATCAACAAGAACATGCAGATGTTGGCGGCGGTGCCCTTGTTTATTATCGCGGCCTATGTGCTCAAGGGCGGTGGCGCGTTTGTGCAGGAATACACCATCAGCTTCGTCGGCCAGGACATCGTGCGCAAGGTGCGCGACCGGCTGCTTTCGCATCTGTTGCATTCTGATTTGGCGTTCTTTCACCGGCATCATTCGGGCGAGTTGATTAGCCGTATTACGGGCGACATTGGCCGTATTCAGGGCGCGGTGTCGGGCAATATCGCCACCCTGATCCGCGAAAGTCTGACGGCGGCGGCGCTGATTGGCGTGGTGATTTATCAAAGCCCGTTGTTGTCATTTTTTATCCTGGTGGTGATTCCGGCGTCGTACCTGCCGGTACGCCTGATCTCACAACGGCTGAAAAAGATCTCGCACACGGCGCAAGGGCGCAACGCCGATCTGACCGCTAACCTGTCCGAGATGTTCAGCAATGTCGAGGCGATCAAGGCCTATCACACCGAAGATTTCGAGGCGGACCGCTTTGCCCGCGCCAATCAGTCGTGCTTTGATATCAACATGAAATCGGTGCGCACCGGCGGGCTGGTGATCCCGGTGATGGAGTTGTTCGCGGCGTTCTCGGCCGCGGCGGTGATTTATGTCGGCGGTCAGCAGGTGATCGACGGCAGTCTGACGGTGGGCGCGTTTTTTTCGTTCCTGACGGCGATGTTCATGGCGGTGGACCCGATCCGTCGCCTGTCACAGACCATCGCGCAATTTCAGGACGCGGTGGCGGCGCACGAACGCATCCAGTCGATGCTGGCGCTACAGCCTGAGGTAAAAAGCGGGGACGCGACGCTTGCGGTGGTCAACGCGATTGCGCTGGATCACGCCGGGCTGAGTTATGGCGAGAAGTCAGCCCTAGTGGAGGTCAGCCTGACGGTGAACAAGGGTGAGGTGATCGCCCTGGTGGGCGGCAGCGGCGGCGGAAAGAGCTCGATTGCCAGCCTGTTGCTGCGCTTTTTTGATGCTACGGCAGGCGAGGTTCTGGTCAACGGCGTCGACATTCGTCGCTATTCGCTGCAATCGGTGCGGCAGCGTTGCGCCATCGTCACCCAGCGCGTGCATATCTTCAACGACAGCATCGCCGCCAATGTGGCCTACGGTGCCGAGATCGATCTCGCCCGGGTGCAAACGGCGCTGGAGAAGGCGAACATCTGGACGCATGTCGCCGCCCTACCGAACGGCATGGAGACGCGGCTTAACGAATCGGGTACCAACTTGTCTGGTGGCCAGCGCCAGCGCATCGCCATTGCCCGCGCCTTGTATCGCAACCCGGCGGTGCTGATTCTTGACGAGGCGACCAGCGCGCTCGACAACGCCAGCGAGGCCGCCATTCTGGAGACGGTGCGGGCGCTGGCGCCGGACATCATCACGATCATCATCGCCCACCGTCTGAAGAGCGTGGAGATGGCCGACCGGATTTATCTGATTCAAAACGGGCAAGTTATCTGTTCGGGCAGCAAGGCCGAGCTGATGCGCGAGTGTGAGTCTTTCCGGTTGCTGTATGCGTAGTGCGTATTCATTGGCTCTATATGAAATCGAGTGGGTAGTGCAATTCATCGTACGGACCCGCGAGGAGGAATTGCGGAGGGGAGAAACCTTGTGCTTGCCTGATTTTCGTAGGGGCAACCCCCTGTGGTTGCCCATTCACCGTTAGGGCAGGCACGGGGGCCTGCCCCTACATGGGTCATGGCCGTCGTGGTTGCCAAAATGTGTCATGTGGCCAGATCCACTACCAATCACCAAGAGCCTATTCATTGCTATATACCTCTAACATATACCGTATCGGAGTTCGCCATGACTATTTCCAGCGTATTTACCAACAATCGTACCCAAGCCGTCAGACTTCCGGCCGATTTGCGCTTACCCGATCAGGTTAAGCGTGTTCATGTGCGCGCAGTGGGGAATGAACGCATCATTGCGCCGGTGGATCAGTCATGGGATAGCTTTTTTGGGCATACACCTGCCGTCAGTGATGACTTCCTAGCCGAGCGCGCATCGCAAATTCAAGCCGAGCGCGAAGGCCTGTAGTGCTGCGCTATCTGCTGGTAACCAACAATCTGCGTGAATTTGAGCGCGTCCCCGGTTTGCAGTGCGAAAACTGGGTGGCCGCATGAAGCTCAACTCAACAGGCCTTTCATATTGCATTTACGGAGATAGACTCCTAATATGCAAGGCATGATAGCGCGTCAAGCCATTTTCGATGTAGGACAATCCTTGGGCTGGTTTCCCGCTGTGGCCTTGCTTGGGCCGCGTCAGGTGGGGAAAACCACGCTGGCACACACGATTGCCGCGTCATGCTCCTCGCTTTATCTCGACCTTGAATCGCCCGAGGATCTGCTGAAGCTCCGCGACCCGCTGGCCTTTTTCAGATATCACCAGGATCGCCTGATGGTGATTGACGAGATGCAACGCCTGCCGGATTTGTTTCCGGTGTTGCGCGGGGTTATTGATCATCAGCGTCAATCGGGCAGAAAAACAGGCCTGTTTTTGTTGCTCGGTTCGGCATCCATGGACTTGATGCGGCAATCCTCCGAGAGCCTGGCTGGGCGCATCTGCTTCCAGTCGCTGTCAGGCATCAATGCGTTGGAGTATGCCGCCTCCGATACCCCGTCACTCATGAGGCTCTGGTTGCGCGGCGGATTTCCGGAAAGCCTGTTGGCGGCCAGCGATGCGGCGGCTATGGAGTGGCTGGAGATGCTGGTGCGTACCTATCTTGAACGGGATGTACCGCAATTTGGTTTTCGGGTTCCCGCCAGCCGCTTGCGGCGGCTATGGTCCATGTTGGCGCACCTGCAAGGAGAGGTTCTAAATTATTCAAAGCTGGGTGGCAATCTGGAAGTGGACAGCAAAACGGTCAGCCATTATCTGGATATTCTCGTGGAATTGTTGCTGGTGCGGCGCTTGCAGCCTTGGCATGTCAATGCGGGCAAGCGTCTGGTCAAGTCGCCGCGTTATTACATTCGGGACAGCGGCATCGTGCACCGTCTGTTGGGGATTCGGGATATGGAGGACTTGAACAGCAACCCTGTATTGGGCAAAAGCTGGGAAGGGTTCGCTATCGAAAATCTGTTGAGTTGTGCACCGATGGGTGCCGAGTCATGGTTTTATCGCTCTGCGGCAGGTGCCGAGATTGATCTTGTATTGCGGCTGTCCAGTACGGCGTTGTGGGCGATTGAGGTGAAATACGGACTTGCGCCCAAGATATCCCCAGGGTTTCATTTGGCTGCGGCGGATGTCGGTGCAACGCGCAAGTTTGTGGTGTACGGTGGCCAGGATGAGTTCCCGATCGAAAAGGATACCACGATGATTCCCCTGTCGGGCTTGATGGCCAGATTACGGAGCAATGCATGAAATTTAACCTCAAAACCCCGTTGGGCCGTATCAAGGCGTGGCTGTACGCCATGCTGGTGGAGCACAACTTCACCAATGTTATCCGTTTTAACTTTCATCAAATCTCGGAAGAGGCCTACCGCTCCTCGCAGCCGACCATGTGGCAGTTGCGCCGCGAGGTGAAGAAGCGCGGTATCAAGACCATCATCAACCTTAAGGGTGCCAACCTCGGTTCGGCCTATTACGCCTTTGAAAAAGAACAATGCGCCCGGCTGGGCATCCGGCTGGTGGATATCGACATCTATTCGCGCGGCATTCCCGAAGGTTCGCGGATTCGTCGCGCCAAGACCGTGTTCGATTCGGTCGAATACCCGATCTGGATTCACTGCAAGGCGGGTGCGGACCGGGCCGGGATTTATTCCACCTTGTACCAATATTTCCGCCAGCACATCCCGATTGGGCAGACCAACCAGTTACAGCTCTGGCCGTTCGGACACATCAAGCACTCCAACGCCGGCAAGATTGATTTTTATCTGGAACAGTTTCTGGCCTACCAACGCGAACACCCCGAGGCCGAGTTTCTCCACTGGGCCGAGCACATCGCCGACCGCGAGAAGATTGCGGCCGAGTTCAAGCCGGGCGGACTGGCGAGCTTTATCAACGATGTGGTGTTGCGGCGGGAGTGATGGCACCCCTGTTTTTCGTGAAAATACGGAGTTGAGCCCCGGAATTTCATGAATCACTCCAATACTGGCCGTATTCGTGGGAACGGGTTTGGGTCTCATACCGCCAAATCGTGGCGTTGCTTGCAGGGTGGATTGCAAGGTGGAATAGTACGGGGTGGAATAGTTGAAGTTGTACATTATGTCAGCTAGTATGTACGGAATCTTGTTGTGAGAGGTGATGCGTATGCCTACCCAATTGACGGCCACACATTTGCGTGCGGATTTGTTTAAAACGCTGGATCAAGTGATCGCCACTGGCGAGCCGGTTGAGATTGTGCGTCCGGGTGGCACAGTGCGTATCGTTGCGGCCGGCTCAGGGAAGCGACTGACGCGACTGACGCCCCATCCTGGCACAATCAAGGGCAGTGTTGATGCGTTGGCAGAATTGAACTGGGCAGATGCATGGCAACCCAATCTGTGACCGCGCCGCTGTATCTTGATACACATGTGTTGGTTTGGTTATATCAGGAAGGCGCAGCCCGCTTGACCGAACAAGGTGCGCGCCTGATTGAGGCGGCTACGCCGCTGCTGATTTCGCCTATTGTTGAGTTGGAACTCACTTACCTGCATGAAATTTCCCGTATCCAGTGTTCAGCCGCCACCATTCTGGATGTCATGCGTCGGGATGTTGACTTGCAAATCTGTACATTGCCATTTACCGGTGTCGTGGGGGCTGCGGTAAGCCAAACCTGGACGCGAGACCCCTTTGATCGCCTGATTGTGGCGCAAGCGGCATATGGCCAAGCGCGCTTGCTGACCGCAGATCGTCATATTCTGGGGCATTACTCCCTGGCCATTTGGTGAGGGGAGCCGCATGACGACCGCGATACGACTTTCCGTCATCCTTATTACGAAAAACGAGGCCGAGCGGCTGCCGCGCTGCCTCGAGTCCGTGCGTGCTATCGCCGACGAAATCGTCGTGCTCGATTCGGGCAGCACCGATGCCACGCTGGAAATCGCCCGTCGCTACACCGACAAGGTGTACAGCCGCCCCGACTGGCCCGGCTTCGGCCCGCAAAAGAACCGCGCATTGGATATGGCCAGCGGCGACTGGGTGCTCTCGCTGGACGCGGACGAATGGCTAACCCCCGAACTGGCCACCGAGATACAGACCGCGCTGCAAGCCCCCGTGGCCGAGGTGTACGAAATCCCCCGCTTATCCAGCTTCTGTGGCCGTCCCATGCGTCATTCGGGCTGGTGGCCGGATCATGTGGCGCGTCTGTTCAAACGCGGCGCGGCTCGGTTTTCGGATGATTTGGTGCATGAGCGGTTGGTGTTTAAGGGCACGGCCGTGGAGCTAAAAAATCCTTTGCGTCATGAAACCTACCGCAACCTAGACGAGATGCTGGTCAAGCTGAACCGCTATTCGACAGACGGCGCGCAAAACCACCTCAATCGCGACAAACGCGGTGGATTGGGTAAGGCCATCGGTCGTGGACTGTGGGCGTTTGTGCGTACCTATGTGATTCGGGCGGGTTTTCTGGACGGGCGCGAGGGCTTTTTGCTCGCGGTGGCGAATGCCGAGACGACCTATTACCGCTATTTAAAACTGATGTACTTGCGTGAATGGGGGAAGCCGTGAAGAGACCGCGTAGCATCCTCGTTATAAAGTTCCGCCACATCGGTGATGTGCTGTTGACCGCGCCGTTGATCTCAACGCTCAAACTTGGCATTCAGGGGGCACGCGTGTGTGCCGTAGTCAAACCCGGCACCGAGGCCATGCTGGAAGGGCATCCAGAACTGGATCAGTTGTATGTATTGCCTACGCGGCAAAAAAATGAATCGGTCATTATGTTCTTTAAGCGCACGTTTCAGTTTCTCCGTCAATTGCGCCGCGAACGGTTTGATCTAGTCATCAACACCACTGAAGGGGATCGCGGGATCCTGCTGGCTTGGTTGATCGCGGCCAAAGAGCGCTGGGGGATTGTTAAGGAAGGCAGAGAGAACACATGGCAGGCCCGATTATTGACGCGGCAGTTTCGACCATTGCAGGGTCATGTCCACACGGTCATCCGCAATCTGGTTTTTGCAACGCCGCTTGGACTGTCAGAGTGCCGCGAGGTCAAACTGTTCGTGTCCGAAGTAGATAAGGCCCGTGTACGCGAACGCTTAGCGGAACAAGGCTTTGTGTTTTCAGAGATGAACAAACTGATCCACTGTCACCCCACCTCGCGCTGGATGTTCAAGTGCTGGCCCGCCGACAAGGTCGCACAAACCATAGATTGGCTACAGGAGCAAGGCTATCGCGTAGCCCTGACCTGCGCGCCGGATAAAACAGAACGCGCATTTTTGGACGCCATCGTATCAGGCTGCAAAACTCAACCTATCGACTTGGGCGGAAAATTCACGCTGAAGCAAACAGCCGCGTTATCGCAAATGAGTCGACTGTTCTGGGGCGTGGATTCTGCTCCAATGCATATGGCGGCGGCGATGAACACGCCAACATTGGGGATTTTTGGGCCGTCCGGTACTTTTGACTGGGGGCCGTGGCCGAACGGGTGGCGTGGAAACGGTACGCCTTATCCGTGTTTGAATGGGATCAAGCACATGGCGTCACATGTCGTTGTGCAGGACGGACGGGAATGCGCACCATGTGGGCGAGACGGCTGTGAAGGTGGCAAACGCAGTGCCTGCCTAGAGGAACTGGAAACCGGCACGGTGATCGCCGAATTGGGCAGGATGACGGTCGGATGAAGCCGCTGCGGCTCGCCATCGTGCGTCAGCGCTACACTCCATTCGGCGGAGCGGAACGCTTCATCGACAATGCGCTGCAGGCGCTGGGTGGTCAGGATGGGCTGGAGGTCTCGCTGATAGCGCGGGAATGGCGTGGCGCGTCGGATGCGCTGTCGGACGGGGACACACGGCCGACCGTTGTGCTATGTCGGTCCTTCCACATCGGTCGTGTTTGGCGTCAGTGGGCCTTTTCTAGGGCGGCATGCAAAGCGATAGTAGAGGGCAGATACGACTTAGTACAGTCGCATGAACGGTTGGCCTGCTGCGATGTGTTCCGCGCCGGCGATGGCATACACCGCGAATGGTTGCGTCAGCGCGATCGCATTCTGCCGGCCTGGCGGCGCTGGCTGACCTGGCTGTCGCCGTTCCATCATCTGCTCTTGGCCCAAGAACGGCGAATGTTTGCATCGCCACGGCTCAGAACCGTAATTGCGATCTCTAGGCTGGTCCGGGACGACATCCTGCGCCACTACCCGAACACTCGAGCCCGCATTGAGGTGATTTACAACGGTGTCGATCTCAAGCGATTTCATCCCAACCTGCGCGATTTGCATCGGCAGGCAATGCGCGCTCGCTATGGAATCGGCGATTCCTCCCCGTTGCTACTGTTCGTAGGCAGCGGATTTGAGCGCAAGGGATTGGCTACGGTTATTCATGCTCTATCTGGACTTCCCGACGAGATACGCCTGATCGTGGCCGGTAAGGACGGTCGCCGCCGGTACGAGCGTCTGGCGGAGCAGTTGGGCGTTGGGCAACGCGTGGTGTTCGCCGGCCCTCAACAGAACATTGAACCGTTCTACGGTATGGCCGATGCCTTCGTCTTTCCGAGTCTGTACGAACCCTTCGGCAATGTTGTGCTCGAAGCGATGGCCAGCGGACTACCGGCTGTGGTTAGCGAAACCTGCGGCGGGGCCGACCTAATTGACGATCGCCGCTTCGTGCTTGATGCGCTGGATATACCCGCCTGGTGCGAGGCGATTGATGCAGTCCTAACTGGGAATCGCGACGGTACCCTCGGTCGTCAAGCACGACAGAGAGCAGAAACCATGACGCTGGATCGCATGGCGATGGAAATGGAAACGTTGTATCGCAGTTTATTAGGTCGCGGCGACTGACCCCTGCGTCCGGTTTGGTTTTAGCTGCTGCGTTTCTGCCAGCGCATAGATAACTTTGTCGATGTCGATATCGGCGACATCTTGGCACGGTGTCTGCAAAACCGCGTGGGGAACACCCCAAGGATGCCAGCGGGCAGTATCGGATTGACCAAAGAGGGCAACTATTGGCTTTCCAAGGCCGGCAGCAAGATGCATTGCACCACCATCCGCACAAATCACTGTATTACACAGGGAGAGCGCTGCAATGAGTTCTTCCAGTTGATGGGTTGGCACGGGGAAAACCGGGAAACTTTTTACTTTCGAGAGAATAGCCTCGGCTTTTTCATCGTCGCCGGGGTGTTGAGGGTTGTTAGTGCTACCAGGCGCCCAAAGCAGCATGAAAGCCGTGTCTGGGGCGATATTGTGAATTCGCTGGATTAGATTTGCGAAGTGCTCTGCGGGCCAGCGTTGGGAGGGTTTTCTGGCGCTAATGTGAAAGCCGATGATCGGTGTGTCTTCGGGTAGGCAGTGCTTTGAGCGGAGTTCTGTGGTTAGGGTTGGCTTTGCAACGACCAAGGGAGCGGGGGCTTCATAGGCCAAACCCAATTGATCCAGCAGGTGGCAACAGCGTTCAACCTCATGGTTCCCGTTTTGTGCGGAGATCATTTGGGTGACTATGCGCCGAGGCGCGATCCAATGCGCAAAACGCAGGGCGCTGGTACTGACATCTCCTGGGATGAGCGCAACATCAAAGCGTGCTCTGCGCAATTTCCAAATGGTGGTGATGCGCTGCCAGTAGATTGAAAGCAAGGATTCGTCTGGCATGCGATGCTTGGCCTTGGTGTAGGCATGCAATGCATCAATATCCGGGTTGTTTTCAAGTACGGCGCGGTTATAGCGGGTTGCCAAGACTTCGATCTTGGCATCGGGTAGTTGTCGGCGTAGTGAACGAATAAGGGGAGTAGTGCAGACAAGATCTCCAATATTGTCTCGACGAATGATCAGAATTTTCACGCTAGCCTTCCCTTGGCCCATTCGACAATGGGGGCCATCCGTTCTACAAAAACATCGAATGAAAATGTTTGAATATGCTCCGTGGCGTATTCTGGGTGGATCTTCTCGGTGCTATTAAGCAGATGTTGCAGTAATCGAGAAAAATCCGCACCGTCATCAAGGCGAGGATCGGTGTACAGATACCCCGTTTTGTCGTGCAATATAGTCTCGGTAAAGGGTGGTGCATTGGGCGCAATGACTGGTGTGCCGCAGGCCTGTGCTTCGATGATATTGAGGCCGAGAGCCTCCTTTTCAGGGAGGCCGGTAAGCAGGAAGTCAATTCCCTTGTATACAGATGCCACATCAGATTGATGCCCCCAGAATCGTGTACGGTCTGCAATGGGCTCGAGAGCCTTTGTCAGGTCACGCACAGAACCATAGCCGCCACTACCAAAGATTTCAATATTGACGGTAGGAAAGCGGGACAGCACAGGGGCGAGAATCGAAAAAAGAAGAGGAAATTGTTTTATAGGAGTGATTCTGGAGACGATTCCAAGTGTTAATCCTGTGTTTCGCGCATAGGCTGGATGTTGGAGTAGTGGATCAATCAAGGGTTCGATCCAGGAAAGGACTCGATCACGGCCCTTGCGTAAGTCCCAATCGTAACGGCTTCGACGAAGAATTTGTGAGACCGGGTGGTCACGATTTAAATTAGCCACGCCATAAAGCGGTGTCGGCCAGACAGGAAGATCAGCAGTTATCAGACCATCGACGACCCAACGGGAGACACCAAAAACCTGGTCATGGTTTTTGAACACATCCGGATTTCGACCTTGAACGGGCATATGGGCAATAGCCGTGGCGATTCCCCCAGCGGCGTGAATTTTCTGGCAGAGTTCTTGTGGCAGAGCGCCGTGCCCCAAAAACCATGACGAATAAGGGCATCTTTCGGCGTTTAGATTCTGCCATGAGTTTGTGGGCAGTAATTGAGTTGATGCCGGGAGCTGGAGATCTGTCCAAAACGCTGCCTGTGGGTGGATATAAAGATGAGTGGCAACGCCTAATTTATCTAAAGCCCTACATAGAAATGCGGTATATACCTCACCACCACCAAAGTGGCGTTGCAGATTAATTTGATGGATTGGCATTTTTCGTTGTCATATTCAGTGCCCATAGAATCGCAACAGCAAATGCAAACCCTGATATTCTGGATCCGACGAGGTGTCCGTCGATCGCGCACCGTCCAATGTAATTGATCACAAACAGGCATAGGGCCAATCCCAATGGATTGCCTTGCAGAAAGGATCGCCATCCTCGGTAAACAAGGATAGCGGACAGGGCTAGTAAGAGCATTAACCCGGGAATTCCATTGTCCAAAGTGTAATCTATCCAGCCGCTGTGGCTGCTCACGGCGCCGGTGACATTGTAATGATCGAAAATGTATTTACCGTAACCCTCACTACCGTACCCATAGCCTAGTGGGCGATGGGAAATTCCATCAAGCCCTGCCTTTCCCCAGGCATAGCGAAGGGAAAAAGAACCATCCCCGTGGGAGGATCCTTGGAAAGTCGATTTCAGATCAGGCTCCTGTTTTATTGCAAAATCTATATTTTCTAGGGCGCCATCCCATCGGTTAGAAAAGAAGTTGGTAAATGTGATTCCTGCACCAATCGTTACACCGAGTGCTGCAAGAACAAACAGGTGGGAGAGGCTGCTGCGGCTACGAATCATCACCGCCGCTGAAGCTATGAAAAACATGATGATCATCATGACCAGGCTGGCTTTTGCGGCAAGCATGCTTTGTGCGGCGATGGCCAAAAACAAACCAGTAATAATCGTCCAGGTAGGGACATTTAGTAACCTTCCTGAGCCGAGATATCTGGACGCTAGGTCTGCCATAAGAAAAGCCATGCTTCCGGTCACATACGGCGAAACATATCCGTAATTACCAAGAAAACTATCTCCTATGGCAAGGTTTCCGGTGTTGAAATATTGCCATCCCTGAAACGATAGGGTCGAGATCACATGGATGAAAAATCCGGCAAAAACACCATGCAGCATCCAAGATGCGTTTATTTCACTCCGCCGCCGCACAAGTGTAATGGCCACCCATATTAGCAGTAGGATTTTTCCGAAATGGTCGGAGAGTTCCTTAAGGCTATGTAGAGGTGAAACTGAAAATACTGATGATTGGATAACTAACCAAAGGGTAAGCGCGCCAAGCAACCATGTTTCGGGGCGTTTGTGCAGGAGCGAAAATATGGGTTCATTATTCTTAATCGTCCAGAATAGGTGGATGAAACCTATTAATAATAATATTGAACGAATAAACCCTGTTCCCGGGATGCCATGTAGTGCAATTAATGGGGCTAGCCAAATTATTCCCCTGTTATTTTTTAGATATGCAAGCATGATTCAAGCGATTCCAATCGCTTCTTTGAGGATAATCTTTAACAGTTTTCTGTACTGGGAGAAGGATGTTGCGTTGTGGCGCATTAAGGAAAAGAAGCCTTCTTTCTTGAGTCGTTGCATTTGAATGGCCCTGTCTTGTTTTGCCGGAAGTTTGCCAATTAGGTGGAAGATGGCGTTTCCGCTATGAAAAGCCTGCCATCGCATCAGCTTTTCTAGATCTGGGTCATCGCGTAAGTCATCCGCCATTTTGCTGATGGCCTCGGTGTTTATCACGCTACACGGGATGACATATTCGCGGGATCTCCGAACCAAATCTGCGCCAGAGCGAGCTTGTCGTATGCGGTAATTGTAAAGTACTGCATCAATATAGCGAACACGGTGTGCAGCCAACATCACTTGGTTCGTCCATATAACATCCTCATGAACCTGTCCCGGTATGAAACGAAAATCATGGGCTGTTAAAAATTCCCTTCGATAGAGGTGCATCCAGACCATGTGGGGCAAGAATTTTTCGCGAAGACGGTTGCGTAGCCACTCCTTGCCGGAGGTTACTGTGGTTACTTGAGGCCCGATGTAGATCGGGCTGTCCGGCTTTTTGTCTTCATAGTGGTAGCGCGCATTGCATACGGTAACATCCAGGCTGTCCTTTTCTGCTGCGCTTACGAGTTGGAGTAGTGTATCGGGTTCAATAAAATCATCCGCATCCACAAACAAAAGCCATTTCCCGGTTGCCTGTTTCATGCCGGTGTTGCGAGCTACGGAGTGTCTCCCGTTCTCCTGACGGATAATCCGAAGATTAGGCAATCGTGTTGCATATGCGGCGAGAATGGATGCAGATTCATCGGTTGACCCATCATCTACAGCGATGATTTCATCGACTGGTAATGTTTGTTCAGCAAGCCTGTCTAGGCACTTTGGCAGGTACGTTGCAACATTGTAGATGGGTAGGACAACTGAAACACTCGGCGAATTCATTTTATTAAACCTCGTCGGCCCTCATGCCATGCCGCTATGGCATTGAGCAGTTTTTCCGCTCGGTGAGCATAGGTGTGGTGATTGAGCACATGCGCATGGCAACGCTCTGCTAGGTCGCGGGCCTTATCAAAGTGAGACAGCCAATACTGAATTTTATCCACGCAGTCATCTAGGCTGTCAAATTCAGCCCAGTTTTCGCCCGGTGTAAAATCGTCCTGCGCATGGGTACGCCGATCCGAAAGCAGAAATCCGCCACAGGCGGGAATGCCGTAGCAGCGCTCTGGAAGGCCGGATGCGACGGGAGATCCGTATTCACAAGAGGCACCGAAGTTGAGGTTGATATGAGAGGTCTGGATGAGTTGCACTTGCGCTTCTGTGCTCAGACCTTTTGCTTCACGAAAGAGATGACGGATTCCAAGCGCCGTAAGACGCTTTGACAGAGCATGGAAAAACGCTTGTCGGGGCCGCATCTCTTTGTACCGCGTTCCATCCATTGCTCCGAAGAAGCTGACATCCCATTCGTATGCGGCCTGATTGCGTAATTCGGATAAGGTTCGCCCGTGCAGGTGATAGTGTGCAGTATCTGCAGCGTTTGGTAAGTAAAGTGTTGTCTCGGCGAATCTTCGATTTTTATCAATTAAGGTGTGTGTCGCATAGATATCGAATAAGCGCAACATTTGTGCAATGTATAGCCGCCAGCTACGAGATGGTTTTGTGTAATTAAGATAGTGTGGAGCATCTTGATTCCAGGCGAACAGCGGAATGCCATGCTGTTGTAGCCAGTGGTGCATGCGCCAGACCTGTAGAGGATGCCGTAGTCCCTCATAGAACCAGGTGTAGGCGCCGAGGACGCGTTCTGGTTGGGAGCGGTTGGTGTCTTGCCAGCGCTGACTTTCGCGAAGAACTAGGCCACGCGCGGTAAGTTCGCGGCGTAGAGCCGGATGAAGGCTAGCGTGAGAAACAAGTAGGGTATCTTGGGTCATATGTGGATTTCCGAGTATTGAATACGCATCGGGTTATTTGATGTGTAAGTCATAACCTCCGGAACTCGGTGAGTAGATCAACTAGTTGCCGTGCGCGAGCGGCGTAGGTGTGGTGCGTGAGTATGTCCTCCTGCAATTGTTTGGCACGAGTTCGTAATTCATCGGGTTTGTTTAGGTAATAGGCAATCTTGTCTGCGCATTCATTTGGAGTTTCGAAGTGGTCGCAACTGTCGTTTGGAAATGTTTCCGGGATGGATTTGCGCCAATCAGTCAGTAGGAAGCCACCTGCGGCCGGAATCCCGAAAACCCTTTCTGGCATGCCCCATGATGGATTGCCCGGCAGGTCACACATGGCGCCAAAATTGAGGTTGATTCTGGTCGATCGGATCAGTTCGATCTGTTGTTCCAAGGTTAGCGGCTCGTGGACGGTGTCGACGATACGCCATCGAGCCGTGACGCCGATCTGTTCGAGGCGGGTACGAACGGCATCTAGGAATGTTTTTCGGTGCAGGCAGTTGGCACGTCTTTCATTACCAATCGCGCCGAAGAATGAGACGTCGTACTGCCATTCCTCTGGGTCAGAAAAGGCTGGCGAAAGTGTCGCCTGGCAGTAGTTTCGTCTGGCTGCATTGGGAAAGTAATACGGTGTTCCCCGGGTGAACCATACGGAGTTCTGCATGGAGTGGGCAAGGTAGATATCAACCGGTTTCATCGCATGGAGGAGATACCTGTATATCGGCTTGATGCCGACATGCCATGGAGCGTCTCGGTTCCAGAAAACATAGGGGATGTTTTTCTTGGTCAAAGCCAGCCGCATCGACATGAAGGCAAGGGGGCTTTTTATTTCACTGAACAGATTGCCGTAGTAGCCGATGCAGTCAGGTAGGTGTGTTACTGCATTGCGATAGTCGCATTGGATGACTTCCTGACCGATCTCACGCAACGCCACGACAAGCGGATTGCCGTCTGAGTGGGTGGTGAGAAGTGCTCCACGGGTGGTCATGCGGTACGAGCCGCGATGGCTTTCTTGATTCTATTAAACACAGTCTCGACGCTGATTTCCTTCATGGAGGTATCCTTGCCGCAGTCGGCTTGACCCAGGCTTGGGTGGTCGAGTGAGAAGTCGAAAGGGTGATCGAGTGGGCCGTAGATGGCATGTGGGAATAGGCAGTGATACAGGCCTACGAGGGGAATGTCGAAGCTACTCATTATATGAGTAGGTCCGGTATCAACGCCGACATAGGCGTCAAGTTGTGACATGATCGCGCTGTTGAGGCGTATAGGCTGACCGGCAAGATCGACTGCCCGATTGCCAAGTATGTTTTTTAGGTGGGTAGTGTTTTCCTTGTCGCCCGGACCGCCGAGCAGTGCGAATCCGGCTTCTGGCCATGCTGATTGAACTTGCTGGGCCAGTTTTGCGAATGACGCCAGCGGCCAGTTCCGAAATGCTTTGGTCGGAAAACTAGCCGATTGCAATCCGATCAGTGGTTTTGCTGCACCGAGGCCGGATGCGTGCAGAAATGCTTGGGCGGCCGCACGCTCCTGCTCGGTTACTGTATAGGCGATGCGTCGGTTGCTGGGTTGGATGCCCAGAGCATTGGTCAGGCGTAGTGCAGCTACGACCGCATGTTCGTGGTGAGGTGGCGCTTCTGTCACCGCTCTGTACAGTCGGCTATTGATGGCAGGGTCGTCTTGTCGGAAAGCGACCACACGTTTTGCTATTCTCAGGGCGTAGCGGAGCAGGGGTTTGTCGTGGCCGTAGACCACGGCTAGATCGTAACGCTTGCCACCAAGACGGCCCATCAATATTGCGCGGCGCTTTTCAATGCTCCCGGTTTTGTCAAGAAAGGGATTGTTAAACAACACTTCGGCTCGGTTGGGATGGGCCAGCGCAGTAATCCTCGCGTGGGGCCAAGTTTCGGCCACAGCGCGCATGGCAGGCGTGGCGAATAGGGTGTCGCCAATACGAGATACGGCGATGAACAGGACGGACTGCGGTGTCTCCAAGATTTCCGGGAAAGTTACGAGGATTTTGGGCATGCCGGTTACGATGTGTGCAATACGCGTTCGAAATGCATTTCCATGGCGTCTAGCATGGCTGCTTTTGTATGGTGCGCCATAGCTTTGGAACGGGCTTGGATGCCGAATTGTGTTCCGAGTTTGGTGTCGTCGATCAGGCAGTGAAGTGCTGAGGCCAGAATCTTGGAATTCTGGGGTGGTACGATCAATGCTGTATCTTGGTCGCCGACGGCATCGAGGATCGCGCCCACGGGCGTCGTAACGATGGGCAGGCCGGTCAACATGGCTTGTAATAGGGCTTGCGGCACTCCTTCGTTCGCATATGAAGGCAAGCAGAAGATGTCCATCGCCCGTAGCCAGTCCTCTGGGTTTTGTTGCTGACCAGCGAATAGGGCTTTTTCGCTTAACCCGAGTTCTGCTGATTTCTGTTCTAGAACGCTGCGATAGGGACCATTTCCCACAATCAGTAACTTCCATCCTAGCGCATTCAACTGCGCGAACGCTTCCAACAAATACAAATGTCCCTTCCAGCTTCGTAGCGTGGCGACGATGCCGATGTAATTTGCATCCGGATCTAGGCCGAGCTTGATGCGCGCATCGCGCTTGTCGCCGGGTTTGAAGCGTTCGGGGTCGATACCGGTGGGCACTGAAGTTACCCGTGCGGGATCGGCGCCAGTTTGTTCGATCACTTGTTGGCGCAGGGCCTCGCCGGTGGTGATGACATGGCTGACGGCTTTGGCGTACAACCAGCGGCTGGCCCAGTTGTTGGGGATGGGTGAGGAGATGTGCCGGGTGCGCACGATGGGCGGGGCATTTTTGAGGGTTTGGCAGGCCAGCGCGGCGAGCCACGAGTCGGTGGAGCTGTGGGTGTTGATGACATCCACGGGGTTTTGCTTTAGCCAGCGGCGCAGGGCGAATAGGCCTTTTAGGTTTTTGCGGCCGATGGGTAGGGCGATAGTTGGCACGCCGCGCTTAGGGCCTTCCTCATAAATGCGCGATTCGGCGGGGCACAGAACGCAGACATTGTGGCCGCGTTCGATGAACCCGCGCGATTCTTCCAAGATGCGGATTTCTTGTCCGCCCCAGCCGCACGAGGCCTCAGTGTGGACGATGTTCATCGTTTGGTCTCTTTTCTGTCAGGGGTCTTGATCGCGCGTGAGCCAAATAGTCGGATGCGGCCGGTTGGATCGTCGGCGTGCGGTGTGGCGCGGCGGGTATGTAGTTCGTGTGGGCTTAGGCGCATGGGGCGAGAGTTTAGCCGTTTGTGCCCACTTTGATGAGCTGTGTTGCAAAGGCTTTCAGGTCATCTAGGCGGGTTTCCAGAATGCTGCGCACGACATCTAGGTCGAGTTCTCGATAGTTGTGCACGGCAACATTGCGAAAGCCAACCATGGTGGCAAGGTTGGCGGCCTTGCCGAGCAGGGCTTCATCCATAAATGCTTCCGCGCTGGGCGATGTCGGTCAGGATTGCGCCGCGTTCTTCGTTCAGACGCACATAGTCTGACAGGGTGCGTGAGTCGTATTCCTCAGCGGCGGCTGGATTCGCGGCGTAGAGGCGTATGCCGGTGAGGGCAATTTGAACCCGAAGTCCCAGCGGAAGCGTGCGCAGATCGTTCAGATCAACATCGTGCCGAGTGACCTGCATCAGCTGGCCGGCAAGTTCCAGCCCTTTTTTAAGGGCCAAGGGCTGATCAGTAAGGAAGGCAATGTCAATGTCGCTGTCGGGCCGTTCATAGGGGCCGCCGGCGCTACCGTAGCGATACACCGATTGCAAGCCGGGCAGGTCTTCGCGTAGGGCGGCGACAATGGCGGCATCCAGCGGATGCGTGGCGGGGGTGATGTTTAATGCGGCGTTTGGTTGCTTCGTATTCATGACGCGATGCGTGCCTTGACTTCGGCGGTCATCCGGCCCGCAGTACCGATCAGGTCAGCGGCGAAGTGATGGCCGCTGTTGAGGGCATCGGCCAGAAGGGTGGGGTCTTCCATGTATTCGTGAACCATTTTATTGCGCAGGTCGCGGATGTTGATCCATTGGTTCGCGTCTTCGATCCATCCAAGGCGTTCGGCGCGATCGAGGTTGTCGAGCAGGCCGGCTGGTCGGTCGCCCAAGCGGGCGAGTAACGCCGGCAGCAGTTTGTCGCCCAAGGTGTCTTGAAGGCGCCCAAATCGCCCGATGAAGGCCTCAACTCGCTCGGCGAGATCCTCGTTGGTTTCCAATGCGGCGATATCGTCCGTGGACAGGAGAGGCTGGAAAAGGCGCGTGTCTGTGGTGGCTAGGTGTTTGGCCTCGCGCTCCACGATGCGTGCGAGTGCGGCGAGCCGGACATCGGTGTTCCGGGTGGCGTTCACAGCGGTTCTCCTTCCGCGTAGGCGATTTCGTGAATGCTGGTGCGGAGTAGATTCGGTGCGGAGATGACGACATCCACTTTGCGTCCGCCTAATGCGCGCAATGCGCGGGTGGCCAGGCGGGCAGACATCAGCGCCGGGTGTTCTACAGGTTGTGAGAATTCGACCATGAGATCGACATCGCCGCCGCGCAGGCTGTCATCCAAGCGGGAGCCAAAAAGCAAGACGCGCACGGCGAGGCCGGCTTCGCCATGAATGGCGTCAAGGATTGCGTTGCGTTGGGTCGTGGAGAGTCGCATGGGTTGGGCTATTGGGCGTGCGCCATGTTAGGAGGCTTTTGTGATTGTGTCGAATTCCGCTGAGAAGTCGCCGCTGGTTGGGGTCAATTCAAGGTGGCTTTTGCAATGCTCTTGAAAACGGCTTGCTGCGCGGTATAGATAGGGACGAAGGCTGTGTAGTGTGTTGAAGTGGTCGGCAATCATGGCGTAATCCAGTTCATAGGCGTGCGCAGCCAGATTACGGGCCGTTCGGCCGGTTTGCCATTCGCTGGTGGAATCGATGACGCTGACTTTTTCATAGTAGGCGAGCACGCGGATGAAGGTGTCGGAGTCTTCTCCGAGCAGGGGCATGGCATGGCGCATGGCAGCACCCAAGGTGTCTTGTAGTTTTGCGAAGCGTTCGTTGAGGGCTGCTAGGCTTCCAAACAAGGCGGTGTCTTTTTTATGTGCAGCGAGGTGGTTAGCCTCAAGGGGCCACATGACGCTGATGTCAGCCGCTTCCAGAAAATAGACACAGCGATGAATGGCATCCAGCAGGTCCGCTAGATGTTGTTTTGCGGGTTCGGCAAAGTCGGTCACTGCGGGGCTTCCAACGGGATGGCGGTGCTCAAGGCAATACGCTGGAATGCCGTGGGTGCTTGGCCACGGCGCAGGCAGACAAGGTCAATGGGGATGGACAGGCTTTGTTCCAGTGCGATTTTGATGCGGGCCTGTTGCAGGATGGGCAGCGCAATATCGCTTTCGATGAGCAGGTCGATGTCACCGCCACGACGCTGGTCGTCTGTGCGTGAGCCAAATAGCCATGTGCGGGACTTCCCACCGATGTGTTGGTGTACGGTTTGACAAATCAGTCGGGCTTGTTCGGTGGTTAGGCGCATGGGGTGGGAGTTTAGCCGTTTGTGTCCACTTTGATGAGCTGTGCTGCGAAGGCTTGTGCTGCGAAGGCTTTCAGGTCGTCCAATTGGGTTTCAAGAATGCTGCGCACGGCATCTAGGTCGAGCTCCTGGTCGTTGTGCACGGCCACATTGCGAAAGCCGACCATGGCGGCCTTGCCGAGCAGGACTTCATCCATAAATGCTTCCGCGCTCGGTGATGCGGGTCAGTTGAGTGGTGAGCTGAGTTTGTTGATCAAGGCGCAAGGGTTGATCGGCAAGGAAGGCAATGTCGATGTCGCTGTCGGCCCGCTCATAAGGGCCTCCGGCGCTGCCATAGCGATATACCGCCTGCAGTCCGGGCAGATTTTTCCGCAAGGCGGCAACGATGGCATCATCCAGCGGATGCGTGGCGGGGGTGATGTCCAATAGGGTGTTTGGCATGGATTAAAGTGTATCACCGCTGTGATCTGGCCGATAATCGTCGTCATGAAGCTGCTGATCATCAAAACCTCTTCCTTGGGCGATGTCGTCCATATGCTACCGGCGCTGACCGATGCGGTGGCGGCCATTCCGGGCTTGCGCGCGGACTGGGTGGTGGAGGAGGGCTTTGCGGCCATTCCTCGCTTACATCCGGCGGTGGATCGGGTGATCCCGGTGGCGATTCGGCGCTGGCGCCGTGCCTTGGGGCAGGCGTCGACTTGGCGGGAGATGGCGGCGTTTCGGCGAGCGTTGCGTGCTGAGACCTACGATCGGGTGCTCGATAGCCAATGTTTACTGAAAAGTGCGTTGCTGGCGTTTCAGGCGCATGGGCCACGGGCCGGATTGGATGCGGCCAGCGCACGGGAGCCGTTGGCCAGCCGTTTTTATCAGTATCGTTACCCTGCGCAGCGTGAACTGCATGCCATTTTGCGCAACCGGGCGTTGACCGCGCAGGCTTTGGGTTATGCGTTGGAGGCCGATGCGCCGGTGCGTTATGGGGTGTCGCTGAGCGCCCGTGCAGAGAGGGCCACGGAGGTGCTGTGTTTTCACGGTACGGCGCGGGTGGAAAAGGAGTATCCGGAAGGCGACTGGGTGGCGCTGGCGCAGCAACTGGTCGCGGCCGGGCTGACGCCGGTGTTTCCAGCCGGTAATGCGCGGGAGGCGGCACGGGCGGGGCGAATCGTGGTGGCCTGTCCCGGATCGCGGGCCTTGCCGGCGATGCCGTTGGCGGACCTGATTCCTTTGATTGCTGGGACAGGCGCTGTGGTCGGCGTCGATACGGGACTGATGCATCTGGCGGCGGCGTTGGGTCGGCCCGGAGTGGGGTTGTATCCGGCGACCGATCCGGCCCGATTTGGGGCGGTGGCTGAGGTGGGTGCTCCGGCCTTGGTCAATTTGTCGAGTAGTATCGACCTCGATCCGCAGCGCGTGGCAGTCCACTTGTTCAAGAGTCTCGGGGATGGTGCGCCCTAGCACAAATCGCCGGCGCTTAAAATCTGGACAACGACGGCCAATTTGCGGCAAACTGGCGGCAATTTAGCTTTGGGCGATCACCATGGCGCGTCGGCGTTCTACCAAATCCACCGTTGAACCAGACACCGGAACGGCTTCTGCTGCGTCCCGCAAGGGCATTCTGGTCTTGCATGGCCCTAATCTCAATCTGCTGGGGACGCGCGAACCGGAACACTATGGCAATCAGACCTTGGCCGATATCGACGCGGCCTTGATCGAACAAGGTGCGGTCGCCGGGGTGGAGGTGATCTGTTTTCAGAGCAATGCCGAGTTCGCCCTCATTGATCGCGTCCACGCGGCCAAGACCGAGGGCGTGGGTTTTATCCTGATCAATCCGGCGGCCTTTACCCACACCAGCGTTGCCCTGCGCGATGCCCTGGCGGCGGTCGAGATCCCGTTTATTGAGGTACATCTGTCCAATGTGCACGCCCGTGAGGCCTTCCGCCAGCAGTCCTATTTCTCGGACAAGGCGGTGGGTGTCATCTCTGGGTTGGGTGCGATGGGTTATTTATTTGCGCTGGGCTATGCCCTGAATGCGCTGGAGGAGTCATAACTATGGATCTGCGTAAACTCAAGAAACTGATTGATCTGGTGCAGGAATCGGGCATCTCTGAACTGGAGATCACCGAGGGCGAGGAGAAGGTGCGCATCACCCGCGCCGTGATGATGGCCCCGATGGCCGCGCCGATGTATGCCCCCGCGCCTGTGGCGTATGCCGCCAATCCGGCTGCGGCTCCTGCGGCAGCCGCTGCACCGGCTGCGCCGGCGGAACCGGAAGGTCATCAGGTCAAGTCACCGATGGTGGGCACGGTCTATTTCTCCCCGTCGCCGGGTGCCAAGCTCTTTGTGACGGTGGGTCAGACGGTGAAGGCGGGCGATACGCTGTGCATCATTGAGGCGATGAAGCTGATGAACGAGATCGAGGCCGATGCCTCGGGCGTGATCAAGGCGATTCTGGTCGAGAACGGGCATCCGGTCGAATACGGCGAGCCCTTGTTCGTCATCGGCTGAGGCTGCCGCCATGTTTGAAAAAGTCCTTATTGCTAACCGGGGGGAGATTGCCCTCCGTATCCAGCGCGCCTGTCGCGAGATGGGTATCAAGACCGTCTGCGTGCATTCCGAGGCGGACGCCGATGCCAAATATGTGAAGCTGGCCGATGAGTCGGTGTGTATTGGCCCAGCACCCTCGATCAAGAGTTATCTCCATGTGCCGTCGATCATCGCGGCGGCCGAGGTCACTGATGCTGAGGCGATCCATCCGGGCTACGGTTTCTTGTCCGAAAACGCGGATTTTGCCGAGCGGGTCGAACAGTCCGGCTTTGTGTTTTGCGGCCCGCGTGCCGAGACCATCCGCATGATGGGTGACAAGGTGGCGGCCAAGGCGGCGATGATCGCCAGTGGCGTGCCGGTGGTACCCGGTTCGGAGGGCGCGCTGGGCGAGGATCAGGACGAGTGGATTCGGCAGGCCCGCGACATTGGTTATCCGGTGATCATCAAGGCGGCGGGCGGTGGCGGTGGGCGCGGCATGCGTGTGGTGCATACCGAATCCAATCTGATCCAGTCGGTGCAGATGACGCAGGGTGAGGCGGGTGCGGCGTTCAACAACCCGACCGTGTACATGGAAAAGTTCCTCGGCAACCCGCGCCATATCGAGATTCAGGTGTTGTCCGATACCCACGGCAACGCCGTGCATCTGGGCGAGCGCGATTGCTCGACCCAGCGTCGTCACCAGAAGGTGATCGAAGAGGCGCCCGCGCCTGGTCTGTCGGCCAAGTTACGCAATCAAGTGGGCGAGCGTTGTGCCGAGGCCTGTCGCCAGATGGGTTATCGCGGCGCGGGTACCTTCGAGTTCCTCTACGAAGACGGCGAGTTCTTTTTTATCGAGATGAATACCCGCGTTCAGGTCGAGCATCCGGTAACCGAGTTCATCACCGGGGTCGACATCGTCCAGGAATCCTTGCGCATCGCGGCCGGTGAACCCTTGTCGGTAGCGCAAAAGGAGGTGCATTTCCGGGGTCATGCCATCGAATGCCGGATCAACGCTGAGGATCCCAAGACCTTTGTGCCCTCGCCGGGGCGTATCACCTCGTATCACACCCCGGGCGGCCCTGGCATTCGGGTCGATTCGCATGTGTACCAGAACTACTATGTACCGCCGCATTACGACTCGATGATCGGCAAGGTGATCGCGTATGGCGCGACCCGCGATCAGGCCATTGCTCGGATGCGCGTGGCCTTGTCCGAGATGGTGGTGGAGGGGATCAAGACCAATATCCCGTTACACCAAGAGCTGCTTACCGATGCCACCATCCTCAAGGGCGGCTTCAGCATCCATTATCTGGAGCAAAAGCTCGGGTTGCATAAGAAGTAGGGCTCATGCCGACGGTGCTCTTGTTGCTTGGATGGCGCGTATTTTTTTATGCGAATGAAGGTAGCGAGCCCATCCATGTGCATTGTCGGAAAGGCGACATGGAATGCAAGTTCTGGTTGGATACCGAAACCTACGATATTCGGGAAGACTACGCCTTTAACCTGTCGCCAAGGGACCGGCGGCAGATTCGAAAGATTGTGTTTGACCATTTCGAGTTGATCGTCGAACAATGGCAGCGGATGCAACAGGAGCAAGGACATGGTTAGCTATCACCGGATAGAGCGGGTTTTGATTGAAGAGGCCGGAATACTGTCCATGGCTGTGGATGGCACACCGTTGCGCGTGGACTTGCGTGCATTGTCGCCCCGCTTGGCCGGTGCATCCCTTTCCGAGTTGTCTTTGTGTGAAGTTTCGCCGTCCGGCTATGGCCTGCATTGGCCGCTGCTGGATGAGGATATCTCTGTCGATGGTTTGCTGGGGGTTGTGCATCGCCCCATGCTCATGCCAAAGTCAGCCTGACACCTGTGGCTTGGTTATCCTTGAAGATCGCCGCACGGCAGATGGATGCCGAGGCATTGTCTGACCGTTTGATGGAGGCTGGCGCGCTGACGGTCTCGATTGAGGATCAGGACGCCGGGACGGATCGCGAATTGCCACAGTTTGGCGAGCCCGGTCTGGCTGACCCCAAGGCCTGGGCACATAACTGGTTGGTGGCCTTGCTTGATGAGGACACCGATGTGCCGGCCTTGCTGGCGGCAGCGGGCGTGGATGCCCAAACGGGCTATCAGATTGAACCGGTTCCAGACCAAGATTGGGTGCGCCTGACGCAATCCCAGTTTGATCCGATCCACATTTCCGAACGGCTCTGGATTGTGCCGACCTGGCACGAGGCCCCGAACGCTGACGCCATCAACATCGTGCTCGACCCGGGGCTTGCCTTCGGCACTGGCAGTCATCCGACCACACGGCTTTGCCTGCGCTGGCTGGAGGCTAACCTTCAGGGGGGCGAGACAGTGCTCGATTACGGCTGCGGTTCCGGCATCCTGGCTATTGCGGCGGCCAAGTTGGGCGCGGGTCGCGTCTGGGGCGTGGATCTGGACGCGCAGGCCGTGCAATCGGCGCGTGACAATGCGGCGGCCAACGCGGTTGAGGCGGCATTTTTCTTGCCGGATGACGCGCCGGCAACGGTGGCCGATGTGCTGGTCGCCAATATCCTGACCAATCCGTTAAAGGCGCTGATGCCGCTTCTGGCCGGTCGCGTGCTGCCCGGTGGGCGCATTGCCCTGTCCGGTATCTTGTCCGAGCAGGCCGATGCGGTGTTGGCGATCTACAGCGAGCGCTTCGTTATGCAACGCTGGGGGGATGACGAGGGCTGGGTCTGTCTGGCCGGGGTACGACACTAGACGATGCTGACCACCACCTGCCCGGCCTGCCTGACGACGCACCGCGTGAGCGAGGCGCAGTTGGGGATGCGCCAGGGGCTGGTACGCTGTCGGCACTGCGCGTTGGTGTTTAACGCCCACGATATGTTGCGCGAGGGGGCCGAAGACGCCGCCTTGCCCGAACCGGAAGACTTTCCGCCGCAGATCGATCCTTGGGCAGGGCCCTCGCCGGCGCGTGTAGGTGCGCCGCCTCTGCGTGATTCTTTGTTGGCCACAGAGGATACTCTGTCTAAAGATCTGTCTACAGATCCGCCTATAGATATGTCTGAAGATCGCCCAGAGGGCGGGCCTCCTGCAAGGTCGGTGGGTTCATGGCTGGCCTTTGTCGCGTTGCTGTTGTTACTGGCGGCACAGGTTGCCTTGATCGAACGCAGCACACTGCAACGGCATCTGCCCGGGCTTTATGCGGCACTGGTGCGCGTTTGCGCCCCGCTGGGCTGTCTGACCCAGCCGGCCCGCCTCGCCGATGCCGTGGAAATTAAGGGCAGCGCCCTTGATGCCTTGGCCGGCGAACGCGTTCGTTTGTCGGTGACCTTGGCTAATCGCGGTCCGCTGGATCTGGCCTGGCCACATCTTGTCCTCACCCTGCAGGACGCGCAGGGCGAACGGCTGGCCGTGCGTGCACTGGCCCCCATCGACTATCTGCCCCCCGAAGCGGCTCCGTTGCTCATGGCCAGGGCGGAGGTTGAGTGGCGTGTCTTGTTGGGGCTGGGCGATGCGCGTCCGGTGGGCTATACCTTGGCGGTCTACTATCCATAAGGGGGCGTCCAATGCGACAATGCAGGGCCCAATCGGGCACTGCTCGGAACCCTTCGATATGACCTCGCTGAAACTAACCCCGCTCAACGCTCAACATCGTGCAGCTAACGCCAAGCTGGTAGACTTTTCCGGTTGGGAGATGCCGCTGCATTACGGCTCGCAGCTTGAAGAGCATCACATCGTGCGCCGCGATGCCGGCATGTTCGATGTGTCGCACATGCTGCCAGTCGATTTTCGCGGCGAGGCGGTGCGACCGTTCCTGAAACGCCTCTTGGCCAACGATGTGGACAAGCTCCAGACGACTGGCCGGGCCTTGTATTCATGCATGTTACACGCGGGCGGCGGGGTGATCGACGACCTGATCGTCTATTACCTGAACGAAAATTGGTTTCGCATCGTGTTTAACGCCGGTTGTGCCGAGAAAGATCTGGCCTGGGCCGAGACGCAGCGCGATGCGCATGCGCCCGAGTTGGAGATCATCCCGCGCCGTGACTTGGCGATGATCGCGGTGCAAGGGCCGAGCGCAGCCGCCAAACTCTGGCAGGCGATGCCGGGCCTGGAAGGCGTGGCTGGAAGCCTGAAGGCGTTTCATGGCGCGCCCATTGGCGAGATGTTCATCGCCCGCACCGGTTATACCGGCGAGGATGGTTTCGAGATCATGCTGCCCGCCAAGGCGGCGCCCTTCCTCTGGCAGGCGGCGCTGGAGGTGGGCGTGAAGCCCATCGGCCTGGGCGCGCGCGACACCCTGCGCCTGGAAGCGGGCATGGCGCTATACGGCCAGGATATGGACGAGGGCATTACCCCGTTCGAGGCCGGGTTGGCCTGGACGGTGGCCATGGGCGGGGAGCGTGATTTCATCGGCAAACAAAGCCTGCAAGCCCTGCCGCGCAACCGTCAGATGGTGGGCCTGAAGCTCACCGACCGCGGTGTACTGCGCGCTCATCAACCGGTCGAGACCGAACACGGCGGCGGCGAGATCACCAGTGGCGGTTTTGCGCCCACGCTGAATACCTCGATTGCCTTGGCGCGTGTGCCTAATGGCGTGCAGATCGGTGACCGCGTTGAGGTCATCATCCGTGACCGTGGCCATATGGCCGAGGTCGTCAAATATCCCTTTGTGCGCAATGGCCGCGCGCTGATTTAATCTTGGAGAGAACCATGTCTATTCCCACCGATCTGAAATACACCGCCAGCCACGAATGGGCCCGCCTGGAGGCTGACGGTAGCGTCACCATCGGCATCACCGATCACGCCCAGGAATTGCTGGGCGACATGGTGTTTATCGAAAATCCCACCATCGGTCGCACCCTGGCGGCGGGTGAAGAATGCGCTGTGGTGGAGTCGGTCAAGGCGGCCTCCGATGTCTACGCGCCCATCGCCGGTGAGGTGATCGCGGTGAACGAGGCGGTCGAGGCCGAGCCGCAGAAGCTCAATGAAGATGCCTTTGCGAACTGGATGTTCCGGGTCAAGCCTGCCAACGCCGCTGATCTCGACAGTCTGATGGACGCCGCCGCCTATCAGGCCGCTGTGGACGCCGAAGCGCACTAATTCTACGCACCATGCCTTTCATCCCGCATACCGAGGCCGATGTCGCGGCCATGCTGGGCGCCATCGGCGTGCCGGCGATCGACACCTTGTTCGACGAAATCCCGCAGGGCCTGGATTGTGCCGGGCTGCCCGGCGTGCCGGAAGGGCTGTCCGAGATGGCCCTGATGCGACTTTCTCGCCAGCGGGCGCAGCAGGATGGCGATTGGCTCAATTTCATCGGCGCGGGGGCGTATGAACACCACATCCCCGCCGCGATCTGGCCCATCGTCACCCGGGGCGAGTTTTATTCGGCCTACACGCCCTATCAGGCCGAGGCCAGCCAGGGCACGCTACAGGTCATCTACGAATACCAGACCCTGATGACCCGCCTGACCGGGTTGGAGGTGTCCAACGCCTCGCTCTACGATGGCGCCTCGGCGCTGGCCGAAGCGGTGCTGATGGCGGTGCGGGCAGACAAAAAGAACCGCCGCCGCGTGTGGGTTCCGGCTACGGTCAATCCGCGCTATCGTGCGGTGGCGCAGGCCTTGGTTGCGCAACAGGGCATCGAACTGGTGCTGTTGCCGTATTGCACCGATTGCGGCCATGGCCTGGTCGAGGCCTTGCCAACGGACGCCGATGCGGCCGCGCTGGTGATCCCGCAGCCCAATTTCTTTGGCGTGCTGGAGCCGGTCGATGCCCTGACCGACTGGGCGCACGCGCACGG
This sequence comes from Bordetella parapertussis, assembly GCA_945890495.1. Lineage (GTDB taxonomy): Bacteria > Pseudomonadota > Gammaproteobacteria > Burkholderiales > Thiobacillaceae > QYQG01. The sequence goes on along the minus strand of CAMDCO010000001.1, from coordinate 64,593 downwards.
CCTATTGGCGATTGCGGTGGTTAACCCGATGGCGCTGGCGCTGCTGAAGCCGCCGGGTCAATGGGGCCAGACTGGCGCGGATATCTGCGTCGGCGATGCTCAGCCGCTCGGCATTCCCTTGTCCTCTGGCGGGCCGTATCTGGGTTTCATGACCGCCAAACAGGCGCTGGTGCGCCAGATGCCGGGGCGCATCGTCGGGCGCACGGTCGATCTCGACGGCAAGACCGGCTACACCCTGACGCTACAGGCGCGCGAGCAACACATCCGCCGCGCCAAGGCCACCTCCAACATCTGTTCCAATCAGGGCCTGATGGTGGTCGCCGCGACCCTCTATATGAGCCTGATGGGGCCGCAGGGCCTGGCCCGGGTGGCTGCCGCCAGCCATGCCAACACCCGCGCTCTGGTCGATCGTCTGACCGCCTTGCCGGGCGTGAGCGAGGTGTTCAAGCGTCCGGCCTTTCACGAGGCCGTGATCCGTCTGCCGGGCGATGCGGCGGAGATCTTGCGTGCGCTCGATGCGCGTGGCATCCACGGTGGCACCGCCTTGGGCGCGGATTACGCGGAGTTGTCCGACTGTATTTTGGTGTGCGCCACCGAGACCAAGACCGCCGCCGATCTGGATCTTTACGCCGAGCAACTGGAGCGCATCCTGTCGCGCCGTGATGCGCCGCGCCCCTGCCCGATCAAGCCGAAATGGAATAGCTGACATGCTGATATTTGAACGCGCCCAAGCGGGCCGCACCGCGACCGCTCAGATGCCGGCGGCCCTGTCGGTGGATCTCCCCGCCGAAACCCTGCGCGCGACGCCGCCCGCCCTGCCTGAGGTGTCCGAACTGGATGTGGTGCGACATTACACCGGGCTGTCGCAAAAGAACTTCTCGATCGACACGCAGTTCTACCCGCTGGGTTCCTGCACGATGAAATACAACCCGCGTGGCTCCAACGCGGCGGCGATGCTGGATGGTTTCCTGAACCGCCACCCCTTGGCGGATGCGAGCTCGGGTCAGGGTTTTCTGGCCTGCATGTTCGAGTTGCAAGAAATCTTGAAGGAAGTCACCGGTATGGCTGGTGTGTCGCTGGCACCGATGGCCGGCGCGCAGGGCGAGTTTGCCGGCATCGCCATGATTCGCGCCTATCACGATGCGCGCGGTGACACGGCCCGGCGCGAGATTCTGGTCCCCGATGCGGCGCACGGCACCAATCCGGCGACGGCCGCCATGTGCGGCTACACGGTCAAGGAGATCCCCAGCACCCGCGAGGGCAATGTCAATCTCGACGCCCTGCGCGCCGCGGTCGGCCCGCAAACCGCCGGTCTGATGCTGACCAATCCGTCCACTATCGGCGCGTTCGAGACCGGCATCCTGGAGATCCAGAAGATCGTCCACGCAGCCGGTGGCCTGACTTATTACGACGGCGCCAACCTCAACGCCATCTTGGGTCGCGTGCGCCCCGGCGACATGGGCTTCGATGTCATTCACATGAATCTGCACAAGACCTTCTCCACGCCGCACGGCGGTGGCGGCCCGGGCGCAGGTCCCGTCGGTGTGGCCGAGCGGCTCTTACCCTTTCTGCCGATCCCGTTGGTGGCCCTGGACGGCGGGCAATATCGCTATCTGGAAGAGGCTGACTGTCCGCAAAGCATCGGTCGCATGAGTGCCTTCGGCGGCAATCAGGGCATCTTGCTGCGCGCTTGGGCCTACGCCCGCCTGCTGGGCCGCGACGGCATGCGTCGGGTGGCCGATTACGCTACGCTCAACGCCAACTATCTGGCCGTCGAGCTGAAAAAGGCCGGCTTTGAACTGGCCTATCCCGAGCGGCGCGCCAGCCACGAGTTCATCGTCACGCTGAAAAAGCTCAAGGATGCGACCGGCGTGTCGGCGATGGATTTTGCCAAGCGCCTGCTCGATTACGGCTTCCACGCGCCGACGACTTATTTCCCCTTGCTAGTGCCGGAATGCCTGCTGATCGAACCGACCGAAACCGAGAGCCGCGAGACGCTGGATGCCTTTATTGCCGCCATGGTCGCCATTAAGACCGAGGCCGAGACTCAGCCCGACCTCGTTAAAGGTGCACCCTACACGCAACCGGTCAGGCGTCTGGACGATGTAAAAGCGGCGCGGGAACTGGACCTGGCTTGGAAGGGTTGAGATGAGCGGGCCAAGCGTTGAGAGCGAGAGCCCACACAAGGGTAAGACCGGCATCAGACGCGTTCTGAATGCCTTTTTCTATTCACTAGCCGGGTTGCGTTCGGCCTGGAAACATGAAGACGCCTTCCGCCAGGAACTGATCCTGGCCGTACTGCTGATCCCCGCGGCCCTATGGTTTGGCGAGACGGGGCTGGAACGGGCCGTGTTGATCGGCAGCTTGTTCGGTGTGGTGCTGATGGAATTACTCAATTCGGCCGTTGAGGCGACGGTTGACCGAATCTCGCTGGAAAACCACCGCCTCGCCAAGCGTGCCAAGGACATTGGCAGCGCGGCGGTTCTGATCGCCATCCTCAATGTCATTGTGGTTTGGGGATTGATCCTGATCTGAAGTGCCAGAAACCCGTCGGATAACCACGGGCAACCATGTAGGGGCAGGCCCCTGTGCCTGCCCTAGCGGTGAATGGGCGGCTACGGGTGGATTTGCAGGGCAACAACGGGGGTTTGCAGGGCAACCACGGGGGGTTGCCCCTACGGTTAATGCGCGGCGCCTCAATTGGGGCCCACGCCCATCTCGATCACGCCAGAAGCACGCCGGGTCATCGTGGTTTGGGGATTGATCCTGATCTGGTGTACCCCACCCTGCTAGGTAACCCCGTAGGGGCAGGCCCCTGTGCCTGCCCTGGCGGTGAATGGGTAACACAGGGTGCGGGCAACCACGGGGCCTTGAGGGGGTGGGTTTTAATGCGCGGCGTCCCAGTTGGGCCCGACGCCCATCTCGATCTTGAGCGGGACAGCGAGTTGGGCGACACCACACATTAACCCGGGCAACGCGGCCTGAACGCGGGCCAGTTCGCCTTCGGGAACCTCTAGCACCAGTTCGTCGTGGACCTGCAGGATCATGCGGGTGGAAAGCCCTTCCGCGTCCAGCCAACCTTGCACTGCGATCATCGCTAGCTTGACGAGGTCGGCGGCGGTGCCTTGCATGGGCGCGTTGATGGCGGCGCGTTCGGCCCCCTGACGGCGCGCGGGATTTTTGCTGGTGATTTCCGGTAAATACAAACGCCGGCCAAACAGGGTCTCGACAAAACCTTGGCCACGCGCCGTTTCGCGGGTGCGTGTCATGTAGTCGGCCACGCCGGGGAAGCGGCCAAAATAGCGGTCGATGAAGCCTTGCGCGGCGCTGCGCTCAATGCCTAATTGTGCGGCCAGGCCGAAGGCCGACATGCCGTAGATGAGGCCAAAGTTGACGGCCTTGGCCATGCGCCGTTGTTCCGGCGCAACCTGTGCGGGTTCTAGTCCCAGCACCTCGGCCGCCGTGGCGGTGTGGATGTCCGCGTCATTAAGAAAGGCCGTGACCATGCCGGGGTCGCCGGATAAGTGCGCCATGATGCGCAGCTCGATCTGCGAGTAGTCGGCGGAGAGCAACACGCAACCTAGTTCGGCGATGAAGGCCTCGCGGATGCGCCGTCCTTCGGCGGTGCGAATGGGGATGTTTTGCAGATTGGGGTCGGTGGACGATAGCCGGCCGGTGACCGCCGTGGCTTGCGAGTAGGTGGTGTGGACGCGCCCGGTGGCGGGGTCGATGAGGCCCGGCAGCTTGTCGGTATAGGTCGATTTGAGCTTGGCGAGACTGCGGTATTCGAGCAGGATCTTGGGCAGCGGGTAGTCCTCAGCCAGCTTTTCTAGCACCGATTCGTCGGTGGACGGCGCGCCCGTCGGCGTCTTTTTGACCACGGGCAGGCCGAGCTTTTCGAACAGGATCTCGCCCAGTTGCTTGGGCGAGTTGAGGTTGAAGGGCTGGCCTGCGGCTTCATACGCACGGGCCTCTAGTAGCAGCATGGCCTTCGCTAGTTCGCCAGATTGTTGGCGAAGCCGTGCGGCATCAATCTTCACCCCATGGCGTTCCATACGCGCCAGGATAGGCATCAGTGGCATCTCAATGTCGCGATAGACGGGGTTCAGCGCGGCATCGGCGGCGATCTGCGGGTGCAAGGCCTGATGCAGGCGCAGGGTAATGTCGGCGTCCTCGGCGGCGTATTCCGTGGCCCGCTCGATACTCACTTGATCGAAGCTGATCTGCTTCGCGCCCTTGCCGCAGACCTCTTCAAAAGTGAGGGTCGTCTCACCGAGATGGCGGGCGGCAAGGGTGTCCATGTCGTGGCGCTCGTGCGCCTCTAATACATAGCTTTGCAGCAAGGTGTCGTGCGCCATGCCGGCTAGGTGAATGCCGTGGTTGGCGAACACATGCCAGTCGTATTTGAGGTTCTGACCGACCTTGGCCCGGCTGGCATCTTCTAGCCAGGGCTTGAGCTGAGTCAGCGTGGCGGCAAGATCAAGCTGATCGGGTGCGCCGGGATAGGCGTGCACCAGTGGCAGGTAGGCCGCTTCGCCAGGCTCAACGGCAAACGACAGCCCGACGAGGCGCGCCGCCATGGGGTCAAGCGCTGTGGTTTCAGTGTCGAGGCAGACGAGTTCCGCCTGCGTGATCTTGTCCAGCCAACGGGCTAGATCCGCCTCGGTGAGCAGGGTTTCGTAATGGCGTTCACGCGGGGTGACAGCTGTCATCCGCGTCTCTCCACCCTCCACGGGGGAGGGGCTTGGGGAGAGGGGGCGGGTGGAGCCGGTGATGGCGGCGGCGGGCGCGGCGGAGGGTGCGGTCTCCGTGAGCCAGGCCTTAAAGCCATAGCGTTCAAATAGTGCCGCCAGGATGTCCTTGTCCTCGGCACGCCAGGTGAGCTCGGTGGCTTGCTCCGGCAGGGCGCAGTCAATCTTGATGGTCACCAAGCGCCGCGCCATCGGCAGCCAGTCCAGGCTGGCGCGCAGGTTGTCGCCCACCACGCCTTTGACCTCGGTGGCGCGGGCGATCAGCGTGTCCAGATCGCCGAATTCGGTCAGCCATTTGGTGGCCGTTTTGGGGCCGACCTTGGGAACGCCTGGCACATTGTCCACGGCGTCACCCGTCAGCGTGAGCCAGTCAATGATGCGCTCGGGCGGCACGCCAAACTTGTTGATTACGCCGGCGCGGTCGTAGGTCTTGTTGGCCATGGTGTCGATGACGGTAATCTGATCGGACACTAGTTGCGACATGTCCTTGTCGCCGCTGGAAATGATGACGCGCATCCCGGCGGCCTCGGCTTGGCGCGCCAAGGTGCCGATGACATCGTCGGCCTCGACGCCGGTCTCGGCGATCAGCGGCCAGCCGGCGGCACGAATGGCCTCATGGAGTGGGGCGACTTGCGCACGCAAGTCATCTGGCATGGGCGGCCGGTTGGCCTTATAGTCCGGGTACCAGGCCTCGCGAAAGGTGGGGCCTTTGGCATCGAAGATGCAGGCGGCGAGATCGGCCGGTGTCTCGCGACGCAGACGGCGCAGCATGTTGAGGACGCCATAGAGCGCACCGGTCGCCTCGCCCTGACGATTCTTGAGGTCAGGTAGGGCGTGGTAGGCGCGGTACAGATAGGATGACCCATCGACCAGAAGCAGCGTTTGAACGGAGTGTGTATCTATCATGAACAAGATTCCTAAGCCGGGCTGCGCCAGCGAGCCCTGTGAACGACGCCAAGAAACCTCCATGGAGTCTTGGCGCGTGTTCGAGATTATGGCCGAATTTGTTCAGGGCACCGAGAGTTTGGCGCGCATTCAGCCGGCGGTGACCATTTTTGGCAGTGCCCGTGTCCCTCCGGGGTCGCCTTATTACGCGTTGACCGAAACCCTGGCACGCGGTCTTTCCGATGCGGGGTTTTCTGTCATTTCGGGCGGGGGGCCGGGCATTATGGAGGCGGCGAACAAGGGGGCCTATGCCGGAAAATCGCCCAGCGTGGGGCTGAATATCGAGCTCCCCCACGAGCAACATATCAATCCCTATCAGGATGTCAGCCAGACCTTTCGGCATTTTTTCGCTCGCAAGGTCATGTTCGTGCGGCACACCTCCGCCTTTGTCATCATGCCCGGCGGCTACGGGACGCTGGACGAGTTGATGGAGGTCTTGACCCTGGTACAGACGCACAAGATTCGCCGTATCCCTATCATTCTCATGCAGCGTGACTTCTGGCAGGGCCTGCTAGATTGGTTGCGGACTGAATTGGCTGGCGGAGGCATGATCGCCCCGGAAGACTTAGACCTGATTCAGGTGATGGATGAGCCGCAGGCGGTCGTGGACGCGATCTTCCGTCATTACGAGCATCAGGGCTTTGCACCGACGACCCGCGAGCAAGAGATTCTGCTCAATCTGTAGCGGGGTTAGAGCGGTATCCCAAGCTGAATTTTCAGCACCTGCTCCAGGGATTTCATCTCTTCCCGCGTCAGTTTGCCCATCAGATTCTTCAGGCGCCGCTTATCCGCCGTCATGATCTGGTCTGTCATGGCCTTGCTTTCCTTGCTATCCACGGTAACGAGCGCCTCGCTGGGGTACAGCCTGCCCGTGTTGCTGGTCAGTGGTACAACCTGAACCCGTGAGAGGTGCCTGTTCGAGGCATCGTTGCTGACAATGACGGCGGGCCGGGTTTTTCGTATCTCGCTGCCCACGGCGGGGTCGAACTCGACCCACCAGATTTCACCGCGCAACATCTGCAGTATCTCCAATCAAGGCTTCGCACCATTCGCGCGCATCCTTCTCGCGTTGCGTGTCTTCGGCCATCGCCTGATAACCGGTATCAAGGTCGTCAGTGACAACATGCGGCCTCGCCAGATTTTCAAGGAACTGGCTGATTTTTCTCCTGCCGACAAATCTGACGAGGCCTTCGTAGACCGCTTCGTCGATAGATATGGTCATTCGCTTTTGCATGATGGGCTCCAATCGCATTGCATATATGCACAGTAGAGTACATTGACAAAATAGGCAACCACGGGTGCCTGGCAGCCAGGTCCATACGCTGACGACCGACAACGGCAAGGCGTTCGCCGGGCACCGCCTCAACTTTCATGGCATTCATGCCACCCCAAATCATGAAACCGATTGCAAGGGCCGTCCTCGTGCCTGCCCAACCAGGGCAACCACGGGGGGTTGCCCCTACGCCTGTTGAGGGGCGGTCACCTCGTAGGGGCAGGCCCCTGTGCCTGCCCTGGTGGTAAATGGGCAACCACAGGGGGGTTCCCCTACGCCAATGACTGTGTTGTTTCACGCTAACCAACGCCCCAGAAAAGGCCTCGGTTTCAAGACGCCCCACGAGGTGTTCATGAAGCAGCTACACTTGCGTCATAATGCCGTTGCCCTTCACACTTAAATCCGCCAACTCTTTATAGCAGGAATACCCCATGTCTATTTCCAGACTGTTATCGGCCTTAACGCTGAGCCTGACGCTAACCTTGGCGCTGTCGTCTTTGGTTCGGGCGGCCCCAGTTCAACTGGAGCCGGTGCCGGTGATACCGCCGCCCCCCGGCCTGGTTCAGGATCCGTCGCTGGAGCCGCAGATCACCATCCTGCATCGCGGGCAGGACCGGGTGGAGGAGTTTAGGGTGCGTGGCAAGCTCTACATGGTCAAGGTGACGCCGTCGCACGGCACGCCCTATTACCTGCTGGACCCCACTGGCAACGGCCAGTTCCAACGCATGAACGAGATCACCCCGAATCTGCTGGTTCCGCTCTGGGTCTTGTTCTCGTTCTAATCGCTTCGCTATGACACAACGCTTGCGAGTCACGCGTCCCTCGCTGGGGGCGGGAGTGCTTTGGTTACAGGGTGGCGTGGCCTTGCTACGGCAGGGCTTCATGGCTTGGCTGGGGCTGAGTTCGGCCGTCCTGTTGGCGCTCCTGCTTCTTGGTATGACCGGTGTGGGGGCGATTCTGGCCTCGTTTGCGGGGCCCTTTGTGGTGGCCTTGTTCATGTTGGCGGGGGATGCCTCGCGACGCGGTGAGCGGTTTTCTTTTCTGGTTCTGCCGGGGCTGTTACGACCCAAAGTTTCGCCCCTGTTGCTGGTGGGCCTGCTGAATGTAGCCGCCACTCTGGCCGCCAGTCAGTTGATTGTGATGATGGCGGGAAGCGATCTGGAAACAATCCTGAGTCTGGTCGATGCCGGCGGGGCGTCGGGCGGAGGCCCCAGCCCGGAGGTGTTGAATTCGCATCTTGAGCGTGTCATGCCAGCCTTGTGGATGGCGTTGCTCATCCTGCTGCCGGTCTCCATGGCCTCTTGGTTTGCGCCCGCCTTGATCCTGTTTGATGCGTTTTCGGCGGGCCGCGCCTTGTGGTGGAGCCTGTGGACCGTGCTGACCAATGCCCTTTCGATGCTGCTTTTCGCCCTGTTGCTGGGGGGCGGTTGGATGCTGGCCCTGATCATCCCCTACGGGATTGGCTTCATGCTCCTTCTTCCCCTCCTGATGGCCGCGACCTATGTGGGGTATCGCATGATTTTTCACACTGCAGAGGCCTAGCTATCTATGAATGAAACCCTGCTCATGGCCCTTCTGGCGGGCGTGATGGGGGGCGTGCATTGCGTGGGTATGTGCGGTGGGATCGTGGCGGCAACGGCCTTGCAGGGCGGTGAGCGGCAGCGCACGGGCATCCTCCTGGGCTACAACTTTGGGCGTATCGCCAGTTACACACTGGCGGGTGCCTTGGCGGGATTGATCGGCTCGGCGGCCTTTTTGGCTGAGGACCTGTTGCCGGTGCAGCGCATCTTGTATGCCTTGGCGCAGGTCATGCTGATCTTGGTTGGCTTGTATCTGGCTGGGCTGAACCGTAGCGTGGTGTGGATCGAGCACGCTGGGGCACGACTCTGGCAACGCGTGCAGCCCTGGTTGGGTCGTCTGTTGCCGGTTCGCAACCCGGCGCAGGCCGTGATGGCGGGTGCCCTGTGGGGCTGGCTGCCCTGCGGCTTGGTTTATAGTTTACTGATCTCGGCCTTGGCCAGTGGCAGTGCCGTCAACGGGGCCTTGATCATGGGGGTATTTGGTCTTGGAACCTTGCCCAATCTGTTGGCCATGGGCTGGGCGGTAAGCCGTGTGCGCCAACTCTTTGGAAATCCCCTGTTTCGTTTTCTGGCCGGGATGACGGTTGTCTTCTTTGGTGTCTTGGGGCTCTTCCATTTACTTGTCCCTTGAGCTTATTTATCGGGCGATAAAAAACCCCTTGCGCAGAGTTGGGGAAATCTCGTTACAGTTCAACATTGACCGTTACTGACTGGAGTTTTGACCATGGCAACCCGTGCGACCCTTGAACCGCGTTTGGCCGCTTGTGCTACGGCCCAAGATTTTTATACCTTGGCCCGCGAGGCCTTCGATGAGCCGGCCGATGCCGGCTTTGCCCAGACGGTGTTCGCCCAGCCGGCCTTTGCCGCGGATTCGGGCGCCAAGGCGGTGCTCGATGAGGTAGCCGGTGGGGCCATGTTTACCGGCGATTTTGTCGCCTGCGCGATCGGTTACAAGGCCTTGGGCGAGGAGGCCAAGTCCGCCGATGCCCTGCAGCAAGGCGCTGATTTCGCCATGAACGCGGACGAGAAGGTCGCCGTGGGCCTGGGTACGCTGATCGTGACGGGTGATGTTGTTCAATCCGGCAAGCTCCTCGCCGGTGCGCTCAAGGAGATCTCATCCACCGAGCCGCTCTACGCCCTGTTTGGGGTGGTGGCGACGCAGGTGAAGGACATCGCGCTGGCCAGCCAGATCGTGGACAAGATCAAGACCAAGTGTGGCCGTGCCGCTGACTTTGCCCGTCTGGCTCGCTCGGTGGCCTCTGACCTGATGGACAAGGTGCAGGGTGCCGCGATCGTTAACGAAGGGGCCGCCAAATACGGCAGCCCGGCGGACCTTATTACCCTGTCCGGGGCCATGGGCGAGATCGACCCGTCGGCCGCGGGCGGCTTGTATGCGCAGGCGCTGGATTCCGCCAAGGATTTCACCGGCTTGATGCAGGTCTTGAAATCGGCGGAGGGTAATGCCGAGTTCACCCGTGCCGTTCTGGTCAAGGGGGGCAGTCTGGCGAGTGCAACGGGCGAGTTCCTGCAATTGGCCGATGCCTGTGCGGCGAGTGGCGATGCGGCCGCGGCCGTCGCTATGGTCGCCAAGGCCGAAGAGGCGGTGGCCAATCTGGACGAGATGCGCAAGGTCGTCGAAGGGATCGAGAAGCATATGGCCAGCGATGCGGACCGGTTGGCGCGGGCTCAGGACAAACTGGCACGCCGCGAGGCCAATCAGGCCAAGTATGTCGAGTTCCAGAGCGCCGAGGGCAACTGCAAGACCGTGCGTGAGCAGATCGCGCTGGCCGACCGCATCATGCTCGAGCTGGGCGATGCGGCCTATGCCGGCAAGGTCTTGACCAATGCCGAGACCACCCTGCGCGAAGACGGCTTCCATTTCTCTCGCTTCAAGCCGCTCATCTTGGCGGTGGATCGGACGGGCGACAAGGCCTGGCTGTCCAAGTTGCTCGACGAAAGCATCGCCTCAGCCGCTGATTTTGTTTGGTTTAGCGAGATTGTGCGTACCGTGGCGCGCGAATTGAAGGATGCCCAGTTCGGTCGAGAGCGGGCGGAGGCGGCGGTACAGGCCCGGGCCGCCAGTGCGGGCGAGAACCCGTATGACTGGACTCGCCTGGCAGAACTGGCCCGCGATGCCCTTTCCAACGCGACCGAGGCGACGCGTATCCTGGGTGAGGCGGCGGCGCGGGCGAGTGATCATTTTGCCTTGGCGCAGGTCGCCAAGCTGTATCACGACATGGGTGCGATTGATGCGGCGAACGCGGCCTTTGCCCGGGCGGCCGACGCTTGTCAGAGCGCCGAGGCCTCGTTGCAATTGGCGACGCGTCTGAAGTCCTATGGCATGGAGAACTCCCGTATCGCCGACCTCATGGACGGTATCGGTGCCCGTTTGGGTTCGACCTCCGACCGCCTGCGCTGGGCGGCTGGCGTGGCCGATCTGCTGATGGACACGGATTGGATGAAGAAGACCTACGACAGCCTCGCCGATCAGTTCAAGAGCGAGACCGAGAAACGCGCCCTGGCGCAGAGCGAGCAGATGCGTCTGGGTTATCGCTTCTACGGCCCCGGCGCACACCCGCACTAAGAGGTGGGACGAGCGGCCTGAACAACAAAAAAGCGGCTCTTGGTGATTGGTAGTGGATCTGGCCACATTACACATTTTGGCAACCACGACGGCCATGGCCCATGTAGGGGCAGGCCCCCGTGCCTGCCCTAACGGTACATGGGCAACCACAGGGGGTTGCCCCTACGAAAATCAGGCAACCATAGGGGGTTTCCCCCTCCCCTCCGCAATCCCTCCTCGCGGGTCCGTACGATGAATTGCGCTACCCACTCGATTTCATATAGAGCCAAAAAAGCCGGCGTCTGCCGGCTTTTTTGTTAGATTAAGGGGAGTCAGTCGGCTAGCGCAGCGCCACCGGCAGGGCGAATTGGATATTTTCCTCAACACCGGCCAGGGTTTCGATCTGCGCAATGCCGAATTCGCGCAGACGGGCTTGTACGCCTTCGACCAAGACCTCAGGGGCTGAGGCGCCGGCGGTGATGCCGATGCAGCGCACGCCGGCTAGCCAAGTGGGGTCGATGTCGGTAGCGGTGTCGATTAGCCAGGCCTTGGCGCCGGCGCGTTCGGCAACCTCGCGCAGGCGATTGGAGTTGGAGCTGTTTTGGGAGCCGACCACCAGCACCGCATCGCAACGCGCGGCGAGGGTCTTTACCGCATCCTGACGGTTTTGCGTGGCGTAGCAGATGTCGTCCTTTTTAGGACCGACAATGCCTGGGAAGTGGGTGCGCAGCGCGTCGATCGTGGTCTTTGCGTCATCGACGGAGAGCGTGGTTTGGGTGACATAGGCTAGCTTGTCGGGCCGGCCCAGGCCCATTTCGCAGGCCAGAAGGGCGACATCGGCGGGGGTCTCGACCAGCCACTTGCTGCCGTCGGTTTGGCCCAGGGTGCCTTCGACCTCGGGGTGCCCCGGGTGGCCGATCATGATGATGCCGTAGCCGTGTTCGACCAGTCGTTTGACCTCCAGATGCACCTTGGTGACCAGCGGGCAGGTGGCATCAAACACGGTGAGCCCGCGGGCCTCGGCTTCAAGGCGAACCGATTGCGGCACGCCGTGGGCGCTGAATACCAGCACAGCCCCGGCGGGAACATCGTTCAAATCCTCGATGAATATCGCGCCCCGGGCCTTCAGGTTGTCCACCACGAAGCGGTTATGCACGACCTCGTGGCGCACGAACACCGGAGCACCATGGCGTTCCAGCGCGCGTTCGACAATGGCAATGGCGCGATCGACCCCGGCGCAAAAGCCACGCGGGTTGGCGAGTAGTGCGGTAGTCATTTTTCGATACTCAAGATGTGGACCTCAAATTCGACCGCTTGGCCGGCGAGCGGGTGATTGAAGTCGAGGGTGGCCGTGGTGGCATCGAGGGCCAGCACGGCGGCGTGCAGGGCTTGTCCATTCGGGAGTTGGAACTGGATCCTGTGGCCAATGTCGATCGCCGAGTCGGCGGCCAGATCGTTCAGGTCGGCGCGGGGATACGCCTGGATCCGATCCGGGTCGTGTTCACCAAAGGCCATGGCGGGGGTCAGGTGCAGCGTGGTATGCGTGCCTTCGGTCAGCCCCTTGAGGGCATATTCCAGGCGGGGGTCGATCTCGCCACGGCCGAACTGGAAGGTCTCGGGCGCGGCGTCAAAGGTGTTGACGAGTTCCGCGTCCCCGCAGGTGAGCCGGTAGTGCAGGGTGACGCGGTCGTTAAGACCGATTTCAGGGCTGATCATGCGGTGGCCTCAGGCTCATCCAGACCAAGATTCCGGCGGCGAGGACGATGGCCGAATCGGCGACATTGAACGCGGGCCAGTGCCAGCCCATGAAATGGAGGTCGAGAAAATCGACCACATTGCCGTGGATGATGCGGTCGATCACATTGCCCAGTGCGCCACCCAAGATCAGGGCGAAGGCGGTTTGTTGCAGCGCCGCTGCGGGTTTGCGCAGCCACCAGACAATGAAGGCCGAAACCGTGAGTGACAGGGCAATGAAGAAGAAACGCTGCCAGCCGGGTTGGTCGGCCAACAAGGAAAACGCCGCGCCTTCGTTGCGTACATGCACCAGGTTGAAAAAGCCGGTCAGCTCGATGCTGGCGTACAGCGGTAAGGACGCCAGAATCGCCCATTTGCTGAGCTGGTCGAGGGTGATGACCAGGGCGGCCAAGCCGAGCCACTTATGCATATACGCGAGTCTCGCCTGGGCCGTTCAAGTTGCTTTCGCAGCGGCCGCAGAGGCCGTCGCTGTTCACATCGGCGCGTACATGCCAGCAGCGTTCACATTTGGTGTGGGGGCTGGGGATGACCGTGACCGTTTCTGGCCCGCGAGTTAAGCGGATGGCGGAAACAATGAAGACGAACTTGAGGTCGTCGCCCAGGGCGGTGAGGTGGTCGAAGAGTGCGCCGTCGGCGGTGATCTCCAGCTCGGCCTGGAGCGCGGAGCCGATGGCCTTGGCCTCGCGCGCAGTTTCCAGCGCCTTCAAGACCGTGGGGCGGAAGGCGAGGAGGGCGTCCCAACGCTCCACGAGCGCCATCTCTGCGGGCGCTTTGATCGTGCGGGTAAGCGACAGAAATACGCTGTCGTGTTCCGCTGTGCCGCGTCCGGGGACAAAGGCCCAGGCCTCTTCGGCGGTAAAGGACAGGATGGGTGCCATGGCCTGCACCAAGCTGCGCGTGATGGCGTACAGCGCCGATTGCGCGGAACGGCGGGCCTTCGAATCGGCCGCCGTGGTGTAGAGACGATCCTTGAGGATGTCGAGATAGAAGCCGCCCAAGGTCTCGGCGCAGAAGCCGTGCAGGGCCTGGGCGACGCGCAGGAATTCGTAACCGGCGTAGGCCGTGCGCACCTCGGCGTCGAAGCGCTGGGTGAGGTTGAGGGCGTAGCGGTCGATCTCCAGCCAGTCGGTCACCGGCAGAGCGTTTACTGCCGGGTCGAAGTCGGAGAGATTGGCGAGCAGGAATTTGAGGGTGTTGCGCACGCGCCGGTAGCTGTCGATGACGCCTTGCAGGATCTTGTCGGAGATCGACAACTCGCCCGCGTAGTCGGTGCTGGCTACCCACAGGCGCAGGATGTCGGCACCGTACTTGCCCATGATTTCTTGCGGGGCGATGACATTGCCCTTGGATTTCGACATCTTGTGGCCATTGCCGTCGACCACGAAACCGTGCGTGAGCAGGGCCTTGTAGGGCGCACGGCCGTCGATGGCGCAACCGGTCAGGAGCGAACTCTGGAACCAGCCGCGATGCTGGTCGGAGCCTTCCAGATACAAGTCAGCCGGATGGTTGTGGCTGTCGGCGTGCGAGCCGCGCATGACATGCCAGTGGGTGGTTCCGGAATCGAACCAGACATCCAGCGTGTCGCTGAGCTTGCGGTATTGCGAGGCTTCATCGCCCAGCAACTCGGTGGGGTCGAGCGCGAACCAGGCCTCGATGCCGCCTTGTTCGACGCGCTGCGCCACGGCCTCGATGAGCTCGGCGGTGCGTGGGTGCAGTGCGCCGGTTTCGCGATGTAAAAAGAAGGGGATCGGCACGCCCCAGTTGCGCTGGCGCGAGATGCACCAGTCGGGGCGGGTCTTCATCATGCCTTCTAGGCGGGCACGGCCCCAGGCCGGGAAGAATTGCGTCTCGTCCACGGCGATCTCGGCCTGATGGCGCAGGGTGGGCGCGGATTCGCTGCCCCGTTGCCCCATGCCGATAAACCACTGGGTGGTGGCGCGGAAGATGATGGGTGTCTTGTGACGCCAGCAATGCGGATAGCTGTGGCGGATCTTTTCGGCCTTGAGCAGGCGGCCACGCGCTTCCAATTCTTCAAGGACCTTGGGGTTGGCCTCCCACACGGTCAGCCCGGCCAGCGGGCCACATTCCAGTGCGGGGGTGGTGGCGAGGAAACGACCGTCGCCGCCCACCGGGTTGTTGACCGGCAGGCCGTATTTGCGCCCGACATTGTAGTCATCGACGCCATGCGCGGGTGCGGTGTGGACCAGGCCGGTACCCGCTTCAGTGGTGACATGGGTGCCGCAGATGATCAGCACATCGCGCGATTGGAACGGGTGTTGCAGCAAGAGGTGTTCGAGTGCCGCGCCGGGGCAGGCACCCAGAAACTCACCTTCCAGTCCGTAGCGTTCCAGGCAGGCGGCGGTCAGTTCATGGACCAGGATGAACGCGCCTTTGGGGGTGGAGATCAGGTCATAGGTGAGGTCGGGATGCACC
Organism: Bordetella parapertussis; assembly: GCA_945890495.1. Taxonomy (GTDB): domain Bacteria; phylum Pseudomonadota; class Gammaproteobacteria; order Burkholderiales; family Thiobacillaceae; genus QYQG01. The sequence goes on along the minus strand of CAMDCO010000001.1, from coordinate 49,293 downwards.
GATACCGCCTCGTTGGCCGGCAGGGTCCACGGGGTCGTGGTCCAGATCACGGCAGCGGCGTTTGTCACGGGGTGCGACAGGCCAAACGCCGCTGCTAATTTTTCGGCATGGTTGGCGTGCACCGGGAAGGCGACATCGATGGCGGGTGAGGTCTTGTCTTCGTGTTCGACCTCGGCCTCGGCCAGTGCCGAGCCGCAATCGAGACACCAGTTAACCGGCTTCAGGCCTTGATACAGATAGCCCTTTTCCCAGATCTTGCCGAGCGCGCGAATCTCGTTGGCCTCGGCCTTGAAGTTCATGGTGAGATAGGGGTTGTCCCAGTCGCCCAGAACGCCCAAGCGGATGAAGTCCTTCTTTTGCCGTTCGACCTGTTGCGCAGCGTATTCACGGCACAATTTGCGCACGGCGTTGCCTTCGAGGTGCTTGCCGTGCTGCTTTTCGATCTGGTGTTCGATGGGCAGGCCGTGGCAGTCCCAACCCGGCACGAAGGGCGCGTCGAAGCCTTCCAGCGTCTTGGCCTTGAGGATGATGTCCTTCAATATCTTGTTGACCGCGTGACCGATGTGGATGTCGCCGTTGGCATAGGGCGGACCGTCGTGCAGGGTAAAACGCGGGCGGCCGGCAGAGGCCTGGCGAATGGCGGCGTAAAGCTGCCTTTCTTGCCATTGCGACACCCAGCCCGGTTCGCGCTTGGGCAGATCGCCGCGCATGGGAAAGGGGGTGTCGGGCAGGTTGAGGGTGGTTTTGTAATCCATGGGCTTATCCGACATTCAGCAGGGTGCGTGCCTCGTCGGCATCGCGGCCGATTTGGGCGATTAGGGCGTCGAGCGAGGCGAATTTTTGTTCGTCGCGCAGTTTGTGCAGGAATTCGACGCGCAGGTGGGTGCGGTAGATCGATTGATTGAAATTGAATAGGTGTACTTCCAGCGTCGGCAAGCCGTTGGCGTGTACCGTGGGACGGGTGCCGAGGCTGGCAACACCGGGCCAGTCGGGGCGTTCCAGACCTTGTACGCGCACCGCAAAGATGCCGCGCACGGGCGGACGATTGTGCTTGAGTTGGACATTGGCGGTCGGGTAGCCGATGGTGCGGCCGAGTTTGTCGCCATCGACAACGCGGCCCGAGATCGTGTAGGGGTGGCCCAGCAACTGGGCGGCGGTCGCCATGTCGCCCTCGGCCAGGGCTGTGCGCACGGCGGTGCTGGAGGCGCGCTGACCCGCGGCCTCGACCGTGGGCAGGGACTCGACCACAAAGTCTTGCTCGGCCCCCACGCGAGCTAGGAGTCCGATGTCGCCGGCGCGTTTGGCGCCAAAGCGGAAGTCATCGCCGACCAGGACATAGCGGGTCTTCAGGCCATCGACCAGGATGCGTTGGATGAAGGCTTCCGGCGTCAGGGCGGCAAAGGCGCGGTCGAATGGGCAGACATGGGCATGGCCAACCCCCAGTTCGCGCAATCGCTCCAGTTTTTCACGCATCGACGACAAGCGGGTGGGGGCGCTCTGGGGCGAGAAGACCTCGCGCGGGTGCGGTTCAAAGGTCAGCACCGTGGGCAGGGCACCGAGCGATACAGCACGCGCGGTCAGGCGCGCCAGCATGGCCTGGTGGCCAAGATGGACGCCGTCGAAATTGCCGATGGTGACCGCGTTGGGGCGTGCAGAATGTGGCCAGCCGTGGGTGATGATCATGTTTTTGGGGTTACCTGCGCGGCGAAGCGATAAGAAGGGCGTGATTCTACTGGTTGAGGCCGCTTCCGTCAGCCTGTGGCCGTGCGGCGGAATTGGCCAGGGCGCAGGCCCAAGGTCCAGAGGCTGGCGAAATAGATGCCGGCACCCGCGGGGACGAGCCAGGCGAGGTGGGTGAGGCGTTCCTGTAAACCGGCCTTTAGCCAGTCGGCCTCTGCGCCCATGGCCAGCCAGAGGAATCCGCCCATCGCGGCGAGGGCGGCGGCAAGTCGCAGCAGATAGATCGCCCAGCCGGGTTGGGGTTGGAAAATGCCGTGTTGACGCAGTTTTCGATACAGGATGGTGGCGTTGAGGCAGGCAGCAAGGCCAATGGATAGGGCTAGGCCGGCGTGTCCCAGAGGGCCAATGAAGACCAGGTTCATGGCCTGGGTGACGAGCAGGGTGAGGATCGCGATCTTGACCGGGGTCTTGATGTTTTGCCGGGCATAAAAGCCGGGGGCCAGAACCTTGACCAGGATCAGCCCGATCAGGCCGGCGCTGTAGGCGGTGAGGGCGAGGCGGGTCATCTCGACATCGTGGACGGTGAAGGCCCCGTAATGGAACAGGGTGGCGATCAGCGGGATGGCCAGGATGGCCAGGGCCAGGGCGGCGGGGGCGGCCAGCAACAGGGTCAGGCGCAGGCCCCAGTCGAGCAGGCGGGAATATTCGCTGCTGTCGTCGTCGGCGTAGTGTTTGGCGAGCGAAGGCAGCAGGATGGTGCCGAGGGCGACACCCAGCATCCCGGTCGGAAACTCCATCAGGCGATCGGCGTAATACAGCCAGGAGACGCTGCCGCTGATCAGGAAGGAGGCGAAGATGGTGTTGATGAGCAGGGAGATCTGCGCGACCGAGACGCCCATGGCGGCCGGGCCCATCAGCGTGAGGATGCGGCGCACGGCGGGGTCCTTGGGGGCAAAGTCCCAGCGCGGCAACAACCCCAGTCGTTTTAGCGCTACATATTGCAGCGACAGTTGCAGTACACCTCCCAGAAGGGCGCCCCAGGCCAGCGCCAGGATGGGCGGGTCGAACCAGGGTGCGGCCACCGTGGCGGCGAGGATCATGGCCACATTGAGCAGGACCGGGGTGAAGGCCGGCACCATGAAGCGGCTCCAGGTGTTGAGTACGCCGGCGGCCAGCGCGGTGAGCGACATGAACAAGATGTAGGGGAAGACGATGCGGGTCATCGCCACGGTGAGGTCGAATTTTGTGGCATCGGCGGTGAAACCCGGCGCTGAGATCATGACGATGGCCGGAGCGGCGAGGATGCCGAGCAGGGCGGTAGCGCTGACGATGAGAAACAGCAGGGTGTGGACGCGGTGGATGATCTGTTGCGCGGCCGCGTCGCCTTCGCGATTGCGGATTTCGGCCAAGACGGGAACGAAGGCCTGCGAAAAGGCGCCCTCGGCAAACAGCCGCCGGAGCAGGTTGGGGAGCTTGAAGGCCACAAAAAAAGCGTCGGTGATCGCCCCGGCACCGAATGCACGGGCGATGACCATGTCGCGCACAAATCCAAGGAGGCGCGAGAGCAGGGTCATTGAGCTGACGGTGGCAAGGGCACGAAGCAGATTCATGGGGGACGATTCTAGCTTGTCAAACATCGTGCGGGGGGATATACTTACTGACTTCTATTAGAGTTTTTCAGGAGCTTTCACCATGGCAAACAGCGCACAGGCTCGCAAGCGTGCCCGTCAGTCAGACCGTATCCGTCTGCAAAACATGGCTCAACGCTCGGCTTACCGCACTGCCGTGAAGAAGGTTCGCAGGGCAATCGAGGCCGGCGACAAGGCCGCTGCTGCAATCGTCTTCCAGGAATCCATGAGCGCCATGGACCGTCTGGCCGACAAGCGTATCGTTCACAAAAACAAGGCCGCGCGTCATAAGAGCCGTTTGTCTTCCGCCATCAAGGCGATGGCCTGATCTTTTTTTAGGCCGTAAAAAACCCCTCTGCGGAGGGGTTTTTGTTTTCTGTGCGCACCTCTTTCGTCGCTTTCTACCTTCTATAATCGCATCACCATCAGCAACCCCCGTTAGAGGTCCTATGAATCTTGATCGCGTCAGTTCCGGCCGCAATGTGCCCGATGACATCAATGTCATCATCGAAATCCCCGCCCACGGCGAGCCTATCAAGTATGAGGTGGACAAGGAGACCGGGGCGATGTTCGTGGATCGCTTTATGTCCACCGCGATGCATTACCCGTGCAACTACGGTTATGTCCCGCATACGCTGTCCGAGGACGGCGATCCGGTCGATGTCCTGGTGATCACCCCGATCCCGCTGATCACGGGTGTGGTGGTGCGCTGCCGGCCTGTGGGCATATTGCAGATGGAGGATGAGGCGGGTATGGATGGCAAGGTGTTGGCCGTCCCGGTCGATAAGCTGTGTACCATGTATTGCGCCGTACGCAGCCCTGAAGACCTGCCGGTGCTGATGCTCAACCAGATTGCGCACTTTTTTGAGCATTACAAGGACCTTGAAAAGGGCAAGTGGGTCAAGGTGCTGGGTTGGGCTGGGGTGGATGAGGCTCGGGCTGAGATTCTCAGCGGAGTGGATCGCTATAACGTGGCTATCGACAAGCCGATGTTCTGATGAAGGTCTGCATCGTTTCGGATTCGCACGACAACCGGCGTTTGCTTGATCACGCGGTCGAAGACGCCATGGCGCGGGGCGCGCAGGCGGTCCTGCATTGCGGCGATATCGTGGCGCCGACCACGCTGCGGGTGTTGAAGAAATATGGTGTGCCGGTGCATGCCATTCATGGCAACAACACGGGTGACCTTTACGCCATGATGCATTTGGCGCATGAACCAGACAGTCCGGTGCGCTATCACGGTCAGGATGCGGTGCTGCACCTGGGTGGGCGCACCCTGTTCATGGTGCATTACCCGCATTACGCCGAGGCGATGGCCTTGACCGGCGATTACGAGGTGGTGCTGTGTGGCCATGATCATCGGGTCAGCCAGCGTGAGGTGGTCAACATCAAGGGCGGCAAGACTTGGCTGGTGAACCCCGGTACGGTGGGCGGGGTCGGCAAGCCACCGACCTATGTCTTTGCTGACCTTGAAACGCTGCAGTTTCTGACCATTGATGTGCCGACCGAACCGGGTGAGGCGTGCAATGTGCGTCCGGCGAGTGTCCATGCCTAAACGGGTGGGTACAGGGCAACCACGGGGGGTGCCCCTACGCCTGTTGATGGGTGCCGGGTCGCCTCTGTAGGAGGCAGGCCCCTGTGCCTGCCCTAGCGGTGAATGGGCGGCCACGGGTGGGGTGGGTGTCTGCGGTGGGGCGTGATTAGACACGAATTTTTATGCTAAAATCGCTCACATCTTAAATCGATGGGCTGTACCCATGAACTGCCTTGACCGGTGTGCCGGCACGGCAGTTTTTTATGGCTAGGCCCGCTAGGAATTCTGCTATGGAAAGTATTCTCGAAATTCGTGAGGGTTGTGTCACGCCGGCCCAGTTGCTCAAGAGCCTGCCTTTTACGCGTTTTTTGGATCGTTACAAGAAGGAATATCTGGCCGATCTCGGGCAGCGGGACGAGCGTTATCGCGATGAGTGGCAGCACCGTAGCGCCTTCGTGGAGTCGATCCGGGCGCGCGATTTCTTGATGCTACTCAATGCTGGAAAGATTGAGGAGGGTGAGGCGCTCGATCGTGCGCGCGAGTTGGCCCTGTTCTTCGACGGGGGTTTCCATCATTTCCGCACCCGTTCCTATTCGCGCCTGGTGCGCCTGCAGAACGAGGTGGTGACCCTGGGTGATGTCACCTCTGCCTTCGTCAAGGGCAAGGTCACGGAAAAGGCTCGCGGCTTGTCCGAACTGCTGCTGGAAACTCGGCGTGCCTTGCTTGATGGCGTGGGCCTGGAAGAAGGGACGCGGCGCACGCCGGGTCTGAACGCCTTTCCTAATGTGACGGCGGGCGAAATCTCCGGCCATTACTTCAATCTCCCTCCGGATTACATCGCCTTGTCGCATGTCCCGCTGACCATCGCGGCGGACATCCAGACGGGTGTTGATTACACGACGCCTTCCAATAAGCGCGCCAAACCCTTTTACGAGTTGGGCCACAATCCGTTCCATTGCGAGCGGTTCCGCGCGGATGATTGGGTGGCCGTTCCGCTGAGTGTCGGCAGTTGGTTGATTGTGGTTTATATCCATAAGTCGCGCGGTTGCATCGAGATGGAGCCGGGCCTGTTGAACCTGTTCCCGTTTGCCAATGTGGATGAGATTAGCCAGGGGCGTAAGCCGGACGGTATCTTCCTGTTTGGTGATCCGGATGCCGCCGATGAGGATCTGGGCTATTGGTGGGATGCCGAAAATAAAATTCTGGTGGGTTTGGTGCCGAACCGCGAGGAGCTGAAATACTTTGGTTATTGCAAGAAGCCCATCTTGACGCTGCACAATGTCTTGGCCATTCGTGCCGGAGATATTCCACTGCATTGTGGGTGTACGCGCTACAAGGTGCGCTTTGACGAGGCGGGTGCGCCTTATATCGCCGAGATGCGGGTCAAGGCAGACGACATGGGCCGCATCCGTCTGGAACGCGGTGAGGATGCTCAGATGCGGCCTACCTTTTATGGCACCGAGACGGGCGCCTTTGCCTGTCTGGACGGGTTCTCCGAGCGGGCCAAGATGCAGATGCAGGGTCGCGAAGTGGGCTACAACCGCTCAACGGGCTCCAATGCGCGCCAGATTGTCCCGGTCACTGCGGATACCGAGGTCTCGACGGGCCACCAGTTGGATGTGTTGTTGTACGCGAACAATTTCCGTCTCAAGGCGCCGAATGAGTCGACCGTTGATGTCGACATGGGGGTCATGGACGCGGTTGCTCATCTCCGGCTGGGTGAGCGGGTGGCTGCAGGTAGCACGCAGACCTTCCGTGGTGCACGCGAGTCGAGTTACTGGGCCAATCCCTTCCCCTTGTTGCAAAACCCGCAGGGCGTCATCCTGCATCCGGAATTGCATGCCATTTTCCAAGACAGTGAGGATCGCTTCATCAAGGCCTTTGAGCGTCTGGCGGCGCGTGGTGAGATGCGCCTCGGTGTGGCGCATAGCCAGTTGATGGCGGGGGTTGCGGCGGATAACAGCGATGCCGATATTGCGGCGGCGGGTTTCCCGAATCGCGAAGCGGTTGAGATGCAAGGCCCTGAGCATCTGGCCAAGGACTTGATTACCCTGATCAAGACGGTGGCATTGGAAAAGCGTGCCCGTCTGGGTGAGGAGGCCAAATCGGTGAGTGTGACGGTGGCCATCGTCGGCGATAGCCGCACGGGCAAGTCGGAGACCGCTGAGAAGATGGAAGGGGTTCTGGATCTGAACTTGGTCTGATGAGCTTCACCCTGCGAGCAGCAGGGTATTGCGACGGGCTTATCCGTATATAAGTACATTCGATGTAGGCATGGTCCCGACTTAGGGGCTTTGCAGGTAAGATAACTCCCGTCTTTTGACGCCCCTTTTTGGGGTGCTGTTTTACTCATTTTTGTTCTATTGGAGACGACACATGACGTCTATCGTGGCGACCAACCAGACTATTCTGGTCGTGGGCGGCGGCATTGCCGGGATGACAGCGGCCCTTGAGGCGGCTGAGACCGGCAAGCAAGTGGTGCTGGTGGAGAAGAATCCCTGGCTCGGCGGCCGTACGGCCCAGCTTTACCGCTATTTCCCCAAGATGTGCCATCCGACCTGTGGTCTGGAGATCAACCTGCGCCGCCTGAAGGCGAACCCGCGCATCCAGGTCCTGACCATGGCTGAGGTGACGGCGATCAGCGGTACGGCGGGCGATTACAGCGTCAATGTAACCTTGTCGCCGCGTTATGTGAACAGCAAGTGCACGGCCTGCGGTGAGTGTGCCAAGGCGGTCAGCACCGAGATTGCAGATGCCTTCAATTACAACCTGGGCAAGGTCAAGGCGGCTTATTTGCCGCACGACATGGCCTATCCGCAGCGCTATGTGCTCGACCCGTCCATTATCGGCACAGCCGATGCCGAGGCGGCCAAGGCAGCGTGTAAGGTCGATGCCATCGAATTGGATCAGCAGGTCGAGACGGTCACCCTCAATGCCGGCGCGATCGTTTGGGCGACCGGTTGGCAGCCGTATGCGGCCGAAAAGATCACGCCGTATCGCTATGGCGAGTTCAAGAATGTCATCACCAATGTGGAGTTTGAGCGCCTGGCCGATCCGCATGGTCCGACCAAGGGCAAGATCCTGCGTCCGTCTGACGGCCGTGAGGCGAAGAATGTGGCCTTTATCCAGTGCGCGGGTTCGCGTGACGAGAACCATCTGCGTCATTGCTCACGCTTCTGCTGCATGGCCTCGCTGAAGCACACGCACTATGTGCAAGAGGCCTTCGGCGACGAGGGCAAGTCCACCATTTATTACATCGACATTCGTGCCATCGACCGTTTTGAAGACTTCTATCAGAAGGTCAAGGCCAACCCCAATGTCACGTTTGTGAAGTCCAAGGTAGCGCGCATTTCTGAAGACAAGAACGGCGATCCGCGTCTGTGGGGCGTCAATACCGAGGGCTATAAGCGCTACTCCGAGCCGCATGATCTGGTCGTGTTGGCGGTGGGCATGGAGCCGGCCGTCAAGGGTATGGCCATCCCGGCGGCCCTGTCAGAAGGTATCGCGAGCGATTCTTCGGGCTTCTTGGCGATGAATGGCAATACGGGCGTGTTTGGTGCCGGTTGTGCAACCAACGCGCTGGATGTGAATCGCGCTGTACAAAGCGCGACGGCGGCGGCCTTGCGTGCGATCCAGGTCGTCAACCAAGTCGCCCGTGCGGAGAATTGATCATGAGTGCAACGATGGCTGAAAAGAAACACGCAGCGTATATCTGTTCTGGTTGCGAGTTGGGTGCCCGGTTGGATGTGGCCACGCTGGTCAAGACCGCGACTAAGGATGGCAAGATGCAGTTGGTGCGCGAGCACGCCTTCCTCTGCTCGGTCGATGGCGTGGCGATGATCCAGAACGACATCGACAACGAGGGCGTGACGCATGCCGCGATCTGCGCCTGTTCGCGTCGTTCCAAGACTGAGGCCTTCAATTTCCCGAGCACAGCGGTTTCGCGCGCGAACCTGCGCGAAGGCGTGATCTGGATCCGCCCGGATACCGAAGAGGCTCGCGAGACCACGCAGGAAATGGCCGAGGACTATGTGCGCATGGCCTGTGCCGAGGTCAAGGCGATGTCTGTGCCGTCCGGCAACCCCAATGTGGGCGGTAGCAAGACCCTGCTGGTGGTCGGTGGCGGTATCTCCGGCATGACCTCTGCGCTGGAAGCCGCCAAGGCGGGTTACAAAGTGGTGTTGGTCGAGAAGACCGGTGCGCTGGGTGGTTGGGCCGCACAGAACTACAAGCGCATCCCGACCCGTGAGCCGTTCAAGGATCCCGAAGATACCGGTGTCGCCGACATGGTTAGCCGTATTGCGGGCGATGCCAACATCACGGTCTATCTCAATGCGACCGTGACCAAGACGGCAGGTGCGCCGGGTCGTTTCAAGGCCGACATCACCGTTGAGTCCGGTTCGACCGTGACCGAGGATGTCGGTGCGATTATTCAGGCTAGCGGCTTTACCCTGTATGACGCCAATAAATTGCCGCACTTGGGCTACGGTGCCTCCCCGGATGTGGTCGATCAAGCGGGGCTGGAAGCGCTGGCCAAGGCCGCCAATGGGGGTGCCATCAAGCGCCCGTCCGACGGCAAGGAAGTGAAATCGGTGGTGTTCGTGCAATGTGCCGGCCAGCGTGACACGACCGGCGAGCACCTTGAGTACTGTTCCGGCTATTGCTGCAATGTCAGCGTCAAGCAGGCGATGTATTTCAAGGACAGCAACCCTGATGTGGACACTGTGGTGCTCTACACCGACCTGCGTCTACCGGGCAACGGCGAGGACTTCTACCGCTCCGCACAAAACAAGGGCGTGATCTTCTCCAAGGGTGAAGTCTCCACCGTGGCCGCCACGGGCAATGGACTGACCGTCAACTTCAAGGATCTGATCCTTAACGAAGATACCCAGGCTCAGGCTGATCTGGTGGTGCTGGCGACCGGTTCGGTGCCGACCTCCGGCCCGGATCTGGATGCACTCAACGCGGCGGTGGTTGCTTCGGAGAGCAAGAACGCTGAGATCAAGGCCGAGGCGGATATTCAGGTCGAAAAACTGCGTGCCAAATCGGTGCTCAACCTGGACTATCGCCAGGGCCCGGATATTCCGCACTTCAAGCATGGCTTCAACGACAGTCACTTCATCTGCTTCCCGTACGAGACCCGTCGCACCGCAATCTACGCTGCTGGCCCGGTACGCCGCCCGATGGATATGTTGCAGGCCATGGAAGACGCCACGGGCGCGGCCATGAAGGCCATTCAGGCCGTTGAGAATGCGGGTCTGGGCAAGGCCGCCCACCCGCGTGCCGGCGACCTGTCCTTCCCTATCGTGCGCCTGGAAGGGTGTACCCAGTGCAAACGCTGTACGGTGGAATGCCCGTTTGGTGCCATCGACGAGGATGCACGCCGCTTCCCGCTGTTCAACGAGTCGCGTTGCCGCCGTTGTGGAACCTGTATGGGCGCGTGCCCGGTGCGCGTGATCTCGTTCGAGAACTACTCGGTCAACTCCGTGGGTGCTCAGATCAAGGCCGTCAATGTTCCGGATGAGTTCGACAACAAGCCGCGCATCCTGATCTTGGCCTGCGAGAACGATGCCTACCCGGCGCTCGACATGGCGGGCATGAACCGCTATGACTACTCCGCCTTTGTGCGCGTGATCCCGGTGCGTTGCTTGGGTTCGGTTAATACCATTTGGATTACCGATGCCCTGAACTCGGGCTTTGACGGCATCATGTTGATGGGTTGTAAGCACGGCGAGCAGTATCAGTGCCACTTTGTGAAGGGCTCCGAACTGGGCCGTTATCGCCTGTCTAAAGTAGGCGATACCCTGAAGGGCATGGGTCTGGAGGAAGCGCGTGTGTTTGATACCGAAGTCGCCATTACCGACATCGTCACGCTGCCCCAGCGCATCAATGATTACGCCGCCCAACTCGAAGCCATGGGTCCGTCGCCCATGAAGGGTTTCTGATCGGAGAATGATATGAGTGTAAATAACACCGATATGGCCGTTCGTTACAAAAACAACTTCCTGAAGGAGTTGGAAGAACAGGCCGAGATGGGCGATTGGATCAAGATGTGCATGCAGTGCGGCGTCTGTGCCGGCTCGTGTCCGACCAATTTCCAGTCGGGATGGGATCACCCGCCCCAGGAACTTTTCATGATGATCCGTGCGGGTCGTCGTGAAGAGGTGCTGACCTCGAATTCCATGTGGATGTGCACCTCCTGCTACAACTGCTATGTGCGTTGTCCGCGCAAGTTGCCGATCACCCACATCATGCACGGTATCGCCAACTACGCGCATCGTCTGGGCGTGGCGCCGAAACTGCAACCGACCCGGAACTTCGGCAAGATCTTCTGGAACAACGCGTCCAAGACCGGTCGCGTCAACGAAGTCATGCTGACCGTGGACCTGTATTTCCGCAACGCTGAAGGCAAATTCGACCTCGTCGCCGGCATCAAAAAGGCCCTGGAGATGCAGTCCATCGCCATTGGTTTGGTGAAGGCCGGGCGCTTGAACCCGCTGGAACTGTTCGGCGGGCACAAGTGCAAGGACCAGAAGGGCATCCAGGCCATGCTGAAGAAGGCTCGCGAACTGGAAGAAACGCGCAAGGCGCTTAAGGCGGCTTGATTGGGCGGCTTGATCGGCCTTAAGGAGAAATGAATATGGCAAAAAAAGAATACGCGTTCTATCCGGGCTGCTCCTCGCAAAAAGGGGCCTCCTCGTCGAACTATCTGACCTCGGTCCAATCCATGTGCAAGACACTGGACATTGGCTTGACCGAGATCCCGGACTGGAACTGCTGTGGTGCCTCAATCGGTTACGCCGAGGGCGGTGAGTTGCCGCGTCTGGCCATGTCCGGCCGCAATCTGGCCTTGGCCGAAAAGCACCTGCCGGGCCTCGATGTGGTCGCGACCTGCGCCGCCTGCTGGCTGGGTACGCGCGAGGCTAAAGAGCGCCTGGAGCACTCCGACATCCTGATGCGGGATACCCAGATCGCCCTGAAAGAGGCCGGTCTCAACATTACCGTAATCCCGGAAGTTCGCCACATGGCCGAGGTCTTGATTGAAGACTTTGGCTATGACGCCTTGGCCAAGCCGGTCGTCAAGGGCCTCGACGGCATGAAGTTTGCCGGTTATGTCGGTTGCCAGACCAATCGTCCGTTCGGTATTGTTGGCGAGACCTACGAGAACCCGCAATACCTCGACAAGTTGGTCGAGTCGCTCGGTGGCGAGGCCGTCAAGTATGACCAGAAGGTGACCTGCTGTGGCGGTGCGCTGGCCTTCTCCGAGCCGGAAAAGGCCCACGCCCAGATCAAGGACATCGTCGAGTCTGCCTATGACGGCGGCGCCGACATGATCGTCACGCCCTGCCCGCTGTGCCAGGCCAATGTGGAACTGTACCAAGGCGCCATTAACAAGAAGTACGGCACCAAGTTCAACATCCCGGTGCTGTATTACAGCCAGATCATGGCGGTGGCCTACGGCAGTTCGGCCAAGGAAGCCGCCTTGAATGGCCATATCATCAAGGCCAAGCAACTGGAAGCCCTAGCCGGAAAATAAACCGATAGCGTGATAATCTGCAGGGGCCGCAAGTGGCCCCTGTTTTTTTGCCGGTGATTAGCCTGACTTGGCTTCAATCGGCTGTGAGTGAACGATGAATATCAAACGACCCAAGACCATCGACGAGTACATCGACCTGATGCACCAAGCCGTGTACGAGATCGACGAGATGCGTAGCATGTTCGATTACGATCCCGAGCAGGCTCAGCAGTACGGCCCCTTTATTGACCACCTTGATGCGCAAGTGCGCAAGGTGTTCGATGACATGGTGGCCGGGCGCTATGAGTGGGGTTATGGAGAGGACTTTATTTTCCTGCCGCTGGTGGTCAAGTATGGCCGGTTCATCCCCTTTCAGCGGCTCTTGATGACCCTCAACGAGACGCATAAGAACGGACTCGACCTTGGGTAAGCTCTTGTTCTGGATCCTGCTGGGCCTGGGGGTCTATCTGCTCTATCGGGCCGCCAAGCGGCGCAACCAGCGCCAGGGCGAAGATAGGCGCGCCAGCGCCTCGGAGGTGGAGGACATGGTGCGCTGCGAGGTCTGCCAAGTGAACCTGCCGCGCTCCGAGGCTACCCTGACGCACGGGCATTTCTATTGTTGTGAGGCCCATCGCCAGCGTGGCGAGGGAGCCTCTGGTGATGGCGCTTGATTAGACTGGCCGAGCTGGGGATTCCCGGTTAAGGAATCCCTGACTCAGGCCCCGTTCAGGCCAGCACGAAGATCAGATAGCTGAAATACAGACCGCCGTTCGCCGCCAGGTGCCAAACTCGAAGCTGACCTCGGGTCAGGAGGATGCGCAACCAGAGGGCCGCCAGCAGTGTGATCACGACCCCAGCCAGCACCTCGCGTTGTGGGTTCCACGGGGTCAGAAGGATACCGATGGCGGGGAGCAGGGTGCCCTGGAATACCATGGCGCCGGTGATGTTTCCGAAGGCCAAGGTGTCCTTGTGGCGACGGATCCAGAGGATGGAATTGACCTTCTCGGGCAGTTCAGTCGCGATGGGCACAATGAGTAGGGAAAGGACCAAGGCCGAGATACCCAGAAGCGGGGCGGCCTGTTCAATGCCGTGAATGAAGCCCTTGGCGCCGAGGACCAGCAAAACAAGGCCAGCACCCAGTTGCAGGATAATCGTGGGCCAGTTGGTGGGCAGGCCGAGGCGGGCGAGGAACATGGGGTTTTCGGCCTCGGTGCCGTGCCCGTCCTTGACCAGTTGCGCGGAGGCGCGCAGGGTCATCATGATGTAGATGAAATAGATCAGCACCATGACGAAGGCAAATCCGGTGCGGACCTCGGACATCTCGTGCGGGATGAATAGGGCGAGACAGGACAGGCCGAAGGCGGCGAGGAAGAAGTTGAGATCACGCTCCAGGCCGGTATGCTCGGGATTGAAGTGACCTTGCAGGCCCCGCTTCTTGAAGGCGAAGACGGCCATCAGGAAGAGCGACAAGGTGGAGAGCATGAGCGGCGCGCCGAGGATGGCACCGACGCCGATCTCCTCATTGAGTTGCTGGTTCTGGGTGCCGGCAAAGATGGCCAGCAGCGGGACGATGGTCTCCGGTAGCGCGGTGCCTACGGCGGCAAAGAGCGAGCCGGTGACGCCTTCGGAGATCTTCAGCTTTTCGCCCAGATGTTCCAAGGCATTGACGAAGACCTCGGCTGCGACGAGGATGACGACCAGAAAGAACAGCATTTCAGCGAGTAGCATGGCGATATTTGTTTCTGACAAGATGACAACGGATTCTAACCCGAACCCGACCCCTCCGGTGGTCGCCGAAGGCTGGCATGACGGTTGGTCTGCGGCGGCCCGGCGCGTGGACTCGCCCAACCAGGACGCGCGTCCGGAGGCACTCCCTCCGAGCCTGCTGGTCATCCATGCCATCAGCCTGCCGCCGGGTGAATTTGGCGGGCCGGGTGTTGAGGCCTTGTTTACCAATCGGCTCGATCCGGCGGGTCATCCCTATTTTGCCCAGATCGCTGATCTGCGCGTCTCGGCGCATTTCTTCATTCGTCGGGATGGCGAACTGGTGCAGTTCGTGCCCTGCGGTCGGCGGGCTTGGCATGCCGGGGCCTCAAATTGGCGGGGACGCGAGCGTTGCAATGATTTTTCGCTGGGGGTCGAACTGGAAGGGAGCGATGACCAGCCCTTTGCCGATCCGCAATACGCCACGCTGAACCGGCTAATTTGTGCATTGCGCAGCGCGTATCCGAGTTTGGTGGATATTGCCGGACACAGCGCCATCGCGCCGGGCCGCAAGACGGATCCGGGCCCCGGCTTCGACTGGGAGCGGGTAGTGCGCTAGGGCGGGTGGGCTAAGGCTCAGGCCGCTTGTGCAGCGATCTGTGCCCCGATGCGGGTGATGCGGTTTTTTTCGTCCACATAGACCAGCGTCGGTTCGAACTGGGCCAGTTCCATCTCGCTGTACTGGCTGTAGGTGGCGATGATGAGGATGTCGCTGACGGCGGCCTTGCGTGCGGCGGCGCCGTTGACCGAGATCATGCCGCTGCCGCGTTGGCCGCGGATGGCGTAGGTGGCGAAACGCTCACCATTGTTGACATTGTAGATTTCGATGCGCTCGTACTCGCGGATATCGGCCGCATCGAGCAGGTTTTCATCAATCGCGCACGAACCCTCGTATTCGAGTTCCGAAGCGGTAACTCGAACGCGGTGAAGCTTGGATTTGAGGAGCGTACGCTGCATCGAAGGCGTGTAAAGGTCAAAACGGGGATGGATTATACCGCTTGAACCGGCCGTGTCACTTCCAGGTTGTCGATCAGCCGGGTGTTGCCTAGGCGCGCTGCGGCTAATACCACACAGGCCGCCTCGGTTGCTGCGGGGGCGAGGAGGGTGGATTGGGCGCGGACTTGCACATAGTCGACCTGCCAGCCGTGCTGAGTGAGTTCAGCTGCGGCCGAATCTTCCAGCATGGCCAGATCCGTTTTTCCGGCCACAAGTGCAGCCGCCAGGGTCTGGAGGGTCTGATACAGACGCGGCGCCTCGGCCCGTTCGGCCGTGCTGAGGTAGCCGTTACGCGAGGACAGCGCCAGACCGTCCTCCGCGCGTACCGTGTCAATGCCCAGGATCTCGATCGGTAGATTGAACTGGCGGGTCATCAGGCGCAGGATGAAAAGCTGCTGATAATCCTTCTTGCCGAACAGAGCGACCCTGGGCTGTACCATGTTGAATAGCTTGAGCACGACCGTTGCCACACCGGCGAAATGGCCGGGGCGGCTGGCCCCGCAGAGTTTGTCGGCAAGAGGGGGGATGACGCGGCAGGACTGTGTCTCGGGGTACATCTCGGTGACCGAGGGGGCAAAAAGGATATGGCAGCCCGCCTCGGCGAGTTGGGTGGCGTCGGCCTTCAAGCTGCGCGGGTAGTGTTCAAGGTCTTCGCCCGGGCCAAATTGCAGCGGATTGACAAAGAGACTGGAAACGACTGGCAGGCCGCGTTGCCTGGCCGTCCGGATGAGTTTGATATGGCCGGCATGCAGGTTGCCCATGGTGGGGACAAAGGCCACCTCACCCGCTTGACGCACGGCGGCGCGGAGTTCGGCCACGGTGTGGAGCGTCTGCATGGTGTGGGTGTCCTAGCGGCTTTGTTCCGGGCCGGGGAACTGGTCACGGCGGACGGCCTCGGCGTAGGCGCGAATGGCCGCTTCCAGGCTATCCCGGCCCTGGAGAAAGTCCTTGGCGAAACGGGGCGGGGTGGGGGTCAGGCCGAGCAGGTCGTTGATGACCAGAACTTGGCCACTGCAGTGAACCCCGGCGCCGATGCCGATGGTCGGGATGGCGAGTGTCTGGGTGACGCGAGCGGCCAGTTCCGCCGGGATGGCCTCCAGAACCAGCAGGCTGGCCCCGGCCTCCTGCAGGGTCAGGGCATCGCCCAGAAGTTGCTGCGCGGCGGCCTCGGCCTTTGCCTGCATGCGGTAGCCGGTGCTGTTGACGGATTGGGGCAGGAGGCCCAGATGGGCGCAGACGGGGATCCCGCGCCGGGTCAGAAACTGGACCGTTTCCGCGAACAGGGCGCCTCCCTCGAGTTTGACCATGTTGGCACCGGCCGCCATGAGTTGTGCCGCGCTGATGAAGGCCTGCTCGGGCGATGCCTGATAACTGCCGAAATTGAGATCGGCAAGGATAAAGGCCCGGCCGGCGCTGCCGTTGGCTACAGCACGGGTGTGATAGACCATGTCGGCGAGGCTGACCGGGAGGGTGCTGTCATGGCCCTGAATGGTCATGCCCAGCGAGTCGCCGACGAGAAGGATATCGATGCCGCAGGTCGCCATGAGGCGCGCCATGCTGGCGTCATAACAGGTCAGGGTGACCAAGCGTTCGCCGCGTTGGGCCTTTTCAAGGAGTTGTGGCAGAAACATTAGAGACCCCGATTGAGAAACGCACGCGGGCCGCGCATGGCTTCGATATGTTGCAACAGGAGTGAAAAATCGGCCTCTTGGTTCACAAAGTCAAGATGCGTGCTATTAATGGTCAGTACCGGCGCCCGATCGTAGTGGCCAAAGAACTGGTTGTAGGCCTCGCTGATGCGGCCTAGGTAGCGTTCATCGAGGTCGGTTTCCATGGGGCGTGCGCGCTGCCTGACGCGGCGGGTCAGGACCTCGGCTGGGGCGTGCAGGAAGATGACCAGATCGGGTACCGGCGGGGCCGCATCGACCGGGGTACAGAGGGCGGTGTGGACCGTGTTGTAGAGGCGGTATTCGTCCTCGTTCAGGGTGGCCTGGGCGAAGAGGGCATCCTTTTCCGGTAGAAAGTCGGCGATGGTGGTCGGTGAAAATAACTGGGGTTGGGCCAGTTGCCGCAACTGCTCGTGCCGCTCCATCAGAAAGAAGAGCTGGGTGGGCAGGGCAAAGCGGGCCCGGTCTTGATAGTAGTGGGCGAGAAACGGATTGTTCCGGGTATTTTCAAGCAGGCAGTCGGCCTCCAGATGCGCGGCCAACTTGCGTGCCAGACTGGTCTTACCGACCCCGATGGGGCCTTCCACGACGATGTAACTGGCCCCCTGCAGGTGCATCAGGCCGCTCCTGCAAGGAGAACGGAGGGGGCTCGGTGTTCAACGGGCCGCAATTGCGATCGATCATGGGCCTCGTTCAGGGCCCAAATTGGGCCATGCCCTGGGATTTCGATCTGCGGCGCGATCTCGAGCAGGGGAACAAGGACAAAGGGGCGTGTATGCATGCGCGGGTGCGGCAGGGTCAGGCCGGGTTCATGCAGGGTTTGGGTGCCATAGAGGAGGAGATCCAGGTCCAAAGTGCGGGGGGCATTGCGAAACAAACGGCGGCGGCCGAAGCGGATCTCCAGTTGGAGCAAGGCCTGAAGCAGGGTGCTGGGGGACGCGTCTGTCTTGACCTCGGCGACGGCATTAATGTAATCGGGCTGGTCTGCGTGGCCGGCGGGCGGGCTTTGGTACAGGCTGGAGTGACGCACGAGTTGCGTCTGAGGCAGGCTGCGCAGTTCGCGGAGTGCCCGTCTGACTTGCTGGATGGGATCGTCATCACCCGTTGCATCGCCCAGATTGCTGCCGAGGGCGATATAGGCGGTGAACTGGGCTGATGCGGCCTTCGTGGCCTCTGCATCCCATTCACTCACGGCTGGCATTCTCGTCGTGGGTCGAC
Organism: Bordetella parapertussis; assembly: GCA_945890495.1. Taxonomy (GTDB): domain Bacteria; phylum Pseudomonadota; class Gammaproteobacteria; order Burkholderiales; family Thiobacillaceae; genus QYQG01. The sequence continues at coordinate 31,290 of CAMDCO010000001.1, read as the reverse complement.
CGGGCAGGGCCGCGATTTCTGCGCCGGCGCGGACGGCGTTCACCGCTGGTGGGCAACAGCAGGGTGTTGCGAGTGGCGTCGTCGGCCGCCTCGAAGCGATCCCACCAATCGGCCAGTTCGGCCGCCGATGTGTCGGCCCCGTGGCCGCGCAACAGGAGGAAATCGTAACCGGCCCGCCAGCGCGGGTGATCCAGGAGGCGGAAAGGGCGCGCCCCATTGCGTTGTTCAAAGCGGGGCTGCAGCGCCCAGATCTCTTTGATCGTGCCGTCGAGTCGGCGCGGGAAGGCGAGTTGCTTGCGTTGCCGTTCCAGGGTTTCATCCATCGCCTCGTGCATGGCGGCGCTGTCGGGGAGGCCTTCATCCTTCAGGGATTCCCAGGTTTTTTGGAAGGCGAACCACAGCAGGCCGGCCAACATGAAGGCAGGCGAGGCCGAGCGCCCTTCGCGGATGCGCAGGTCCGTATCGTGCAGGACCGCATGGATGAAGGGCTTGTGGATCGGGTCATCAAGCACGGTATCGAGAATGGGCAGGATGCCGTGATGCAGGCCTTCGGCACGCAACTGATGGACGCCGCGTTCGGCATGTCCTGACAAGAGCAGTTTCATCATCTCGTCGTAGAGGCGGGCGGACGGGATGCGCTCCAGCATGGGGGCCAGTTCGGCGATGGGCGCGCGGGTGGCCGCATCAATATGAAAGTCGAGTTTTGCCGAGAAACGGGCCGCGCGCAGCATGCGCACCGGATCTTCACGGAAACGGGTCTTGGGATCACCAATCATGCGCAGGACGCGCTTTTGCGCATCGGCCACGCCGTTGTGATAGTCCCAGACGGTCTCGTCGTGGGGGTCGTAGTAGAGGGCGTTGACCGTGAAATCACGCCGGGCGGCGTCCTCGATCTGGGTGCCGAAGACATTGTCACGCAGGATTAGGCCGTCGGCCGCCGTTTGGCGCAGGCCTTCGTCTTCGGAGGCCTCGACAGGGCTGTCCTGACTGGCGCGGAAGGTGGTCACCTCGATGGTGTCAGCGCCGCAATAGACATGGACGATCTGAAAGCGGCGGCCGATGGCGCGGGCGCGACGAAACAGGGCCCGAATCTGGTCGGGGGTCGCGTTGGTGGCGATATCGAAGTCTTTGGGCGTCTTCTTGAGCAGCAGGTCGCGTACAGCACCCCCCACGACAAAGGCCGCAAAACCCTCGGCGCGCAGGGTACGCGTGACCTTGAGGGCGCAGGGATGGATCTGCTCGCGGTGGATGCCATGCTGGGACACCGAGATGATGCGGGGAGCCGTCGATGTTTTTCGTCCCAAGAACTTGCGGATCAGGCCTTGGATCATGCGAAAAGGCCGGAACGGTTATTCACGGCAGGGGCCAGTAGCGTGCAAGGCGCGTGGGGACGGTGGAGTAGTTGACTGATCATCATAAGGCCGCGCGATTATACAGGGTTGCCGTCGAGGTGGCGGTTTGGGGCGGAGTATTCTCCGGGCGTTGTTTGTTACCGAATGGCGCAACGAAGGGGCTACCGAATGGTGCTTGCCCCTGACGCAGTGCGGCGATACAGTACCTGACATCCCCGTTCATATTCAAGGAACCCTTGTGATTGCTCTTATCGAAGCGGCCGGTTGGCCCATTTGGCCGTTGATCATTGCCTCGGTGGTGTCTCTGGGCATCATTTTTGATCGTGTCTGGTCGTTGCGTGACGAGCGGGTTCTGCCGGCGGGCCTGTTGTCGCGCACGATAGCGGCGCTGAAGTCCGGTACACCCGTACCCGAGGATGTCTCTCCATTGGGCCGGATCCTGGCGGCCGGGATCGGTAGCCTGAGTGTGAGTCGCGAACTCATGAAGGAATCGCTGGAAGAGACGGGTCGTGCTGTGGCCCATGATCTGTCGCGTTATCTCACCACCTTGGGCACGATCGCCTCGGTCTCCCCGCTGCTCGGTTTGCTGGGGACGGTGATCGGCATGGTTGAGATCTTCGGCTCCCAGACACCCACGGGCGGCAACCCGGCGGTCCTGGCGCACGGTATCTCGGTGGCGCTGTACAACACCGCTTTCGGTCTTATTGTGGCGATCCCGAGCATGATTGCTTACCGGCATTTTCGCGGCAAGGTTGAGGGTCTGCTGATCGAAATGGAGCAGCAGGCCGTGAAACTGGTGGAGACCGTTCATGGAGACCGGCCGTGAACTTTCGGCGCGGTGGGGTGGCTAACGAGCCAGAGATCAACCTGATCCCGCTCATTGATGTCCTGCTCGTCATTCTCATCTTTTTGATGGTCACCACGACCTATGCCCGTTTTTCCGAATTGCAGATCAATCTGCCGGAGGCCAAGGGCGATTCGGCGCGTGATGAGCCCAAGCGGCTGGATATTGGTGTGGATGCGCAGGGCGGCTACAGCCTCAACAACACGCGCCTGAGCCAGACCGCCGTTCAGGATCTCAGCGCGGCCCTCAAGGCGGCGGCCGTCAATGCCCCCGACCCGGTCGTCATCATCAATGCCGATGCGCGGGCGACCCACCAGTCGGTCATTCGCGTCATGGATGCGGCGCGCCGTGCGGGGCTGACGCGGGTGACCTTTGTGACCAAAACGAGCGGTGAGTGACACCATTGGTGTAAGCGGCGTGACTTCAACCTTGTTGGAGTGCTGGTACCCACGGCGACGCGGTTTTTCTTTGCGTTGTGCGGCCTTGACCCTTTGTTTGGCGCCCTTGGCCGGGCTTTTTTCCCTGATGGCCAAACTGCGCGCCCGGCTGTATCAATATGGTGTTCTGCGTACGGTGCGGCTGTCTGTGCCGGTGATTGTGGTCGGTAATATTACGGCGGGCGGCACTGGCAAGACGCCGCTGACCCTGTGGTTGGCGCAGACCTTGCGGGCAGCGGGTTGGCATCCCGGGATTGTGAGTCGTGGTTACGGGGGTCAGGGGCGCGGCGTGCGTCCGGTCATGCCGGAGAGCGTCGCTGACCAAGTGGGCGATGAACCGATCCTGCTGGCGCGGCAGGGTGGCTGTCCGGTTTGGGTGGGCGCACGGCGGGCGGAGGCGGGGCGTGCCCTGCTGGCGGCGCATCCTGAGGTGGATGTGCTGCTCTGCGACGATGGACTGCAACACATGGCCTTGGAACGCGACATTGAAGTTGCCGTGATCGACGGCGCGCGTGGTCTCGGTAATGGCCACCGGCTCCCTTGGGGGCCGTTGCGCGAGGGTGCGGGGCGGCTCGATACCGTGACGGCGGTGGTGATCAACGGAGAAAATCTGACCGCGTTGAGATGCGCCGTGCCGACTTACGCGATGCACCTGCAGGCGGGGGTGCTACGCAATCTGCGTGATCCAACCCGCGTTGGCGCGATTGCTGATTTTGTTGGCCAGCCGGTGGCCGCGCTGGCGGGTATCGGCCATCCTCAGCGCTTCTTTGATCAGTTGGTCCGCTTGGGCCTGACGCCGGTGCCCCATGCCTTTCCGGATCATCACCGTTTTGTGGCGGCCGATCTGCCGCCCGGGCCGGTTATCATGACGGCGAAAGATGCCGTCAAATGCGCGGCCTTCGCGCATCCGGATTGCTGGGTTCTGGAGGTTGACGCCGTGCTTGAAGACGGGCTACAAGGACGCATTCTGAAGATGCTTGATTTGAACAAATAAAGGACATTGATCATGGACAGCAAACTACTTGACATCTTGGTGTGCCCGCTGTGCAAGGGGCCTTTGCATTACGACCGTGCGGCGGCGGAGCTGATCTGCCGGGCGGATCGTCTGGCCTACGCCATTCGTGACGATATTCCGGTCATGCTGGTCGATGAGGCCCGACGCATCCCGGATGAGGTAGAGATCCCCGCCTGATTGGATGGGTATCAATGGCTGGACAGCGTAGTAGCGATGGACTATAAGCACGGGATAAACACCATTTATATTCCAAATGACTGCGATAGACTCAAATATCTTGTCCCTCGAGGCGACCGCTGAATCGATTGGTCGGTGCACGCTATTCAAGGGCATTCGGCCTGAGAGTTTGGTGCGTTTGGCTGAGAGTGCGCGGAGCATTTCTCTACCGCGCAACGGCACTTTGTATCGTCAGGGAGAGGTGTCCGATGAGTTGTTCATTGTCGTGAGCGGCCAGATCGGGATGTTCCTGCCGCTGCCCAATGGGGCAGAGAAGATCATCGTTCTGGCTCGATCCTGCGACTCGGTGTGCGAAGCGACGGCCTATCTGGGGGTTTCCCATACCGCGACGGCCGTTGCCAAGGTGGACTCCCATTTGCTGGCCATTAGCTCCGAGGTGTTGCGTCAACAAGCCCAACAGGATGCCGGTCTGGCTTGTCGGTTGCTGGAGGCCATGTCCAATCGGGTGATGGGTCTGATCAGTGATATTGCAGGTAGTTCACCGCGATCGAGTCTGCATCGCCTGAGTTATTACCTGTTGCAGTTCCGTAAGGAGGGCGATGCGCGCAACTATGCGCTGACCCTCCCGGCGAGCAAGCTAGATATCGCGGCCAAGCTGAATCTGGCCCAGGCCAGTCTGTCGCGGGCCTTCCGTCAGTTGACGGAGATGGACGCGATTGCGGTGAAGGGTCGCAAGATTCAGGTTCTGGATGCCGAAGCACTGGCAGAACTCTGCCGAAATGGCGAGGACGACGGGGCCGATTAATACCCCGTTGACGGACCGCTTTGCCAGTATGGTCGTGAGTGGCCCTTCGATTGCCCGCCGGCACCCCCCGAAGCGCACGGAGATCGTCTAGAATGTACTGGTTTTATTGGATAGTGCGTGGATCATGATTACCGGTAGCCTCGTTGCCCTTGTTACCCCTATGTTGTCGGATGGCCGGCTGGACCTGCCGCGTTTCCGGGCCCTGATCGACTGGCATATTGCCGAAGGCACGGATGGTCTGGTGATTGTCGGGACCACCGGCGAATCCCCCACCGTCAATACGGACGAACATTGCCTGCTGATCCGCACCGCGGTGGAACAGGCGGCCGGACGCGTTCCCGTGATCGCCGGGACGGGGGCTAATTCCACTGCCGAGGCCATTGAGTTGACCCATTGCGCCAAAAAGGCGGGTGCGGTCGCCGGCTTATCGGTGGCACCGTATTACAACAAGCCCGGCCAAGAAGGTCTGTACCGTCATTTCAAGGCCATTGCCGAGGCCGTCGAACTGCCCTTGATCCTGTACAACGTGCCGGGCCGCACCGTGTCCGACATCAACAATGACACGGCCTTGCGCTTGGCGCAGATCCCCGGCGTGGTCGGTATCAAGGATGCGACCGGCAACATGGAACGAGGCTCCGATCTGATCAAGCGCGCCCCGGCCTCCTTTGGCGTGTACAGTGGCGATGATGCCAGCGGGGTATTGCTGATGCTGCTGGGCGGGCACGGCGTGATCTCGGTCACGGCCAATGTGGCGCCCAAGTTGATGCACGCCATGTGTGTCGCCGCCATGTCCGGGGATGTTGCCACGGCGCGGGAGATCCATTTCCGCTTGTTGTCCCTGCACAGCAAGCTGTTTGTCGAGGCCAATCCGATCCCGGTGAAGTGGGCCATGCAGCAATTGGGATTCTGCGAGGAGGGGATTCGTCTGCCACTCACCCCTCTTGCTGAAAATTATCACGAAACGATTCGTTCCGCCCTGCGTGAAGCCGGCGCCCTTTGAGGAGATTACATTGATGCGTACGCCTATAGCTCGGCTGGTTCTGGTTTCTACGGCGGTGACGCTGGCGGGTTGCAGCCTTCTGGAAGAGAAGAAGATCGACTACAAGACCGAGGGCGGCGGTAAGCTCGTTTCGCTGGTTGTCCCTCCTGATCTGATCCAACCGACGGCGGATACCCGCTACACCGTGCCGGGTGCCATGGGCCGGGGCTCTGCAACGGCCTCTGAATACGATCGTGCCCGGGGCAGTACGCCGGCCTCCGAAAGCAGCAAGGTCTTGTTGCCCAAGGTGGACAAGGTGCGCGTTGAGCGTGCCGGGACGCAGCGCTGGCTGGTAGCTCAGGTGCCAGCCAAGGATGCCTGGCTGACGGTCAAGGACTTCTGGCAGGAACTGGGTTTCATCATCAATGTGGAGATGCCCGAGGCGGGTGTGATGGAGACCGAATGGGCTGAGAACCGCGCCAAGGTGCCAGAGGGTGGTATACGCAAGTTTCTCGGCCGGGCCATGGACATGGTCTATTCGACGGCGGATCGCGACAAGTTCCGCAGCCGGATTGAGGCGGGTAGCGAACCCGGCACGGTGGAAATCTACATCAGCCATCGCGGCATGCGCGAGGTCTACGAAGGCACCCAGTCCGGCGGCGACGAGGGCAAGGGTCGCACCATGTGGCAGCCGCGCGAACCGGATCCGGAACTAGAGGCCGAGATGTTGCGCCGCTTGATGGTTCGTCTGGGGACCGAGGAAAAGGTTGCGACGGCGCGTCTAGCCGAAAAGGCCGCCGCCCCGATGGCGACCCTGGTTCGCCCCGGCGATGGTAGCGCTAACCTGATCCTGCCGGAACTGTTTGATCGTGCTTGGCGTCGTGTCGGTCTGGCCCTGGATCGGGTTGGTTTTGTGGTTGAAGACCGTGATCGCGCCGGCGGTGTCTATTTTGTCCGCTACGCCGATCCTGAGGCGGGTGTGGCCAAGAAGGGCTTCCTGGATAAGATGGCCTTCTGGCGCTCTGATGACAACAAGACCCTGGCCCAGAAATATCGTGTCCGGGTCCTCACGCAAGGGGATACGACAAGCGTGACGGTCCTCAACGAGCAAGGTGAAATGCTACGCAATGAGACGGCCTTGCGCATCCTGACCTTGTTGCTGGAGCAGTTGAAATAGTGTTTCGTTTCGCCGCACTGGGCAGTGGCAGCAAGGGCAATGCCTGGGTGGTGGAGGCTGTGGCAGGCCATACGCGAACGCGTGTCTTGATCGATTGTGGCCTGACCGTCAAGGACACGGTGCAGCGACTGGCCCGTCTAGGGCTGGCCCCGGATGATCTAGACGCGATCTTGCTGACCCATGAGCACAGTGATCATGCGCGTTCGGCGGCGGCCTTTTCCCAGCGTGCGGCGTGCCCGGTGTGGATGACGCACGGCACCTTGGCGGTGCTTGAGGCACAAGATAATTGCCCTCAGGATGCGCGGCTCTTGCATGGTGAACAGCCGCTGGCCATCGGTGCCTTCGAGGTCTTGCCCTATACCATTCCGCACGATGCCCGTGAGCCGGTGCATTACTGTCTCTCGGACGGCGCGCGGCGCCTCGGGCTGTTGACCGATGCGGGCCATGTAACGGCCCATATCGAGGCCACCCTGGCCGGTTGCGACGCCTTGGTGCTGGAGTGCAACCACGATCCCGAGCGTTTGCGTGCCAGTACCCGCTACCCGGAATCGCTCAAACGGCGCATCCTCGGCCCGCAGGGTCATCTCGAAAATGCGGCGACGGCCGCCCTGTTGTCCAAGGTGGCGCACGGCGGCCTGCGTCATGTGGTGGCCGCGCATCTGTCGGCGGAGAACAACACCCCCGAATTGGCCACGCACGCCTTGGCGGGCGCACTGGGCTGTCAACCGGACTGGATTCTTGTGGCCGACCAGGAAAATGGCCTTGATTGGCGCACACTGAACTGACATGACTGAACTCGCCGCGGCCCCCGCTTCCACGCCCGCCCTTGAGCAGGCTAACACCTTTGCCGACTTGCACCTCGCCCCGGAGCTCTTGGCGGCGATTGATGCCATGGGCTATTCGACCCCGACCCCGATCCAAAGTCAGGCCATTCCGCTGGTGCTGGCTGGTCGTGACCTCCTGGCGCAGGCGCAGACCGGCACCGGCAAGACGGCGGCCTTTGCCTTGCCGTTATTGCATCGTTTGCGCGGTTTTGCCAATACCAGCACCTCGCCGGCCCGCCATCCGGTGCGCGCCCTCGTGTTGGCGCCGACCCGTGAACTGGCCATTCAGGTGCACGAGAGCGTGGTGGATTACGGCCAGCGCATGCCCTTGAAGAGCACCGTGGTGTATGGGGGCGCGGGGATGAAGGAACAGACCGAGGCCCTGCGCCAAGGGGTGGAGATCCTTGTGGCGACCCCGGGGCGTCTGCTGGATCACGCCGGCAGCAAGGTGGTCAATCTGTCGCAGGTGCAGTTTCTGGTCTTGGACGAGGCCGACCGCATGCTCGACATGGGTTTTCTGCCGGACCTGAAACGCATCTTGGATCTGTTGCCCAAGGTTCGCCAGACCCTGCTTTTTTCGGCGACCTTTAGCGACGACATCCTGCGTCTCTCTGGCCAGTTTCTGCATGAGCCGCAAAGAGTCGAGGTGGCGCGGCGCAATACGGCGGCCGAGACCGTTGAACAAGTGGGCTATCGCGTCCCCGAGGCCGAGAAACTGGACGCCCTGCTGCGCATCGTGAAACAGCGGGGTCTGGCGCAAGCGATCGTGTTTACCCGCACCAAGCTGACGGCGGATAAGATCGGCCGGCAACTGCAAAAGCGCGGCGTGTCGGCGGCCATCATCCACGGCGACAAGGCGCAGGTGGAACGCATCACCGCCTTGGAGGGCTTCAAGAAAGGCGATATTCAGTTGTTGGTGGCGACCGACATTGCCGCACGCGGCCTTGATGTGGTCGATCTGCCCGCCGTGTTCAACTATGAACTGCCCTATCACGCCGAAGACTATGTGCACCGCATTGGTCGTACCGGTCGTGCGGGTGCCTCAGGCCTGGCCGTATCGCTGATCGGTCAGGAAGAAGAAAAACTGCTGGCGGGTGTAGAGCGTTTCATCCAGCGCAGCCTCCAGATAGAGACCTTGCCGGAGTCGGTGCGGCAGCCTGTTCGTGAACCCCGAAGCGAGACCCGAAGCGAACCCCGAAGCGAGACCCGGAGCGAACCCCGAAGCGAGACCCGAAGCGAGGCAAGTGTGGCCCCGCCCCCGCCCCATCCGGTTGTCGATTCGCCGAAGTCCCCGGCCCAGGACCAGCCCGATGCCCTGCCCAATCTGGGCTACAAACGGGGCCAGAAGGCGGCGGTCTGCGCGTTGTTTATGCCTTCCACGAGGTCTGAGTCATGAGACATTGGTTTTGGAAGCTGCCACTTCTGTCGTTGCTGAGTCTGCCCGTCCATGCGATCAACATCGGCCAGGAAAGCCGGTTCGAGGTTGATTTCGACGAAGCGGTCGTTGCCTGGCAAGAGGTGCAGGCGCAAATGCCGAGCGCCCCGGCCGATGCGGATTTGCTCGCGTTCGAGATTGAAGGGCGTCCCGGTTTTCGCTATGCAATCGATCGCAAGTCACTGGCGGTGGGAGGCGATGGCGTCACGCGTTACAGCATCGTTGTTACCTCGTCGACCGGGGTGCGCACCATCAATTTTGAAGGGATGCGCTGCGCCACTGGCGAGCGCAAGATCTACGCCTTTGGTCGTGCGGATGGAAGCTGGTCGAAAAACCGCGCGGCCCGTTGGGACTATATCCGCGCCCGTGTGGCCGGCAGTTATCACAGCATCCTGTTTCACGATTTTCTCTGCGCCGGCGGCGAAGGCACGGCCAGCGTTGAGCAGATCGTCCAACGCCTCAAAAGAGGCGGTTACCGCGTCGATTGACCTAGGGTAATCCTTCCCTATTGCGGTGAGGTCCGAAGTAGAGTCATGCGACCAGGGTGCGCCGCCGTTTTGAGTGAAGGGGCGTGCCGCAGTGGCGGATTTTTGGGCTATATTGGCGCCTCTTGAGGAGGCACTATGTTCACATGTTCGATGACCCATCAACGCTTCATTGGCCTCGGTGGGCTGGCCAAACGGCAGACCCGGGCGGCGCTGGTGGGTGTGCCCAGCGCGGCATCACGGCAGAAAATCTGAGTGAAGACCTTGATCTTGGGCGGCGCTCGCTCGGGTAAGAGTGGGCTGGCCCAGCGGCGGGCACAGGCCACCGGCCTGCCGGTGACATTCATCGCTACGGCCGAGGCGTGGGATGACGAGATGGCGGTACGCATTGCCCGTCATCAGGCAGATCGACCGTCCGGTTGGCGCTGCATCGAGGAACCGTTGGCGCTGGCGGCTGTGTTGCAGGCTGAATGCGCTGAGGATCGTTGTGTGATCGTCGATTGCCTGACCTTGTGGCTGACCAATCTGTTGCTCGATTCGGAGACGCGGCTGGAGGTTGAAACCGCCGCGTTGTTGCAGGTGATCCCCTCTTTGCCGGGCGAAGTGTTGATTGTGTCGAACGAAACCGGGATGGGGGTCGTGCCGGCGGATGTTTTGTCGCGTCGTTTTGTAGATGCTACGGGCTGGTTGCATCAGTCGCTGGCGACGCAATGCGATGCGGTGGTGCTCACGGTGGCCGGTTTGCCGGTGCAGTTAAAGGGATAACTATGGATTGGATGTATGCATCGCCCAAGGCTTTGCACGCGGAGGCTGAGATGGCCGCTCGTGCCCGTCAGGGCCAACTGACCAAGCCCCCCGGCGCGCTGGGGGAGCTGGAGACGCTGGCGATCCATCTGGCCGCCATGCAAGGCCGTGAGCGCCCAGCGCTGGATGTGATCTGGGTGGCGGTGTTTGCCGGCGATCACGGTGTAGCGGCGGAGGGGGTTTCGGCCTTTCCGCAGGCGGTGACGGGCGAGATGGTTAAAAACTTTGCCCGGGGCGGGGCCGCGATCAGCGTGGCGGCCAAGGCGGTGGGTGCGCAACTGGAGGTGATTAACCTGGGCACGGTGGCGGACATCGGTGCTGTTCCGGGGGTGTTGCACCTGAACTTGGGGCAGGGTACGGCCAATCTTGCGGTGGAAGCGGCGATGTCGCTGGAGCAGTGCACGCGGGCGATCAACGCCGGTCGCCAGAGTGCGGAACGGGCGCGTTTGGCCGGGGCACAGTTGTTCATTGGCGGCGAGATGGGCATCGCCAATACGACCAGCGCGGCGGCCTTGGCGTGTGCCCTGTTGAATGAGTCGCCACAAAACCTGGCCGGGCCCGGCACCGGGTTGGATGCGGCGGGCGTATCGCACAAGGCGGCGGTCATCGCCCGGGCGCTGGCCTTGCATGGGCCCGCGCTGAACGACCCGTTCGAGGTGCTGCGTCGGTTGGGTGGCTTCGAGATTGCCGCGCTCGTGGGCGCTTACCTCGCTTGTGCCAAGATGGGCGTTGCGGTGCTGGTCGATGGCTTTATCAGCACGGCGGCGGCGTTGGTGGCCGAGCGGCTGTGTCCGGGTACGGCCAACTGGTTTATCTACGCCCACACCTCGGCCGAACCCGGCCATGCGCGTATTCTTGCCGCGCTTGAGGCCCGGCCGTTGTTGAATTTGGGGATGCGCCTGGGTGAAGGCAGCGGTGCGGCGGTGGCCGTCCCCTTGCTGCGCATGGCCTGCGAACTGCACAACGGCATGGCAACCTTTGCCGAGGCGGGGGTCAGCAACCATGACGATTGACGGCGCTATTGTTATCACCGTGCTGCGCCATGGCGAATGCGCGGGGCGCAATGCGGTGTTTCGCGGCCGCACCGACGATCCGTTGTCGGCGAAAGGTTGGGCACAGATGCGCGGTGTGGCCGCACACCTGCCGCCATTCGATAGCATCAGCAGCTCACCGCTGTTGCGCTGTCGTGAATTTGCGGCCGAGTTTGCCGCCGCGCGCGGCCTGCCATTACGGGTAGAAGAGGGCTTTCGCGAGCGCGATTTTGGCGCGTGGGAATGTTTGAGTGCCGACGAGGTGGCGGCGCGCTTTCCGACCCACGGTGATCCGCGCCAAAACCCCTATGCCAATGCGCCCGAGGGCGGCGAGGCGTATGCCGACTTTCGTGCCCGGGTCGAGCAAGTTTGGGCCGAGTGGACAGCTCGGCTCGCGCCTGGTCAGCACCTGCTGGTGGCGCATGCCGGCATCATGCGGGCCTTGCTGGTGCACCTGCTCGGGCTGCCGCCCGATAATCTGTATCGCCTGAATTTGCCCAAGGCCGGTCATTTCACGGTGTCGTTGTTGGCGGGCCATGCACCCGTGCTGTTGGCGTTGAACGGATGCGCGGACTGATCCTCGCCTTTCAGTTACTGACACGGCTACCGATGCCGGTGTTGCGGGATGGGGGTGCGTCCTTAGGGCAGGCACAGGGGCCTGCCCCTACAGCCCCGCCGGTGTTGCGGGATGGGGGGGCGTCTGCGCAAGCGGCGGGGTGGTTTCCGCTGGTTGGCCTAGTGGTTGGCGCGCTGGTGGCGCTGCCTTTGATCTTCGTTCCCGATCCGCGCCTGGCCGCCTTGCTAGCGGTGTTGACCTGGGTGTGGGTGACGGGCGGGTTGCATCTCGATGGCCTGTCTGATCTGGTCGATGCGTTGGGCGCCGCGCATCGGGATCGTGAACGATTCCTCGCCGTGTTAGCCGACCCGCATGTGGGTAGCTTTGGCGTGATGGCGCTGGTGCTGCAACTGCTCGCCAAGTTTGTGTTGTTGTGGTTGCTGGCCGAATCGGAGCTTGGTTGGTTGACCTTGTTGCTCATCACGGCGCTGATTGCCGCATGGGCGCGGCTGGGCGCGTTGATTTGGGGGCAGACGCTGCCTTCGTTGAAGCCGGGATTGGGCGCTCGTTTTGCTTGGCCTGGGGGTCGATGGGTCAGCCGGATCTGGCTGCTGACCTTGCTGGTGGTCAGTGCGGCATTTGCGCCGGCACTCCTGTTGGCCCCGTTGCTCTTGTTGGCGTGGTGGCTGTTTCTGCGCGTGCGGCTGGGCGGCATGAGTGGCGATTGTCTGGGGGCGGGCATCGAAGGCGTGGAGTCTTTGTTATTGTTGGCGGCATGGAGCTTGCTATGAATCAATTCTTTGTTGTGATCCCGGCCCGTTTTGCCTCGACGCGCTTGCCGGGCAAGCCGCTGGCTGACATCGCGGGAAAACCTATGGTGGTGCGTGTGGCCGAGCGGGCTGCGCAGAGCGGTGCGGCGATTGTGGTGGTGGCGACCGATCATGCTGGCGTGTTTGCTGCGGTGCAGGCCGCCGGGTTCAGGGCGGTGATGACCTCGCCCGACTGCGCCTCGGGCACCGACCGGCTGGCCGAGGTGGCCGCGCACGAGGGCTGGGCGGAGGACGCCATCGTCGTCAATGTGCAGGGCGACGAGCCACTGATCGATCCGGCCTTGATTCGGGCTACGGCGGAGCGACTGGCCGAGCGCCCGGAGGCGGTGATGGCTACGGTGTGTCATCCGTTGACCGATCCGGCCGAGGTGTTTAACCCCAATGTGGTCAAGGTCGTGTTGGATGCGCGCGACGATGCGCTGCTGTTTTCGCGTGCGCCGATCCCGTGGGCGCGGGATGCCTGGATGCCCCTCTCCCCCGGCCCCTCCCCCGCCGGGGGGGAGGGGAGCGTTGTGATTCCCACTGATCTGCCGATCTATCGTCATGTGGGCCTGTACGCCTACCGGGTCGGGTTTTTGAAGGCCTACCCTGGATTGTCGCAACCGGCGCTGGAACGCTTGGAGTCGCTGGAGCAGTTGCGTGCCCTGTGGCATGGCTATCGTATTACGGTGATTCGCAGCGACGGCGCCAGCCCCCCGGGGGTGGATACGCCAGAAGACCTTGAGCGTGTGCGTGCTTTGTTCGTCTGATGCTCCTTGGCATTCAGCCAGGATTGGATTATGGTTCGCCCCATGTGTCGCCGTTATCGTTGCCTTTTGTTCCTGATGCTGCTGTGGCTTCCCGTCAAGGGTGTGCTGTCGGCGGGTATGCCGTTTCAGGTTATGGTAGCGTCGTCGGTGGGGGGTGAGGTGGCACATTGCCACATGCAGGTGATGCCGGAGCCGGCTGAAGCGGCGCCTTTGTCGCATACCGGGAACGATACCGGGGGTCATGATGGATATGGCCAGAGCATCACCTGTCACGGTCTGTGTGCCGTCTTTCTGGCCACGGACTTTGTGTTTCCGTTAACCGTTGAGGCGGTTGATGTGCCGCCGTCTTCACGGGTGGCCTTTCGTTCTTATATCCCGGAATTCCCTGACCGGCCCCCGGTCCTCTGATCTCCCTTGAATGATGGGGTGGCCTTGTGCCGCCGTAGGTTTGTAGCGCGTGTAAATCTATTCGCGCCTTAGGGCAGGCACACTGCCCCTACGTGTTTCTGGCCGACATCGCGTCGGTCAATCAAGGAGATTTGAGATGAATACCCTTCGTAATTTGTTTACCGCTTTGTTCATGGCGTTCGCTGCCACGGCAGCACTGGCGGCTGAGCCGGCGCATGACCATGCTCATGCGGCCCCGGCGGCCGTGGCCGTACCCAATGCGGCATCTATGCCTGTTGGCACTTCTGGTACGGCTAATGTGGCCCAGCAGGATGAGTCTGCCGTGATGGCGCGCATGCATGCCCGCATGGGCGAGATTGCACGCGAGACCGATCGTGTGCGTCGCATGCAGTTGATGGAGCTGCAAATGCGCGACATGGATGCGCTTGTTGAGGGCAACCCGAACGGCGAGGCTTGTCACCTGATGCCGGGTGGAAAACCGGGTATGGGTGGGATGCCGATGTCGGCCCGACCCGGTATGGGGCCGCGCGGCGGGAAACCGTGCAACCACTGTCCGGATCATCGTGCTGCCGCCGGTGACGCGTGCCCCATGCATCAGTCTGGTGCGTCTTGCACGAAATGTGACGCGATGCAGAAACGCATGAAAGCGGTCGAACAACGCTTGGATGCGCTGGAGCGCGTTGCCAAGTCGGTCACTAAGCCAGTAGCAAAGTAAGGGGACCACCATGAACACGACTTTTCGATGGATTCTTCCGGCATTTTTCCCTGTACTGCTGGGTGTGGCACCGCTGGCTTGGGCCGAGCGTCATGCCCATGATCATGATCATCACGCGGCTCACGCTATGCCGATGTCTATTCAGGCCACTGGCGAGGTGCGCGGTTTGAATGCCAAGGCGGGCAAGATCAAGCTGAAGCACGATCCGATTCCGGCGCTGGGCTGGCCGGCGATGGTCATGGACTTCAAGGTCCAGGACGGCAAGCTGCTGGGCGGCCTCAAGACGGGCGATGCGGTGACTTTCAGTTTTGTTTCTGGGGAGACCGGAAATGTGGTCACGGCAATCCAGAAGCGGGGGCAATAAGCCGCATCCGGTTATTCTGTTGCTGGTCTCCGCCGCCCTGAGTTTCGGGGCGGTGGCGGGCGCTCATGCGGACATTCCGGCAGACGCGCTGCCCGGCGCCCGCTTGGCCAGTATGCTGGAATGGCTGGATGCGCATCACCCTGAGCTTGCGGTGGCACGGCTGGAACGCGATGCGGCGTTGATGCGAGTGCAACCGGCCGGTGCCTTGCCCGATCCCATGCTTGCCGTCGAATGGCGCGATATCCGTTATGACAGCCCGACCTTGGATCCGACGCAGGTGGGTGCCATGCGTTATCAGTTTCGGCAGTCCATTCCGCTGTGGGGCAAACGCGACCTGCGCGGTCAGGTGGCCGAGGCGGGCGTGGTGACGGCGACGGCGCAACAGGGACAGACACGGCTGGCATTGCGCAATCGTCTGAAACGCGCTTATACGGAATGGGTGGCGGGTCATGAAACCCTGCGCCATCTGGTTGAGTTGCAGCGGGTCATGGACGATGCTGAGCGCTTGTTGCGGGGCCGTTATGCGGCCGGTCTGATCGGGCAGGCCGAGGTGCTGCGTGCCCAGGCGGAACTGGCCAGCCTGCAAAACGATCAGGTGACGACCCAGGCCGAGGTGCGGCGTGCACGCGTGCGCATCAATGCCTTGTTGTTGCGTCCGGTCGATGCGCCGTTGGCGGAACCGTCCGGATTTGCGTCATTGCCCAAGGCGGTTGATTGGACGCGATTGGCGGGGCGACTGGAGGTGAAAATGGAAAGGGAAAACCCACAGTTGCAACAGGCTGCGGCGCAAGTTGAGGCAGGCATGCACACGGCTGAACTGGTGCGCCGCAATCGCTGGCCGGACTTGACCGTGGGCGTGGCCCCCCTGCAGACGGGGTCGCGTTTTGATACCTGGGAGCTGATGCTGGAGATTAATCTGCCCCTGCAACGAGAATCCAGGCGGCAGCAGGAACGCGAGGCGGGCTATCAGGTGGCGGCGGCCGAGGCGCGCCGTGCGGCGTTGGCGGCCAACCTGAAAGGTGAACTGGCCGAGTCGGTTGTGGGCTATGAAGCGGCCCTGCATCACCTGCATGTGCTGGAAACCACGCTGTTGCCACAGATCGAATTGGCCTGGCGTGCGGCGTATGCGGCGTATGCGAGTGGTGGCGGTGATTATGCGGCCTTGCTTGAGGCACAACGAGTGTGGAAAAAGGCACGCATTGATGCCGTGATGGCTGCGCGTGATGCGCATCTGGCCTTGGCCGAGATAGAACTCCGCGTGGGGGGTGAGCTATGAACAGATGGATATTTTCGGTATTGCTGGCGGTAGTGGCTGCGGGTGCAGGGCAACCACGGGGGGATGCCCCTACGGTGGGCATTGGGCAGGCACAGGGGCCTGCCCCTACGTGGGTGGGGTGAGCTATGAACAAATGGATATTTGCGGTGTTGCTGGCGGGGGTGGCTGCGGGTGCGTTCTGGGGTGGACGGATGAGTCATGTGGGTGAGCAGGCCACGCCTGCGCCCACGGCGGCGGAGGGGCGCAAGATCCTCTATTACCGCAACCCGATGGGCCAAGCGGATACCTCGCCGGTGCCGAAGAAAGACCCGATGGGTATGGATTACATCCCGGTCTATGAAGGCGGCGATGCCGACGAAGGGGCTGATGGCAGTGTCAAGATCAGCCTGGCCCGGTTGCAAAAATTGGGTGTGCAGACGGTGCTGGCCGAGCGGCGCGTGCTGGCTACGCCGTTGCGTGCGGTCGGTAGTCTGGCGATCAGCGAGCGCGGCCAGCACACGGTGACGGCGCGTTTTTCGGGATGGGTGGAGCATTTGCGCGTCAATACCACCGGTCAGGCGGTGCAAAAGGGCGAGCCGTTGATGGCGGTGTATAGCCCGGAACTCCTCGCCGCGCAGCAGGAATTGCATTTGGCGCTGGAGGGCGAAAGGGCGCTGGCGAATGCCGATGCCGACACGCGCCGCCGCGCCGCCGAATTGGTCGAGGCCAGCCGCCAGCGTCTGGCCTTGTGGGAGATCACGGCGGAGCAGTTGAAAAAGGCCGAATCCGGCGAGTTTGCCCGCCAGCTTTGGCTGCACGCGCCGGCCTCGGGCGTGGTGATGGATAAGCCGGTGCAGACCGGTCGCCGTTTCATGGCCGGCGAGCCGCTGCTGCAAATCGCCGACCTCTCCGCGCTGTGGTTGATTGCCGAGGTGTTCGAGCAGGATCTGGGTCGTGTGCAGATCGGTCAGGCCGCGCAGTTCACCGTGGACGCCTTTCCGGGCGAGGCCTTCAAGGGCCGCGTCGATTTCATTTACCCGACGCTTAATCCGCAAACCCGCACGGGCCAGGTGCGCATCGAGCTGGCTAATGGGGGTGGGCGCCTGCGTCCGGCGATGTTTGGTCAGGTTGAGGTGCTGACCGGCAAACCGCAGGCGGTGTTGGCGGTGCCGGATTCGGCGGTGCTCGATAGCGGGCTGGCGCAGACGGTGTTGATCGACCGGGGCGAGGGCCGATTTGAGCCGCGCACGGTGGAAACGGGCGCACGGGCCGAGGGTTGGGTGGAGGTCAAGAAAGGTCTTAAGTCCGGCGAACGGGTGGTGACGCGGGCCAATTTCTTGATCGATTCGGAAAGCAACCTCAAGGCGGCGCTGGCGGGCATGGCCTCTAAGGAAACGGCAGCACCCAAGCCCCAGCACGAAGGCGCTGCGAAGGTGGTCGCCGTCGATGTTGCGGCCGGCACGGTGACGCTGGCACACCAGCCCATCGCCAGTCTCAAGTGGCCGGCGATGACCATGGACTTTGCCCTGGGCGATGCGGCACTGGCCAAGCAACTCAAGCCGGGGGCGAAGATCCATTTCTGGTTCGAGGAACGCGGCGAGGGGGAGTGGACGATCACTCGGGTTGATTTAGGAGTGAGGGGTTGAAGTGTTTGTGTGGCGTGGTGTGGGCGGCCCGGCGTGTTTTCGTAGGGGCACCCCCCCGTGGTTGCCCATGCACCCTAGGGCAGGCACAGGGGCCTGCCCCTACGGGGGTTGAGGGATTGAGGGGAGGCTGACATGTTGGCTCGTCTGATTGAATGGTCGCTGCGCAATGTCTTTTTGGTGTTGCTGGCGACCGCTTTCGTGGTCGGCGCGGGCGTTTATGCGGTGTTAAAAACGCCGCTCGATGCCCTGCCCGACCTGTCCGATGTGCAGGTGATCGTTTATACCGAAGTCCCCGGCCAGGCCCCGCAGGTGGTGGAGGATCAGGTGACCTATCCGCTTACTACGGCGATGCTGGGCGTGCCGAGGTCCAAGGTGGTGCGTGGTTTTTCGTTTTTCGGCGTGTCTTTTGTCTATGTGATTTTTGACGAGGGCACGGACATCTATTGGGCGCGCTCGCGCGTGCTGGAATATCTCAACGCGGCGGCCGGCCGCTTGCCCGCCGGGGTGACGCCGACGCTGGGACCGGATGCGACCGGCGTGGGCTGGGTGTACCAGTATGTGGTGCAGTCTGCGCGGCACTCGTTGGCCCAGTTGCGCTCGATCCAGGACTGGTTTGTGCGCTATCAGTTGACGCCGGTGCAGGGCGTAGCCGAGGTGGCCAGCCTGGGCGGCTTCGTGCAGCAATATCAGGTGGTGGTCGATCCGCGTCGCCTGCAAGGCTATGACATCACACTCGCGCAGGTCGCTGATGCGATCCGTAGCGGTAACCGCGATGTGGGCGGTCGCGTGCTGGAGATGACCGAGACCGAATACATGGTGCGTGGCCGTGGCTATCTGCGCGGCGCGGCGGACATCGAGCAACTGGTGTTGAAGGCGGATCGCGGTACGCCGGTGTTGTTGCGTGATGTGGCGCAGGTGGTATTGGGCCCGGATGAACGGCGCGGCATTGCCGAGCTGAACGGCGAGGGCGAGGTGGTGGCCGGTACGGTGATGGCGCGCTACGGCCAGAATGCCCTGGATCTGATCGACCGTGCCAAGGCGCAGATTGAACAGATCAAACCGGGCCTGCCGGAAGGGGTGGAGGTGAGCCGCGTCTATGACCGTTCCGATCTGATCCGGCGTGCCATTGCCACCTTGAATCGGACCCTGATCGAGGAGGCGCTGATTGTGGCGGTGGTGTGCATGGTGTTCCTGCTCCATGTGCGCTCGGCCCTGGTGGCTATTTTGATGCTGCCGGTGGGGGTGCTGATTGCCTTTATCGTCATGCGTGCGCAGGGGGTGAACGCCAACATCATGTCCTTGGGCGGCATCGCCATTGCCGTCGGTGCGATGGTGGATGCGGCCATTGTCATGATCGAAAACGCGCATAAACACCTGGAGCGCGCGGCACCCGATACGCCGCGCATGACCAGTCTGGTGAACGCCTGCAAGGAAGTGGGGCCGTCGCTGTTTTTCTCGCTGCTCATCATCACCGTGTCTTTCCTGCCGGTGTTTACGCTGGAGGCGCAGGAGGGGCGGTTGTTCGCGCCGTTGGCCTACACCAAGACCTACGCGATGGCGGGCGCGGCGATCTTGTCGGTGACGCTGGTGCCGGCGTTGATGCTGTTGCTGGTGCGCGGACACATCCGTCCCGAGGCGCAGAACCCGGTCAATCGCGGGTTGATCGCGCTGTACCGTCCCATCATCGCCGGGGTGTTGCGGCATAAGGTGTTGACGCTGGCGCTGGCGTGCGCAGCGATGGCCTCCACGCTCTGGCCGTTGGCGCGTCTGGGCAGCGAGTTCATGCCCACGCTGAATGAGGGCACGCTGTTTTACATGCCCACCGCCCTGCCGGGGATGAGCGTGACGCAGGCGGCTGACCTGCTGCAAAAGCAGGATCGCATCCTCAAGACCTTCCCGGAGGTGGAATCGGTGTTCGGCAAGGCCGGGCGCATGGCCAGCGCCACCGACCCGGCGCCGCTGGAGATGTTCGAGACGGTTATCAACCTGAAGCCTGAGGCGCAATGGCGGCCGGGTCTGACGGTGGATGCGCTGACGGCCGAGATGGATCGCGCCCTGCAATTTCCCGGCGTAGCCAATTCCTGGACCATGCCGATCAAGGCGCGCATCGACATGCTCTCCACCGGCATTCGCACGCCGGTGGGCGTCAAGGTGTTTGGCAGCGACTTGGTCGAACTGGAACGGCTGGCGCGGCAGGTGGAGGCCAGCGTCAAACCGGTGCCGGGCGCGGGCTCGGTGTATGCCGAACGGGTGACCGGGGGGCGTTATCTCGACATCACGCCCGATCGGGCGCTGTTGGCCCGCTATGGGCTATCGATCGACGCGGTGCAGGAGGCTATCGCGCTGGCGCTGGGCGGGGAGACGCTGACAATGACGGTGGAGGGGCGCGAGCGCTACGGCGTGGCGTTGCGCTATCCACGCGACCTGCGCGATCACCCCGAAACCATCGCCCGCGAGCTGCGGGTGGCGACGCCGTCTGGCGCGCAGATCCCGCTGGGGCAGGTGGCGCGGCTTTCAATTGTTCAGGGCGCACCCGGCATCCGTACCGAAAACGGCCTGCTGGTGGCCTATGTGTTCGTCGATGTGCGCGAACGCGACATTGGCTCGTTTGTGGCCGAGGCGCAGGCCAAGGTGGCGCGCGAGGTGAAGTTCCCGCCCGGCTATTACGCCCGGTGGAGCGGCCAGTACGAATACATGCAGCGGGCGCTGGCCAAGCTCAAGATCGTGGTACCGGCGACCCTGTTCATCATCTTCGTGCTGCTCTATCTCAACTTCCGCCGGCTCACCGAGGCCTTGATCGTCATGCTGTCGGTGCCCTTCGCGCTGGTGGGCGGGCTGTGGTTCGTCTGGTACTTGGGCTACAACCTCAGCGTCGCGGTGACGGTGGGCCTGATCGCGCTGGCCGGTGTGGCCGCCGAGACCGGCGTGGTGATGCTGCTCTACCTCGACCACGCCCTGCGCGACGCGCGTCTTGAGGCCGAGGCGCGCGGCGAGACGCTCGATACAGCCGGCCTGTATCGCGCCATCATGGCCGGCGCGGTGGAGCGGGTGCGACCCAAGATGATGACCGTGACCGCCATCATGGCCGGCCTGCTGCCCATCCTGTGGTCCACCGGTGCGGGATCGGAAGTCATGCGCCGCATCGCCGCGCCGATGATCGGTGGCATGGTGACCTCGACGGTGTTGACGCTGGTGGTGATCCCGGCGATCTATGCGGTGATACAACAGAGGAGGCTACGCGCATGAGCCAAGCCCAGCATTGGGAAACCGTTTATTGCAACAAGCTTGTTGATCAGGTGAGCTGGTTCCAGCCGCATGCTGAGACCTCGCTACGACTGATTGAATCCCTTTGCCCGGATCGCGCCGCGCACATTAGGGATGTCGGCGCTGGGGCCTCAGTACTGGTGGATAACTTGCTTGATGCGGGCTATCGCCACCTCGGCGTGTTGGATATTGCCGCCCCGGCGCTAGAGATTTCCAAGCGGCGGCTGGGTGCGCGTGCCGCGCAGGTGGACTGGCGCGTTGGCGATGTGACGACCGTGGCCTTGCCTGAGGCCAGTTTTGATGTGTGGCACGACCGGGCGGTGTTTCATTTTCTGACCGACGCAGCCGATCGCCGCCGCTATGTGGATCAAGTGCTGCGCGCCGTGCGTCCCGGCGGCCATGTCATCGTCGCCACCTTTGGCCCGGATGGTCCGCTGCAATGCTCTAACCTCGATGTCTGCCGCTACGCCCCGGATGACCTGCACGGTGAGTTCGGTGCCGCGTTCGAACGGCTCGGCCACCACGCCGAGGTGCATCGCACTCCGGCGGGGCGTGATCAGGCGTTTGTGTATTGTTATTGTCGGCGGCGATAGGTGTTCGTTGTATTCCGTAAGGCTATGGCCTTTTTTGCTATAGGTCGTTACAGGCGCGATTCGGCTTCATGGAGGCCCATCATGATTTCGGTGCGGCGGCCGGTGTCGGCTTCTTCGCGCCCAGGGCGTGCGGGGGCTGATAGTGCTTTGCGGTAGGCCGTCACGGCGGCGGCGTATTCTCCCTGTTCCCTGAGGAAATCCGCCCAGAAATAGTTGCTGTCAATGCCATCTGGATTTAGGGATAGTGCTTTTTGGAGATAGTTGCGTGCCTTTTTTTTGTCGCCGAAGCCGATGGGCCAGCCGGGTACTTTGTAATGCAGGCTGCCCAGGGATGTGTAGGCGGAGCCGGACAGCGCGCGGGCATCGATGCGTTCGGCTTCCAGTAAGCGGTCGCGCGCGCGTTCGGCCAGGCCGAGCGCGCCCAGTCCTCCCTTGGCACCGGCATAGCTACCCAGAACAATCCCTTCCCAGATCAGCGGTTCGGGGCGGCCAGGCAGTTTTTCGGCGGTGGCGCGTGCTTCACCGGCCAACGCCTTGAAAGCTTCTTCGCGTGCTTTTTCTGGTAGTTTGTAGTTGACGCGCGCCCATTCTCCCTGGATGCGTAGCACCTCGGCCGGCAGGTCGGCGGATTGGACTGTGGTGGCAAACAACAAAGTGGCAAGAAGGATGGCCGTGGTTTTCATGCTTGGGTTTTTCATGTCTCAGATCTCCGTGGGTGGGTTGTCGATGGCGAGGCGTCGGGCGAAGGGCGCCATGGCGCGCGCTTTGGCGGCTAACCCCTTGTCTACCAAGCGTGGCAACAAGCCGTTCAGACGCGCAAAAAAGCCTTCCTGGGCACCGATGGCGCATTCGGCATCGCCACGCAGCATGGCGGCGACAATGCGCCCGGCGACCTCATCCGGCTCGTCGAATGGCATGCCTGTGGCAGTACCCATGGCGGTCACGCGTTCGTCGTTGATCGCCGTGCGCGTGGCGCGCGGGGCCGCGTAAAGAACTGCCACGCCGCTGCCGGCCAGTTCTCGGCGCAGCGCTTCGGAAAAACCGCGCAGACCGAATTTGGCACCAGAATAAGCAGAAAACCAGGGGAAACCGATGGCGCCGAAGGTCGAACCGATGTTGACGATGCCCCCTTGCCTGCGCGCCAGCAGGTCGGGCAGCACGGCGCGGGTCAGCAGCAGGGGGGCGGTCAAGTTGGTGGCGAGCAGGCGTTCGATTTCCTGCGGCGGGGTTTCCGCGAATACGCAGAATCCCGGCATGCCCGCGTTGTTCACCAGGATGTCGATGCCGCCCAGCAGCGTCATGGCTTCGTCGCGCAAGCGCGATGGCGCATCCGGCGCGGTGATGTCTAGGGCGAGCCAGGCCGTCTGCGTTTGTGGGTGGGTGTTCTTTAGGGCTTGCGTTAATTCCGCCAGTGCCGCCGGTTTGCGCCCAACCAGCAGCAGTTGCGCGCCCGCTCCGGCCAGTTTCCGGCACAGGGCGGTGCCTATGCCACCGGCGGCACCGGTGATGACGATGCGTTGATTGGTGATTTTCATGGTTTGGGTTTGCTCCAGGTTTGTAAGGGGTGCGGCCGCATGTATTCCGGGGCTAGACCAGGTCCTTGGATGCGGTGAAATCCGGTATGCCGACCGGGTGGATCATGGCGCTGTTTTGACCATCGGCAGGCTGCGGAAGATGTCACCGTAGAGCCGGTAAAACATGCGGGCGCAATGGATCACCGCAGACTGGTCGGCTGGTTGATCTAGCTGGTTGATTACATGGGCGAAATGCCCCATGTGTTCCTGGTCTAGGGTGCCGTGGGAACGCAGGTAGCTGAAGGCCGTGTCGGGCAGGCCGAGGCTTTGCTGGATGGCGTCGGCGGCGGAAAGCGCCAGGGTGACGCTGGTGCCCTCCAGCACCAGTACCATGCCGAAGAGGCCCACCGGGTTGCGCCGTAGCACGGTATCGTAGGCATAGGCGACCATGATGTCGGTGGCCGGGCGGGGCTGCCCGTCGCGCACGGCAGCGACATCACCGCCTGCGGCGGCGATGTCGGAAAGTATCCATTCTTCATGGCCAACTTCCTCAATGATGTAATGAGCTAGCGCTTTGCGCAGCCAAGGCGCGTCGCAGCGCAGCCCGGCGGCCATCAGCAGCGGCGTGGTTTCTTTGACATGGTGGTAGGCCTCGGCGAGGAAAGCCAGGTAGCTCGGCAAGCCGAGCGCACCTTTGGCACCCTCGCGCAGAAAGGGGATGGCGAGAAATTCGGCGCGCGCATCGGCGCTGGCTTTCAGGAGTTGTTCGTTGAAATTCATGGGCGGGGTTCTTTCTTGCAATCAGTCTGTTCTTGATAAAGGCGCTCCAGGCGCTCCTGGTAGCGGGCGTAAATGGCGTCCCGGCGAGGCCTGCCGTTGGCGGTGGCGAGGCCGTTGGCCGGGGTGAAGGGCTGCTCGGCGGCGATGAAGCGCCGGATGCGAGCGTAGTCGGGCAGGCTGGTGTTGACCCGTTCCATCGCTTGGGCAATCTGCGCATGGCTGGCGGCGCCGCGTGTAACAATCACTGCCGATAGCCATGGGCGCGCTTCGCCGAACACCACAGCCTGGGCAACGAGCGCTTCGCCGCGCAATTCGGATTCCACCCAATCCGGGGCGATGTTGCGGCCGAATGCGGTAATCAGGATATTTTTCTTGCGCCCCTCGACAAACAGGAAGCCGTCTTCGTCGATGCGTCCCAGGTCACCGGTGGCCAGAGGCATTCCTTCAGCGCGCGGCGTTTCGCCCAGGTAGCCGAGATGCATTGGCCCCGAGACCAGGATTTCGCCATCGGATGCGAGCGTGACGGCAAGGTGCGGCAAGGGCTGGCCGGCGCTGCCGGGGCGGTCCGCCCCAGGATGGTTGAGGGTGACCACCGAGGCGCATTCGGATAGGCCGTAGCCTTCAAAAACCGGAATGGCGGCGGCACGGGCACGCGCCAGGGTTTCCGGCGCGACGCGGGCACCGCCGACGGCGGCGAAACGCAGGCGTTGCGGCGGTGCCAGACGGCCCGCCTCGATCTCGGCCAGCCAGGCCTCCAGCATCTGCGGCAGCAGGATGACGCTGTCGGCACCCTGTTCGTTCAGGCAGCGAGCAAAGCGCTGCGCGTCGAAGCCGGCGGCACCCAGCAACCCGGTCTCGGTCAGTGAAGGCGTTATCACGGCCATGTTGGCGCGCCTCGGTGCCAAAACGCCAGCTACATTTTCCAGCAGTACCGGCAGCGGCAGGGCGCACAGGTGCCGCTTCAGTCCGAGGGGTGCGAGCGTGCGCGCCAGTGCTGCCGCCGTGGCCTCCATTTGTGCGGCGGACAAGCACACGCCCTTGGGCTGGCCGGTGGTGCCAGAGGTAAAGGTGATCTTGGCGGTGCCGTGTGGCAGCGTGGTCGCTACGGGAACATTGCGCGTTAGCAGGGTGAGGCCGCGCCACTTGCCCGCAGGGGCGAATCCCGCGTCCAGTTCCAGAATGGCACCGGTGTTTTCCGTTAGCACCACTTTGGCAGCGGCGGCATCGAGAACATGACGGCGTTGCGCTGCTGAAAAGAACAGCGGCAGCGGTACATGGGGAAGCGCTAAGGCGCTCAGGGCGTCGTCGGCCTCGATCCAGCGCGGGCCGTTGTCCAGCAGGGTGGCGACGGTAACGCGGCACCCCCGCGTCAGCCCGTTCAGGATGGCCGTCAGGGTCTGGCTCACCGGCCATTCTCCGTGCCGTCGGCTTGTACCGCCCGCTGCGCGGCCTCACCCAGAGAGGCGCACACCACCAGGGGGCGGTGTTCATAGTAGCGGCCCCAAGTGGCGGCCTGATCGCCCAAGCGTTCCGGAGCGGCTTCGGCCAGAGCGAACAGGGGTAGCCCCAGCCGCACGAAGATGCCGCGCAGTTCTGCTGTGGCGGTGAACACCACCCAGGCATATCCCCGGCTGGAAAGATGGTGCGCCAAGCGTAGCATCAGGGCAACACCTGCGCCGGGGCGGGACGCCGCTAGTTGGCCCAGTTCGACGATACTTGAGCGGGCTGTGGGCTGTCCGGCCAGTTGGCGGATGCGCGCTTCGATGGGGGCGTCCAGATATTGTTCCAGGAACAGGGGCCCCTGCGCCGCCGAACGGCAACCCGCGGCAGCTTCGACAGCCCCGTTGCGGAGCAAAGCAACTATCTCTGGCATGAATTCCGTTATCTGGGCGGCGTAGTGGTGTGCGAAGGTTTGTGCAATGAAGGCTTCCGCTTCTGCACGGCCCCGCCCGTTTTTAGTCAGCACGGAGAAACAGTCATTCGAAGTGCGTTCGGTGAGGTGGGCGAGGACGCTTGCGGGCATGGGTGTTTGCCGTGTTATTTGCCGCGTTGGGCATGGATTTCTGACTCCAGCTCGGCAAAAGCCTTGCTTGCGCGCAGATGTGACTCTACGGCCTGATTTTTGCGGGTTTCGTCGATCAGGATGCGATTGGCCTCGCCGATCGGGAATTCGACCATGACATAAGCGCGAAACCCTTTGTTTTCATGCAATACGGTTTTTTGGCTAATTTGATAGCCGGTGGTATTTACATCGACGAACAGATTGCTGATGACCTTGCTGGTTTCCTGAGACAGCATGGGGGTTTGTGCGTTCCCGGATTCTTCTACGAAGCGCTTTAGCTTGGCGCTCATCTTGCCGCGTAGTTGATCGGCAACATAGTACTTGGCATCCAGTGTGGCTTTGTCGATTGACATTTGCAGGTCTCCTGACCAAGCGCTTGCCACGCCGCATACCGCGCGATTTGCGTCGCATGGGGGTTTCATGAACCAGTCCGGGATGCTGCTGATCGTCCCTGTCGGGGTTGATATGCTGCTTTGTACTGGTTTGGTGTCCGGGGTGCTTGAGCATGCGGCAAGCATGGCGGTGCATATGACGGCGGAAAGTTTGAGGGTGCGATTCATGGTGTTTTTTCTCCTGTGGGTGAGGTGGTGGGTTGAGCGGTGCTTAGGTTGGCCTTGCGATCAAGGATGGCTTGTTCGCCGAGGTGTAGTTTTAGGTCGTTCATGTCGCTCAGGATGCGTTCTACTTGCGCGGATTTTCCCTGTGCCTGGTAGAGCTTGGCCGCAGTGCTGAAGTCGTCAAGCGCAGATTGCCAGTGTCCCGCGTTGAATTCGCCAATAGCCCGGTTGTGCCAAGGCCATGGGCGACCAGGGTCGAGATTGATTGCTTTGTCGAGTGCAGCGCGGGCACGCTCCGGCAGGGCGCGCCGACTGCTTATCCATGCCAGGGTTTCGTAATAATCCGGATTTGATGCGTTATGGCTAATAGCCTTGAGAACGCTGGCGTCGGCTTCGTCCAGGCGGTTCATCCGAATGAGCACGCGGCTTTGCAAGGCCCATGTTTCTGGCTCTTCTGGTGCCAGCTTGGCGGCCTTGTGCAAATGCTCCAACGCGCCATGGAGATCGTCGCTTTGTAGGCGGTACGCGGCCCAAGAACGCCAGTGTCGTGCCTTGTTTGAATTTTGGGTCAGGAGCCGGTATGCCGTTTCTTGTTCCTGTAATG
This sequence comes from Bordetella parapertussis, assembly GCA_945890495.1. Lineage (GTDB taxonomy): Bacteria > Pseudomonadota > Gammaproteobacteria > Burkholderiales > Thiobacillaceae > QYQG01. Next base: position 4,028 of record CAMDCO010000001.1, on the reverse strand, counting down.
ACAGCGCATTGCGCTGGAAAAGGTCTAGCAAGGCCGACTCTCGCTCCGTCTCTGGCATGGATGCTAGCCATTCATGCAGGTTGATGCGCGGTTTGATCTGATGTGTTGGGGTGGCGTCCGGTAGGGTATTCATTAGCCGTCGGGCCAAGTCGTCAATGATTCGATATGTCTGCTCGTCGCCCAGGTTTCGGCCCGCATTGAATAGGCTGGAGACAGTGCCAACGGGCGAGAGGGGGAGGCCGCCGTCATGCAAGGTGGCGATGTGTTCGCCTTCCCACAGGATTGCGTTGTCTGAGGCGCGAATCAGCCGTAAGCGTGCGCCTACGCTGACTTTAGAGAATATGCCAAAAAACCCGCTATCAAATTGGGTGATTTCACCCTCAAGGATGTGTTCGCATTGCAGGTCTTTTCCCAGTTTGGACAAGGCTACTGTGCCTTGTTGTGTGGCTATCCAGAGATCCACACGAGAGAGTTCCGCCAAGCGGTAACCCTTGGGTGCCAAGTGTGCATACATACCTCGGCGCACCAATTCCAGCTTGTCCCGGTCGGCATCTTTGGCCTTGAGCGGCGGCATGGCGATGCACTCTGGTGATGGTTGCCAATGTTCTGTGTACAGGTGGTAGAGCACTTCCGGCGTGAGCGCTGATGTGGCCTCGTGTTTGTTCGTATCTTGGCTGCGATCAACATAGCGCGTGGTGCAGCCGGATAGCCCGGCAAGCAGGGCAAGAATAAAAATGACTTTGTGCATGGAATCTCCTGTCAGCGGATGACGCGATAAGGCAAAACGATCTCGCGGCGATCGGGTAATGGGATGTCAGTCAGCCACCTGTGAAAGGATGCAATGCTCATCTTGGGTGGAAAGGCCGGCGGTGCCTGTCGGGTGGCGATGAGCATCAACATTTCATCGGCTTGTTTGCGTCCGTCCGGAAGGCGCGGTTCCAGAACAAGATGGCTATCCGGGATATGTGCTGCGGTGTTTGCAGGGATGCTGCGGAAGTGGGCTGAGCGCTCGGTCGATAACATCCATATCTGCTGCGGCTCGTCCAGATAAGGCAGTAATTGGATAGCCGTCAGATACCTGGCATGGGGAACGGCGTCTATTTGAATGTGCATGGCTTCGCCTTCCCTGTATGTGCTTTTATCAAGCTGTGCGGTGATGGCCATGAAGGCCGGATCACGCATGCCTTGCTCGCAATGCACGCTGATCTCGGCTTCGATATTGCAGCTAAACAGCAGATCTGGCTGGGCGATCCTTTCGATATCGAGACGCAGGGTTTTCCAGTGAACGACTTTGCCGCCCAGTGTTTCGAGATGGAAACGCGCCAAGTCATCCATGGTTTCGCTACGGGTGCGTAATACGCCGGCATCCATTCGGGTGCCGCATTGCGTAGCCACGGCGTGCTGGCGAACGCGAGCGGCCGCCAGTTCGCAACCTTCTGCGACGCTCAGGTTGCCCGTGAATGCGTACTGCCCGTGAATATTGTGCATGCGGTTTTGATAAGAGGGGCTGTTTGAGTGCTCATCGGCCAAGCATGTGCAAGATGCCATGATGGAGAGGCCTGCTGCCAGGTGGCGCATGGACAGCCTTGAAAAGATGGATGTGTGGATAAGCATGACGATGCATTCTGTATACGCACATTAATCTGGCATTAAGAACTGGCGGCCATAGTGGGCGCATATGTCATCTCATGCAGGAGTTGTTCCCATGCAAGGTTTTCGGATTTTTGTGTTTTTGGTGTTGTTGGCCGGGATGGCACTGCCCTTGCCCTGGTATGTCATTTCGCCCGCTTGTGCCGATGGTGGCGGTGGAGGTGGAGGGGGGGGTGATGGTGGCGGTGATGGCGACGGCGATGGTGGAGACGGTGGCGATAGCGGGGGCGATGGCGGCGATGGCGGCAGCGATGGCGGAGGTTTTGAGGAGCTGGATTTTCTGGATTACTTCAATGAGGCCGAAATGCTTCCGGATGTGACGCTGTTCTCCGGGGCCATACGCGCCCTGAACCGGGATGAGGAGCTTGGTTTGATGGCGCGTGGCTGGGGGCAGCAGTCATTGGCAATTCCTGTTCGACAGGCGGTGCCGGCGGTTGTGGCGCTCACGACCCCTGCACAACCTGTGCGTGTTGTTGACACGCAGCCGCCCACGGCGACCGCACTGCCTGAGTGGCGTTATGAACGGCGGTATCTGGATACGGATGATGATATTGCGGTCATTATTGCCAACCGGAACTATACAAAACATGGCAGCGGCATTCCGGATGACAGTCCGGCCTTGGCGGATGCCGAGGCATTTGTGGTATTTGCCAGGGAGTCACTCGGCATCAAGCCTGGCAATATATTGTGGTTGCGTGATGCGACCCAGGCACAGTTCTTGCGCGTGTTTGGTTCCGCAGAGCAGCCGCAGGGGCAGTTGCATGACTGGATAAAGCCAGGGCGTTCGCGCGTGGTGGTGTATTACGCAGGGCATGGTGCGCCACATCATGAGCGCGACAGCTTTTTGGTTCCAGTCGATGCCGATGCAGGCAGGCTTGGGCTCAATGGTTATGCACTTTCCACGCTATATGGAAATCTGGGGCGATTACCTGCCCGCTCGGTGTGGGTGGTGTTGGAGTCCTGCTTTAGCGGTGTTGCGCAGAGCGGACCGGTTGTGACTCAGGCATCTCCGGTGTTTGTTCGATCCAGTGGTTTGACGCCGCCCAAAGGCATTACGGTGGTGAGTGCTGCGGGCCTGGATCAAATTGCATCTTGGGCGCCTGATGGTAGTCATAGCCTGTTTACCCGGCATTTTTTGGCGGGGATGAGCGGCAAGGCGGATGCGGCACCCTTCGGAAATGGCGATGGCCGTGTGGACTGGCCAGAGCTGGATGCTTATTTGAAAGACACACTGACTTACTGGGCGCGCCGTTATTACGGCCGGGACCAGATGGCAAAAATTCAGGCTGGGGAGCATTGAGATGCGCGCATGGATGATTTTGTGTTTGTTAATGCTGGCGGGTTGTGGCGGTTTGAAACCGGCTGGGGAGCGGATAGCGGCCTTGAAGCCGGCGCCGTTGCCGGAGTACACCCTGGGTGATGTGTTTGTATTCGAAGGCGGCTATGTTGAACGCGTTGCGAATATCCGTGGTGAGCAGGTGGATTGGGATGCGGCGGGCGGGCGTTTGCGCTATACCGCGCAACGCAACTTTGCGCTGCCGCGCTTGCGCTGGGAAACGCCTGAGGCCGCCGGCGAAGTGGTCATGAATATCGCACCGGATGTGATGTGGCCTTTGGCTGAAGGCCATCGTGCCTATGTTTCGACCCGGCATATGGTCAAGGACACCGTACATCATTGGGAAATGCCCTTTGATCAGGTCTGGAATTGTCATGTTGATGCGCCGGAGCGCTTGACGGTTCCGGCGGGTGTGTTCGATACCATTCCAGTGACTTGTCGGCGCACCACTTTTTTGTGGGGAAGCTGGATGCAGACCCGGCGTTGGCATTACGCACCGGCCATTGGTCACTATGTGCGTTTCTATGACGAGAGCGCGGGTACACGCCAGACGCCATATCGCCAAACGGTACGAGATTTGGTGGCTTATATTCCGGCGTTGGGCCGTGTTTCTTCGCAGCAGTCACAGGCGGCCGAGGCACATTTTCAGCAATCTATGGAGACAATGGCCAGCGGCCAAATGTCTGAATGGCATAGCGAGGATGATCGGCATGGCCGACAGATCCGTGTTGAGCGCAGTTTTGTGAGTGAGGATGGCCGCGTATGCCGGGATTTTGAGGCAACGGTACGCGATGACGGTCGAATCAGAACGCACGCCGCCACCGCGTGCCGTGACAAGTTGGCATGGCGTTACGCGGTGTCGCGGGATCGACTGGTTACGGCACCACGGTAACGAGTCGTCCCTGATTTATTCATTTCCACACCCTCGCAAGCCGGTATTCCGGCGGCGCGACGGGTTCGAGTGAAACTTCGAGCCATTTCCCGAGTCGGATGAGTGCCCAGCACAGGCGCAAATAAAGACCGTACAAGAAGGTGATGCCCT